>CBDDHW010000058.1:0-74862 GCA_965228575.1 Rhodospirillaceae bacterium | reverse complement strand
TCGGCACTTGCTGTTTCCTCAACGGCCCGAATGGCTTCGCGCGGGCGAACGATACCCATCAGGCGACCGTCTGGCCCAACAACGGGCAAAGTGGCGAGCCCTGTATTGCGGACAATGTCTGCGAGTTCCTCTTCCGAGCTTTGCTGATCTAATACAGACGTGATCGGCTTGGCAAAGGTGTCCACTACCGTTTTCGGCATGGCGACCACAAGATCTTCCACG
Source organism: Rhodospirillaceae bacterium (assembly GCA_965228575.1). Taxonomy (GTDB): domain Bacteria; phylum Pseudomonadota; class Alphaproteobacteria; order Rhodospirillales; family Rhodospirillaceae; genus UBA11612. The sequence goes on along the minus strand of CBDDHW010000058.1, from coordinate 74,640 downwards.
TTCACGCGGGACACCGCCCGATTATCGTCGTCCACCACAATGAAGGCACGCTGACCAGAAATGTCAGATTGGCGCAGGCGATGTACGGCATCTTCGGCAGTCATGCCGGAGCGCAAAACAACGTAATGGGTATCCATAAGACGTGCAGCCGTCCCTGGAGGATAACTCATAAACCGTTCGAGTTCATCCTTTACGGGCTCAGGTAAAGCTGCCAAAAGCTGGGTGCGCTTGGGTCCGCTCATCTGACCCAAGAGTGCCGCCGCAACGCCCGGATGCAATAAATTCAACAGGTCCTGTGCTGTTTCCAAGCGGAGTTTTTCGACAATTCTTGCGCCGACATCTGTTGCTAAGTGCTCAACCATCCGTCGTAACACCCCTGCAGGCTGCATCGTCAACGTCGGAATGACATCTTCCAATTTCATGCGCTCAATTTTTTGAGCTGCATTTCCCGGATGGTCGAGAAGGTACTGGCGTTCTAAGGCAGTGGATACGGCGGTGAGACTTGTATCCATAACAACCTCCTTAAATTAAGAGCGCTCGGAGTCTTTTGTATTGAAAGCGTCGGCAATCATGACGGCCACGCTGATGGCGCAATGCTGAAAAACCTGTAACAGGAATCCTGAAAACTGAAGGCCGACAGGTAGTGGTTCTGTGTTGTCGTCCGCGCCTGTGTCTAAGGCGCGCCTATGTAACATGCCGACAAAGCGATTTGCTCCGTCGACGACTGGCAAGGCTACCATTTCTCTCCACGCCGGAAGGTCGATGGCGGTCGTCAATGGTTGGACGTCGACCAAGGGCAGATGCGATGAATTTACAATATTTCGAAGCACCGACGAATTGGGAGCGGCAACAAGATCACGTACGCTCAACAACCCAATGAATTTTCCGCTCGCGTTCTCGACTGCAACGGTATCCGGAACGGGATCCATGGTTTCAAGCCGCGCCAATGCCGCAGAACTGGTCATGGATTCGTCTAGTGCGGGGGCTGTTGGGTCCATGTGAGCCCCGACAAGATGCGAGGCGTAACTTAGTGCGCGTTGCAGTCGCGCGCCTATGCGTTTGGGCATTGCTTTAAAAACAGGCAAGCGGTCCGTGGGCCACACCCTGAGAATAGATGTCGCCGCAGGCCCCTCCATATCCGCGAGGATTGCAGCTGCGGCTTTAATGTCCAGGACACAAAATATCTTTGCCGCGACAAGCGGAATCATATGCGCGCTTGTCGTCGCAGCTAGACGCGGCGGCAGTTGCGCAAGGAGTTTGGCCGCCGCGTCAGGCGGTGTGGATTCCAGAACGTGCGCCGCCGACTGAGGATGACCCTCAAGAAACGCGAGGCTCAGTGGAGCTTTGAGCGTCATCAGATGTGTGGTCCTCGATCAATTCGACAATATCCGACTGGAATGTTTTCGCAGGGACTGCATATCGCCCTTTCGCTCCGGCAAGCATCACGGTGGTTGGCGCGAAGGAGATTATCGTGCCCTCTTTTCCATCTACGCGAATGCGCTGGCCGACACGGTAGTGGCGCTGCAATTCAAACGCCGCGATCATGTTCGCCAAGAGGTCGCGCCCGCCGAGCGCAAAGGCTAAAGCGAAGCCACCTATAACTGCGCCTATGGCCGTAACGGTAATGGCGACCAGGACCGACACATCTATGCCGATTTGCTGGACGCCGGTCAGCAGGGCGAGCACGATGATAAGGACCTGCGCGACCCCGCCAAGAGCTTGGCCGTGCGAGCTCCCGACCGCGGCAAGCGCCGAGGCAATGAGTTCGCGTACAATTTTGCTCAGCAAGTAGCCGACAAAAATTATGAGACCGCCCGCAAAAAGAACAGGAAGGAAGGTAATGATGCCTTCCAGCCATCCAGAGACCCGTGTGAAGCCTGCGTTTTCAGCCGCGACAGTGACAAAGAGTAAAAGGACGGCCCAAAACACGATCGATCCGAAGGTATCGGCGGCGGCGTCTGAGACTTGCAGCCGCGAAGCTGTGTTCGCCGACCCCACGCGGGTGACAACCTGATTAAGGCCGCGCGCAAGACGGATAATCAAAATTCGCAAAAGCGCGGCGACTATCCACCCAAGGAGGAGAAGGCTTGCACTCGTGATCAACCTGGGAAGTTCTTGCTGCATCGTGTTCAGTATCGGCATGACGATACTGTTGACGCTCTCTGCAAATGTCGTGGTGCTTTCCATGAACCCGTGACCTCGGTTTCGCCGTTCGCCGCCGAACAGAAGTCTAAAGGGTCAACGCCGTGAAGTCATCGTTTATCGAAAGGGGTTTAATAGAACTCGCGCACAAAGAAAGCGGCGGTCACCCCAACACTGATAATGATGATTGCTGCGCGGACATACCGTGGATTCATCTGCCGTGCGACTCGCGCGCCTATATATCCGCCCGCCGTTGCGCCAATAAGCAGGGCGATCGTCTGCGGCCACCAAACAAAATGCGTTCCCAAGAGAACGTCAGAGCCGATAAAAACAATAACGGCGATGCCATTGATGAATCCAGCCAACAAAGTCTTGGTGGCGTTCATGGTGTTTAAATTGGTTTGTCCGAACAGCGTGTAAACCGCGAGCATAATAATGCCCATCGCCCCACCAAAGTATCCACCGTAAATACTCACCGTAAATTGGATGGTGAGCAGGGCGCCTGGACCGATGCGAAAATACCTGTTCAAGTGCGGCGCGATGCGCGGTCCGAAAATAAAAACCAATGTCGCAACAAGAATGAGCCAAGGCACCATGGCATCGAACGTCGGGACCGGGCGTAAGCAGAAGAAGGACCGCTCCGACCAAGCCGCCGGCTGTACCCATAGCGGCGAGCGCCCAGAACGGAACGCCGTCAAAATTTTTGTAGTCATGCCGATAGGCCCATGCGCTGGAGAAGTTTCCGGGAAACAGCCCGACGCCATTCGAGGCATTGGCGTTAAGGGGCGGAACGCCTACAAAAACGAGCGCCGGAAACGTAATGAATGTGCCGCCGCCCGCCACCGCATTCATGGTCCCGGCGATAAACGCTGCTCCAACTAGTAAAATGTATTCCACGTAATAATCCCCGAAGTGCAGCCCTTGGGGTACGGGGAAAATGGGGCCGGAGGCAAGGACAAAGAATGATTTCCAGATTTTTCATATCTTCGCCTTAATTGTAACAGACCATACTCGGGCCTATTGGTATGATCATCGCCGTGTCGATCTTAAGGCGCGCACTTTTCACAAGGACGGGTAGCTGCACATGCGTAAATTGCTTCAATCAGTTTCCATTGTCGGACTTATCTGCTTGGTCTCGCAAACAACATACGCGCAAGAGTCTCCCCTCGGGCCCGATATTCTCGGTCCGGAGGCAGCGGCGTGTTCGCGTATTGCCGATGGTCCGTCTGTGCTCGTTCGTGTGTATGGATTTAAGAATCGTGCGGGCAATGTGCGTGTTGAATTGTATCCGGCGACACAAGAGGATTTTCTAGCATCGCGCGCTAAACTGACGTCAGAAGGTAAACTGTTCAAACGTTTTGACGTGCGCACGCCTGAAAGTGGAGATGTGCGCATTTGTGTCGCTGTGCCCGAGGACGGGGAATACTCCCTGTCGGTGCTTCACGATCGCAATGCTAGCGGAAAACTGGACGTGTTTAGTGACGGATATGGTTTCCCGAACAATCCTCGATTGGGAATGAGCAAACCGTCCGTTGATAAAGCAACCTTCACGGTTTCAGGAAAAGCGAAGCTCGATATCGTTCTGAACTATTTTTCCGGATTTTCCGCGAAACCGATCAAAAAGTACCGCTAGACGGGCTTTATTGAGCGCCGCGGCGCGTAATTTTCCCAATTTTCAATTTTTGTCTGGACGTCACCGGGCTGTCATTTCTATGAAGGGGGAGGGAATGAGAGTAGGGGGCTCGCCTTCGTGCATGCGCGCGGCGAGAAGACAAGGGGAAAATCATGAGTGATGTTAATGCGCCGGTCCAAATTTCCGATGCGGAACACCAAAAACAACTGACCCGCGCCGTCACGGCGTCCACCATCGGTACCGCCATCGAGTGGTATGATTTTTTTATCTACGGGATCGTCGCGGGCCTTGTTTTCGGCCAACTCTTTTTTCCTGAATCGGAGCCTCTGACCGGAACGCTCCTCGCGTTCGGGACCTTCTTTGTCGGTTTTGTCGCTCGTCCCATCGGCGCGGCGGTGTTTGGTCATTATGGTGACCGCATCGGCCGCAAAGCCACTCTTGTCACCACACTCATGCTGATGGGCTTTTCCACCTTCTTTATCGCTTTAGTGCCGACCTATGAAGTCATCGGCATGTGGGGAGCGATTTTGCTCACCATTCTGCGCTTTGTTCAGGGCATTGGCGTTGGCGGCGAATGGGGCGGTGCGGTTCTGATGTCTATGGAATGGGCGAAGACCAATAAGAATCGGGGATTCATCGCCTCGTGGCCGCAATTCGGTGTGCCGGTCGGCCTGTTCATGGGCAACCTTGTGGTGTTGGCCGTGGTTCTGACGACTGACGACCAGTTCTTCCTCGAGTGGGGTTGGCGTATTCCGTTCTTCTTTAGTTTCCTTTTGGTTCTTGTGGGCCTTTATATCCGTCTTGGCGTTTTGGAGACGCCGACTTTCCGCAAGATGCAGGCGGAGAACAAAATCGAAGAAGCGCCCATTTTAAAAGTCATCAAAGAGCAGCCGAAGGAAATTATAGTCTCGGCGTTTGCGCGTGTGGGCGAAAACGCGTCGTTTTATATTTTTACGACCTTTGTCCTCGCCTACGGCACCCAGTATCTCGATATGGAGCGGAGTTTTCTGCTCTATGGCGTGATGGCGGCGTCCGTCTTGTCTTTGATCTGGATTCCCTTGTTCGGTTGGCTGTCCGACCAGATTGGACGGCGCAAAATGTATATTATCGGCTCGACGACTACGGCCATCTTCGCGTTTATTTATTTCGCGATGATGGAAAGCGGATCAGCCTCACTCATTTTCTTTGCTATTACCATCTCGTTGCTGCCGCACAATATGATGTACGGCCCGCAAGCCGCGATGATCGCCGAGAATTTTAAAGGAAACTTGCGCTACTCTGGGGCCTCGCTCGGTTATCAATTGACCTCGATTATTGCCGGCGGTCCGGCGCCGATGATCGCGGCGTATCTGCTTGCCACATTTAATAGCGGAATGTCGGTTGCGATATACGTCGCCATTGCGGCGGGTATCAGCATCGTTGCGACGTTGTTGCTGAAGGACTTCACCAACAAGGGCATCGAAACTGATCAGGACTACGCGTAAAGGTGCGCTAACTTTCGACGGACACCACGCCGATCTCGGCGAATTTGTCGAGCAGGGTCTCTTCGATCACCTTGAGGCGCTCGGCAAGAAGGCTCTGAACCTCCTTTGGCTTCAGGGTTTGTCCGCCGATGACAACATCGCCGTCGCCCACCTCGAGCACTTTGCGTGCCATGGCCACGGCGCCGTCAGAGCCCTTGTCGCAGCGCGCGAGCAGCAAAATGGCATCGATGTTCGCAAGCTCCACACCTGTTCCCGCGTTTGGCGCCGCCAGTGCAATGCGTGCAACGGTTAGGCCGAGCTCCTTGATCATGCCGCGATTGACGGCGGGCATTGAAAGCTTCGCGCCTTTTGGCACCTTTACCGCCGCCGTTTCGTTGGCAAAGCCCATCACCTGCCCGCCTGCCGCTAAAAGTCGTGCGGCTTCCGCCCGCGTCCAGGGAGACAAGTCATCTAAACCAGGGATGTTTTCCATCGAAGCAACGCTGGTGCCTTGTGCGGCCACGAGGTTTAGCACCGTCTCAAAAGGTTCGTTTTTATAGCTGAGTTGAATGTCGCCAAACGCAACGTCCCGATCGATCTTCGCAAGCGGTTCAACCGTTCCAAAAACAAGGCTCTGATTTATACCCAGCCATTCGTCCTCGGTCTTGATGGACTCGCCCTTTACCCATACATCCCGGCGGAAGGTTTCATTGCGGATGAAGTCGCGCTTGGCCTCCAATTCCGCCCGGCTTTTGACGTTGCGAAACTCGTCTTGCAAATCGGGTGGCACCGTCAGGTCCACCATATTCAAAAACAATCGCGCGCAGCCCGCGAACTTCAGGCCGTGTGGTTCCATCAACGCCCGCAGCTCGGCAAAGTAAAATGCGCGCAAGTGTTCATTGAAATACTCGTGCGCCATATACCGCGGATCGGTGCGCGTGAGCTCGTCGACCGCATCGGCCAGCGCCGGGTTATCGCGGAAATATTTTACCTGCGCGGTCTTTAGTTTATTGAGCCAGTCGAGGCCGACCTGCGCGCGCTCCAAGGTGTCCTGATTATCCTGGGTGAGAGAATAAATCATATTGCGCATCGGCAGTTTCGCCGCCCACCCCGGCATGGCGTTGACGCCCGTCATCAAGATCCCGCCAGGCTTCAAGCGCTTGGCCGCATCGGCCAGAACCGCATCGCGCGTGGCTTCGTCCACCCAGCTCAACACGCCATGCATCACCGCGAAATCCAGCGGCGGAAGATCGCCCTCCTCAAGTTCGGTGAAACTCTTTTGCAGGAATGTGGCGTTCTCTAGTCCGCCGCGGATAGCGAGGGTCTCAGCGGTGCGAATATGAGCGGGTAGAAAATCGACCCCATAAAATTTTGCGTTCGGATAACATCCGGCGAGCACATTGGCGGTGATGGCATTGCCGCAGCCATAATCGCACCAGGTGAAATCACCATCCAGGGGGCGTGGGCGAAACCCATTGGCCGCGGCAACAAGATTGAGGTGCGGCGGCGCGTGATCGCCGTAAAACTCCGCCACGTAGGACGTATCGGTGACATATCCGCCGCTTGATGGTGTGGTCATTGTTGTGCCTCGCCCCTTTCGTGACCCTCGTTGTAGCGGGCCGCGCGTTTAAAAGCAAAACTGACTTTCCGAAAGGGCGTTACGCGTCGACTGGGTCGACGTTTTCATCCTGCGCTCCGATCATCGCACGCATCATCGCAGATATTTCGTTGACGTTCATGGCATCAACGACAGGTTTGTTCGCCCCGCAAAACGCATACAGAATTTTCTTGGTCGCATCGTTTTGCTGAATAAGGGCCATCGACCATTTTGGAAATTGGCGCTTTTCCGCAGGCTCAAGACCAACCAGTTCTATTTTCTCATGCCGCGGATCGGCAAGTATGCGCCGGTACGTCCGGTTGACCGAAGCGCGTGAGCCTTCCAGTATCTGCAGAAAAATACCCGAGTCAAAGACGAGAGCGCCCGTTATACTGTCTTCGAAGTTGTTGTTCGAAGATGTCTTTAGGATGTCTCGAAGATCGGCTTTCGAGAGCCTCCCCTTCACGTCGCTTTTGTAGGCCAAGCGATAGAGCTGCACAGTATTCGCGCCCTTCTATTTTTTGGTGCGCAAGGTCTCATATTCGCAAATTTTATTGACTGCATCAGTAAAAAACCCACCACCAAAATTAAAACCCCGCCTAGAGTTCGGCGGGGTTTTAGCAATTTAGAGTTTGGCTCTTGGATGAATTTAAATCGACTGCTCCACCCATTCTTTGAGTTTGCTTTCCGGCAGCGCGCCCACCTTCATGGCTGCGACTTGCCCGTCCTTGAAAATCATCAGCGTCGGAATACCGCGCACACCAAATTGCGTTGGCGTTTGCGGATTGTCGTCGATGTTGATCTTAGTAAAGGTCAACTTGCCGTCCATCTCGCCGGCGATCTTCTCTAAAGCAGGGGTGATTTGCTTACACGGTCCGCACCACTCCGCCCAGAAGTCCACCAATACGGGGCCTTCCGCCTTCAGTACGTCTGCTTCGAAGGAGTCGTCCGATACCTGTTTCATAAATCTTGTCCTTTGTCTTGAGGGCGCGGCAGATGGGCTGCGCAAATGAGGGTGCGCTGAATCTAGGTACCGGCCTTCGCAGCGTCAAGGTCGCCTCAAACTCCAGGATTTGTGCCATTTTCCATCTCTTGCGGCGAAAATGGTTCCGGTTAGCTCCGCCAGGTCAGGGTCACGGGCGTGATCGGATTGACCGGCGCGCGCCCTTCGGCTTGGGCCGCAAGGGCCTCGCGTTTTAGACGGTAATACCAGCGGGTTTGGGTGTCCGCGTCCTGAACCAACATTGTCGGCGGATTAGAGGCGAGGCCTTCTTGCATAGCCTGAACAGCCTGGCGGTCTTGGTCTAAAAACCGCGCGGCAATGCGCCGGACAATCGGGCGCAAAAGAGCGCCGCCGGGAACATTCCAATACATCACATGATGCACATCGGTTTCCTGCGCGCTCACCGGCGTGCATGCGGTCAGTCCGCAATAGGAATATTTCTTTGTCTGGGCGTGCTCGATCCGCACAGAAGGAATGGTGTAGGTGATTTCCGTCTCTGGTGCGCCGCCGAGAAAGAGTTTGTAGGCTCTTGAGTTGCGTGAGGCGGCGTGACGATCCATGCGCCACCCTAGGCCCTCATGCTCGGCAAGCGGAGAAAATGCTTTTTGTTTTTCGTAAATGCTATCTTCGCTGCGCCACACCTTAGAGCGGTGAACAAACGCGCCGTGCGCCGGGTCCATAAGCCCGCTCACTGCCAAATCAATGTTGCATGAAAACCGCATCGCGATATGCAATTGGAAACGATCGCCAATCGCCGGAACTTTGGGCGGCGGCGAAGACGCATTTTCTGGCGATCCCATGAAAATCCAAATGTTTCCCTGTTGCTCACAGACCGCATAGGATTTCGTGCGAATGTCTTCCGCTTGCGGCTTTTGCGTTTTGGTTTGCGAAGGAATGGATGTGCATTGACCGTTCGTTGCAAACCGCCACCCATGATACGGGCATTGCACTTCCCGCCCGTTAAACGCTCCGCGCGATAGTAGCGTGCCTCGGTGCGGGCAGGTGTCGCATATAGCGAACACCGCGCCTTTAGCATCTCGCCCGATAAGCACCGGCTCGCCCAAAAGTGTGCGGTGAACCATCATGCCAGGCTCGAGTTCGGACGACGACACCGCGTAATACCAATGCTCACGCACGAATACACCCTCGACACGTCCATCCGTGTCGGCCTCGTCGTTCTCAGTACTGGGAGAAGGTGTCAGTTCCGTCATGATGTCAGTGTATCAGATCGAGATGGGCGAGAGCTTCATCCATTCGCCCGGATTCAAGTTCAATCGTAAACGGGCCCGCCTTGCCGCCATGGGTCCACAGCAGCACACAATGAATGGTCTTGTCCGGATAAATCGCTCTTAACGCGGCGCGGTAAGTGGCCATTTGAAACACATACGCCGGATCAACGCTTTCTTGCGCGCGCGGCGGCGGACGGTTGGTTTTGTAATCGATAATCCAAACATCAGCGTCCGTAACCACCAACCGGTCCACCTGGCCGGAGACGGCGAAGCCGCCGACCAGTCCGGTCACCGGAACCTCGGCTTTCGATCCCGGTCCAAATAAAACTGCAAAGTCATCGTGGTCCATCACCGCAAGGGTTTCCGTAACGATGTCGTTTTGCGCATCCTCATCCAATTCCCACGCTGAGCGGCTCACATAGGCGCGTGCGGCGCGCTCACGTTTTTCACGGGGAAGGTCTGGCAAACTTTGCAACAATCGGTGGATTAAAAGTCCTCGTTGATAACGCGCGCGCCCATCTTTTTGCAGCGGGCTGTTGGCAGGCGGATCGGCGCGTGTTGCGCGCGAGGGCGCCAAAGGTTGCGGCGGGTCGGCTTCCGGTCCAGGGGGTTCGCGTCCCCAAGCGGGCAATGGTTTCGGCGCGAGCTGTGTTTGCGGTCCGGTTTCGGTTTCTACGGGCGCAGTTTGCGCGGAGGTTAGCCGCAGCACCTCTCCACTTGGCATCGCATCCTGAGTTGCCAAAAAAGACTCCTCAGCGCTCTGGGTTTGGGGTTTGAGGTCAAGACCGGCCTTGATTAGACCGTACCAGCTTTGATCGAACCGGGCCGCGGTGCGGGTTTTCCATCCGCACACGTAAAGCCGGTCTTCCGCGCGGGTCAGGGCGACATACATCAGTCGGTGGTGCTCGCGTTCCTGGGCGGCCTTCGCTTCATCTCTGAGGTTTGCGGTTACCGGATCAAGGTCATCGGCTTTCGATGCCCAAAGGCAAAGATGTGACGGCGCGCCGGTCCATAAAAGCTGATCGCGAAACACCGGCACTTGGGTGGTGTCGGGCAGAAAAACGACGGGTGCTTGCAATCCCTTTGCGCCATGCACGGTGATCACCCGCACGGCGTCAACGCCGCTTTGATCCAAATCGCGTTTGATCTGCGCATCGCTGGTCGCTAGCCAGTGCAGAAAGTCTTGCAAGGACGGCGGATGGGTTTTTTCAAAGTTCAGGGCAAGGTTCAAAAACTCGTCAATGGGATCGTCGGCGTCAACACCCAGCCGGGCGAGAAGTTTTTGCCGTCCGCCGCAGGCCACCAGGACATGGCCAAATAATTCAGCGGGAGTCATATAGTCGGTCAGGGCCATCAAATCCCCGAGAAATTTTTGCGCCTCACCTAGGGGAGTCTCGCGTCCCGCCTCGGCCGTAAGCGCATCCCAGAGAGATTTAGATCCCCGGCCGTGGGCGAGCGTAAAGAGATCCTCTTCGCTCAAGCCGACCAATGGACTGCGTAAGACGGTCGCTAAAGTGAGATCATCTTCCGGGAGGAGCAGAAGCTCTCCCAAAGCGATCAAATCCATCACGGCGATTTGGTCGGTCAAAACCATACGGTCGACGCCAGCGACAGACACGCCTCGCTGTTTAAGCTGACGCACCAACTCATCGACAAACCCTGTGCGCCGGCGCACCAATACCATAATGTCGCCCGGCCGGATGGGCCTGTTCTTGGACTCAAGACGCTCGCCGCTGTTCACCATGTGCTCAATGCGTGCGGCCACAACGCCCGCCAGTCGGTTTTGAGGGGAATCTCCCCTGTGCCGTTCGACCGGTGGTTTCCACCCGGTTTGCGCATCTGCGATATCCGGTTCAATGCAGGGCCATACTTCTACTAATCCCGCATCAGCCTTGCGGGCCGCCAGGTGTGAAATTTTTTCGTCTGGCTCAAGAACGATTCCAGTCTTTGCCGCCTCGAGATCGAAGACCGCGTCCACCGCATCCAATATGGCCGGAGATGATCGAAACGAGACATTCATGTCCACGTCTTCCCAGCGAACCTTCGCATTGCGCACGCTTGATTCTAAATCCTTTCGCTCACGATCGAACTCCCCTGGATCTGCACCTTGGAAGCTATAGATAGACTGTTTGCGATCGCCGACCGCAAACACTGTCCGCGGAGCAGGGGAGATTTCTTCATGGTGCCCGCGCCCGGAAAAGAATTCAATGCGCAACGGTTTGACGATTGCCCATTGGTCCGGATTGGTGTCTTGAGCCTCATCGATAAGTATATGATCGATGCCACCGTCCAGTTTATAGAGCACCCATTCTGCGGCGCCCGGTTGTTCGAGAAGTTGACGGGTGGTTTGAATCAAATCATCATAATCCATCAGTCCGCGGGCACGTTTCCCAGCGCTGTAGCGGTCGAGAAGTGCTGCACCAACACTCATCACGGCCGCCGTACCTTCCGCGACGCGCGCTGCTTTCAACCGCGTGAATACGTCTTGCACACGCCGTGCCTCGGACTCCAAGGTGCGCAATTCGTCCGGATGATCCGCGCACAGCTTTTTTGTCATCAATGTTGCGCGCACATCGCCTTTTTGGGTCAGAAAGACCGAGGTGTAATTTTGAAATTCAGCGCTTCGGGTTTTGGAAACACCTAGCCAGTCGGCAATACCCTGTCCTCGGGCTTGATCGGTTTTACTGCCGGTGGCCAGCACCTTCACCGCTGCTTTAAGGGCGGGGCCATCAAAAGCGTCTGTCTTGCAGGCTTGCTCGATAATGGTCTCTTCGGTTTCACTCGGCGACAATCCAAGCGTCGTGCGCATGGCGGCAACCGTGCCTGACAATCCACCGTGCAGGGCAAGAGTTCGCGCAAGTTTTCCGCGCGCGGCAACCAGGGCGTTCATCAGCTCGGCGAAATTTGATTCATGCACCCGGGCGGTTAAAACCGACATGGCGTCCGCTAGTGCGTCGTCATCCCCTTCGTGGGCGTGTGCGATGGTGTCGTCTAAAGCCTCTTCAAGGGCTTCCATCGCATCGCGTTCATCCATGAGGGTGAAATGCGGCGCGAGTCCGGCTTCCAAAGGAAAGCGGCGCAGCAGTGATTGGCAAAACGCGTGCAAGGTTGAAATTTGCAGACCGCCGGGCGCATCTAAAACTTCCGCAAAAAGTCGCCGTGCCCGCTCGATAATTTTTTCGTCCGGCTGGCCCTGTCGTAACCGTTCGACATCTTCACGCAGCGCGTCATCGCTGGCCGTTGTCCAAGCGGCCAATCGTCGCGATATACGGTTGCTCATTTCCGCAGCCGCAGCTTTGGTGAACGTCAGGCACAAAATGCGGTGAGGAGCCGTTCCAGCAAGCAAAAGCGCCAGCACCCGGTCCGTTAAAACCTTAGTCTTGCCGGACCCAGCCGAAGCACTGACCCAAACGCTGGCATCGGGTTCAATGGCGGTGGCTTGCGCGCGGTTTGCGATCGCAATGGGATCGACCTGGTTCATCCCTCATCCTCTCCCGCCGCCCACTCTTTCACACGGGCGAGATGACCGTAGGGACTAAACATCGGCGCGTAGGCCGGATTGGGGCGCGCTTCATAGGCGGTTTTCGGGTCGTCAAATTTGGCGATGAGCTCGGCAAGTCCTTTGCGCGCCTCGGCGGCCAGCGCGGGAACATCGCCGTCCACAGAAAATTCACGGCCGCCGTCGCCGCGTCCATGCAAGTGCCAAAACATCAAGGCATCGAGCTTTCCTTTTGGCACCCCGTCAAAGCCGCCGCTTGCGATCATAGCGGCCTCGAGCGGAAGTTGCGGTGAAAATCCCGCAATGACTTCTTCGTCCGAAGGGGGTGTACCGGTCTTATAGTCGATAACGGCTATGCGCCCGTCTTTGGTGCGGTCGATGCGATCGGCCTTGCCGATCAATGTGAACGGCCCGGCCGGGGTCCGAAGACTCATCTCGCCGCGAATTTCGGTAAAGGACTGCGCGAGATCTGCGCGGCGCGCTTTTTCGATCGTAATGAACCATTCTGCGATCCGCTCAAAGCGTGGCTGCCAAAACGCAAGCACTCCCGGCGGCAGTGCATCGTTTTCAAAAACGCGGTCACCAATTTTCAGAAGTTTGGATAATGGGTTCTTGGGAAGCGGCCCGCTCGGATGTGCAGCGATAAACTGATGCAAGATGTGGTGAATCAATGATCCATAGTCGGCCGCGCTGACGTCCTGGTCTAAGGGGTCGAGAGGACTAAGACCGAGAATGTGGCGAGCGTAGATGCTGTAGGGATCACGCATCCAGGTTTCGATTTCAGTCACCGACAGACGGCGCGGCCGCGAAGCGAGGGGCGGTGTTGGAGCCGGAGGCGCAATCGACTCAAAGGATGCGGGTGTGCTCATCTCCCGCGCCCAGGGCAACAATACCGCGTCTTCTCCAATCAAACCGTCTGCTAATCCACCGGCTTCCGCTGCACGCTCGAGGCGCATCAACCAGCGAGAGGGAACCGTTGGTGTGCCGTCAACTCTCTCGGCGCGTGTCATCACGACGCGCGGACCACAGAGCGCTTGGGAAATGTCATGAGCCGCCAGTCCGATCCGCCGCTCTGGCGAGGGAAGGCCAAAGTCTTTGCGCATCGGTCGGCTCATCCACGGATCCGCGCTCGCCTCGGCGGGCCAAGTGCCCTCGTTCAATCCAGCGAGAATCAAAACGTCGAACCTCTGCAGGCGCGCTTCCAAGGGCCCAAGGATATGCAGACGCGGATGTTTGCCAAAACGCGGACGTACAACTTGTGCCGCCATCAGTGTTTCAAGAAGTGCAGGATAGGTTTGGGGCGAGATGGGTGAGAGAACATCACAGTGTTGCGCGAGCTCGGCGACGAATGCGCTTGCCGCTTCTCCTGCCTCCTCCGACCAAAGACGAAGCGCGCCGGGTGTATCGATAGACGCCGCCAAGGATTCCGCCGCGCTCATATGCGCATCGAGCAAGTCAGATAGAGATGCGGACTCGGTTGCCATCAATTTGGAAAGTTTTCCGCACGCCTTTTTTAATATTTTTATCCAGCGCTCGATATCACCAACGTCGTCGTCGCGATTTTTAACAAGACTTTTTAGCCCGCTCAGACCTGCCGGTGGGCGCGGTCCGCGCAAGATTTCGATTTCTACGCGCCGCGTGAGTTTTCGAAACTCGGCCGTATCCATTCCGCCGCTTGCGAGCGGGTGCTTGCACACCGCGAGTGTCGGCACGGGTGCGAAATCATCCGCGACCATGGCAGCAACAAGACGCAAAAACGCGCCGGGTGGTGTTTTGTGCAAAGGCCGACCAGCGGAATCATCAATATCGATGCCCCATCGTTTGAGTTCCATTGAGACGCGTTCAGCCAGCGTGCGGTCGGGCGTAACCATCGCGCACGTCTGTTCGTCCCTCGTCAACGCATAGCGCATGATGAGTGCAATCACTTCGGCTTCTTCGCGCGGCGCCGGGCAATCGATTTGCGCGAGTCCGTCGATGGCGGTGGGGTCGAGGGGGGTCATTTCGCGCCAAGCATCGGTTGTGGCTGCCGGACGCATCACTTCGGTCAAAAACCGTGATTTCACCATGCCTTTTTCATGCGTTAACCGTGCATTTTTGGGGGTTTGACCATGCAAAGGCCATGGGTGAACCATGTCGGGAGAGACCTTAAACCTCGCTAAGAGCTGCTTAAAACCGTACTGCGGGTGCGATTCATCCACCGCCGACCAGTCGTTTTCCGTAAGCGTTTGGTCCATCCCGGGCAGCACCACCGCGCCGCCTTTCATGTTTGCAATTACCGCCAATAGAGCCGCGGTTGCTGGAATGCTCCCGGTCGAACCGGCGGCGATAACCGGTCCCGGCGCGCCGCCCGCCGCCCAAATTTTCGCTTGGGCGGCAAAGACTTGATTGCGATGATCGGCAGGATCAATGGCGCCTTCGGCCTTTAATATTTCGGGCCATGCTTCGGATAAAATACCCAAGAACTTGAGGGTGACTTGCCAGTGAGCCGCGTAATCTTCGGGCACCAAGTCTTTTAGTTTTTCGAGCGACAATTGTTCGGTTTGAACTTGATCCAAAAACTTTGCAAGTTCCTCGGCGAGGCGAACCGCCTGCTCAGCGCCAACGTCGCCGCGGGCCTGGATTAAGCGTGCGAGCAAGAGAACGCGTTTGAGCGGTGCGATCGGCGGCGGTATATCGCTGATCGCCTCGGGCGCATGAAAGGACGAGAACAAAACCTCTTCGTCATCCAAATCATTCAAGGGAACAAGGCGCGGCAGTAGAAGGGGGTGCCCCTCGCTGAGTCGCAAAAAAGCTTCGCGTAAACTTCGGCACGCGCGGCGGGTCGGCAAGAGAACCGTAATGGAGGTTAAGGCGAGTGGATCGTCGCTCGCGCCGTCAAAGAGGGTGCGCGCGAGTGTATCGACGAACGGTAAGTGAGACGGGATATTAAATACTGCCGACGGGCGTTCGGCGACCTCCCGCCATGATGGTGACGCTGAATTCATCGTCTCGTTAAAGCCGCGTTTGTTGTCTCAATAGCCTCGGGTGTCCCCACATGAAACCATGAGCCGGTATGAACAATCGCTTTCAGGCGATGGTCTCTGATTGCTTCATCCCAAAGCAAATTCATGGAGAACGGTTCTGTCTTTCTACCCTCGAAGAGGCGCGGGTGAACAATTTGAATTCCGGTATAGACGTATGGCGCGCGCACCGCCTTTCCCCGCCGTGTGAGACTCCCGTCCGCATCCATAAAAAAATCACCCGCACCCTGATAGCCATGAGTATCGTCAACCGGATGAACAAGCATCAGCACATCCATTTCATCTTCTGCCCAAGCTTGGTTCAAACGGTTCAGCGTAGGCTCTGTGCCATCCAGCGTAATCGTGTCGCATCCAAAAACGTAAAATGGATCTGAGCCAAGGAGGGGGAGCGCCTTCACAATGCCGCCGCCGGTATCGAGAAGCCGTTCTGACTCATTGGAAATTGAAATCGTGGGCGCTTGCCTTTTCTCTAGGTGGGCGATGAGTTGCGGGGCGAGGTGGTGAACATTAACGACCGCTTGACCCACGCCCGCAGCGGCCAGCTGATCTAGCGTCCAATCGATCAACGGTTTGCCGCCCACTTCGATGAGAGGCTTGGGCGTGCGTTCGGTCAGTGGCCGCATACGTGTGCCAAGGCCGGCCGCGAGCAGCATTGCGGTGGTGGGGGTGAAGAAACTCACGTCGTCACAGTCCTTCGGTCCGGCGGAATATGGGTGTCGAACCAGGCTTTTAAATCATTGAGGGCCGGATGGGAGAGACAGGTATCCATATATCTCCATAGGCGCGGGATGTGTTGTAGGTAATGCGGTTTGCCATCGCGTATCTTGAGTCGGGCAAAAGTTCCCAAAACGCGAACGTGACGTTGCGCCGCCATAATCGCCCATGAAGTGTCGAACGCGTCTTTATCTAAAGAGGAAAACGCGGACAAGTACCGCGCCTTCAAATCCGAGATGAGAGCTTGATCAACATCTCGGCGCGCGTCTTCGAGAAGCGACATGAGGTCATATGTGATCGGCCCGACCACTGCGTCCTGAAAATCAAGAAGTCCGCAGGCTTTTATTCCTGGCCGGTCTGAAAGTAGCAATAAATTGTCTACATGAAAGTCGAATAAGATAAGCGATGAGGGAACGGCCCATGCGCGCGGAAGAAGATCGCGCCATAGGTCATCAAACGTTTCTATTTCCTTCTTAGACAGCGGTGGTGCGCCGACGAGCGGGAGGTACCATTCTAGGAGTCGCCCAACCTCTTCGATAAGGCGCGGCATGTCGTACGTTTGCACGCCCGGGGGCGTGATGGTGTTCTCAGGAAACGAGTGTAACGCGATCAAAGTATCTACAGCCAAGGTGTATAAATCTCGTTCATCGTGTTTTTGCGCGAGAAGTTTCGTGTAGGTGTTGTCACCTAGGTCCTCGAGCAAGAGAAGGCCTGCGTCCTGATCTTCCGCCAAAATCTTTGGCACAGAAAACCCGTGGTCGAACAGGTGCCGAGCAATACGAACAAACGGACGCACATCCTCATGAGGTGGCGGCGCATCCATAAGCACGGCTGATTCCCTTGATTTTGTCAGCCGATCATATCGGCGAAAGGACGCGTCACCGGCTAAGAGTTTGCGTTCGGCGCTCTCCCAACCCGCCTGATCCAGAAATTTTTTTATGAGGTGTTCGCGGTCAACGGCCATAATCGACCAGAGTTTTTAAGCGGTCATGCCATGATTTTTGTCCAGCAAGCCGCACGTGCCGGACGGTGTCTCCCGGCTTCGATGATATTTCGACTTTCAACGCCGTCGGCGGAAGAAACGATTCTGCATGCTCTGGCCATTCCACAAGGCTTATGCCGTCAGCAAGCGCGTCGTCCCATCCGAGTTCTACCACATCGTTCGGATTCTCAATGCGGTACAAATCGAAATGCCAGATCGTGCCGCAGTTTGTCTCGTACGTTTGCACCAGGGTAAAGGTCGGACTCACGACCTCCTCTTCAGTATCCAAAAGGTGTTGGATAAGACCGCGGGCAAGCGTTGTTTTTCCGGCGCCGAGAGGTCCATACAGGGCGACAACATCACCGGGCTGCACGAGATTGCTCAATGTCTCGCCGAACTTTATCGTATCTTTTTCGGTGGAAAGCGTGATGGTTCCCTGTTCGGGTATAAAGAGCGCATCGGGCATAGCGTTTCACTACGTCCCGGTTCCGTGCGCGCTTTTTGCGTCGGCGGTATCGCCGACCGGAAGCCTGCAGGCGATAAGAATATCTGAACCATCGGCGTCTGTTGTCAGGTGACCGCCATGAAGTTCCGCGATGCGTTGGGCGAGGTAGACGCCGAGTCCGGCGTGGGTTTGACCGTTGGCTGCATGGCGTATCGCCAACGTGACATCGCCTTTTGCCGTACTATCGCGTTCAGCCAACAAGGTTAGACGTTCGCCTTCTGGAATATTTTTTAGAGCGCCGGTTATAAGATGATAGAGCGTTTGCTTGATACGCGCGGCGTCGCCCACCATCCATCCAATGTTTTTCTCACATGCAATTTCAAGCGTGACGCCGTGACGCTTGACCACTTCCCGTGTCATGGTCGAAACGCGATTCACGACATCATAGATATCGAAGGAATCGAGATGGAGTGTCTGCTGGCCCGTTTCGACACGCGATAAGTCCCTGACATCTTCAATAAGGGTTCCAAGCGTCGCCGACGCATCGATGATATCTTTGACGACGGCTGCAGGCTGCCCTGGCTTAATGCTTGCAAGTCGTTTTGCCAGAGCGCTAATGCTCGAAACAGGCCCTTCCAGTTCAACGGCAACGTTGGAGAGAAATTCTGTCCGCAGTTTATCCGTTGCGGTCAACGCTTCGGCCCTGCCGCGCAAGGCTTGCGCTACCCGCTCTGGCGCGGAAACATCGTTATAACAAAACAAGACGCCGCCGTCGGGCAGCGGTACGGAAATGAATTCGAGCACCGATCCATCCGCACGCACAACGCGGCCTTGCTGTGCCGTACGCTGGATTTCGCTGTCCAAGGCCGAGAGCATGACCGTTCGATGCCGGGACCAAACGTCGAGATCATCGAAGTGTTTTTGAAACGCATCGATGACCTCACCCATCACCGGACTTTCTTCCAATACGTCGGGTTCAATATCCCAAAGCTCGGCAAAGGCGGGATTGGCAAGGCGCAACTCGCCTTCATCCCCAAAGACCGCGACCGCTTCTTGCAAATTGTCAATGGTTTCACGCTGGACGGCGATGAGTGTGTTGTAGGATCGCTCCAACGCGAGCTTGTCGGTGATGTCTTCGTAGGTTGTTAGAAGGCCGCCCATTGGGTGAGGGGCGACCACCCGCCGGAGGGTTCCGCCCCCGGGAAGGTGCAATACATCTTCTGTCGGCTCGAGAAGCGATGTGAACCTCTCGAGTTCCTTGTCTTTATAGGCTGGAAAATCCGCGACCTCAGGTAACCGTCTTTCCGCACGAAGCATATCAAGAAGCGCAGCATAAGTTGGTCGTTCCCGGAGCCAATCCAGACTCAGGTCCCAAAGTTCGGCAAACGCGGTGTTGAAGAAAATCAATCGGGTGTCGGAGCCATAAATGGCGATCGCGGTGCCCAGACGCTCGAGAACCTCCGCATGCGCTGCGGCCTCGCGTTTCAATCGCGTTTCAAGCTCTTCTTGGCGTGTCACATCATAAGCGGTTCCCGCGGTCATGCGACCGCTTCCATCTGAGAACAGAGGCGCTTTTGCATTTTCCGTTGGATCCGCACCTTCGCCATCAACAGGTGATTCGATGACCTCCATCAGGCGGCGACTTCCATCGATCACCATATGAAATGGCCCATGGCGGGTTTCGCCGGCGGCGCGCGCGGCGGCGGCTAGAGCGCGTGCTTCGCGTACGGCAACACGCGGAGCGATTTCCCGGCCGCGGGAAACGACGTCAGCGGCGTCTTTTGCGTCGACCGCTTTCACATAGGCGCTATTACAAAAAATAAGAGAGAGATCGTCGTCCCTGAGCCATACCGGATAGGAGATGCCGTCCAATGCCGCGCGCAACAAATTCCGCTCTTCGCGCAAATCTACGGCTTCTTCTGTCAATGTATCGACTGCGGCAATCCCATCTGTAACATCGTTCATCCACACGACATCGGCCATGGTGTGGCCAAAGGCGTCCAGCGCTCGAATGCCGCGCACTTGAAGGCGGCGTCCGGTTGCGGTGTGATCGAGGTCAATCTCAAACCCGGTTCCCTCACCGCGCATTTTATCGATGGCCGATTGCAAGCGCGTTTGGGATTCGGTGTCAAAACCTTCCATGACATCGTCAAACCCGGAGTCCATACCGCGAAAAAGATCGAGCAACACGGCGAGCCGCCGGGAGCAGTACCCTTCCGAACGAAATTCAGGAAGTGAAGCGGTTTCGCCGTCTTCCTCGGCAATCGGCTGATGAAACCAGGCGAAATAACCTTCGGGGGCTGTTTCGAGCGCAGCCTGGACGGCATCCCTAGTATAAAGAGCTTGGCTTGCCTCACGCTCGGCGCGTCGCCAATAGCGATGTTGACGCCACAGCGCCCAAATCGCCAGCGGCCCTAGCAGCAGGACCGCAGTGAGTCCGGTGATGACGGACGGCGTTAGCAGCTCCGAAATGTCGCTGGGCACCAAATCCCTCTTTTAACCCTCGCTTTGCCCCAGCGGGCGGCTAGGGCATTCGACCCGCCCACTATACGGCGAAGGACCTAATAACGGTAGGTTTCCGGCTTAAAGGGTCCGTTTTGGTCCACGTTAATATACGCTGCTTGAGCCGCCGACAATTTCGTGAGTTTGGCACCCACTTTGGCAAGATGGAACTCGGCGACCTTTTCGTCCAAGTGCTTGGGTAAAACGTAGACTTTGTTTTCGTAATTGTCGCCATTCGTCCAAAGTTCGATTTGAGCGAGCACCTGATTGCTGAACGATGCGCTCATCACAAAGCTGGGGTGTCCGGTCGCACAACCGAGATTTACGAGACGGCCTTCGGCGAGCAAAATGATTCTCTTCTTATCGGGAAACTCGATTTCATCGACCTGCGGCTTGACGTTATCCCATTTAAAATTCTTCAGAGCTTCGACTTGAATTTCCGTATCGAAGTGACCGATGTTGCAGACGATCGCCCGGTCTTTCATGTTTCGCATGTGATCGACAGTGATGACGTCAAGATTTCCGGTGGCCGTTACAAAGATATCACCATGTGGGGCCGCATCATCCATGGTGACGACTTCATACCCCTCCATCGCCGCTTGCAATGCACAGATCGGATCGACCTCGGTCACCATGACCCGACAACCAGCCTGGCGCAAAGACGCCGCTGAACCTTTACCCACATCGCCGAAACCATTCACGACCGCGACCTTACCCGCCATCATGACGTCGGTTGCCCTGCGAATGCCGTCAACGAGACTTTCACGGCACCCATAAATATTGTCGAACTTTGATTTGGTAACGCTGTCATTGACGTTAATTGCGGGGAAGGGCAGGCGGCCGTCTTTTGCCATTTGATAGAGCCGGTGCACGCCGGTTGTAGTTTCTTCGCTTACGCCTTGCAGGCTGGCTTTGACTTTCGAGTACCAGCCGGGTTGCTCTTCGAGCCGTTTCTTGATGGCGGCGAATAGCACTTGTTCTTCTTCGTTGTTTGGTTTGGAGATAACCGACGGATCTGACTCGGCCTGGGCGCCTAAGACAATCAATAGGGTCGCATCGCCGCCGTCGTCCAAAATGAGATTGGGCGCACCGCCATCGCTCCATTCAAAAATACGGTGCGTGTACTGCCAATATTCTTCTAAGGTTTCGCCTTTGTACGCAAAGACCGGAGTTCCCCCATCGGCAATGGCCGCTGCCGCGTGGTCTTGGGTGGAAAACACATTGCACGACGCCCAGCGAATATCGGCGCCAAGAGCTTTCAGTGTTTCGATCAGCACCGCCGTTTGAATGGTCATGTGCAACGACCCGGCGATCCGTGCACCTTTGAGTGGCTGCTGCTTGCCATATTCCTCGCGGATCGCCATCAAGCCCGGCATTTCCGTTTCCGCGATCGCGATTTCCTTATGGCCCCAGGGCGCGAGCTCGATATCCTTAATCTTGTAATCCACAGCAGTCATAATGTTTGGTCTCCTTGGGCGCGGTCTCGCGCATGTGTTGGGGCCGTCCATCGGGGCCGCGCGCCGTATAGCAGCCGGGCGGGAAACGGGCAACCGGGGGTCAGCGGGTATGGGAAATGTAATTGAGAAGTTTGCGCAGTCGCGCCGGGTCGGATTCGCTTGTAAGGCGCCGGACCCGGCCGGTGATAGCTGCCAAGTTGAGCCCAAGAACCTCCTTTTTTACGCGCGGAAGGCTTGCTGGGGCCATTGAAAGTTCAGTGATTCCAAAGCCGAGCAAGATGGGTGTAAGGCTCTCATCCCCGGCCATCTCCCCGCATACAGATACAGGAATGCCCTTTGCTGATGCCGCTTCTGCCGAAAACTGGATGAGCCGCAAAACAGCGGGGTGAAGTGGATTATAAAGGTAAGCGACTTGCTCGTCTGACCGGTCGATGGCGAGGGTGTATTGGGTCAGATCGTTTGTTCCAATCGCAAAGAAATCTGCTTCTGCGGCAAGCGCGTCGGCGGCAAGAGCCGCGCCGGGAATTTCGATCATGACACCAAGAGGCGGCAATGGATCGGCAATCTTGATTTTGCGTTTCTTCAACCGGCGGGCAACGCGCGCGATTGCTGTTCGCACGGCCTTAACTTCATCGGCGATACATACCATTGGCAGCAATATGCGAACCGGGCCGAGCGCGCCAGCGCGCAGTATGGCGGCAAGTTGAATGTCCAATACATCCTTTTGCGCCATGGAAAATCGAATGGCGCGCAAGCCTAACGCTGGGTTGGGTCCGGGCTTAATGCCGGTTGCATCTCCCAGTTTGTCTGCGCCGACATCCAATGTGCGAATGGTGACAGGTCGCCCGTTCATTTTTCGTACGACTTTAGAGAGGGCTTCAAATTGCTCATCCTCTGTGGGGAGAGTTTCCCGATTCATGAACATGAACTCGCTTCGAAAGAGCCCGATCCCCTCTGCGCCCGAGTTCAAAACCGCATCGAGTTCCGATGGAAGTTCAATGTTGGCCATCAAATTGATCTGAAAGCCATCTTTGGTGACCGCGGCAATCGATTGCAATTTTTCAAGCGCGCGCTGAGACCTTAAGAAGCGTGCGCGCTTTTGCCGGTATTTACGGAGGGTCGCTGCGGTTGGTGAAACGACAACCGTGCCCGCCCCTCCATCCAAGATGATGGGTTCGCCATTTTCCACCTGGTCGATCAGGCTGGGAACGGCAATGACTGAAGGAATCGCGAACGACCGGGCGACGATAGCCATGTGGCTTTCAACGCCTCCCAATGTTGTGGCGAGGCCGGAAATGCGTTTCGGATCAAGGAGCGCGGTGTCCGCAGGGGAAAGTTCATCCGCAACCACGACGGCGTTGCGCGGTAAATCACCGAACCCGTTGGATGTTTTTTGGCCCAAACTTTCGACCAGCCGCCGTCCTATCTCGCGAATGTCGGAAACGCGCTCTGATAAATATTGATTGTCCATGGATGCGAAGGCTTCGGCCATCAATGCGATTTCTTTGACGACGGCGGCCTCGGCGTTGATTTGCTCAGCCTCGATACGTTTTTGAACGCCGCGAATGAGCCGGGAGCCACTCAACATTTGCTGATACGCATCGAGAATGTACCCGAGCTCCTCGCCCGCCGCGTTGTTCATTTTAAGGGCTTGTTGCTGCAGCTCATCAAGACGCTGCGTTGCTTTCTTCGCCGCGCCGACGAGGCGTTGCTGCTCCGCGCTAATTTTTGCCTTGGGAATTTGCTTTTCGCGAACCCGGACAATTTCCCGGGAGTCGTGACGATGAACCACGCCAATGGCGATTCCCGCGCCAACAGGTTGGCCTTCGTAAATCCGTTCGCGCGTTTTGGATTTGGACGTCGCTGTCGATTTATTCTTCATCAAACTTATTCGCGACCAATGTGCACAGAGCCTCAAGAACATCTTTTGCGTCGGGTCCGGACGTTCGAATGTCGATCGTTGATCCTTGCCCCGCCGCCAACATCATGAGTCCCATAATTGATCCGCCGGATACCTCGGACGTTCCTTTGGAGACGGTAACCGCAGCGTCGAATTTTGCGGCTGTTTTGCAAAACTTGGCTGCGGCACGCGCATGCAACCCCTTGCTGTTGCAAATTTCGACTTGGCGTTGAAATTGATCGCTCATGATTGTGTGTCCGGCGTTACCCTTCAAATTGGTGAACGCTTGAGGCCCGAATCTGCGTTTTTACTTTACGCGTCTTCTTGCGCGAGAAGGGCTGAGGCAACGTTGATATACTTCCGGCCTGCGTCTTGGGCCTGGGCGACGGCAGAGTGGAGAGAGTCCGTTCCGCGTACTGAAGCCAGTTTGATCAACATAGGGAGGTTGACGCCGGCGATAACTTCGATGGGCGCGCTTTCCATTATGGAAATCGCGAGGTTCGACGGCGTTCCACCGAACATATCGGTGAGAACGACCACGCCCTCTCCAGCGTTTACGGACTCAACAGCGTTTAGAATTTCCGCCCGCCGCTCTTCCATGTCGTCCTCGGGCCCGATGCAAACGGTCGCGGTTTGTGCCTGTGGTCCAACGACGTGTTCCGTTGCCGCGATCAATTCATCGGCTAGCCGGCCGTGTGTAACAAGCACTAGGCCGATAAGCGGTTTTGACTGTGACATGTAAGAAATTAAATCCTAAAAATTTAACGGTCTGGTTTTGCGAGAGGCATTCGGGAGGGACGGCAGCTTATACAATTGAGACGGCCGAAGCGACCCAAACCCGACGCTGTTTCCAAGATTTTTCGCTGGCCACTTGATTATGGCGTGGGCCCCGCCGCGTGGATGTCGCGATGGTTTACTGTCACTGCCAAATTTTTACTATCAAACCATTTTTTGAGCCGCTCAGTTACATAAACGGATCGGTGGCGTCCACCGGTACAGCCGATTGCAAGCGTGAGATAACTTTTTCCTTCCTTCTCATAGAGGGGGAGAAGCGGGTCGAGAAGGTGAATGAGCCCGTCCAGAAATGTCGAGAGCGCCGTATCGTCGGTAAAGAACGCATCGATTTTATCGTTAAGGCCGGTCAGAGGCTTGAGGTCTGCAACGTAGTGCGGGTTTTTTAAGAAACGAACATCAAAAACCAAATCCGCATCTCGCGGAATGCCGTATCGGTAGCCAAAGGACATGAGAAAGATTTGCAGAGCGCGTCGTTTGGTGCCGCCATATTGGCCGAGCAAGATGCGCTTGAGATCTGTGGGTGAAAGACGAGAGGTATCAATTACCAAATCTGCGTGTTCTCGCACGGGCGCCAATAATCGCCGTTCGGTTTCGATGCCCGCGGAAATCGGAAGATCGTTCGCCAGTGGGTGAGGCCGGCGCGTTTCCGTATACCGTTGGCCGAGGACATCGTCATCGCAGTCCAAAAAAACAATGCTTGCCGCC
This sequence comes from Rhodospirillaceae bacterium, assembly GCA_965228575.1. GTDB lineage: Bacteria > Pseudomonadota > Alphaproteobacteria > Rhodospirillales > Rhodospirillaceae > UBA11612. Next base: position 49,554 of record CBDDHW010000058.1, on the reverse strand, counting down.
AATGCGGTATTTGCATGCAGGGCGTCCAACATTTCGATAAGCCGGTCTGCGTTGAAATCCCGCGTGCGAATATCAATACCGATGGCGATCGATGTCGGTGAGTCGTCGCCTGCGGCCACCACTGTTTTCATCAGTGCGAGCGGCAAATTGTCGACCGTCTCAAACCCAGCATCTTCCAAAGCGTTGAGCGCGGCACTTTTGCCCGCACCCGAAATGCCGGTAACAATCACGATGCGCGGTGATGCGGGGTCCATGTGTTAATCCTCTATCGCATCTGTGCGCAGGGCGAGCCGAACCTTTGCCGCAGCAGACGGTGCGCGCGCGTCCACGACCAAATGCCGCAAGGGTACGCCATTGACTTCGACGGTGCGTGAGTCCGGCATGCGTTCGATTTCATCCTCCGGCATCAAATCGACCACCAATGATATGGGTGCAGACTTGGCTGCGGGCAAATTCACAATGCCGTAACCGCGCACCTCGATTTTGTTTGCGATTGTAGCTGGTGCGGTAGCGATCAAGGCTCCATTTTGCGTAACCGTGTCGCAATAGTCGTCGCTGACCAGTTGAGCCCCACGATCAATTAGGCGAAGGGCTAGATCCGACTTGCCCGCACCCGAAGGGCCACGGATCAAGACACCGTGGCCATCGATCGCTATACAGGTACCATTAAGACACGCCATTGGTCCGTCCCTTTGTGCCGGGAAGAGTGGGTTGGCGGGCCCATCCTGTCAATTGGGGTATTGGTTGGATTGATATAAAGACCTGCCAACACCTGAGAAAACAGCAAGAGCATGGTTGAACAAGTTTTCACGATTATTGCGCCGGTTTTCCTGATCGCGGCGATTGGGTTTATTTGGCGCAAGCGGCGCATGCCGTTCGACACCGCGATGATCACTGATCTCGTGACCTATGTGGGCTCGCCGTGCCTGGTGTTTTCCTCCCTCCTGATTAATGGGCCTGAACTTGAGGCGGTGGCGCAGATGGTGCTCGCCACCATTCTTGTTGCCGCAGTCGTGGCCGCGCTCGGGGTTACGCTCCTCAAAGTATGCGGACTCCCGCTTTCGGCGTACTTACCGTCCTTATTTATTCCCAATGTGGGCAACATGGGCCTGCCTTTATGTTTGCTTGCGTTTGGCGAGGCGGGCCTTGCCCTGGCGGTTGCGTACTACGCGACCAGCGCGGTTCTACAATTTACGGCGGGTGTGAGCATTGCCAGCGGCCGAATATCCACGGACGTTCTTTTCCGAAATCCGGTGATATGGGCTATCGCGGCCGCCTTGGTGTTGCTCTATGCGGAAATCGACCTACCCCGGTGGATCGCAAACACAACCGAGGTCATCGCCGGTTTTGTCATTCCCCTTATGTTGATGTCTTTAGGGGCATCGTTAACTCATCTGAAAATTGCAACGTTTGGCCGCAGCCTTGGCCTCGCCGTATTTCGGCTAAGTGTAGGGTTTGGTGTCGGTGTGGGAATCGCCTGGGCGCTTGATCTCGAGGGCATTGCCCGCGGCGTCGTTATTATTCAATCGGCTATGCCAACGGCGGTCTTTACCTATCTCTTCGCATCGCGCGCGGGCTCGCGGCCAGAAGAGGTGGGCAGTATCGTGGTCGTTTCCACCATTCTTTCGTTTGCGTCGTTGCCGCTGCTCTTAGCGTTTGTTCTTGGGCTATAATTGTTATACCGCCGGAAGGCGTACGACGAAACGAGCGCCAATCGCTTTCTTGCTATCATCCAAGATGTTTTCCGCGTAAATCACGCCGTGATGGGCTTCGACAATTTGCTTAGAAATTGAAAGCCCCAGTCCGGAGTGGGTGCCGAACTTCTCGCCTTCCGGGCGCTCCGAATAAAACCGCCCGAAAATTGCTTTTTCTTTACCAGCCGGAATGCCAGGCCCCTGGTCTTCGACCACAACCTTGATGTGCCGACCCGTGTGTTCGGTCCGAATTTTTATGACACTGCCGCTCGGACTAAAGGACACCGCATTTCCGATAAGGTTTCGAAATACCTGACCCAGGCGGCTTTCCAGTCCCGGCACGGTAAGGTCCGGGTCCCGTTTACGCCCCCGCGAGGTTGGGTCTTCGGCAATGACCTCTACTTTCGGAACATCGGGATCATCATTCGCGTTTTGAATTTCCGCCATCGCCCGGACAAGACGTTCCACGCCGACATGCGCCATCTCGGCGCGCGATAATTCGGCGTCCAATCGCGAGGCGTCAGAAATCTCGGTGATCAATCGATCCAAGCGCGCAACGTCGTCCAAAATAATCGACATTAACCTTTTTTGTTGTTCGGGATCAGGAACCCGCGCAACGGTTTCAACCGCGCTGCGCAAACTTGTAAGGGGATTCTTGATTTCATGGGCGACGTCGGCGGCAAAATGCTCAATGGCGTCCATACGCGCCCACAACGAGTCCGTCATATCTCTGAGGGCTGCAGATAACTCGCCGATTTCATCCGTACGTTTTGAGAGATTGGGAATGGTGTAGCGCCGACTTTTCGACTGGTGCACCAGTTGAGCGGCCTCTGCGAGTTTGCGCACCGGCCGGGCAATTGTGCGCGCTAGAAACAAAGACGTGAGGATGGTTAATGCAAAGACCCAGCCAAATATCCCAAGAATCGAACTGCGAACACTATACATGTGTTCGTCGACATTGCTGCCGTCTCGAGACACGAGAACGGCCCCGACGATTTGCCGGTAAAAAAGAATAGGCACTGCGACCGTGAGAACTTTCTGCCGGTCGTTTGCCACGCGCACCGCACTGTGCGGCTCGCCCGTGTCCATCGCTTGCCCCAGTTCTTGGTAGTCTGAGGCCTGAGCATTTGGCCGCTCGCGGTAGGGCTCCAAGCCGCTGTCTAAGGCAAAGAGCCCCATAGCAAAGTCGTAAGCCTGTCTTAAGAGGTCGGTCAGGCCAGTGCCGCCCGGGGGCGGGAGATCGAGCACCTGAACTTCGCCGCCCGGACCTTGCAATAACCTGGTGTCCGCGACCAGTTGTCCGTCCCGATCAAATAGCCGCGCCCTTACCTCGGCCAGTCCAGCAAGCCGGCGTATCAATAAGCGCGCCGCATTTGGATCGATCACGCGCAACGCGCCGTTAGGCGTAAAGATTGGAAACGCATTGTTATCAATATCAACAATAACTGCCCCTTCGGCGATGGACGCAGAGATTAGCTCTCCTTGAGTGCGCAATGCATCCAGCTCGGTCGCGATTAGGGTGTCTTCGTATTGATCGAGAAACAGAAGGCTTAATACCAAGAGAACGGGTGCGATAAGATTGACCGCGAGAACCCGGAGAGTGAGCGGAGAAAAAAACCGACTTAGACTGCTGCTATCGCCACCCAGTCGTTCACCCTCAGATACGGATGTTTTGATGCGCAGATCATCAAGACGAGCGTTGTTTTCCAAACGCACAAAAGTTTCCCCATTTTTAGACCGGTATCGAAGTTTGGTTTAACTAAGAGCTTGGTGTTTCGTTGTACTTATATCCTACGCCGTACAGCGTCTCGATATTCGAAAATTCTTTATCAACTTCACGAAATTTCTTCCGCAGCCGTTTGACGTGACTGTCGATTGTGCGGTCATCAACGTAGATGTTTTCGCCGTAAGCCGCATCAATCAATTGGTCCCGGCTTTTTACGTGACCTGGCCTTTGCGCCAAAGCTTGAATGAGCAAAAATTCCGTCACGGTCAAATTAACCGGTTGGCCTTTCCACAGGCACATGTGTTGCGCTGTATCGAGAACCAAATCGCCGCGCTTCAGTGCGTCCGCCGATGTTCCCCCGTCGGCTTGTTCTTTTTGTGCTTCCAGTCGCCTGAAGATTGCACGCACACGCTCTATCAAAAGGCGCTGTGAAAACGGCTTCTTGATGTAGTCGTCAGCGCCCATGCGCAATCCAAGCAATTCATCGACTTCATCATCCTTGGACGTCAGAAAAATTACCGGCATTGCGCTTTTTTCACGCAAACGCTGAAGTAGTTCTATGCCATCCATGCGCGGCATTTTGATGTCCAAGACAGCCAGATCTGGAGGCTCGGCGTTAATGCCGTGCAGGGCTTCAGCGCCGTCCCGATAGGTTTTTACCGAGAACCCCTCGGTTTCGAGAACCATGGAGACAGAGGTAAGAATGTTTCGATCGTCGTCGACGAGAGCGATATTGTAAGCCACGGTTTTATTCCTTTTTCCGTTGGCGAGATCGTTGACTAAGGAGAACCTGTGCCCGCCATCCGCCATACCACCGGCGCATTATGGCAAAATTACTGCACTCCCGTGACCACGGTAGGGCGCGCTGTTAAGATTTCAATGTTTGTAGGGGGTTATTCAAGGACTTTGTCAAGTTGTGACAACTCGGCTTTTGCCCCGGCATATTCTGTAAAGCGAACGGCGGCGGTATCCACTGCACCTTTAAAAAGCCGTTTGGCTTCTTCAGGATCACCCAAAACAAGGGCCGCCTGCCCAAGAAAAAAATATGCTTCGCATAAGCTTCCGGCGGCTGTCATAGGCTCTAGAAGCGCTGCGGAAATAACTTCGTTTCCGGTCGCCTGACCCAAAAAATAATTCAAGATAGGCGCTGGCCACTGCCCGTCATCTAGAGTGCGAAGCGCGAACGACAGCGTTTCAGGGTTTGGATTGCCCGCACGCGCTTCGGCAACATATTTCCAAAGAGCTAGGTGCACAGGCGCGTTCGGAAGTGACAGGGCGGCTGTAAAATCATCGACGGCGGCAGCGAAATCGCCTTTCATGACCCGTACGTAGCCGCGGTTGGCGAGTGATTGGGCGGCGTCGGGGACGGCATCCAACGCTACGGTGAAATCCTCCTCCGCGCCGTCGTAATCCCCATCAAACTGACGTGCGATCCCGCGGCCAACGCGCGCATCAATATTTTGAGGGTGCTTGGCCAGAATAGTGCTGAAATCCTCAACCGCTCCGGACGCGTTTCCATTTTGAAACCGCGCATTCGCACGAAAAAAAACCGCATTCTCGTTTTGCGGCGCGTGGCCGAGCACTTTGTCGAAATCTTGTATGGCGGCGTTGAACGCTCCAATTCGCAATAATGCTGCGCCCCGCCCCTCCAGTGACGCCCAGTCGTCGGCAACGATATTCAAGGCCGACGTATAATCCGCAATGGCGGTTGCATAGTTTTGCTGTTGCCCGTAGGCGGTAGCCCGGCCTCGAAGCGCGTCTACATTATTTGGTTCAACAATGAGCGCGGATGAAAATGCGCGCACGGCTGCATCGGGCTGAGCCAGCCGCAACTGTGTTTTTCCGAACATGAGCTGAGCGTCAACATCTCCGGCATTGAGTGACGTGGCCTGCTCAAGTTCTGCGGCTGCTTGCTCAATATTGTCGTTCTCCAGGAAGTATGCTCCCCGAATTTTAAACGGCGCTGGATTGCGCGGGTCAAACCGCCGGGCTTGTCCCAGGTCCGCGATGCCCGCTGATGTTTCGCCGGCAGCAAGACGCAGAGCGCCACGGCGGGCATAGGCGTTGCCAAGGAGCACCTCCTCAGTGCGCAGGGCTTGATCAATAATGATTGTGTAATCCGTTTCAGCGTCATGGTGTCGATTTAAGTCTTCGAGCAATTGCCCCCGGTCGAGGCGCGCGGTGAATTCATCGGGCAATATCGCCAATGCGGAGTCAAAGTCGTTTAAAGCAAGAAAACGATTTTCATTTTGGCTGTGTGCGCGAGCCCGCGACAACAAAGCAAGCGCGCGTGTTCTTTGGGGCAAATCTTCCCGAGATAAAACAGCATCGCAGGCGGCTACGCGTTCCGTATGCCCTAAGTCGCTTCGGAAACACTCTAAAGTTGGATCTTGCGCAAGCGCTACGCGAGTCCCGAGGCAAAAAATCACGATAGGGAGTGCAAGGCCTGTGAATTTCATGGGGTGTGTTCCATGAGGCGTCTTCCGACTTTAATTTAGTGCGCTTCGTCCCAGTTCTGGCCGATCCCGGTATCAACAATAAGAGGGACGTCGAGATGTTCAGCGTTTTCCATGACTTTTTTAACAACGTCTTTGGTCTTGTCGATCTCTGCTTTGGGAACCTCAAAAATCAACTCATCGTGGACCTGGAGAAGCATATCGGCTTTGAGTCCCGCCGTCTCCAATGCGCCGGGAAGTTGGATCATGGCTCGTTTAATGATATCCGCCGCGCCGCCTTGAATGGGTGCGTTGATCGCCGCACGCTCGGCAAACGCGCGCATGTTTGGATTGCGGTCCCCGATGCCTGGGGTCCAACATTTGCGGCCGTACATGGTCGTCACATACCCCTGCTTTTTGGCGAGCGCCTTTGTTGTTTCCATATACTCTCTGATTTCCGGAAATTTCTCAAAATACGCTTCGATGTAATCATGCGCTTCGCCGCGAGAGATGCCTAGCTGGCGTGCAAGGCCAAACGCCGAGATCCCGTAAATGATTCCAAAATTAATGGCTTTGGCTTTGCGCCGGACCATCGGGTCCATCCCCTTGATCGGGACATCAAACATTTCCGACGCGGTGGCGGCGTGAATATCTTCGCCGTCATTAAACGCGCGCTTCAGCGCTTTGACATCCGCGACATGTGCGACAAGGCGAAGTTCAATTTGACTATAATCGGCAGAGAGGAGAGTTTTGCCTTTGTCGGCGACAAAGGCTGTACGAATTTTTCGCCCCTCTTCAGTTCGGATAGGAATGTTTTGTAAATTTGGATCGGTTGACGACAGCCGGCCCGTAGACGCGATGGTTTGCCCGTAACTTGTATGAACGCGATGTGTTGTCGGGTTGATTTGAGCAACCAAGGCGTCGGTGTACGTGCTTTTGAGCTTTGAAAGTTGCCGCCAATCGAGAACCCGCGCGGGCAGGTCATGACCTTGGGCCGCCAAATCTTCAAGCACACTTGCGCCGGTTCCATACGCTCCGGTTTTGGTTTTCTTACCGCCCGGTAAACTCATGCGTTCGAACAGGATTTCCCCGAGCTGTTTGGGTGAGCCGACATTAAACTCTTCACCGGCCAGTTTATGGATTTCAACTTCAAGGTCGGCCATGCGCCCAGCAAAATCTTGACTGAGGGTTTGAAGAACCTTGGCGTCAACCAAGACACCTTTTCTTTCCATGTCTTTCAGGACGGGGATGAGTTTGCGGTCAAAAGATTCGTAAATGCTGACCAGGTGATCGGCGACAAGCCTCGGCTTGAGGACGGTGTGAAGCCGGAATGTGATATCGGCGTCTTCCGCGGCGTATGTCGATGCTTTGTCCAGAGGGACTTGGTCAAAGGTGATTTGTTTCTTGCCGGTTCCGCAAACCTCGGAGAAGGGAATTGTTTTGTGCCCCAGGTGCATGTTGGAAAGTTCGTCCATGCCATGCCCGTGCTGCGAGCCTTCCAAAACATAAGAGATCACCATGGTGTCATCGACGGGCGAGACGTCGATGCCTTCGCGGGCGAAAACATGCATATCGAATTTAATGTTGTGACCGATTTTCAATACGCCTGGATTTTCCAGAAGCGGCTTTAGCAGTTTGATCGCATCTTTAATTGGAATTTGAGGCGGGGCATCGGTTGCCTCATCTTTCCCGCCCAAATCCAAGCTGCCTTGCGGAGCGCCGCCGGTATGGCGAAGCGGGATGTAACACCCGGTTCCGGGTTCAAGAGATAAGGACACGCCGACCATGCGGGCTTGATGGGGGTTTAGGCCGTCGGTTTCGGTATCAACCGCGACCCACCCGGCCGCCATGGCGGCGCTCACCCACCGTTCAAGATCAGCTTTTTTTTGAATTGTTTCGTAGTTTGCGGTTTCAACGGTTAGTGCTTTTTGCTCGGGCGAGGTTGCGCTCTGGGAATTTTCCGATTGTCCATCGAGTTTTGCAGAAACCTTCCCCAACAAGCTCTTGAAGTTTTGGTCCGAGATAAAGCCGAGAAGCGTGTCGGCATCCGGTTGTTCCCACTTGAGTTCGTCGACGGGAATGTCAATCGGGACATCGTCTTTAAGCGTTACGAGTTGCTTTGAAATACGTGCGAGTTCGGCGTTATCGACCAGGTTCTGACGGCGTTTGGGCTGTTTGATTTCCTCTGCGCGTTCGAGGAGTGTTTCGAGATCACCGTACTCATCAATCAATTGTGCCGCGGTTTTGACGCCAATGCCGGGTACGCCTGGAACGTTGTCCGTCGAATCGCCGGCTAAAGCCTGAACGTCGATAACCTTGTCCGGCGCAACTCCAAATTTTTCCATCACCTGTTCCGGACCGATCGCGCGATTCTTCATCGGGTCGTGCATTACGACGCCGGGGCGCACAAGCTGCATTAAATCTTTGTCGGCGGGAAATTACGACGACATCGATTCCATCTTCCGCCGCTAACTTCGCGTAAGTGGCAATCAAATCGTCGGCTTCAAAGCCTTCCATCTGAATGGCTTTGACATTGAACGCGCGCGTTGCATCGCGGATGAGGTCAAATTGGGGGATAAGATCCTCAGGCGGATCCGGGTCTATGGGCTTTGTAGTCTTTGTAAATTTCATTGCGAAATGTTTGCCGCTTTGCATCGAAGATCACGGCCATAAGTTCTTCGACGCTGGTATCGCGCAAGTCGTCCAGGAGCTTCATCAGCATGTTGGAAAAACCGTAGACAGCATTGACGGGCGTACCGTCTGGGCGCGTCATCGGCGGGAGCGCATGGTAGGCGCGAAAAATATAACCCGAACCGTCGATCAGGTAGAGACGCCGGGGTTTTTTTGACTTAGCGGCCATACCGTCAGTTAAAGGTCCGCTGACTGCGGATCCTTGGCTCCTTAATGGGCTTCGGGTTTAGAGGGCGTATCTGTTTTTAGAACAAACCGCCGGCCACAATATGGGCATTCGATTTCACCGACCTCTGGCTTAATTTGCAGATAAACGCGAGGGTGCCCTAAAGCACCACCGCCGCCATCGCAACTGACTTGAGCAGTCTCGGTATTTATGACTTCTGCAGACTCGGCCATGGTGCGGTTCCTGCGCTGAATTCGAACATTAGGCTCTATCGGCCCCGGCATGATTTATGCGGTCGGTGCGTGAAGATTGCAAGTCGGGGAACTTTGCGCCCCAACATTCGACATTATATTAGTGTGCTCTCGACGTTGACCGCAGAATTGCCGGAGTGATACCCATGGATTTCCGGCGCTGCGCGCTTTGCTCCCAAGACAGGCTTTTTTGTGACCGTACCCACCACCCCTGATGCTCAATCTTTGCCCGACCTCGCCATCGAGATTGAGGCGCTCAATAAGACCTACGGCAGTAAGACCGGTGCGCCCAAACATGCCCTGGTCGATTTTTCCCTGACGATTCCCCGCGGATCTTTTTTCGGGCTGCTCGGGCCGAACGGCGCGGGCAAGTCAACGCTGATCAATATTATGGCCGGGCTGGTGAATAAAAGCTCCGGGACCGTGCGGATATGGGGTCATGATATTGAGACAGCCGAGCGTCAGGCGCGCTGTGCGATTGGTGTTGTGCCGCAAGAGCTCAACCTTGATCCGTTTTTTACGCCGCGCGAGGTGCTCGAAGTTCAAGCTGGTCTTTACGGCGTGCCGAAAGCAGAACGGCGCACGGACGAAATCTTGGAATTGGTGGGACTGGCCGATAAGGCCGAGGCCTATGCGCGCGCGCTATCCGGCGGCATGCGCCGGCGCTTGTTGGTCGCCAAGGCCTTAGTCCACACGCCGCCAATCGTTGTGTTGGACGAGCCGACGGCGGGCGTGGACGTGGAACTGCGCCAGCATCTCTGGCGGCATATTCGCGAGCTAAACGCGAGCGGGGCGACGGTTCTTTTGACGACGCACTATTTGGAAGAGGCAGAGGAGCTTTGTGACTACGTTGCGATTATCAATCACGGAAAGCTGGTGGCATGCGATACCACCCAAGCGCTTCTGCGCCGCATCGACAACAAGTCTGTCTCGCTGATTCTGGCTGATCCGATTACGGAAATTCCAGAACCGCTCAAGCAACTACAGGCGACGCAAACTGCACCGAATGAATTGCTTGTCAATTACCGGCCCAGCGCGAATGCGATGCAGGAAATTTTAAATGCAGCGCAATCAAGCCAATTGCAAATCGCCGACATTCGCACTGATGAAGTCGAGTTGGAGGATATATTCCTGCAGCTGACCTCAAGCTCTTATGCAGAAAATGGCGGCACCTCTCAGATATAACTAGCGCGATTGTTAGGACAAGTTTCTCACGGACCTTGCTCATGCCGACGCATATAAATTCTTTCCGCAATATGTTTGCCGGGTTGGCCTTGGGCATCTTGTGCGCGTGCGCACCGACGGTCGCGCCGCCCGGCCCGGCGGCGAGCACGCCGGTGTTCGTTGGTGATGCTTTCATCACCTCTGATGGTTTAAGGCTGCCGGCAAAATATTGGGGTCCGGAACCAGATGAGGAGAGCACTTTAAGGGCCGTTGTTTTGGCCGTGCATGGGTTCAATGACTATAGCAAAGCCTTTGCAAAGGTTCCCGATGCGCCCGGCGTCGGACCGTTCCTCGCGCGGCGCGGGATAGCGGTGTATGCCTACGATCAGCGCGGTTTTGGAAATGCACCGCACTTTGGGTTGTGGGCAGGCGGAGAGATACTCGCGCGCGACTTCTCCGACTTTGCAGGTGTTCTCAAGACGATGCACCCCGACACACCGATATTTGCTCTGGGCGAAAGTATGGGCGGCGCTGTGGTGATGAAAGCGCTGGCGTCTTCAGACCCGCCGCCGGTGGATGCGGCGGTCCTGGCTGCGCCAGCCGTGTGGGCGCGCTCGACAATGCCGGTGCCGTATCGCATGGCCCTGTGGGTTGGTGCGCGCATTGCGCCTGGCCTGAAGCCCTCGGGACGAAGCCTGGGCCGCATCGCCAGCGACAACATTGAAATGTTGCGCGATAACGCGCGTGATCCGCTGTTTATAAAAAACACACGGATCGACGCAGTGTACGGACTGACGAACTTGATGGACGAAGCGTTAAGCGCGCCGCCTGAAATTGATGTGCCGGTGTTGTATTTGTATGGGCAAAACGACGAGATAATTCCAAAGCAACCGACCGCCTTGGCGATGTCTCATTTTCAGTCCACGAATAAAACGTGGCGGGCTGCGTACTACGACGACAGTTGGCATATGATATTTCGTGACAAAAATGCGCCGACGGTTTTGAACGACGTTGCCGCATTTATCGACGATCAATCCGCGCCGCTTCCCTCGAGCGCCGATCAAAATCCGATCGAGCGGTTACAATCGAGTTTTCCCTAAGTCCTTAAGGCACAGCCGCGCGATTTTGTTTTCGCTCCGCGAGCCAAATGCCACCCAGCACGAGGAGCAGGGCGGCCGCGTGGTAGCCGCGAAAAAGTTCACCTAAAATATAGACGCCCAAGATTGCGGTGATCACAGGCACAAGATTGATAAACACGCCTGCGCGTCCCGGACCCAGCAGTTCGACGCCGCGAATAAAGAAAAGTTGGGCAAGCAATGACGGGAAGATCACCACAAAGGCGATGACGGCCCATCCTGTTTGCGTCGGCCACAAACTATGACCCAGCGCGACTTCAACCACGGCCATCGGAATTGATGTTGCAAGCGCGCCGACGGCCATCACTGAGAATATTGCGACGCCTGATGCGGCAGGCCGTTGACGCAAGGCAACCGTGTACACGGCGTAAAGCATGCACGCGGTAATCATCAATAGATCGCCGGGATTAAATTGAACCTCGCTTATCCGTTCAAAGTCGCCGCGAACGGCAACCACAACGACTCCAATAATCGTGATTGTGACTCCGATTGCTTGTGTTCCTGACACCTGTGTTTTGTACATCATGTATGCACCGAGCATGACCAGCACCGGCACCGCGCCTTGGATAATTCCAATGTTGATCGCGCTTGTGGAATGGGCAGCCCAGTAAAACATGGCGTTGAACGTGCTAAAGCCCAGCGCGCCCAGCCCGAGCAAGAGGGGAAGCCGCGGCCTTAGGATCGGCCACTCTGAAATGATGCGCTTATGGGCGAGTGCAAAGACCAAGCTTGTCACGCCAACCCATCGAATGGCTGTCAGCATCAGAGGGGACACCTCGTCAACGGCAATACGCGCAGCAACCGCATTGGCGCTCCACATCAGCATGGTCAGCGTCAGCAACAAGTACGGCGCTTGCGACGCGCGGTTGAACAGCGATTTCACCTTTGAGGTCCTTAGTTGTTTGCTCCAATGGCTGAAAAATGCCGGGACTCGGCAGGGCCTATGGAGCACGGGAGCGCTTCGGATTCCAGCTTAATTCGAAGGTTTGCGCCTATAAGAGCGATGTTCTAAGTTCCGCTTCCCCCGAAAGGGGGTTCTCGCAGATTAAGCGACTAAGCGCCCGTAGCTCAGCTGGATAGAGCGTCGCCCTCCGGAGGCGAAGGTCAGGGGTTCGAATCCCTTCGGGCGCGCCATCACTGTTTTTAAATCGGCAAATTTATTTCTCCCGCGGTTTAGTATAGGTTGCCGCGATCTGTTTGGTCCCGCACAATTGACGTGATGATGCCGTCTTCACAAACCACACCGCATTCACTTCTTGTTGCAATCGTCTCAGCGCTCGTTCTGTCGGCGTGTTCGTCCGCGCCCATGCTTGGCGTGCGCGATGCAGATGGCGTGTCAGAGGTTAGGGTCGTGACGGGATTTCGTCTCGACGTCACCGTCGAAGAAGAAACGCTTAAAGAAAAAATCATTCGCTCCGCCGCGGAGACAGAAATTACAACGGTGAGCCGCGAGGTATTTGAAAATACAGCTAACCAATGCATTTCCACATCGCGGCCGGGAGATATCTTTTCGCGCGATCGAGAGCGCACGGCAGGTAGGATGGCGCTTACGGGACAAGGCGCTGTTTTGGATCAAGGCGGCACAGTTGGAGAGATCGAAGCCGCGCCGAGAGTTTACTTCTTAAGTCCGATTGAAAACGCAGATTCGGGAGCGGTCCACCAGCTCAGCGATTTTTTGACAACATCGCCCGAGCACCCTGCGCTTGCAGGTGCGCAGTTCACTACCTATAGGCTTGATATTGTTGCAACGCCTGCCGGAGGTGCAAACCCATTTATAAATTGTGTGCCGGAACTTGGCGCGTCGCGGCGTTACGAGGGTACCGGTGAGCGGCGCGCTTTTGTTTGGCACGGTGTCGATATGACCGGCGTGCCCGAGCAATATCTTGCCACAATGTTGCGAGATACACGGGACGTTACAATTTCAATTCTCGATGCGAGTACGCGTGTGCCGATTTCAGATGCGGTCATAAAAATAGAAAACGTGAATGAAAATCTCATTTCCTATGCGAAATTTGCAGAGCAGTATTTGTCCGGGGTTAGTGACGCGTTTGTTCTTGAGCTTTATGCGCAGTTTGCGGACTCGGGCTTTTTCGAGTTTACCGACGCGCAAGATGAGTATGAGGATGGCGACAAGATCCGCCTCTTGAAAGACGGCGGCTCGATGTTATCTGTTACCGCATCGGCTCCTGGGTATGTCCCGATCATGGGCCAAGCAGACCTTGGAGCGGGACAAACGCATTTGCAGGTGATTTTGGTTTCGGAGACGGCGACCGAGTCAGAGTTCGTCCAGCCCGGAATAGAAACGAATTAATGTATAAGGAGAGGTCGCGATGTTTCGTCAACTTACGCTCGTAATTGTTGGTCTTCTTTGGTCCATGCCGATGGGGCTCGCGGATACGCCGTCGCCGCCAAACGCATCCGTTTACATTATTTCACCAAGTGATGGTGACGTCGTCTCTAGTCCTGTGACAGTTCAATTCGGACTTCGTGGTATGGGGATTGCGCCAGCTGGCGTGGACATGGAAATGACGGGTCATCACCATCTCGTCGTGGATCGTGAAACGCCCCCGCTTGACGATTATCTGCCGGTCGGTGAGGCCGATGTGATTCACTACGGCATGGGGCAGACGGAAACGGAACTGACCCTCGAGCCCGGTGAGCACACACTGCAGTTGGTTTTGGGAGACAAGGACCACAAGCCACATATTCCGCCCGTTGTCTCCGAGATTGTTACAATCACGGTCGAGTAGGTTCGTGATGAGCGGGGGTGGGGAATTAGGTCCTCGACTCCCGCAAGTCGAGGCGCCTCAAAGCCTTGATTTACTAGGCTCAACCACAAGTTACACCGCGCGCGGGCGCTTGCCACCCGCAGCGTATATGTATAGGTTGATCGCCTAAACGACGGTAGCGAGTTAGCCATCCAACGCGTTGGCGGAAAACGACAATTGGGGGGCGCGGTGCTCATGCATCAGGTTGTGATGCGAGATGCGAAGCGCGCTGGGGCGATACGACATGAGCGTGCTTTATAAGGCGCTACAAAAAGCCGAAAAAGAAAACGAGCAACGCCAGGTGGAGTCCGCCGGTGAAGGCTTTGATGCTGAGCGCCTTGCGGGCGCGGGCACAATAAGTGCGCCAAGTGGCCGGTCCATGAATTGGCCGGTCATTGGTATTGCCTCTGCTGTCGTCCTCGCAGTCGTGATCGGAACCGCATTCTTCCTGTTTCAACCTGCGTCCGCTCCTCAAGTCGCGGTCAACACACCGGCCCAACCTGCTCCGGTCTTGCAACCGCCGGCGCCCGTTGAACCGGCTGAAAGTACTGTTGCAGCAAACGTGCCTGAGAACGCGGCTGCGCCCGAAACCATGCCCGCCGACAGGGGTGGGCAGATTGCTCAGGCTCCGGTTGAACCATCGGATGTTTCCCCTCAAGTAATGGAAGACGCGCCGGCTGAACCGGTTGCTGCAGAGACGGAGATGGCAGCGGCGCCCGAGCCCGAGCCTCAAACCTCTTCAAGTGCCCCGCGCGCGCCAGCGCCGCAACCGTCAGAGGCCGAGGCCAGAGAACCAATGCCACAGCTCGCAGAAGACTCACCCGCACGGATGCTTAGTCCACCGGTGACGATAAATCGCGGCGACTTTGCGCTCGCCGGTGTTGGCGATGCGGTGCAGGTTCGCAACGTGGCTCAGCAAGCGCAGGACAATGCGGGTGCAGGATACAGCGCCCTTATCCGCGGCGAGTACGATACGGCGCTCGCGTTTTACGATCAGGCGTTGCAGCAAGAGCCTCGCAGCGTGCTTGCGCTTTTAGGACGCGGGGCGGCATTGCAAAGGCTGGGGCGGGCACAAGAAGCGCATGGCGCCTACGACGCTGTTCTGCGTCTCGATCCGCAAAACCGCGAGGCACTGACAAATTTGACCGCCATCGTTGGTGAGCGAGCGCCGAACGAAGCCCTTGCGCGCTTACTGGAGTTAGAGCGCGAGCATCCAAATTTCAGCCCGGTTACGGCTCAAATCGGATTGACCTATGCGAAAATGGGTTCGATGGCTCAGGCGCAAACCTACCTGCGCCGCGCAGTCGCCTTAACACCCGATGCTGTGATGTATCATTATAATCTCGCGTTAGTCCTCGATCACATGAACCTCGGTGATCAAGCGGTGCGGTCCTATGAAAATGTTCTGGCCGCGCTCGCGGGTGGGCGAACGGCGGTCGGACTCTCTTCACTCGATATCGAGCGGCGGGTGCGCTACTTGCGCACACGCTAATTAGGGTCGGCGCGCCATGCCGTATCTCGCTCATTTTGGGCTGAAAGAACATCCGTTCACATTAACGCCCAATACCAATCAATATTTTCCAATCGATAGCCATGTTGAGATCATCCAGTCGATCCAATTTGGCATCGCCCGCAATACCGGGATTCTAAAAGTTGTCGGCGATGTCGGCACGGGAAAAACTATGCTGTGCCGGCTTTTGTTGCGCAAACTCGTCGAGTCCAATGACGCTGTTGCCTACCTAAATGCGCCGCAGGTTGATCCGCAAAGTTTGGTCAGTTTGGTGTGCGCCGAGTTTGGTTTGGAAACCGGGTCGCAAGCGCAAATGATGCAATTTCTAAATACGTTTCTATTGGAACAGCATGCGCTTGGACGCAATTCCGTTTTGATTGTCGACGAAGCGCAAGCCTTGGGGCCCGAAGGACTGGAAGCGGTGCGCTTGCTTTCGAACCTTGAGACCGAGCGCAATAAGCTCTTGCAAATCGTCATGTTCGGACAGGCGGAATTGGACGAGCTTTTGCAAAGAAATGAGTTGCGGCAAATCAATCAGCGGATCGGGTTTTCATTTAACACCGGGCCGATGACCTTGGCTGAGGCGACCCATTATATCGGGCATCGTGTGCGCACGTCGCGGGTTGATGGAATTGATTTTCCGGTGTTTTCGGACCGTGCGATGGAGTTGCTCTCTAAGAGCGCTGGTTTCGTTCCTAGGGTTATAAACATTTTGGCCGACAAAGCGCTTTTGGTTGCTTATGGGGAAGGGGCCATTCAGGTGACCGACAAGCATGTGGAAGTCGCCATCGATGACTCGCCGCAGCTTGCGCAGCCGCTGCGCATGTCCAGAAGTTGGGTCCGCCGCACACTCATCGGATTGATCGTTGCCGAGGTCGTCGCGGTGATTGCCTTGTTTGTGTTTAGTCCGGCGTTGCGGAGCTGGGCGATGGAGGCATGGGGCGGGTTACGCAGCCTGATGTTCGGCGCGTAGGAAAACCGGGTAGGTATTCCCTTGCACACACTCGCTCACATTCCCCCCCTTGTGGTTTTTGTGATTGCCGCCCTGCTTGGGCTCGTCTTTGGAAGCTTTGTCACAGCTCTGTCTTACCGCTTGCCGCGTGGCCAAAACATTGCCGCAGGCCGCTCGCGGTGCCCAGCGTGCAACCGCCCGTTATCTACACGTGATTTGATTCCCGTTATCTCGTGGATTTTGTCGCGGGGGTCATGCCGGCAATGCAACGCGCGCGTCTCTTGGCGCTACCCAGCGATTGAGGTGGTCACGGCCATCGCCTTCGTCGTCGCGGTAATGTTGACGGATGATATTGCGCGGCTTGGGGTCTTGATGATGATCACGCCGCTTTGTGTGGCGCTGGCCGTAATCGATATTGAACACGAAAAGCTCCCCAACAGTCTTGTCATCTTGCTTGCGGTACTCGCGGTCATCTGGAGATGGACAGAAAGCGGCGATTTGGCCTTTGGGTTGGGAGCGGCGGTCTTGGCCCTCGGGGCAGGGGCTTTGCTCAGTTATGGATATAAAGCGCTCGTGGGTCGGGACGGCCTTGGAATTGGCGACGTTAAGCTATTTGCCATCGGCGCGCTTGCGCTGCCTCTAGAACTATTTTTGCTTTTCATGACCCTGACGGGGGTATTGGGGGTTGTATTCGGGGCGATCTGGCAACGGGCGACCCGACGCGATGGGTTTCCCTTTGGGCCGGCGATTTTGCTGAGCTTTTGGCTCTGCCTGACAGCCGGGAGCGCCCTTTTTGATGGTTTGGTGTCCCTACTATCGCAGCGATAGGCCATATTTTCTGTCGGGGTTTTTACGCAAGGATGCCGGTGATTCGGCGTTGTTCAGGCTGGTATCGCCGCGGGCAGGTCTGCTAAGGTGCCGAGACGTAAGGGCGTGAAACGCCTCACAAAATAGAGATACCTGCCTTGCGGTTGCGGTCGAGAAAATCGTAATGCGAGCGCTGGGGCTGCGACTGGTTATGGGGGACTTTCCGATGATGTCGACACGCGCGAATTTTGGTGCACGCACGGGTGCGAAGAAAAGCCTGCGGGGCTTTAAGAATGGTATCGCGCTCGCCGCACTTGGTTTTGCCCTCAGCGCCTGCGGCGGCATGTTCGGGTACAACGACTACGACACGGCCGGCGGGATCACAAAGCAAGACTATGCCGATCTTCTCAGTCGCCGCGCTCCCGAGAAACAAGTTGAAGAACCGGAAAAACGCCCCACCTATACCGGAATTTCAGTCGGTCTTAGCCGCGCCCTCTGCGCCGGCCGTTTCGGACACGCGGCGCGTGTCGTTGGCGGTCACGGAGGCAACTCCCGTCCGGGACATCTTGATCGAACTCGCGCGCAAAGCTGAGGTTGATCTTGAACTTGATCCGCGTATTTCCGGCGGAATCATTATGACAGCGACGGATCGGCCCTTTGTCGACGTGATCGAACGTATTGCCGATCTTGCTGAGCTCAGGGTGAAACTCGAGAGTAACACGCTTAAGGTTGAAGTAGATGATCCATACCTGGAGCAATACCGGATGGACATCTTAAATCTATCGCGGTCGGCTACGTCCACCGCGAGTTCATCAACGGACGCTTCTTCAGTCGCTCAGGCCGTTGGCTCAGGGAGCAGCGGGGGTGGTGACAACGGATCTTCAACTACCGTTTCTACTGAGACGCGCTCGGCCTTTTGGGATGAAATTGGCGCGAACCTCGATCAAATCCTCAATGGCGTTCAGTCAAGACGGCAGCGTCCGATGACCGACATGGATGCGTCGTTCGTCCCTGAGGCAGACGATCAGGACGAGGACGGCGGTGAGGGGTCGGGCGGTCTTGTCGGGCAAGCCGCGGGTTTGACCCAAGGCCGGCAAGCAGAGTTGGATGCGATCTTGGCTGAAGACCAGGTCGATGCACCGGTTCTTCGTGCCGGAGATCAGGGCGATTCCAGCCGTTCGGCAACTTTTCAGCGCAGCAATTATGGTCTTAATCCCCAGGCCGGGATTATCACTGTATTCGCCACCCAACGTCAGCAGGTTGCGGTCGAGAAGTACCTCAAGGATGTTCGGGCCGCTGTCGGGCAGCAGGTTTTAATCGAAGCCAAGGTAGTCGAGGTCACTCTTAGTGACCAATATCGGGCAGGTGTCAATTGGAACGCTGTTTTCGGACCTAATGGTGAAATTGGAGTTGACCGTAACAACAACCTCAATCTGACAACAAACTTCACCCGCGATGTTGTCCCGCCAGACTTTACTGGTCCAACGGTATCGGCGAGTTGGCTAAATGGTGGAGATTTAAGCTTGGCTGTCCAGTTGGTTAAGCAGTTCGGCACAGTGCGCACACTTTCAAGTCCGCGGCTTACGGCCCTCAACAATCAAGTCGCACAACTCAAAGTCGCCCGAAATCAAGTGTTTTTTGAGATCGAAGCGGACTTTACCGAAAGTACCAATCAAGAAACGCGAGATCGGCTCACTATCGATAGCAACATCAAAACGGTGCCGATCGGTTTAATCATGAGCGTCCAACCGGCTGTTGACCCGATTTCAAAACGCGTGACGCTGAATATTCGACCGTCGTTGACTCGCATAACCGGCTTTATCAATGACCCAAGTGTTGCGATCACTATTAGCTTGGCTCAGCAGGTAAACGCGTCTGTTCCCCAGGTTTCTTCTCCAATCCCAATTATCGAAGTCCGTGAAATGGATTCGCTGGTTACAATGGACTCCGGTGAGACCGTTGTTCTTGGTGGACTCATGCGCGAAGAATCGCAAAATATTCGTGAGGGATTGCCGGGGGCGATGGATTTTCCTCTGCTTGGACAGGCCGTGTCGCAGAATATTCGCGAGAACGAGGTTACCGAGCTTGTCATCTTTATACGCGCAACTTTGGTCGACGCAGAGGGAACGATCTCGGATGAAGATATTCGGCTGTATAAAAACTTCACGCCTGATCCCCGTCCGATTGTTTTCTGATTTCGTTGCAGCTGTTTTCGAGATCCGATTACGATTATATGGTGCGTCCAGAAACCGCGTGAACAGGTTCGCACCGGCGTGAATTTGCGATTAACTTATCCCATCGAGAATTTAGAGGCCGCGCAGGCGTTAGATCTCGACTTAAGTCTCATTACATCATGAAGCCGACCATAAAGTTTGTCTTGATCACGGCTTTACGTGATCGCCTTTTTGTTTCGCTCTTGGCTCTTCTCGCACTTGCTTTTGGAATTTCGACCTACTTAGGCGGGGGCGCTGTGGCGGAAGCAGAGCAGATGACAGTGGTGTATTCTGCTGGCGCTGCCAGGGTATTGGTTATTCTTGGCCTCACCGTTTTTGTCGCGTTCCACATTGAGCGGCTTTACGACACACGAGAGATAGAGGCGATTTTATCTCGTTCGATATCTCGCGAAACTTTTGTCGTTTCTTACTGGCTGGCAATGGTTTGCGTGGCATTACTGGTGATCGTCCCCGCCATTGTCGTGATCTCGTTATTTCAGCTCTCTCCCGATGGGACAATTTATTGGTCGGCCACAATTCTTCTTGAAGGCATGATTATGGTCGCCTTCGCAATTTTTTGCGGTATGTCGATGGAGCGCGCTATCCCAACCATCTTTGCAACCATGGGCTTTTATATTCTGGCTCGAATGGTCGGGTTTTTTACGGGTATTGCCGCGCACGGAAAGCAAAGCGGGATGAATCAAGTCGCCAATCCGATCATGGAGTACGTTGGCTACCTTGTTCCACGTCTTGATCTCGCCGGCCAAACGCGATGGCTCGTATATGGCGTCGATGGGAGCGAGAAATTTACTTTAATCGCGCTGCAAGGCATCGTTTACATTGTGCTGCTCTTGAGTGCGGCGATTTTCGATCTCCGCCGCAAACACTTTTAACCGTTTCATTTTAACCGTTTCAACGGATTAGAGATGGCAGGTTTTTTTCTGAGTGTAGCTTTGGTCGCTGCCTTGTTCGCGCAAGTTAGCTTTGCATTGTTGTTGCGGGACACCCAACCTTTTGCCGAAGTGCTGCCGGAGGTTCCAACCGAACGCGCGCTCGCCGCCGCCTCTTTTGGCGATGAGCAATTTCTCTACCGGCAACTTGTCATGGACCTTCAAAACTTTGGCGATACCGGCGGACGGTGGACGGCCTTGCGCGAGTACGACATGGCAGGTGTGGTCGACTGGTTGCAGACACTTGATCATCTCGATGTTGAAGCACAGCATCATGTCACGCTCGCGGCGTACTATTTTTCTCAGACCCAAAACAAACCCGACGTCCTCCCCTTGGTTCGGTACATCCAAGAAAGGGTCCGCAAAGACCCCGAACACAATCTTCAATGGATAAGTGCCGCGCTACACCTTTCGCGTGTTCGCTTGAAAGATGAGGAGCTGGTTTTAGAAATTGCGCGCCAGCTGGGCGGTTACAGCTTTCCGGAGATGTCGGTCATTGCGTACCAACTGCCAGCCTTTATTCATGAGGGGGCGGGGCGCTTTGAAGAGGCGGCGATGTATATGGACCGCGCGTTGAAGGCCTTAAAACATAGGGTTTCTGAACGAGAGGTGATTGAAATGCAGGACTTTATTATCGCGATGCGTGCCCGGGCGCAGAGCGCTGGATCTTAGCTTTCCCGAATTGGTATTGGGAACGCTGTAAGTACAATCACCCGCTGAATATGCCGGACGTCTAACAGCCCTACAAGTTTGCACTGTATTTTCTTTGAAATTGTGTGCGTGCGACGCAAAAATGACAGCTAACCCACTGTGATTTTTCCCTGATTTAGCCTGGAAATAGCATTGGGGCTATGCTACGAAAATAGAAGAATCGGCTACTTGGGATGAGCTCGGGAGCCGGGTTCGAGAAGAGCCATGGATTTTATTGGGGGTCTGATTATGTCCAATCTGAGCTTGAAACACAGCGGGCGCCAGAAGGGTTTTACGCTGATCGAAATGTCGATTGTCCTCGTGATTATCGGGTTGATTATCGGCGGCATCCTGAAGGGCCAAGAAATTATTGAAAGCAGCCGACAAAAGAATCTGATCACGCAAATTGATTCAACGCGCGCTGCCCTGACCACATTTTTAGAGCGCTTTAACGCAATGCCGGGCGATTTGTCGAACGCGCAAGGTACAGCGGCGGTTGCACGTATAAGCACCGATACCACCAACTATCGGAACGGTGACGGCGACGGGATCGTGGAGCCTGCCGCAGCGGCGGCTACAGCGGCTGGGATTGTTGCGGTGGACTCCGGTGCGAATACCAGCGAGTCGCAGCAGTTTTGGGTTCATTTGGCCGGCGCGCGATTGATTGATGGTGTGACACCATTGCCGACGGCGACGGGTTATGGAGACGGGAACTCAGCTCCAGCCGCGCCCTTCCCGGGTGCGGGTCTGACCGTTGCTTATGGAACTTATGCCGATGTGGCTATCGATAGCCGCACCGCCACATGGGTTCGTGTGCATCGCGGCACGCCAGCAGCGCCTGCGGCGGGATTGACACCAAAACAAATGTTTCAGCTGGATGGAAAAACCGATGACGGTCTGCCGGCTCAAGGCACCTTCCGCAGTAATTTGGGAGGTGCTGGTGTCTGTGGTAGCGCAACGGCGGGTACGGCCGATTATGGTGCCAGCGTTGAATCGATCAGCTGCATGGCTGTTATCGATTTGATCCAATAACACTTAGCTTTTTTCTAGATTGCTTTGTTAAGAGCCGCGTTATGACGCGGCTCTTTTCATGTCCGGATCTTGTATATCCGAAGAAGGGTCTTCGCTAAATTGCCAAGTTTCGCGCGAGCGCCTAGACTCCTAGAGGGATGATTTCCGAGCCCGCATTCTATTCCAGGGATAAAATCTGTGCTGGTGATTAAGGGTGAGAATCGAAATTGGCGATTGTCAAAGTCTTCGGGTTTGGCGGGTTGGAGATTCTAATCGCGGTGGTCCTTTTGGGCATCATTTTCTTAATGACCCTGAAGGGCGCGGCCCTTGTCGAGTCGATCCGCGCGCTCATGATGTCTTATCAGATCGAGCATTTCCAAAACCGCGTCATGGTCTACCAAGCGGAGTACAGCTGGTTGCCGGGGGATGATCCCAATGCCCCGCGGCGGTATCAGCGGAGCGGTGCCACGCGGTTGATTTTTCAACGCGCCGGTTTCTGAGGCAGGCAACGCTCAGATCGATGGTGTGTTTTGGGATATCACAAATGTGAATGGTGAACCTTTTATGGCGTGGCGGGATTTGCGCTACGCGAGATTGCTGGAGGGGGATGCTGAGTTGGCTGGCCTCTCCGCGATGCCCGAAAATGTCTTTGGCGGCGTTTACGGATTTGACGAGGGGAATTTGGGGCAGCAAAAACGGCTCTTTATGTGCGACTCGCGTACCCGGGCGCGCCGCGCAGATGATCGACGACAGAATGGACGATGGGCGCATTGATCGGGGAAGAGTTGTCGCGACGTCTAGGTACGATCCGGCGGACGCGAAGAATCACTTCGATGCTCCGGACTCTGACCCCTACGACATTGAAAAAGAATACATAATCTGCGCTCCAATCCTGCCCTAGGGGCTCGCCATAGGTGCGCGGCTCGTATAGAATTCCCAGCAATTAATAAGGCTTTCGCGGCGGGGGAAGACAATGGACGGCGATACAGCGGGCGGCCAACAGACCGGTAAACCGACAGCTAGAATTGGTGACTTGCTGGTTGAGCGGGGCCTGATTTCCCAAGACCAGCTCGAAGTCGCATTTCAGGAAAAAGCGAAGTCCAACAAACTTCTCGGTGAGCTTCTTGTCGAGCTTGGGTTCATCACTGAGCAGGCGCTGTCCGCGGTGCTGGCTGAGAGTTCGGGGTTCCAGCGTTTTGTGCCAGGCTCGACCGTGGTGGAAGCGGAAGCTCTGACAGCTCTTCCTAAAGAAGCTGCGCAGCGCTACCGGGCATTTCCCGTTGCCTTTGACGGCAAAACTTTGCGTCTTGCCATGGCCGACATTTACGACGTTATTGCGCAGGATAAAGTTAAGCGGTTTTTTCCGGCTGGAATTATTGTGCAGCCACTGGTGTGTTCGGACACCGAAGTTCAGAAAGCCATCGATCAGTATTATGGCCACGAACTTTCCATCGATGGAATTTTAAAAGAACTCGAAACTCTCGAAACCGGAGAAGACGAGGAAACCGAATACGTGGAACAAACCGAAGGCGGGTATCTCCACCCGCTGGTTCCGGCTTGTGAATGCGTTGTTGCTGGACGCAATCAAAAGCGGCGCATCGGACGTTCATTTTGAGCCGGAAGGAAACTTCCTGCGTCTTCGTTATCGTATCGACGGTGAAATGACGCAAATCCGCACCTTGCACAAACGCCACTGGGCGGCGGCGTGTCACCGCATTAAGCTTATGGGCGGAATGAACATTGCCGATAGGCTTAATCCGCAAGATGGGCGTTTCGCGCTTGAGATCGGCAATCGCAAAGTCGACTTCCGCGCATCGTCCTTGCCGACCATCCACGGCGAAAATGTCGTGTTGCGTATTCTTGATAAATCGCAAGCGTTGGTGACCATCGACAAGCTGGGCTTTACCGAGCACAACTTTGAGCTCATCAAGCGCATGGTCAAAAAACCGGAAGGCATCATTATTGTCACTGGTCCAACCGGGTCGGGTAAGACGACATCGCTCTACGCAGTAATCGCCTATATCAATTCTCTCGATCGCAACATCATGACCCTAGAAGACCCGGTCGAGTATGAGCTCGCATTGGTGCGCCAGGCTCAAGTTCGTGAAGGTAGTTCCCTTAATTTCACAGAGGGTATTCGGACTCTTATGCGTCAAGATCCAGACGTTATTCTGGTCGGTGAGGTTCGTGACTCAGGTACAGCGACCATGGCGCTTCGCGCCGCGATGACGGGCCACCAAGTCTATACAACCCTTCACACCAATGATGCAGCGGGATGTATTCCGCGCCTAGTCGACCTTGGGCTGAAGCCCAGCCTGATGGCGGGGAACATTATCGGCATTGTCGCGCAGCGCCTTGTGCGTAAATTATGCGACTGTAAAGAGATGAAGCCGGCGACGGAAGAAGACTGCAAGCTCTTGAATGTTGATCCAGCCAATCCACCTACGATCGGTTATCCGAAAGGTTGTGATGAGTGTCGGAAGACCGGATACAGAGGCCGGTTAGCCGTGCTTGAAATTTTGCCGTTTAACGATGACGTCGACGAGTTGATTCTAGCGGAGGCGCCCTTGAGTCAAATCAAGCAGGCCGCTAAAGGCGCAGGTTATGTGCCCATCGTCGAGGACGCGACAACTAAGGTCCTCGAAGGTTTGACCAGCGTTGCCGCAGCAATGAAGTCTGTCGACTTCACAGATCGGCTTTAATTAAGGCTAACGCGAAGCTATGCCTCAATATGCATATAGAGCTCTAAACGACGCGGGCCGTCAGGTTCGCGGAAAGCTCACTGCGAACAACGAAACCGATTTGTATCAGCAACTTCAACAAATCGGTTTGATGCTTGTCGATAGCAAAGCGGTCAAGACAAGCGCTTTGACATCGGCGATGTCGAAGGGCATCAGTGCGCGCGAGAAAATCCAATTTTTTGTGCACCTTGAACAGCTTCAAGCGGCGGGCGTACCATTGATTGATTCTTTAACCGATGTGCGAGATTCGACAGAAACGCCACGCTTGCGGGATTTGACTGCAACTCTTCTCAATGACGTCAGCGAGGGTATGCCGCTCTCCGAAGCGTTTGGGAAGCATCCAAAAATTTTCGGAGATTTGTACACCGCGTTGGTGGCGGCTGGGGAAGAAAGCGGCCAATTGACCGAAGCGTTTCGGCACCTCACTCATCACGTGAAATGGGAAGATGCGATACGTCAGCGTGTTGTCAAAGCTTCGCGCTATCCGGCAATTGTATTGGTGGTTATCACCGGAATGATCATGTTCATGATGGGATTTGTTGTGCCGGGCATCGTCGAGTTTTTGACGGCAAATGAAGCTGAATTGCCGCCCGTAACCGTGGCGCTCATCGCCACATCTGATTTTATACAATCTTTTTGGTGGGTTATCCTTCTTGTGCCCATTGTTGTAATTGGCGGTATATTTGCAGCGATAAATGTATCGGATACAGCGCGGTTCGCTGTATCTTGCCTTGCTTTGCGCGTCCCGGTTTTTGGTGACTTAATTTCGAAACTCGCGATATCGCGCTTTGCGCACTTTTTTGCTGTAATGTTTCAAAGCGGCGTCCCGATACTCCAGTGTCTTGAGTCAGCACAGCGCGTGGTTACGAATCGGTGTCTAGAAGAGTCCATGAAAACTGTGCGTCAGCAGGTTCAAAATGGTGAGCCGTTATCACAAGCCATGCGAAACTCGGGCCAATTTCCTAGTCTTGTATGCCGGATGGTAAAAATTGGCGAAGACAGCGGTAATCTAGGTGGTGTGATGGATAACGTCACCGGGTTTTATGACAAAGATGTTGATGAAGCGATTGATGGCATGATTGGAATGATTGAGCCCGCCCTTACAGCCATTTCGGGTTTTATTATGGGCTGGATCGTCATCGGCGTAATGGGCCCCATATACGACAGCCTGTCTTCGGTTATGGGCTGATTAGGAACAAGGACGTCGGGTTATGTCCAAAGGTGAATTTATTCTCAATATCGGCGACGACAACGTTGTTCTGTCGCGTATTGAAGGCGGTAAAGTCGTAAATGCTTGGATGGCGTCTCCTGATCCAGCCATGGCGCAGGAAGAGTTAGGGGAGGCACTAGCGGACGATTCAAGTGGCCGGATCTCCATACTTATCGACACGCTAGATCAATCGTTCAAAGAAGAAGAGATTCCCAAAGTCAATATTTTGGATCGCCGAAAGGTCCTGGCGCGTCACATTAATATGGCGTTTCCAGGTGCAAACTTACGCGGTGCGCGCCTCGTTGAACAAACTGATAAAAAAACACTTCTTTATGAATTTGCTTCGGTACCATTAGATGGTCGCATTCCCGGATGGCTTGATTTTATCGAGAGTCTTCCCAATGAATTGGGCGGGATACACTCCATAGCGGCGGAAAACGTTGATCTGCTTGAGGCCTTAGCCCCAAAAGAAGTCCCTGAGCTTGAGGAGGGGCAAAACCACTGGCGCCATTTCATTGGAATTAACGTGGCGGGCGGGTTGCGGCAAATCATCGAGAAGAACGGGCGCCTCAGTTTGACGCGTCTCACACAAGCGCCACCAGAAGATACAGAACCGCATGATTTCGCTGACATGATCATTCGGGATTTCAAGGCAACGATTACGTATATTCGGCGCCTCGGGTATCAAGTCGGTGAGCCGTTAGATTTAATTGTTCTCACCTCACCAGAAGCAAAATCTGTGTTGCAAGATTTAGAGTGGGAGGGCGCGCGATCGGTTTCCGCATATACACCGTATGAAGCCGGTCTCGTTCTCGAACTCGGTTCAATTGGGCGAGAAGATCAAGTTTATAGCGATGTTTTGCATGCTGCTTGGTTCGCATCGAAACGCAAATCGACAATCCCGTTAACGAAAGCCGCTGCTCTTGGTGATACCAGTGATGATATTCGGGAATTGGCTTTTGCCGTTTCTCCGTTCGTCGCCGGCTTGGCAGCAGCGGCGGTAATTGGTTGGGCTGGTTGGACAACTTACCAGCTTATTGATTACAACGGCCGCAATGAAGATCTGCGCGCGCAGCTATCTCAAACAACACAATCTTTATCGAACCAGCAAGCAGCGGTCGCGGCGCTTCCTTATGATGTATCCCAGGTACGCAATGTTATTGATGTCGTCGAAATATTGGATCGGGGTAAGGTAGATTTTATGCCCGAGCTCCAGAAAATATCAGGTGCCTTGGATGGTGATGCGGTTGCTCTCTCCCTGGAAGTTTTTAATGGCGAATCAACGCCTGGTGGCGCAGTTTCATCGGGAGGATCCGCGCGCGCGCTTACTATAACCATTGAAACGCGACTTGCTGACATCATTTCAACGGCAGATGAAGCGTTACAAACCGCCCGAAGAATCGAACGGAGTTTGGCGGAGTCTTTTGGAAGTGATTATACGGTGACCATGACGACTTCTCCAGTCGCTGCGCAAGCAGAAGATCAGCTGCAAGGAAGTTTGAATTCTGCCCAGAATAGTGGAATCGGGGCGGCGGACGCTAGTGCGCAAAATATCCCGACACGAGAGTCATTTTTCGCCTCCTATTCGATTGTGGGAGGGCGGCCATGAAAAACATCCTGGTAGATATACCGCGAACGGTCTTAATTTCATCCGCGGCCATTGTTGTATCGATCGTGTTGTACGGCATCTTGAGTTTAACGTTAAGCACGGCGAGGGATTCAGCCATCGTGGAGCATTCGTCCTTAACGCAGCAGATATCCAATGCGGAGATCTCTCTTACGCAATCATTTGAAGACCAGAGGTATGTTTTAGAAAATCAAGCGCGTTTTGAAGAGCTAATGCAGAGCGATAGACTCGTTCCCCACACGCGACGAGCAGCAATAGAAGAATTGAGTCGGTTAGCGAACGAGCGCGGCCTTACAAACTTAAACTACACTTTTGAATCGGCGGGAGAGGCATCTCCTGTAGCCGCGAGCAGCCAACCTGCGTCTGGAGCTTATAAAGTCTCGCTCGAGCAACTTGAAATGAATGTTGGCGCCCCATTTGATGGGCCCATCTACGGATTTATACATGATTTGACCAATTCCTTTCCGGGTTCCGCCGTCGTGCAATCCTTGACCCTCGCGCGCGCGCGTCAGGTCACGGATTTGGCCTTGAGGGATGTTAGCGAAGGAAGAAACTCTCGATTGGTGGAGGGCACAATCCAGGTATCTTGGCGGACAGCGCAGGCGGAAAACGCTGAAGAAGGAGAAAGCCAGTGACCTTCCGAGTGTTGATGTTGTTTGCTGCGTTAAGTATCGGGGTTTGGAGCGGCCACAGTTTGGCGCAAGACGTTGAGCAAGACGAGGCCGGGAGCGAGGGCGGCGTTGACGTTCCAATTTCCTCGCAAGTTCCGGACACGCTCATGTTTTCGATTGATGATCTAAATGAAATTCAAAGCCGCATTGCGGGCTCGGGCTCTGGCGATCAAGAGGACGGCAGTGATATAGAAGACGCGTCTTTATATTTATCGACCATTCTATTCTACGACAAAAATGACTGGACGGCTTGGATCAATGGCATTCCAATTGGGCCTGGCGAGACTTTTCAGTCGTTTACAATTACCGATATTGGGCCCTCTTATGTTGAGCTGCTTGTTCCGCTTAGTGCGCAAGGTATGCAACCAGTGCGGCTGGCTCCTAATCAGACCTTTGTGGCCGATACCGGAACAGTTGTTGAGGGACTATGGGAGAGGTAGCTGCGGCTGCCGTCGATCCATTACCTCTGGAAACTTCGAAAGTTTCTACGTCGTACGGTAAAGCCCAAGTTTTTAAAGATGTGTCCATTTCTGTACGTTCTGATGAAGCCTTTGGGCTTATTGGTCTTAATGGCGCGGGAAAAACAACTCTTATTCGATCTATCCTCGGATTAAGGGGGGCGACAGGGCATATCACACTTTTCGGAGAACCAAACACAGTACCGTTTTCACGCCGCCGTTTAATCTACTTGCCAGAAAAGTTCCAACCATCACCGCAGGTAACCGGATTCGAGCATCTTTCCATTCTGTTGGATTATTTCGGGCAGCGCTTAGATAAGGCTCAGGCTCGAAAAGAAGCGTCAAGCCTAGACCTAGATCCATCTGTGCTCTCAAAAAAAGTGAAAACGTATTCTAAGGGTATGGGACAGAAACTTGGACTAGTGGGAACATTCTTGGTCGACGCCCCGCTGATGATCCTTGATGAACCAATGAGTGGTTTAGATCCGCGAGCTCGTGTTCATTTGAAAGATCGGCTTGGCGAAGCCAAGAAATCTGGCCGGTCGATTTTCTTCAGTTCACACATTCTTGCTGACATCGAGGAAATTTGCGATCGCATTGGTGTTCTACATGATGGGGAGATAATATTTGACGGGACGCCCGAGCATTTCATCGCCCAATACGGCGCGCCTTCGTTGGAGCGCGCCTTTCTTTCGGCTATCAAATCCCCGTCGACGCCGCACACTTGAGCGAAATATTCTAACTAACCGAGTGAAAGTTTGGACGTGTCCATGTCCTTCAGGCCGCCGCCCTTTCCGCCGGTGACATCTGCTTGCTTCATCTTCAATTTCAGATCGCCAACATTGTCGGCTTCGGCCATGGCGGTTTCTTCGTCAATGGCGCCTTCCTTAAAGAGCTTTAACAACGCCTGATCAAAGGTCTGCATGCCATTAGCTTCGTTGTCTTCCATAACTTTCTTGAGTTCTTTGACGTCGCCCTTGCTTATAAGTTCTTTGACGTACCCTTGGTTTAAAAGAATTTCGAGCGCCGCGGCACGGCCTCCGCCTTGTTTAGGGACAAGGCGCTGCGAAATAATGCCGCGCAAATTTAAGGATAGATTTAATAAAATCTGATGGTGCATTTCGTTGGGGAAGAAATTCACCACCCGTTCAATAGCCTGGTTTGCATTGTTTGCATGAAGCGTTGCCATCGCAAGATGCCCGGTTTCTGCGATGTTGATAGCATGTTCCATCGTTGTCATATCGCGAATCTCACCGATCAAAATAAGATCGGGATGTTGCCGTAACGTATTCTTAAGCGCGGCATCAAATGAGTCGGTATCCACCCCCACTTCGCGTTGGGTGACAATGCATTTTTTATGATCGTGGACAAACTCGACAGGGTCTTCGATCGTAATAATATGCCCTGGAGCGGTTTCATTTCGATGACCGATCATCGCAGCCAATGTGGTTGATTTCCCCGATCCGGTTCCACCAACCACAAAGATCAATCCCCGTTTCTCCATGACAAGGTCGCCAAAAAGAGAGGGTAATTTCAAACTATCCAAGGTCGGGATCTCGGCGCGAATGATGCGGGCGACGATCCCAGGCATTTGTCTTTGTTTAAATAAGTTTAGTCGAAAGCGTCCCACCCCATCTTGAACGAGGGCCATATTGAACTCGCCGGTCGCTTCAAACTCACTCAGCTGTTTCTCGTTCAGGAAGGACGAGATGATTTTTTGTACTTCCTCCGGGGTTAAAGGTTGCTCTCTAAGATTCACAAAGCCTTTGTCACCGCGCCAGGCTGGTGGGGCGTGTGCTGTTATGTAAAGATCCGAACCGCCAGGACTAGCGAGCTCTTTTAACCAAGATTGAAACTCAGAATCGACCATGACGTCCCCCAATGGATTCTTATTGTTGCGCTAAGGCATTTTTTAAAACATAGAGCGAGATTTTTTCGGTGCGCTTGCCGCGGCAGGCTTAGCATCCGGTGCGGGCGGCGGCGGAGCCGCCGCTTTGCCGCCACCGGCCGGCGTCTGCTGGCCACCCGGCGCCTCGCCATCGTCACTCAGGGACTTTGCCATTTCTTCAGCTTGGCCCATATCAACAACGCCTTCATCGACCAATTTCTTAATCGCGTCATCCATTGTTTGCATACCGTAACGCTGCCCAACTTGAATCATCGAGTAAATTTGTGGAATTTTGGCTTCGCGGATGAGATTTCGAACAGCCGATGTTCCGACCATAATTTCATGAGCCGCGGCTCGCCCTCCGCCCTTCCTTTTGAGAAGAACCTGGCTAATAACAGCCTGGAGTGAGCTGGCAATCATAGAGCGAACCATTTCTTTATCCCCAGCGGGAAACACATCGATGATGCGGTCGACGGTTTTGGCGGCTGAACTTGTATGGAGCGTTCCCATGACGAGGTGACCAGTTTCCGCAGCCGTTAGCGCTAATGAAATCGTTTCATGGTCGCGCATCTCCCCCACCAAAATAACGTCTGGATCTTCGCGC
This sequence comes from Rhodospirillaceae bacterium, assembly GCA_965228575.1. GTDB lineage: Bacteria > Pseudomonadota > Alphaproteobacteria > Rhodospirillales > Rhodospirillaceae > UBA11612. The sequence continues at coordinate 18,191 of CBDDHW010000058.1, read as the reverse complement.
AGCGCACTTTTAAGGGCGCGCGAAAATGATTTTGTATGCCGTCCCACCTCACGGTGATTGATCAGGGCACGTTTCTTGCCGTGAACAAATTCAACGGGGTCTTCAACCGTGAGAATGTGACGATCTGTATTTTCATTCATATGGTCGATCATGGCTGCGAGCGTCGTTGATTTACCCGATCCCGTTGGCCCGGTCACAAGCACCAAACCACGCTCCAATTCAGAGAATGTTTTGAATATCTCGGGGCAGTTTAGTTGCTCCATATTGGGAATTTTTGTGGGGATCTCGCGAAAAGCGGCGGCCATGCCGGTCGTGGTCGTGTAAGCGTTGACGCGAAACCGCGACTCCTCACCAAAGGCAATGGCGAAATCGATTTCTTTCTCCGCCTCAAACTCAGAGCGTTGCTCTTCGGTCATGATTGAATAAATCATGTTCTTGACTTCGTCAGCGTCCAGGTCGCCGGTCTTTATTGGTTTCAGGCCTCCGTCAATGCGCGCCATGGGCTCTTTGCGGCTGACGATATGAAGGTCGGACGCCTTGTTTTTTTGAGAAAAGGCTAAGAGTTCGGTGATTTCCATGATGCTGCCCCGTCTGGTCGGTTGTTTTCGGTCCTCAATTACTTCGGGCTCTCTAGAGCCTATCGCGCAAGTATTTCAGTCGATCTCGAATTCCGTCTATGGGTGTGTCTACAAACACTGATTCAGCGGAATATCGATTTAAAAACTGCTCATAAAATGCGACGGCCACGGACGCGCGGTTAAGCCGGTCTGCAAGTACGCCTGCATTTAAATAATACATGGTAACATCGGGTGCTGACTGAATTGCATTTGACGCGTATTCGAGCGCGGCTTCATCGTCTCCCAAAGCTACAGAGACTTCGGATAACGCCGCCATGACCTCGGCATTTCTCACGCCGGCATTGGTTAGCTCCATCAAATCAGATCTTGCTTGGTCGTGAGGTTGATCCAAAGACTGACGGAGAACATGGGAGAGCACGCTTTGGTTTGATGGTTCGAGGGCGAGGTACCGTCCATAGGCCATGCGGGATTCATCCGTTCGACCTAAACTCTCGTAACTCATAGCGAGCCCTAACAGCGCTGTGCGATCGGTGGGCTCCTCATCGACAATAGCCTGATATTTGTCCAGGGCCTCGGTATACCGACCAGCGGCGTAGTCTTTTATGGCCCTGTGGTACGGGGTGTCGGTATCTACAGCTAAGGCTGCGTTCATAACGATTGAACGCGCGTCTTCGCTCCAGCGCGCGAGTACGCGATCACGGTATTGTTCGCGCCGGCCATCATCCGACGAGTGGTATCGCTCAACGGCTTTTCTCCATGACCCTTGGAGGCGGTGCAGGGAGCGTAGAAACTGCGCGCCATACGCAACATTTCGAGCAGGATCAAACGCTTCTTCAAGATTCCGAAACGCATTTGGATGGTACCGTAAATTTATTTGCATGCATCCTACGTCGATTGAACGTTGGCCGGCATCAAGTAATCTTTGGGCCTCTGCGACCGCCTCAGCCTTGGTGTCAAAAAATTGTCCTGTACCGCCAGCATTGATTGTCCACGGCCAGGGCACGGAATTTCCACGATCAGTAGTGCGGCCAGATTCAACGAACGCAATGGCGATAAGTAAGCCGCGAGGAATATTTATGCTTCGTTCATAGCTTTGAAGGTAGCGGAGACATTGCAGGTCGTCGGAGATATCTTGTGCGTACAGCATTGTTGCCCCGCCAAACAGAAAGGTGGCAGCGATCACAATATGGCAAAGGGCTTTTTGCACGGTGTGTAATTTGCAATGCACGGACATGAATTGATTCCTCGATTTTATGGCGCTGACATTGAGAGTATGCGCCATGTCGATTGTTTAACTCGGGTTTCCACAGCGGCCTACGCCGCAGAGTTGGACAATAATCGGTCCGGTTCTCCATCGAACTATATCGTCAAAATAGTTTGCTCCGGTTATGCCGAACAGTTCATCTTGAACAAATGGTGTACCATTGGAGTTGTCGAGTTGATTGGCAGACCCATTTGGATCAATTTTTTGAACGCCAGATGTTGTTGCGAAGCCGAGGCTGCCATCCGGTCCGTGACTCAAAAGCACATAAGCGGCCTGTTCGACAGCTGTGAGATCTACAGCCTGTCTATTGTTCACCACGAGCGTGCCTTGTGGATATACCGTACCAACCCGCTCCATATTCGGCGCTTGAGCTAGGTTGCTAGTGACAGCATAGCTAATTCGGTATCCGAAACCATCAGTAGCATCCGCCTCCGAAAGGCCCAGGTTACGCCACGGCACCACGCCTTGAGCCAAGTTCGTACAAGCGTCCGTGGCACATGCAACCTGGTAAGCCCCTTGAGTATCGTCGACGGCTAGGCCCGCGTTGGCGTTGGTAGATGCTAGATTGCCCGTAGCGGGACATGGCAAACAGCTATTTCTAAGGGCGTAAAGGAGAAGCGCGTCCTCAATTAGGTCCAGCTTGCTATTCGTTTCAGTGACTCGACTACTTTGAAGAACTGGCGCGACGGCGAGCAGCCCGCCCGAGAGAAGCAGGCCGATGACCACGAGCACAATCGCGATTTCAATGAGCGTAAAACCCCTTTTACGCTCAAGTGGCGCCGTCATTCTCGTCCCCTAGAAAAACAACGAACATGCGAGTTTCAGGATATCGAATACCCCTCAGAAGTGCACGTCCGAATGACCAAAATTAAGGTTCGAGTTTGGTTGATTTGGGGAGTTCAAGCAAGTATTAAACTCAGAATTTCAATGGGTTAGGTGGAAACCCCACCGTCTAAGTGCTGACGACCCTGCCGTCGTGGGCGGCCTTATGCTATGGCCCGGGGATGTGGAATGACGTCGTCGATCTTCGCGACTATTACGCCAGCCCAAGGGGACAGTTCGTCGCCCGGCTCACCGCTCAACGCCTGCGCGATATTTGGCCTAATCTCGCAGGGATGAGGGTTCTAGGCATTGGTTTTCCAGGCCCGTTTTTGGACTCCCTTGCTGGCGAAACCGAGCGAACCCTTGTAGCTATGCCGTCGGGTCAGGGTGTTCTTCGCTGGCCCTATAACGGCGGAAATTTGGCGACGCTCGCCGACGAACAGGGGCTGCCTTTTGCCGATCGATCGGTCGACCGAATTCTTCTTGTCCATTGTTTGGAAGGCAGCTCTCATCTTCGGGCGATGTTGCGCGAATGCTGGAGAATCCTGGCCGATGGAGGACGCTTGCTGGTGGTGGTCGCAAACCGCCGCGGATTATGGGCGCGCGCGGAAGGAACGCCGTTTGCTTTAGGTCGGCCGTTCTCTGCTTCTCAAATTACACAATTACTAAGAGATAATTTGTTTGTACCCGTAGAAACAACAGGCTTTTTATTTGTCCCACCTGTCTTGTGGAGAGGATTTAGAAGTTTTGCGCCTATGTTTGAGCGTGCGGGCGTCAAGCTATGGCCCGGATTTGCCGGCCTGTTGGCGGTAGAAGCTGAGAAGCAAATTTATGCCGCACCTTTTGGTGGTGCGGCTGCGCGTGCAAAGCGGAAAAGAATTCTTGCGCGGCCGGCCGGCGGAGATGTGGGCCGCAGTCGGGATTCAATTTAAGGCGTCACGCGCGAGTTAAAACAAAAAGCGCTTGTTCACTTAGTACGTTGGCAAGGATATTTGTGGCCGCAAATGATCGTCGTCGGCCAAGCCCATCCAGTGCAAAACTGCTTTCTATTCGTACACCCGACTGATCGCACAGCTCGATAAAATCGAGAATGGTGCACAGATGAATGTTGGGTGTGTCGTACCAAGCGTCTCCGAGAGTTGGCGTTACCGGCATGCGTCCGCCAAACATAATCGAAAATCGCACGCGCCAATGGCCGAAGTTTGGAAAGGATACGATGGCACGGCGACCAATTCGCAACATTTCTTCAATGACGGTCTGTGGGTTGTGTGTCGCTTGCAACGTTTGACTCAAAATAACGTAATCGAATGAATCTTCGGGGTAGTCGATAAGGTCGGTTTCCAAATCTCCCTGGATGACCGGTAATCCTTGACTGACGGCCGCCCGCACGCGCTCCATCGACAGTTCAAGACCGCGGCCATCGACATCTTTAACTTTTCTCAAATAGGCTAATAGTGTGCCTTCACCGCAACCCACATCAAGAACGCGGCTACCAGCGGGAACTAGGTCGGCGACTTGTTGTAGATCGACGCGAATTGACGCTGGCGTTCGATTGGCTGTGTTGCTTTCGTGAGAATGCGCCTGTTTCATTGGTCCGTCGTCTCCAGGAGCAAACCGTGCGCTTCAGCTGATCCATTGATAAATCCGTGTAGAGTCTTATGGAACTCCGGCTCGTCCAAAAGAAAAGCGTCATGGCCTTTGTCTGATTCTATTTCGACAAAGCTAACGTTTGCGGGCACAGCGTTTAATGCCCTAACAATTGTTCGGCTTTCTGCGGTCGGAAAAAGCCAGTCCGAGGAAAACGAAATTACACAAAAACGAACCGGAGAACGTTTGAATGCGGCCGCGAGTACACCATTGTTTTCCGCAGCCAAATCGAAATAATCCATCGCGCGCGTGATATAGAGGTACGAATTCGCATCGAACCGATCCACGAACGTGTAACCCTGGTGACGTAAGTAGCTCTCTACTTGAAAGTCGGCGTCAAACCCATAGGCTGGCGTATCTCGATCCTGCAATCGGCGTCCGAATTTTCTATGAAGCGCTGTCTCCGATAGATATGTGATGTGAGCGGACATACGCGCGACCGCAAGCCCACGTTGGGGGTTCGTGCCTTTCTCTAAGTAGTTTCCTTGGCTCCAATCTGGATCGGCCATAATCGCCTGGCGCCCAACCTCGTGGAACGCAATGTTTTGTGCGGAATGGCGATATGAGCCTGCTATCGGAATCGCCGAGAATACGCGCTCAGGGTACCGGTGAGCCCATTCCAGAGTCTGCATGGCGCCCATCGAACCGCCCACCACGCAAAAAACTTTGTCGATACCAAAATGATCGATGAGTTTGACTTGCGCATGGACCATGTCCCGGATGGTAATAACCGGGAAGCTCAGACCCCAATGTTTGCCGGTGTCCGGGTTGATTTCCTTAGGGCCTGTAGACCCCATGCATCCGCCGAGCACATTCGCGCAGACGACAAAAAAGCGATCAGTATCAATAACTTTCCCAGGACCCACCAGAGCAGTCCACCATCCTGGCTTACCCGTTATCGGATGGGTCCCCGCCACGTACTGATCACCGGTGAGGGCATGGCATATGAGGACGCAGTTAGACCGCGCTGCGTTCAATCGCCCATAGGTTTGATACGCCACCACGGCGTTCTCCAAGACGACTCCAGACTGCAGGACGAAGGGACCATCCAGGGTCAGCGCCGTTTCGGCGCCTGGGCTTTTAGAGCCAGGATTAGAATGTCCGGATGGATCGTGTGCCATTGAAATCGCGAGTTTTTTTAAAGGGTCTGAAGTCGTTTGGATCGGTCTATGCGTGCCTGAATTGAGCCATTCCAGGCAGAGCGTGCAGTAAAGCCACAACACACCGCCGCGTTACCGCTATGTCAATGTTTTCTTTGATTTTAGGCGTAGGGCCAACTATGACTTTGGCCCAATTTGTGGCCTGGTGTACGGGCGCGCATTGAGTTTGATGAATATCACAAGGGTGGTCCATGACGTTGCCAGAACCCCGTCCCGGGGTCCTCAATATTCCGATCTATCAAGGTGGGAAGTCAGAAATCAGCGGTAACGCTGTCGTTGTCAGGCTGGCGTCCAATGAAGCCGGCCTGGGGCCGTGCTCGTCTGCCATCGAAGCGTTTAATTCAGGTGCGAAGGATCTTCACAGATATCCTCCTGGCGCGGCCGACAAATTAAGGGCTGCGATTGCAGATGTTCACGATCTTGACGCTGAACGTATTATTTGCGGCGCAGGATCCGACGAGCTCCTGGGTTTGCTATGCCGGGCGTATGCCGGACCGGATGATGAGGTGATTCACACGCAGCATGGATTTCTGATGTATGCGATCTACGCCAATAGTGTAGGCGCAAAACCGATCTCTGTGCCGGAAAAGAATTTAACGGCAAATGTCGATGCGATTTTGGACGCGGTGACACCGCGAACTCGGGTTGTTTTTTTGGCGAACCCCAACAACCCGACAGGGACGTACCTTCCGGAAGAAGAGATAAACCGCCTCCGGTCAGGATTGCGTGAAGACATTGTCCTCGCCATCGACAGCGCTTACGCAGAATTTGTTGATGTTGACGATTACGAAAGTGGTGTGAAACTCGCGAGCTCAACGCATAACACCGTCATGATGAGAACGTTTTCGAAAATATACGGACTCGCCGCGTTGAGAATCGGATGGGCGTTCGGTCCCAAAGAGATGATCGATGCGATGGGACGCCTAAGGTCTCCATTCAACGTAACGTCAGCTGCGCAACTGGCTGCGATCGCCGCTGTCCGAGACCAGGCGTATATTGAGAAGGTTCGTAACCATACCTTGAAGTGGCGGGATATCGCCCTGCAACGTCTCCGCGGATTAGGCTTAAAGGTTGGGCAGACGCACGCAAATTTTGTGCTCCCGGAATTTCCGACCGTCCCCGGTAAGACCGCTGCCGACGCAGATAATTTCTTACAATCGCAGGGAATTCTCGTTCGGCGCGTTGAAAATTATGGATTGCCGAATCATCTGCGCATCACCATTGGTGATGATGCCGATATGAACCGTGTCCTTGACGCATTGTCAGAGTTCATGGGGCAGGAGGGTGGCTAAAAAACCGCGAAAGACCAACGCTCCGCTCTTCGGCCGTGTAGCGTTTATTGGAATTGGCCTTATTGGGTCATCTATGGCGCTAGCAATGCGCCGGTCTAATTTGGCTGGGGAAATCATAGCGTGCGCGCGCAAAGCGAACACACGCAAGGCCGCGGTCAAGCTGGGCATTGCCGACGAAGCGATAAGTAAACCGGAAAACGCCGTCGTCGGCGCCGATCTCGTCGTGATCGCGACTCCTTTGAGCGCGTATTCGGCGATCGCAAAAGCGATCGCGCCGCATTTGAAAGCTGGCGCGATAGTGACGGATGTGGGGTCCGTAAAATGCGAAGCCATACGCTCAATTACCCCGCACATCCCAAAAGGTGTACACTTTGTTCCTGGCCACCCTATTGCCGGCACAGAACATTCAGGCCCTGAAGCCGGGTTTGAGACTTTGTTTGATGGGCGGTGGTGCATTCTCACGCCTTTGCCGACGTCGACCAAAAAAGCGGTGGCGAAGGTCACATCGTTATGGCGGAAGATCGGCGCAGATGTCGAAGTGATGGAACCGGAACATCACGATATGGTTTTAGCGATTACCTCGCATCTGCCACACCTTATTGCATATACGATCGTAGGTACGGCCACCGACTTGAGCGAAGATTTGAAACGCGAAGTAGTCAAATACTCCGCATCCGGGTTTAGAGATTTTACCCGCATCGCGGCATCCGACCCCGTTATGTGGCGTGATATATTCCTTAGTAATCGTGAAGCCGTGCTCGATATTCTTCAGAGGTTTACCGAAGATCTTACAGCGCTTCAGCGAGCGATCCGCAAGAGTGACGGAAAAGCACTGGAAGATTTGTTCACGCGGACGCGCAAAGTGCGCCGGGGAATCATAGACGCGAAGCAGGCTTAATCGGTCATCGTTTTACCTTGAACAGCCCCATCGCGCGCCCAATTAATTGACGGAAAGTCCATCAGCCTCGCTGGCCCCGCGTAGACCGTTTGATCCTCTATGGTAATGGATACCGAGAGTTCAGGAGGTCCGCCAGCGGGCGGTGTACGCGAAAGAAGCCCTAAAACGATCTTGGCCATCGATGCGTCCTGGCTTTTAACAACGCCGTCGGCCTTTAAAATATCTAGCAACTCGAAAAACCCCTGAATTCTTGCGCCAAAAGTTCCGGTAGGTTGCAGCTCCTCGTCCAGTGCTGCGGTACCAGAGCCTGCGATTGAGAACGGTGGCCAGTCGATAGCGAATTCGCGTATCTCTAATACGTTCCCGTTCTTTTGCCATTCCCTCACGGTTTCAATGACAGTGGGTTTGATATCAAGATTTGAAACCTCCGCCACGAGTCTCGTGCCTCGAATATTTGACTTAAGAGGTAGGGGCGTTTGTATTGGGAGGCGAATGTCACGAAGGTTCAGGGTGAGAACTGAATGGTCGGAGCTTGTTTCTTGCGAAATCGAAATCTTTCCGCTGTTGAGCGCCAAAACCAATGCATCTTCAACCGGCCATATCAATCGAGCGTTCTCGACGGAGAGATCGGCAAATGTGACCCTTCCGTCTCGAGTGGTTCTTATACCGAGCATTGCTGAGCCGGTATCAACATTCAAAATGAGCGACGGAGCATCGGCAATTGAAATCGTGTGCGCACCGGTGAGATTGAACGACATCTCGTTCATGAATAGGGGCAAGGTAGACAAGGTTATTGCGCGGGTTTTCCATGTCCAAGCCGTTTGCGACGTCGTCGCGGCTAGGCTCAAATTCGGATATGTGATGGAAACTTTCGCCGGAAATCCAGAAAAGATCGGCTCTCCGTATTGAATGTCCAGACCGCTTTGCCGCTGCGCACTCATCCATTGGTTCGCATGTCGATTCAACACGACCGCCGTCGCAATCCAGCAAGCGACGTAAACCGTGATCAGTATAAGAAAAATTATGCCGGTGCGGACGAAAACTTTGCGCATATCTAGTTATGACGGCGCATCAAGACGTGAGGCAGGGTAGGGCGTTTCATTGGCGCACTACGGATTTTCTTGTTGGGGCCAAAAGGCGGTGACGGCGATGCGTCACTAAAGTGCGACGGTCAGGGTGGCGGAAAAGGTCTCTTACCAAATTACTGGCCGTCTTTTTTCTTCTGTTGACGCCCCATAAATACTCGCTCAATCAGCACCCAAAAAGCTGCGAGACCAACGACGAACCCCGCAACATCAAGTGACGACTTCACTTCAATGCCGCTCAGCGCGAGCAAAGCGAACGCGCCTAGGGCAAAAACCATAGCTCGAAATCCTGTCAGCAGACTCCGTTTCATTTTTACTGCCCCGTCATCAGCCGGAAATTGGCTAATCTAGTTGCTCGGTTTGTCGGCAAACTCGAGTATATATCGCTATCTGTCGTGTTCACTAGGGGTTGGATTCGCCAGGCGCAAAAATATTATATCTCTCAAGCCGACCTCTTCCTCTCACGCTAGAAAATAGGGCAATTTTGCTTTTGCGCAGGATGAAATTGAAATCCAACATTGGGGTGAATACGCCCTCACAAGCCGTCGTATGGTCGGCCGTGATTGCCGGCTTTGCCCAAATATTGCAAAAACTCGTCGCCGAGCCCTTTTTTGAGAGTGTCACAGGTTTTCGCCCATTTGATACCCAGTTTCCGTTGAGCCAAGTCGGAATCGTCATTCAATTGGGCGCGTACAACGAAGACGCCTTTGGCGCTTATATTGCTTTTTCTGTGAGTGAATTTATTTCGGCAGTATCTGCCGGTGTGTTTTTCTTGTTTCTCTGGCGTTGGATATTTTTGATTTATCCCAATCAGATCTTTGCGGTCTTGAAGGCAGGTGGAATTTTGATCACGCCCTTTCTTGCTCCAGCTTGCGATATTGTCGAAAACGCGGGGTTTATAAGATTGATAGTGGGCGTGCCCCAAGCGGCATACGACTCAACGCTGGACTTCTGCATCTTTATTCATCGCTTGAAGTTCACGTTTCAGGATTTTCGCTTGTATCTAACCCTATTTTTCTTAGGTCTTGCGGCATTGAGTTGGGTTCGAAGGTCCGCGAGCAGCGTTCGATGATCCAATCGAATGATGCGCGTACGAGCGTATTGTGTGGTATGAGGGCAGTGGAGCAAACAACAGCAATGGGTGCGGTAGGATCGTGTTGATGAGCGGCGCTACGCTGTGGGGCTACGTGCATATTTCTTTACTGGTCGTATGGTTGGTTGGGGAAATAGGAATTACCGCAAGTATGATCGCAATTCGTCGTGCGCGGGTAGATTATGAGAAACGCGCGCGCGCCCTTAAGTTCGCCTCTGCCACGAGCGTGGTGCCCCGTGTTTGTCTAGTTCTCTTGTTCCCGGTTGGGGTAGAACTAACAGGCGCCATAAACGTTTATCCCCTAACGCCAGGGCTGCAAACCGCGGCTTGGGTAATCAGCGGTGTTTGGCTGGTGGTGATATTTGCGCACATTCGTGCTGCGGGCCTTCCCGCAGCCGCCACGCTTCGACATATTCATTTATTCCTCGAGGCGATCGCCGGGCTGGGGTTTGTTGTTTATGGACTTAACTCGCTCGCCACTGGAGCTCCGATTGACGAGCCCTGGTTTGCGGCGAAGCTGTTCCTGGTGGGGCTGGTTTTCTGGGGATCTATAGGTATCGATTTGTGCTTCCGGCCCTTCTTCGCGCCGTTTTCCGAGACAAAAAAATATGGCGCGACGCCCGAACGGGAAGAAGCCATTCTCCGGGCCGTGGATCAGACGATCGTTGCGTTGGTCGTACTCTACGCGCTGCTTGCCGCGATTACCTTTTTCGCTCTGGCAAAACCGTTTTAGGCGTGGCCCACTGAGGAGCTTTGATCAGGCTCCCGCACTAAATGGACCGCGACGCAGATATCGTTAGAACGCGTAACGGGCGCTAATTTGCAGCGTTCTTGGAGGCGCTGCGCTGCGTTGCACGAACGCTCCGCCGCCGCCAATTTGTACTTGATTGGACTGAGTGAAATTAACGGGATAGCCGCTCAAGTTGTTGGCATCGAAGACGTTAAAAATATCGCCGCGTATTTCTAATACACTGTCTTGAATGGGGAGATCGTACTGAAGACCAATATCAAAGGTTTTCGACCATGGGAGACGGCCGCTGTTGCGAGTCTCGCCCGGAAAGCGATCTGAGTTGCCGACAAAGCCCTCACCAAACGATTGTCCATCACCATTGAGGTCGATGGTTCCAAAGGTAGTTGCATCAGGTACGAAGTTTACAGGCAATCCGCTTTGGACCAGTCCGGCAACCGTCAACGACAAATTCTTGATCGGGAAAACAGATATGATGCCGGAAATCGTATGGGTGCGGTCGTTGAGAGATGGACCATAATCGGCCGCAAAATTGTTGGCGTCTTGCGCCCGAAAGTTGATGTCGTCGGTGTCGTTTTTCAAACTGGCAAGGGTATAGGACAGTCGGTAGGAAAAGGGGTCTTCTCCTTTTTCCTTAATCACTGTGAAGTTCAAAGCCCTGTATTTTGCGCGACCTCCCGTATCAGAAATGATGATGCTTCTGGCCCCGCCCGGAACCGGTGCAACAGGCCGTGAGGCGTTGGCATCCGCTTGACTGCGCGGGGTGCCTGCGAAGGTAAAGGGCGCGGGTGCGTTTAAATCGATCAGGCGCAAGAGATTGCGGCTCTCCGAGTAAATCGCATCGGCATAGAACAAAAGATCGTCGGTAACTTGCCATTGGTATCCAAGGGTTGCCTGCACCGAATACGGATTTCTTAGCCCGTTGGGATTCAAGATGCGCAGATTGCTTGAAAGCGCGGTATCCCGCAGTCCTACGGACTGTGCAGGCGTTGGGCAGGCGAGGTAAGTGGTGCAAGCTGGATTTACTGTCAGATTGCCATCGAACGTCACCTGATCGATGTCCGTATCCGCAGGTAAAAGCCCGAGATCGATCAATTGTTGTATTTGTGCCTTAAAGGCCGGCGATGTCGAGTTTTGTTGCAGGGCATCGGAGGCGACTGCATAGGGGATTTTATTGTAGAAAAGTCCGATGCCGCCCCGAATGGCCATGCGTTCATTGAGCGCGTAATTGGCACTCAGCCTCGGGGCAAAGTTATCAAAATCTCCCGATCCCCCGCTTTTGGATAAGCTATCGTAGTCCCAGCGCACGCCCGCCGTGATGTTCAGTCGCGGCGTTACCGCGAACACATCTTCGATGTAAAACCCGAATTGTTTTTGCTTCGCACCAAACGCATTGGGTTGAAGCTCGACCGCATAGTTCAAAACCTGCACGTCTGAAGGCAAGTCCGTTGGTTGTAAATTTGCGCCAACGTTGGAGGCGGCAAGCGATGCGAGCTGAGCAGCGTCTAATTGAACTGTGTAATTTCCGTTGACGTTTCCGCCGCCCGTCAGGCTGAAGTCGGAAACAATGACATCCGCCCCGACCTTGACCGTATGCGCACCGAGCTCAAACGTAACCTTGTGTTGCGTTTGAAAGGTGTTTTCCGTGTCATCAAAAATGAACCCGGGATGTCCTAACACGGCGATGGTTTGGCCGGTTGGAGATTGAACCGAGACTTGCGGCCCCGGATCTGCTGCGCCGTAATCCCAACGAAAACGACTGTATAGGACGCGTCCTTCATAGGTGAGATCGGGCCCGGCATAGGTTGCGCCGGCCGCAAGGAGTGTGGAAATGCGCTCCTGACTATTGGCGGCAGAGGGGAAGGTCACGCCGCCGCCGATGCCGCCAGCCTGACGGCCAATTGAGACGCGGCCGTGATTGAACCGCACCATGGACGACCAATCGTCATTCCAAATGTGATCCACTCTCAATGACGACAGGAGAAACTCGTTGTTGCCGCCAACCGCTTGATCGAGGCCGAGCTCTGGTACGACAAGGCGGTTTTTCTTTTCATCGCGGGTGTATTCGACATTGGCGTAGAAAAACGTTTTGTCTTCGATGATGGGTCCGCCCAGGGCAAAACCACCTTGATACCGGTTGAAGTCGTCGGTCACCGGGTTGCCGGTCAAATCCGTTGTATTGAAGCTAGAGTCTTTGGCGAGAAAGCCCGGACGGCTGAGAAAAAACACTTCTCCTTCAAAATCATTGCTTCCCGATTTACTCGTCATATTGACGACGCCGTTCGCCGTGCGCCCGTATTCAGCAGAGAAATTATTTGCAAGCACCGTCACGCTTTGCGCAAAACCCACGGGTAAAGGAAACTTTTGACCGCCGAGGAAGTTTTCGTTGTTGTCCAGGCCGTCAATCATATAGTTGGTGAACAAGCTGTTGGCGCCATTGATCGAAATGTTCGGCGCTTCTGGAAAAAATCCCGTGGCCTGAGTGACGTTCGGCAAGCGAAAGAGCGAACGCGTCACGTCGCGCGCTTCAACCGGGAGGGTTTCAAGTTCGTCTTCGGAGAACGTTGAGGACACTTCCGCGTTGATGGTGTTGATGCGTGTGATCCCGCGGTTACCGACGACAATAATTTCTCCCAATGCTTGCCCGCTATTTTTTTCAATGGGCAAAAGAGTGATTGAACGCTCAAAGTTTGATCGCAGCGTGATGGCCGCGCTTTGAGCGGCAGTGTGATCTGGGGTTTCGTCTGTCGAGACGGCGTATGAACCCGATGTACTCAGCCCGCTAAAGCGCACCTTGCCTTGTTGGTCGGTAATCGCCTCCGCCTGCCGTCCCGTTCCAATGTTGTTGAGCGTGACCACCACTCCCGGTATCGGCTCTTTGTCGTAATACCCCACAACGGAAACATCTAAGCTTGCTTGAGCCCACGCGGTTGCCGGCCCCAATAGAAAAAGGGCGCCGAGAAGGGCGGGTAAGGCGGTGCGGCTGAACAAACTATACAAAGGGGTGCTCCTCGAAGGTCTTTGAATGGCGCGGACAATCACATACTCCTATACGCCCTGAAAGCATTGTAGGAGCTCAATCCCCTGTGTTCACGGAGTTTTGAACCAGATGCCGCCGATAAATGTACCTGATCTTCTGGCCCGCGAGCGCTAGAGTGGGCCAAAGGAAATTTGGTCCTGTGAACGAGAGTATCTAGGCAATTTAATGAAGCGGCGCAGCCTTGCTATCATAGCGGTGGTCTTAATGTTGATCCCGGCGGCCTCGGTCAGGGCGGCGGATGATCGGCCGTGGGATGCCATCGTTGAGAACGCTAGCGGTCAAACCGTCTATTGGCATGGGTGGGGCGGGGATGACAGCGTCAATCAATATATCGAGTGGGTCGCAGAGCAGGTTGCCGATGAATACGGAATCACGCTGCGTCATATCAAAGTTGGCAATATCAGCGAGTCTGTGGCTCTCCTGGTTGCGGAAAGCGTGGCCGGACGAACCCGGGATGGACGCATCGATCTGCTTTGGATCAACGGTGAGAACTTTGCCGCCCTAAAACGCGCTGGCTTGCTTTACGGCCCTTTCACGCATCTACTTCCGGCATTCAAGCACGTCGATACTGTCAACAAACCAACAACGCTGGTTGATTTTACCGTTCCGACCGACGGATTGGAGTCGCCATGGGGTATGGCGCAGCTCGTATTTTTTGCGAACACAAATTACGTTCAAACCATGCCCAGTTCATCGTCGGCCTTGAAGGCATGGATCAAAGCTCATCCTGGCGGTTTTACTTACCCCGCGCCGCCGGACTTCACAGGAACCACGTTTCTCAAACAGGTATTGATGGATCTCACGGACGACCGTGCGCCGTTGTTTCGTCCCGTGACCGAGGCCGCGTTTGATCGTCTTACATCACCTTTGTGGGAGTATTTGGAATCGATAGAGCCCTATCTGTGGCGCTCGGGACGGATTTACCCGGCAAACTATCCATCTCTTCGCCAGCTCATGAACGACGGAGAAATTGATATCGCATTTTCCTTTAATCCCGCTGAAGTCGCCAGCGCGACGTCGCGCCAGATGCTCCCTGAAGCCGTAAAACCGTTTGTGTTTGAGGGCGGCACGATCGGAAATACGCATTTTGTTGCTATTCCGAAAAGCGCAGCGTCAAAAGATGGAGCGCTTGTGGTTGCGAATTTCCTGCTCTCGCCCCGCGCGCAGGCGCATAAAGCCGATCCGCGTGTGTGGGGCGATCCAACAGTATTGGACTTGAGCACGTTGACTGAAGAAGATGCCGCGCGGTTTCAGAATATCGGCCAAAGTGACGTCATGCTTGACCCCGAATCTTTGCGCAAAGTTTTACCCGAGCCCCATCCAAGTTGGACGGAGAGGCTCGAAGAGGAATGGCAGCGGCGATATCACCGCTAACAAAAGGTGCTCAGTCTTTGACCTTAGATGTTCGCCGCTGGCTTCAATTTTTTCCGCCGCTCACACTTTTCGTTTTTCTCGTCCCCATTATCGTCGGTCTTGTCGGTACAATTTTGCCGTCGTTCGGGTATCTGCCCGGCCCCGGAGGAGAGGGGCTTAGCCTAGAGCCCTGGCGCGAGCTCGCGCACGCGCCCGGACTTTCCCGAGCTTTGCACGTGACCTTGCTCACTGGTTTCGGATCTACGGTTTTGGCATTGGGTTTAGCCATCGCGCTGTCGGCCGCCTGGCATGGCACAGAAATAGTCAGGAGGTTGAGGAATTGGCTTGCGCCGCTTCTGGCGGTGCCCCATGCGGCATTCGCCTTGGGCTTTGCGTTCTTACTTGCGCCCAGCGGTTGGCTTACGCGCCTTGTTTCGCCCTGGCTGTCAGGATGGGGACGTCCGCCAGACTTTCTATTCATTCAAGATCCCAACGGCCTCGCATTGCTATTCGCTCTTGTTTGTAAAGAGGTGTTTTTTCTTCTGCTCATGATTTGGGCTGCGCTCGCTCAAGTTAACGCCGACAAATTACTAAAGGTCGCGCGCGTTCTTCGATACCAACCCGTTGCGGCTTGGTGCAAAGTCGTCTTTCCCTTGGTCTACCGGCAGATTCGGCTGCCGATTTACGCAGTTCTTGCTTACGGTCTATCGGTGGTGGACATGGCCATTATTCTTGGCCCCACGACACCGCCGACACTCTCCATGCTCACGCTCACCTGGTTTTTAGATCCGCATCCGGAGGTACAACTTCGAGGGGCCGCCGGAGCCGTTCTGTTATTTGGATGTGTTGTCGCGTCAATCGGTGTGTGGCGCGCGCTGGAGGTTTTTGTTGGACGCGGACTTAGGTTTTGGCTTTCAGCAGGCCGGCGTGGTTTGGCGGAGCCAGCGGTTCAATGGGCATCCGGGCTCGGTCTGTTCGCTGTGTTGATTGTCATGGTCGGCGCCATCCTTGGTTTGACGTTGTGGTCTGTCGCAGGTGTGTGGCGGTTTCCGGATGCGCTGCCGGCGATGTTTACACTCGCAACGTGGGTTGAGCTATGGCCGGCGCTTAGTGAACGGCTTCTGACAACGACGCTCTTAGCGTTCGCATCGGCTGTAATCGCTGTTGTAATCGCAATCGGGTGTCTCGAAAACGAATGCTGGAACGGCGCAAAGCCCTCTCGGCGGTCTTTGACGGTCTTGTATTTGCCGCTTGTAGTTCCGCAAATCAGTTTTCTTTTTGGCCTCCAAGTTGCTCTGGTCGTCCTGAACATGGATGGAACGTGGGCGGCTGTTATTCTGAGCCATCTAATTTTTGTGCTGCCCTACGTTTTCCTTGTTCTGTCAGATCCCTATCGCGCTTTAGACTCTCGTTACGCCCGGGCGGCCTCGTCCTTAGGGGCCTCACCTTTGCGCGTGTTCTGGAAAATTAGGGCGCCTCTTCTTATCGGTGCGATTGCGATTGCTTTTGCCGTGGGGGTCGCGGTGAGCGTCACGCAATATGTAGCGACCGTGTTTCCGGGTGCTGGCCGGTTTTCAACGCTCACAACGGAAGCGGTCATTTCGATGTTTGGCGGTAATCGGCGTGTTGCGGCCGTGTATGGTTTGTCTCAGTTGATGTTACCGTTGCTCATCTTCGGAGCCGCGACACTATTGGCGGCGCGCCGGTCAGCGGAGTTCTTAGGTAATAAAAAATGACTACACACGATGGCACCGGATTAAAGCTCCAGGGCGTGATTTTGACAGTTGATGGCCGCAGTCTTTTAGGTCCGATTGACGTCGATGTTGCCAATGGTGAGATCGTAACCGTCATGGGACCAAGCGGGAGCGGAAAGTCATCGTTGCTTGATTTTATGTGCGGCACTTTAAACGGTGCGTTTAGTGCCGAGGGGTCTGTCATACTGAATGGTCGGCAACTCAATGACATTCCGGTTGAAGGCCGCCGGGTCGGGATGTTGTTTCAAGACGATCTCTTGTTCCCTCATATGACAGTTGCTGAGAATTTATTGTTCGGCGTGCCCGAACACATAAAATCACGAGACGATCGCCACCGCCGTGTATCGGAGGCATTAGAGGACGCCGACATGTCGGGATACGAAGACCGGCGTCCGACGACGTTATCTGGTGGACAGCGCGCACGCATCGCATTGATGCGTGTATTGCTCTCCGAGCCAGAAGCACTCTTGCTTGATGAGCCGTTTGGAGCTCTCGACCAATCGCTTCGGGCGCAAATTCGCGCCTTTGTGTTTGACCATGCGCGACGGCAGGCGTTGCCGACCCTCCTTGTCACCCATGACGCTGAGGATGCAGCCGCCGCGGGCGGGCGGGTGATCGAGTTGTCTCCGGAAAAAAATGAAGGATGAAAAATAGGGGACATGACGGTTCGAAATTTCCGAAGGACCCATTATGGTATCCTCAAACATTTGCCGCCGCGAAGGAGGGCTTGGTCATGAAATGCTCGCGTCCGACACGGAGCTTGGTATTGGTATTCTTGGTCTGTCTGGCCGTTTCGCCTGTTTCAATCATGGCGGCTGAAATGCCGGATATCGAGCGGGCGATAAACGATCGGCGTGCGAAATTCGAGCAGATGGGTGAGGCGTACGACGAAATAGATCGAGACCTAAAGCGCAGCCAACCCGATATTTCTATGATCCAGGACCATGCCGCACAGATTGATGAATGGGCAGGTGATCAGATCCATTGGTTTCCCGACGGTAGTGGTCCTGAGTCTGGCATTGAAACCGAAGCACGAGCGGAAATTTGGACTGACGCCGAGCAGTTTGAAGCGCTTCAAGAAGCGTTTGTACTGGAGGCAAGACGCTTCAAGGATGCGGCGGATCAGGGAGACTTGGCCAATCTCATATCTCGTTTCGAGGCGACGAGCGCGGTTTGCAGCGAATGCCACGAAAAATACCGCAAAGAAGCGAGCATCTTCTCGATTTTCGGATTTTGAGTTGCAACCCACTGCCCGGGGGCCAAGGGCGTGGTTGGGTTTACAGGGCGGCGTTTCTCTACTTTTTGGGCTCTGTGCAGGGGTGGCGCTTGCCTCTAACCCCTTAAAATCCTTATTTTATTGCCCTGAAGAGTAAAAAATGCGAGAGAAAATGCCTGGGGTAACCCAATTCATATTGCCGTAAAGGTGCCGACGGATAGACTTATTTGAGGCACAATTT
>CBDDHW010000057.1:0-64557 GCA_965228575.1 Rhodospirillaceae bacterium | reverse complement strand
GATCGCGCACTGCGCGGATCGTTGGCAGCATATCCTGATGATATCCCTTCACATATATGGTCAGCCGCGCAATGTCGGCGAAACTGGTGTCCGCTTCCTGCAGCGTTGCGGCCATATTCTTAAACACCTGCTCGAGTTGCGTCTTCAAGTCGGTGCCCACAATACCGTCCTGCCCTAAGGGTATATGCCCGGACAAAAACAAAAGGTCGCAGTTTTCAACGAGCATACCTTGCGAAATTCCAGGCACCAGCGGGCCGGGGGGATTAATCGCGCGCATATATATGTCTCCAGGTGAAACGGTTTGAGATCGCGCTGCCCACGCTAATGCACGTGCAAGGGCTCTAAGCCGTGTTGCACAACCGCACCCCAGGCTTGTTCCAGATTTTCCGCAGCGCCAAGCGGGGCGCCGTTCGCGCCGTGTATGGTCCACACAAGTTTGTCGTCCACCACTGCGCGGCGAACATAAGCGACATGATTAAGGCCAAGGCGCGCCATATCAATCGGTGTCGACCCGATGGCAGCCACATCCTGGGTCTCGTCGGCACCGGTCTCGGTATCGGCTTCATTCAAGTCAATCTCTTTTTTCTTCTCACTCATCGTAGTCCTCCTTTCGAGGCCTCGTCCCGTATCGTTCTGTTACGTGGCGGCATGCGCCTTATGCATCCGGATTAACGTCAATAGTTTTTGGCGCGGCTTTTTTCTTGGTGCTGTTCTTGATTTGAATCTGAGTCACCTTGGGCTCAGGAACCGGGCGCTGCAAATCAACATGCAAAAGACCATTGATGATTTCCGCATCGCTCACCTCAATGCCCTCAGCCAGAACAAAGCTGCGTGTAAATTGCCGCGCGGCAATTCCGCGATGC
This sequence comes from Rhodospirillaceae bacterium, assembly GCA_965228575.1. Lineage (GTDB taxonomy): Bacteria > Pseudomonadota > Alphaproteobacteria > Rhodospirillales > Rhodospirillaceae > UBA11612. Next base: position 63,694 of record CBDDHW010000057.1, on the reverse strand, counting down.
AGATACACGCGCGTATCGTTTTCGTCCTCTTGCTGTTTGCCGCGGATCACCAATTGGTTGTCTTCCACGGTCACGTTCAAATCGTCTTCGGAAAACCCGGCGACGGCGAGGGTAATGCGCAGGCTATGCTCACCGGTTTGTTCGATATTGTAGGGGGGATACCCTTCCGCAGCGGTTTTATTGACGCGGTCCAAGACGCGTTCGATGTGGTCAAAACCAAGCAGAAGGGGGCTGGAAAAAACTGAGACTCTGGGCATTGGGTGTCTCCTCTTGCGAGCGAGCGCGTTGCGGCCCCGGCTGGGCGCCTTTGGTTCACCGCCTGCCTCATGCAGCCCGGTAGACCTTAATTATGTCGTATCAAAATGTCCGGACGTCAAGTGCGGGCGAAACCCTTGCTCTCCGCCGGGAATCGGGTGATATGAGAAGGAGGTTTTTCTGCAGCAAAAGCCGGGCCAACTACGGAGGGCGCATCATCGCCGCATTAGAAAATACCGGATCGGGGTTGAGTCGCCGCGCGGCAAAAGCTGAGAGCGGCAAGCAACTTTTCGCGCCCATTGACGCCTACGAAAACGGCATGCTGGATGTCGGCGGATCCCATAAATTATATTGGGAGCAATCGGGCAATGCGAAGGGCGTGCCGGTAGTGTTTTTGCACGGCGGTCCCGGTGCAGGCGTGGCGCCGGCCTACCGCAGGTTTTTTGATCCCGCAGCATACCGCATCGTGCTTTTCGATCAGCGCGGCGCCGGCCGATCAACACCGGAAGCCAGCATCGAAGACAACACAACCGCACATCTGATTGACGATATCGAAGCATTGCGTGAACACCTAGGTGTCGAGCGTTGGATCGTCTTTGGCGGATCTTGGGGATCGACTCTTGCTCTGGCCTACGGGCAGGCCCACCCCGAGCGGTGCATTGGGTTCATACTGCGCGGGGTCTTTTTGTTTAGCGCCGATGAGATTGCCTGGTTTATGGGCGGTGAGGGCCAGGGCATGGGGCGCTTTTTCCCGGAAGCCTATCGCGCATTCGCCGAGTTTATTCCCTCTTCGGATCGCGACGAACTTTTGCAGGCCTATTACACCCGTCTCATTGATCCTGATCCTGATGTCCATAAACCCGCCGCGGCGGCCTGGTGTGCTTATGAGAATGCATGCTCGCGGCTTATCCCCATGGGCCCCAAACAAAAGGACGCAAAGGGCATCGGCCAATACTACAGCGGCGCTCTGTCCATGGCGCGGATCGAGGCACACTATATGGTCAACAACGGATTTCTCGCCCCCGACCAACTCATAAAAGGCGTGACGGCGATCGAAGATCATCCCGCCGTTATCATTCAAGGCCGCTACGATATGGTATGTCCGATCGCCGCCGCCGACCGGTTGGCGCGGGCCTGGCCTGGTGCTCAGTACCGAATTGTCGCCGATGCAGGTCATTCTTCGATGGAGCCGGGAATACGCGCCGCGCTCGTCAAAGCCACCGAGGATTTTAAGGACTATCGGTAAAGATCAGGGCAGACCTGTCGGAACTGACAGGTCGGATTTCCCCAAACCTGTCAATTCTCGCAGGTCCGGCTCAAAGGTCACCATGGCACAAAGTGCGCGTGTTGAGGCTCGGTTAGTCGGGCGGAAACACTGCTGACAAGTTCCATTTACCCAATACTTTGGCCCCGCTGGTTCCAGCGGGGCCTTTTTTTTGCCAAGGAAAATGGGCCCTCCCCATCACACACTGGTGATTGCGGCCTTAAATGCGCGCCCGCGCGACGGATCGCGGCTTTTTGGCCGTTTTAATTGATCCAATTCAGACGAAGGTACGTAAAAAATTCATATGTTTCCGATAATTACACGCTGTTAATGGCGTGAAACCAGGCCGGTGTGTATAAACATCTAACCGGCGCGCACACGTTCTGCGAGAAATCACAAAGGGCCAGCCTCCTTGGGTGCGGAGAACGGCAGTCCCAATCTTCGGTGTTTTAAAATGCAATTGAAGCAGAAAGTCATGGAACACAAGGTCGGTGTGCTTGCGGGTCTCGCGGCTCTCACCCTTGTGGCGATTTTCTTTTTTTGGAGCGATGCGTCTCAACGTGATGCCCGCGGCCGCGGAGACGGCGATGCCCGTCCTGTTCGTGTTGCTGTTGTTGAAAAGGAAACCTTTAGCGATCGCCTTGAGGCGATTGGAACGGTGTTCGCCAAAGAATCTGTTGATGTCACCGCCAAGGTGCAGGGCATTATTCGGTCCATTTATTTTGAAGATGGCCAAACCATCCAAAGCGGCGGCGAAATCGCTGCGATCGATGCCGGTGAGCAAGTCGCACAACTCAATGTCGAACTCGCCAATCTTGAACAACAGCGCAAAGAACTCGAACGGACGATGGGCCTTGCGAAAGACAATCACATTTCGCAGGCGCGGGTCGATGAGATGGTGGCCGCCGTCAAGAAAGCTGAAGCCAATGTGGCCGCGGCGCGTGTGCGTGCGGGCGACCGGCTCATAACCGCACCCTTTGACGGTATCGTAGGCACCCGGCGCATTAGCGTCGGCGCGTTGGTTTCGCCGGGAACGGTTGTAACAACCTTGGACGCCATCTCGACGGTCAATCTCGATTTTTCTGTCCCGGAAACGTTTCTCTCGTCCTTGCGTCCCGGCCTTGATATCGAAGCCGAAGCCAGCGCATATGGAAATGAAACCTTCACCGGAACCGTTGTTGCGGTCGATAGCAGAATTGATCCGGCGACCCGCTCTGTGACCGTGCGCGCGGAGATCGACAACGAAGATCTTCGCCTTCGCCCTGGCATGTTGATGGTCGTGGACCTGATTAAGGACCGCCGGGACTCTTTGATCATCCCCGAAGCCGCGCTTCAGCCGCAGAACGATAAACAATACGTCTCCGTCGTGCGCTCCGACGACACCGTGGAGCAGGCCGAAGTCACTATTGGTCTTCGCCGCAGCGGGTTCGTTGAAATTCTGTCCGGCGTGAGCGAGGGAGATGTGGTGGTGCGGGAAGGCCATCAGGATTTGCGGCCCGGAACCCGCGTCGAAATTCTAAACCGTTCGGATATTCAGGTCCAAACAACACCGCCGGCGCAAGCCGCCGATGTGCGATCGGATCGTAGCTAAATACCGGCGTGCCCTATAAGCGCGAGCACAAAGGCCAACACTAGGAAAATAGGCCATGCTGTTATCGGATATTTCCATCAAGCGGCCCGTTGTGGCCATAGTTGCGAGCTTGTTGCTCGTCGTGTTCGGCTTGTATGCGGGAACGCGCCTGCCGGTTCGTGAAACCCCCGATATTGATCGGCCCATCGTTAGTGTGAACGTCAGCTACCCTGGTGCTTCGGCTGAGGTGGTCGAGTCACAGGTTGTGCGTGTCATCGAAGAACAAATCGGCGGCATTCAGGGTATCGATGCAGTCAATTCGTATTCCCGCGACGGCCGCGGTGGCGTCAATCTCGAGTTCAGCATTGGCCGCGACATTGATGCGGCGGCCAATGATGTGCGCGACCAAATTAGCCGGGTTGCCGGTCGTTTGCCCGAAGACGCCGATCCGCCGGTGGTGCGAAAAGCCGACCCGGACGCTTTTCCTATTATGTGGCTCAACTTATCGTCCGACAGCCGCTCGCAAATGGAAGTGTCGGACTACGCGGCTCTCACGCTGGAACCGCAGCTCACGACAATAGAAGGCGTAGCGTCTATCAATCTCGGCGGCGATCGTGAAAAGGCGATGCGCGTTTGGCTTGACCGGCGGGCGATGGCGGCGCGCGGGATTACGGTGTCCGACGTCGAGGCGGCCTTGCGCCGCGAGAACGTCGAGCTCGGTGCAGGTACGCTCGAATCTGAGGACCGCAACTACACCATGCGCACAATTCGCGCGTATCAGTCGGTCGATGATTTTGCCAATCTGGTCGTCGCGCGCGGCGACAACAATTATCTCGTCCGGCTCATTGAAATCGCCGACGTCGAGCTCGCACCGGTCAATGTGAATTCGGTGTTTCGCGTCAATAACCGCGATGGCGTGGGGCTAGGTATCGTCAAGCAGCCGGGGGCCTCGACGCTTGCCGTGGCCGAGGCTGTGCGTGAAGAGGTTGAGCGCATCTCGCGCACGCTCCCTGATGATTTGACCTTATTCGTCAGTTTTGATTCGTCAGCTTTTATTTTTATCGCACTTAATGAGGTGTTGATCGCTATTACGGTCGCCGCCTTCTTGGTCGTCACAGTAATCTATCTTTTTCTCGGAACGTTTCGCGCAGCGATTATTCCCGCTGTCACGGTTCCGATTTCCCTGATTGCCACCGCAATCGTGCTATGGCCGCTTGGGTTTTCCATCAACATTCTGACCCTCTTGGCAATGGTCCTTGCAATTGGTCTCGTCGTCGATGATGCGATCATCATGCTGGAGAATATTCACCGGCGTATGCATCTCGGTGAGCCGCCATTACTCGCCGCGTTTCGGGGATCAAAGCAGGTCGGCGTCGCTATTTTATCGACAACCTTAGTTCTGATCGCCGCCTTTGTGCCCGTCACCCTCATGGAAGGAACGGTCGGTAAACTGTTCTTTGAGTTCGCGGTTTCGATGTCCGTCGCGGTTGCCTTTTCCATGTTCGTATCCCTGACCCTTACGCCGGTCATGTGTTCAAAAATTCTGACCTTAAAGTTGGATCGCAGTCCGGTCGCGCACGCGGCGAACGAGGTTTTTGAGAAAGTTAAGGCGCGGTACATTCAGCTCTTGGAAAAAGCGCTCGATCGCCCAAAGTTAATTGTCCTCGGACTTGCCGGAATCACCGTATTGACCGGCGCATTGTTTGTGATCATTCCGAAAGAGTTTTCGCCCCGAGAAGACCGGGGTGTGTTCTTTGTGATGGTCAGCTCACCGGACGGCGCATCGGCTCAGTACACTGACCGCCAGATGCGTGAAGCGGCCCAAGTTTTAAAACCATACTTGGACTCGGGCGAGGTCACGCGCACTCTAGAGATGATTTTCGGGAGTGGTGATGGCGGCAGACTGATTGTTCAGCTCGCGCCATGGAGCGAACGCGATCGCCACGCCTCGGACCTCGTCCGTGAAATCACCCCAAAAATGAAGCGCGTGGCCGGCGCGCAGGTGTTCGCGAATATGCCGTCGGGATTCGGGCGCGGCGGCGGTGGCTACAACAATCTCAATTTTAGCCTGACAGGTCCCACCTTCGACGACTTGCGGGTATGGCGCGATATGATGATGACGGAGCTCGGCGATAGCCCCTTGTTTATTCAAGTGCGCAACAACTTCATCGAGCAAAAACCTCAGATCCGTATTCGGATCGATCGCACCCGTGCCGCCGACCTTGGGGTCTCCGTCGGTACAATCGGTCAAACCCTAGCGGCAATGATGGGGTCGCGCCGAGTGACCACCTTCGTCGATCAGGGCGAGGAGTATGACGTTATGCTCCAAGGACGCCTTGAGGATCGCAATGCCCCAACCGACGTCTCTAATATATATGTACGCTCGGATACCACCCGAGAGCTGATCCCGCTCTCCAGTGTAGTAACCCTTGAAGAGGGCGCATACGCCGACTCCCTTAACCGGCTTGATAGAAAGCGCGCCATAAATTTCAGTTTATTTCCGGTCCCGGGCGCAAATCTGGCCGACATCATTGACGAAGTTGAACGCATTGCGGACGCCAATCTCCCTGAAGCCGCAGAGGTCGTTTGGCGCGGTGAAGCTGCTGACTACGAGGAAACAGGCTACTTTATCTACTTTAGTTTCGGCTTAGCTTTGCTTGTCGTGTTCCTGGTGCTTGCGGCCCAGTTCGAGAGCTTCATCCATCCGTTCGTGATTATGATGACCGTCCCGCTCGCGGTGTTCGGGGCGCTTTTGGGTCTTTTGCTTTTTGGGCAAAGCATCAACATCTATTCGCAAATCGGAATCATCGTCCTTGTGGGTCTGGCTGCGAAGAACGGGATTTTGATTGTTGAGTTTGCCAACCAGATGCGTGATGCCGGCCATGAGTTTCGCCAAGCTCTTATCGAAGGTGCGGTCACGCGCTTGCGGCCCATTATTATGACGGCGCTTGCAACAGTGATGGGGGCGGTGCCGTTGGTTATTGCTACCGGTGCCGGAGCGGAAGGCCGCCAACCCATAGGGGTGACGATATTCACAGGCGTTGCCTTCGCCGCCGTCATTACTCTCTTTGTTGTGCCGGCAGTGTACATGCTGATCGCACGCGGGACGGGCTCGCCTGGCCGGGTTGCTGCTCAGCTAGATGAGTTTGAACGTAAACACCCCCCATCATCACAGTCTGATCAGCAGCCGGCGGAGTAAATCACTCTTTCAGCCGCTCTCTTTCGTACCGAGCTTTAAACGCGCTAAGATCAAATTCCTACGTCATATTTAGCGCCGAGTTTGGCGCATGGTGCTCAGTGCTCTACGGGAGCTGATGTGAAAGAGAAAGAATTACGCCTTGCGCTGGTGTGCTACGGCGGGGTGTCTCTCGCCGTATACATGCACGGTGTGACCAAGGAAATTCTCAAGCTTGCGCGCGCCTCGCGCGATTACCAAACCTTTATTAATCACGAAAATTCAAACGCATCTTATGAAGATATCGCTCAACCGCGCGACGACGCGATCGACAGCGAGCGCATTTACTTTGATGTTCTGAAACAAATTGGCAACGACTTAGACTTGCGCATTGTCGTTGATGTTATTGCAGGGGCGTCCGCTGGTGGAATCAACGGCGTTATTCTTGCGCGCGCACTCGCACACGATCTCAATATCGACCCCGTACGCGATTTCTGGCTCACCCACTCGGATGTCGCCGAGTTAATGCCAGAGCACGTCAAGGCTGGCCCATGGAGTAAGTGGTACCTGCGCCCGTTTATCTCTGTGCTCCTGTGGTGGTTCAGAAAAAAATTAGAAAACAACAAAGACTTTGAACAAAAACTTTCGATGTTTTTGCGTTCGCGGTGGTTTAAGCCGCCGTTCGATGGATATAATTTGACCGATGTACTCTATGGCGGTTTCTCCGCCATGGGCGATCCCAAAACACCAACCAGTTCGCTAATCCCTGCCAGCCAACGGCTCGATTTGTTCGTGACCGTGACTGACTTTTATGGATACGTAACCGACACCCCTATTCATGATCCGCCGGTTATTCGCGACCGCGAGCATCGCCAAGTCTTGCATTTCACCTATCGTCAGTGGCTGCGCGGACAGCAGCAATCAAATTTTGATCGTGGGAGCTTGCCCGGCCTAGTGTTCGCGGCGCGCGCCACTTCGTCCTTCCCCGGGGCTTTTCCTCCCGCGCAATTCGCCGAGATCGACCGCTTGCTGGCTGAGCGCGACTTGAACTGGCCCGGCCGTGCTGATTTTACCGACAACAATTTTCATCCGTATTTGGCCGCGGGCCTAAATCCCGGAAGCGCCTCTTTCATTGACGGAAGTGTACTGAACAACAAGCCATTTTCACATGCGATCGACGCCATACATGGCCGCGCCGCTTACCGACATGTTGATCGTCGGCTGCTGTATATCGACCCCCATCCCCGCGGCCGTGAAAGCCTCGCATGGGGACGAGTGCCCGGATGGTTCGAGACATTTAAGGGCGCACTCTCTGACATTCCGCGCAATGAACCCATTCACGATGATTTGGCATGGGTGAATAAACACAACGCGGAAGTGCGCCGCCTGCAAGTGGTCGTGGAAAGCGCGCGCTCTCATATTCACACGATCGCGACAGAAATTGCCGGGGATGCATTTGACCGCAAATTAACCGGGGAAGACGTTGGCCAGTTGCGCGAGCACGCCAACAATCGAGCACGCCAACAAACCGGCTTTGCTTATGAAGGTTACCTGCGCCTAAAATTGTCCGCGGTCATCGAAGATGTCGCAACACTGACGGGATTGATTTGCGGCTATGAGAAAGGAAGCGTCGAGTCCGCGCGTATTGTCGGTGTTGTGCAGGCTTGGGCCCGCCTTTCCGGAGTAACGCCCAAGACGTTAGATGTGTCCAGCACATTTATGCCGGGTGATCAGGCGCCGCCGTGGGTTAGGTTTTTACTCAGGTTTGATGTGCGTTATCGGCAGCGCCGCATTCGTTTTGTGGTGCGCGCGGTCAATCAACTCTACACGCGTATTTCGAACCCCGAATATGAGGGCCTTCAGACCGAGCGCCTTGATCGAATAAAAGCCGGCCTTTACGACGCGCTCGCTTTGCTGCGGTCCGTGACGTCTCGGATTGGTACGCTCTCAGACAGCACACCCGATCTGAGTCCTGAATCAACTGCCGCCGTTAAGGCAGTCGTCGAGAAGATCGAGCACGCAATACAGACCGACCCTTCACTCTCTACGGATGTAGATTTGGTCGCGAAAAAATTTGCAGACGACATTGAAAGAACACTGTCGTTTGTTGGAGATGACCTGGCATTGGAGCGCGACAACGAACGCACAGACGCCTTGTTTGTCGCGCTTGTCGATGGGGTTGGTGATGTGCGCCCACTGCCGCCGGCCGCCCGCCGGGAGTTGATCGAGCATTACATCGGATTTGCGGTTTGGGACGTGTTGACGTTCTCCATTACGAATTGGCGCGATCTCGACGAATTCGATGAAATCCGCGTTGATCGCCTAAGCCCTGACGATGCACAAACGCTCCGAGAAGGCGGCGCCCAAGCCACACTAAAGGGTGTCCAGTTTCATCATTTCGGGGCGTTTTTCTCGAGGGCGTACCGGGAGAACGATTATCTTTGGGGCCGGTTACACGCGGTCGACCGTTTGTTTGATATCGTCTTAGATGCGGCGCGCATTGAAGGGGCGGGACGTGAGATTGATATCGTTACCTTTAAGGCCCGCGCATTCAGGGCCGTATTAGAGGCGGAAAAAATCAATCTTCCTGGATGTGAATCCCTGATCGACGATCTGCTCGCCGATGTCGATGCGCTGGAAAGAAATTAGGCGTTTTGCCGCTCCACGTCAGCCCGCCGGTTTCTGTACATCAAATACGTACATGTTGGCGAACGTGGTTGGATTTTCGTTTTCGTACGCGACCCAGTTTGAAAGATTTGTGCCAGACGGATCGTCTGGAAACCGTCGAAAATAAGAATTCAAAATTGAAAGATTGCTAAATTTAAATCCGAGAAAACGCAAATTGAGCTCACAAAGAGCGTCTTTTATTTCTTCGAGAGAGAAGTTTTTCTCTTGGACATGAAAGATAAGATCTCTGCACATCGAGAGGGAGTAAAAGTCATGATAGCTTTTTATGACCGGCCCGAATGCAGTCACAGGATTTGATGCGGGCGCGACGGACGATTTTCGAGCATCGGCCAAAACATCTTGGCGGAAACGACGTATTCCCGAAGGATTGGGCGCGTAGTTTTTGCGCCGGGCGTAGGCTTGGGCGTTAATGATCTCGCGCCGCGCCGTTGAGCTGTAGAGCCCGATGCTCATTATGCCCCCGGGGCGCAACACCTCTACTAGGGCGCGCCATCCGTCGATCGGGCTCTCCATGTGGTGAAGAACGCCAAAACACTCGATAATGTCATACGTCTTACCGAGCTTTGAGACGTTTAAAATGTCGCAAAGCGCCACGTTCACACTCGGGAGATTGAATGTTTCGATCTTGCGCTGCGCATACGCGAGACTTGCGCTTGAAATATCTATCGCCGTCAAATCCCATGAGTCGTAACCACCAATGGTTTGAAATATTTGCTGTCCAGTGCCGCAGCCCGCGACAAGAATGTCGGGCTTTGTGATCTGAGTCAGTAAATTCAGATCGGCATTAGGATATCTGCTTCGCACGGCGGCCGAGAATGGTTTCGGTTCATGAACCATTGGCATCGCCCACCGCGGATACGGATTTTCTTCGTACTGATCTTTAACCATCTGCGAGGTTTCATCCGTGATCTCGCCAATCACTGGTAGTGATCGAGCAATTTCCCGTTCTTTGGTGGGCTCCAAGATGTGGCGTTGAATTAGGGCTGAAAACTCATTCTGGTCTGTGGCGGGACGCAACCGAGTAAGTTTCTCGGCCCAGGGAAGGGAAGATAAAGGCCTGTAGCAGGACACGACGACGATGGAGAAGGGGTCCTTGACGGCATTTTCCGCAAAGTCTGCGCTTATGGACTCTACTAAGAGGTCACAGCGAAGCTCTTCATTTGCGCCGGTCCAAAATGCGTACTCATTTAAAAAACACTGGTCGGCCAAAGCGTAGCACAGGGCGCGGTCGGACGGTTTAACGGTGATCGTGTCAGAATCAACGGCAAGGTGCAGGTAGTAACGACGCACGGCCGTAAAAAGAACTTCCATTTCTGCTGATGCGTAAACCGTCGATCTCATGATCATCGCCAGCGCCGGGTCGGCGAGAGTGTCTTGCAACCGACCATCTCTCATAAGCTCTGCGAATTTTGTGTCGTCGCCTTGCCAAGTCGCGGTCAATGCCTCTGCGAAGGCCCCCTTGTTCTGCGGCAGACCATGGAGCAGAGCGTTGACGGCCAGGCGAAATGTAAGAGGGTTTAACGCGCAGGACTCAAATGCGCGCTTTAGCGCGCCTTCTATATTCCAGTCTGAAGGAACGGACTTCAGCCCTCCGATAGTTTTGACAAAACGTTCGATGACACCGGGTGACTTGAATCCCTGGTTGATCGCATCACGAACGTAGGCGATGCCCCGTGCAAGGTCCGTTGGAGAAGGTTGGTCCGTTGACGCGGAGAATTTTTTTAAAACGAGATCGCCCAGCGCACCAAGGGCGTCCGCATCACGAGGATTGTCTGCAAGACGCGCTTTGAGACTCGCTTCATCGTCAACAGGTGCGATCATGAATTACCAGGATAAGTCCCAATGTGAATGCAGAGGAGGACGTAGGCCTGCCCCGTCTATATGGGGATAGGTAAGCCCGGTCAACGCGGGGACTGGCTCCTTGAGTAGGTCTAAATTTTCATCCGCGGGCCTTTAAGATTTGGCAGACTCATAAACTGCAGCACCGTAAGATGGATCCACAGAGACGAGCGCTTTTGACTTATAGGGCATGTTTTCCGAAGCCGCGGCCGGTGCGGTTGCCGGCAGGGGATGCAAATCTGGGATGGATACGAATTGAGAGTTAACACAGCGATTTTAACCCTCATATTAACTGTACCTGGCACAATTAATATGAGCTCTGGTGCACGCGCGCAAGACTCCTTTGCGGACGCCTTTTGGCAATACCGGGCAAGCACTGGGGTAGATGTCAGCTCAGGGTTCTATGGCGCGCGGGAACGCACGACTGTTGTTTATTTGCCAGCAACCATTGAAGCGTCCAAGGGTCCTTGGAAGGCGCGCGCGGTCTTTTCCTACCTCCACGTCTCAGGTCCAGCCCTTCTCGTAGATGGCTCGTCAGCTGGTGATTCGCTCGGTGTACGCACTGGAGGCAAAGCTGATGGTCCCGGCGACATCAATCTCTACGGCACCTATTCGTTCGAGTCCCTTTACGACCGAGGTTTGTTCATTGACCTCACCGCGCGGGTCAAAGCGCCGACAGCAAGTTTCAGCAAAGGCCTTGGAACCGGCGCTTGGGATTTCGCAACTCAAGTAGACGTCGCTCAGTCCATCGACAACTTTGTCCCGTTTGCCACTCTCGGTTATCGCTTCACCGGCGATCCCACCGGTTTCACTTTGCGTAACGTGATCTACGGGAGTTTGGGCGCGCAGTACAGCTTCGACGATAGGTTCACGCTCGGCGCCTACTACGACATCCGCCAGTCTTCCATTCGTGGTGCGGCGACCCCGCAAGAAGGTACGGCATACATGAACGTGCGGCTCAGCGACGATTGGTCGCTTTTGTTCTATGGCGTGAAGGGATTCTCCGACAACAGCCCGTCTGCAGGCGGCGGGCTGAGTCTGACCTATCGTTGGCGGTAAGTTCTGCCCAGCTGACTTAATTAGGACGTCACTATGATTCGCATCAGCCAGGATCCTTGCGACAAGGGCGTCATTGCAACTGCGGCCGACTGCCCTGAACGCCAGCCCGCCACCGGGCGCTGGGTTTTGGCGACAACGATCCTGGGCTCGTCGGTCGCATTTATCGACGGCACTGTGGTGAACGTTGCACTGCCGGCGCTCCAAAACGACTTAGGCGCCACAGCCCCTCAAGTTCAATGGGTCGTCGAGGCATACGCATTGTTCCTGTCCGCACTCATTCTCGTGGGCGGTTCGGCGGGAGATCGCTTCGGCCGCCGCAACATGTTTGTCCTTGGCATGATTGTATTTACCGTCGCATCAGGCTTGTGTGGACTTGCGCGTACGCCAAACGAACTTATTGCGGCGCGCGCTTTGCAAGGCGTTGGCGGAGCATTTCTAGTGCCGGGAAGTTTGTCTCTCGTGAGTGCAAATTTTCCAATCGAGGCGCGCGGCAAAGCAATCGGAACGTGGTCGGCGTACACAGCCATCACCATGGCGGTCGGGCCATTGGTGGGCGGCTGGCTTATTGAGAATGTTTCTTGGCGCTGGATTTTTTACATCAACATTCCTTTGGGGCTGATTGTTGTCTTCATGGCCATTGCGCGCGTCCCTGACTCCCGCGACGAAGACGCCCAGCCCACTGATTGGATTGGCGCTGTTCTTTGTACATTAGGACTTGCAGGAATTGTGTTTGCGCTCATTGAGCAAGCCAATCTCGGATGGTCGCACCCCCTCGTTTTGACATCCGCGTTTGTTGGAGTCTTGGCGGGCGTAGGGTTCGTCGTCACTCAGCAGCGGTCAGAGAGTCCCATGCTGCCCCCAGCCCTGTTTCGCTCAGCGAATTTTATTGGCGCGAATGTTTTAACACTGTTTTTTTACGGCGCACTTGGCGGCGCGCTCTTCTTTCTGCCGCTAAACGCGATTCAGATTCAGGGGATGACAGCGACCGAGGCTGGTGCGGCCCTGCTCCCGTTCATGATCGTGATGTTCCTCCTATCGTCGTGGGCGGGCGGATTGGTGGACCGCTTTGGCCCGCGTCTGCCCCTCCTGATTGGACCTGCGATTACGGCCCTTGGATATTTATTGCTGCTGCGCCCCGGTGTGGACGCGGCGTACTGGACAGGTTTCTTTCCAGGCATTCTGGTCATGGCTTTCGGCATGGCGGTCAGCGTCGCGCCCCTGACCACCGTTGTCATGACCTCTGTTCCCGACCACCAATCTGGCACTGCGTCCGGTGTGAACAATGCGGTTTCCCGGGCCGCCGCGCTCATCGCGCTCGCGGTATTTGGTGCTTTGTTTTATGGCGTATTCCATCGCGAAATGGTCGAGATGGTTTCAACCCTCAGCCTCTCATCCGCCGCCGCGGCTCAAATTTTAAAAGGTACGATTAATCTCGGCGCCATGGAGGTGCCCGAGGCGCTCTCGCCAGCAGACCGTCTCACCTTTCGCAATGCCATTGAGGCAGCGTTTGTTAGCGCTTTTCGCTGGTCGATGGGGCTCGCGGCGGGGCTGTCGATCTTAAGCGTCCTCGGAGCCGCGATCTGGATTCGCAACAAACCCAAAGACGCACCCGTTTAAGTTTAATGATGAAGCCCTTCGCGGCTTGCGACCGACATGATCGTTCCCGTCGCGGTCGCGATCAGTTTTTCCACGCCGTCCGTCACCCCATACGCACGCGCTTCGCAGACAGTAATTGTTCTTCCCGGCTTAATAACCGACCCGCGAAAAACAAAAGTCTCACCGCTGGCCGGTGATAATAAATTGACCTTAAATTCGACGGACAACACGGCGATGTCTCCGTGGGTGAGTGAAAACGCCGCGTAGCCGCAGACGTTATCGAGGCCGGTCGCAACAATGCCGCCGTGCATAAACCCATGCTGCTGCGTAAGGTCTTCGCGATACGGCACAATCATTTCCACTTCGCCGGGTGTTACCTTGGACAAAGTAAACCCAAGGGTCTGCATCGCCTTTTGCCGGTTAAAACTCGCGCGTACGCGCTCCTCATAATCCGGGTCTTTTGCTTCAAATGTGGTCATGGCGAGGCCGATCAGTTGTGCGGAACGGTGATCATATACGCGAGTTCGGACCCGCCCGCTCCGCGGTCGAATATGAACGGCAGGCTCCGGTCAATGCGAGACGCATCAGCGGAATATCCCAAATCCTCGTTGGTGACCCCCGGCGCATAAATCATATAGTGACCAGGAAACGCGGTGCGTCTGATCTCACCGGTGCGGGGATCGATATCAACGTCTCCCACCACCATGTATGCGATTCCAGTTTTTGTCGGCCTGTGAAACCGCCCTTCTTTGAATCCATTGTCAATATCCGTACGGATGGCTTCAATCGACTCTCCGGCGGCGAGCAGTTCCCCAACCCGCAGCATCACCGGCACATAGCTGGTTAAACCTTCTTCGTCCCAGCAGGTGGGTTTAAAGGACCGCCCGCCGTAAAAGAACGCATCGCGATTCAGTAGACATGTGAATCCGTTTATGCCGTCGCGGTACTTCGTAAATCCGTTTTCCCCGTAGACATAAATTGTCGAACCGCTGCGAAGATGTTCGGGCGCGCCCAGCACGGCGAGCCCGGCTTCAATTTTAACCGGAAAAACAACATCGAGTATTTCGCGCGTATCGCGCACGTCTTCCGCGCACGCCGCGTTAAAACCAGAGGCGGCAACGAATGCAATGGCAATCCGAAGTGTCCTCATAAAACTAAAATCTCGCATCGAGATGGATCTCCGCCGGGTTAAAGGTTGCGCACTGTAGCACGCACGCTTCGAAAAAACGGACAGGTCATTTCAAAAGAAAAATGTTATGACCGTGCCGCCATGGCCGCGCCCTTGCTTCTCCTTCGCGATATTCATCTCACCTTCGGTGGTCCGACGCTCCTGACCGGCGCCGAACTTTCGGTTGGCTCCGGAGAGCGGTTGTGTCTGGTTGGACGCAACGGGTCCGGCAAATCGACCTTGCTCAAGATCGCCGCAGGTTTGGTTGAGCCGGACAGCGGTGAGCGCGCGTTGCAACAGGGCACCTCCGTGCGGTACTTACCGCAAGAGCCCGACTTCGATGGGTTTGAGACCGCGCGCGCCTATGTCGAAGCCGGGCTTGGTCCGCTAGACGATGTGCATCGCGCCGGGCGATTGCTCAATAAATTTGGGCTGAGCGGGGAGGAAAATCCGCGCCAGCTCTCGGGCGGTGAGGCACGCCGCTGCGCCCTGGCCCGGGTTCTTGCGCCAACCCCCGATATCTTGTTCCTCGATGAGCCCACCAATCATCTCGATTTGCCCGCGATTGAATGGCTGGAAAACGAACTCTCGGCGATGCGCTCGGCTATAGTCATCATCAGTCACGACCGGCGTTTTTTATCCAATCTCTCTACCTCGACCGCATGGCTTGATCGCGGAACAGTTCGCCGCGTTGATCGCGGGTTTGCCGATTTCGAGACTTGGCGCGATGAGGTGCTCGAGCAAGAAGAACTGGATCGCCACAAACTCGATCGCAAAATAGCCCGTGAAGAAGACTGGCTTCGCTATGGTGTGTCCGGACGGCGCAAACGCAATGTGCGGCGCTTGAACCAGCTCCATGAACTGCGAAGAGAACGCCGCGAGTATCGCGGACCGGTCGGCAACGTTGATATGTCCGCCGCCGAGGCCGAGGCCACCTCTCGGCTTGTTATCGAAGTTGAAGACGTATCCAAATCCTACGGCGGTCGCGCGATCGTCAAAGATGTCTCGTTGCGCATAGGCCGCGGCGATCGAGTAGGCATTGTCGGCCCGAATGGTGCGGGCAAAACAACTCTTCTACGTCTGCTCACCGGCGACCTTGCCGCGGATCGCGGCACTGTCACCCTCGGCGAAAACCTTGAGATGGTCACCTTGGATCAAACCCGCGAGTCTCTCGACCCCAAAGCCTCGCTCAAAGACGCATTGACCGGTAACGACAGCGAAATGGTAGCGGTCGGCGGCGGCCAAAAACATGTGGTCAGCTACATGAAAGATTTTCTGTTTGGCCCCGAACAAGTACGTACACCGGTCGAGAAACTTTCAGGAGGCGAACGTGGCCGGCTCATGCTTGCCCGCGCGCTTGCAAAGCCCTCCAATCTCTTGGTGCTTGACGAGCCGACCAATGATCTGGACTTGGAAACCCTCGATCTCTTGCAAGAGATGCTCGCCGACTATAGCGGCACGGTTCTGCTTGTCAGCCACGACCGTGATTTTCTGGACCGGGTTGTCACCTCTGTGATCGCTTTTGAGGACGGCGGGCGCTGGATCAACTATGCGGGCGGATACACCGATATGATTGCCCAGCGCGGGTACGGTGTTGGGGTGCTCGCCGCACAAACGAAAGACAAAACCAAAGCGCCAAAGGCTGAGAAGAAAGCCGCGGCGGCGGGCCGCAAATCAAAACTCAGCTTTAAAGAAAAGCACGCTTTAGAAACCCTGCCTGCCAGACTTGAAGCCCTGCGCGCGGAGGCGGCGCGCCTTCAGGCAATCCTCGCCGATCCCGATTTCTTTGCGCGCGACCCCGAAGCCTTCAAGAAAAATGCAGCCGATCTTGAGTCCACTCTTGCGCAAATCGCCGATGCGGAAGACGAGTGGCTGTCCCTAGAGCTTCTTCGTGAGGAGCTTGAAAATTGAGCGCGGCCAGCCACGGCAGCAACACCTGCCTAAATTGTGACGAATTTCTCACTCACTAAAGTCCCGCATTTTGGGTTACGAAGGCAGATGATGACGTTTTTCTCCAAATTTTTCCGGGCGCTGGTGATTATTGCCCTTGTCCTGGTGTCCATCCCCTTGCTGCGGATTACCCTCGACTCAACCGTCCGCGCCCAGGATTGGTGGGCTGCGAGCCGCGAGCCTATCGGTTGGGCGCCCGCGCCCGAGGACCATGCGCCGGCCATTGTTCAGGCCTATTGCGCTCCGGCGGTCCGGTGGCGCGGGGCATTCGGCGATCATTGCTGGGTCGCCGCCAAACCGGAAAACGCGACCGAGTATCGCCGCTACGAGGTCATAGGATTTCGCCTGCGGCGCCTTGGAACCTCGGTGATCATCTCTGACACGCCAACCCCAGACCGGCGATGGTACGGCGCGTTCCCAAAGCTGGTGCAGGATATTCGCGGCGCTCAGGCCGAGAAGGTTATTGCCGCTCTCCCAGACGCCGTCGCTGCTTATCCGAACGCGCAGACATACAGAGTCTGGCCCGGCCCTAACAGCAACACCTTCATCGCATTTTTGGCCCGCCGAATTCCCGAATTCGAACTCGCGCTGCCCGGCAAAGCCATCGGCAAAGATTATCTTGGCTGGAATCTTGTCGCCGCCGCGCCCAGCGGCACCGGCTTTCAGATATCCTTAGGCGGATTGTTCGGGATTCTCGCGGCCCGTAAGGAAGGGCTGGAAATCAACTTCCTGGGCCTCGTGGTTGGGATCAATCCGTTTGATCCGTCGATCACTCTGCCGGGCGCCGGGCGCATTCCATTTCAGGAAAACTGGACGGCGAACGCCGATACCCCCTAAATCGGGCCAAGCACCCCATCGAAGAATGTCTGCATGGCAGTCCAGGCATGTGCGGCACTTTGTGCGTTATAAAGTGTACCGGGAACATCCTTTCCGTCGGCCCAAGGATTCATGAAACTGTGCACGGTGCCGTCGTAATTAATCACCTGCCAGTCAGCTTTGGCCGCGCGCATTTCTTCTTCGAAAGCAGTCACATCGTGAGGCGGAACCATGGGGTCGTCCGCACCATTACATACCAGGATTTTGGCTTCCACGACGCCGGGTCTCGCTGGGGCCTTGGTTTTTAGAAGACCATGAAAACTGACGACGCCTTTCAGCGGCGCTCCATCTCTTGCCAGCTCCAGCACCGTTGCACCACCAAAACAAAATCCGATAGCGCCTATGCGCGAAGTATCTACGTTCGGAACACCAGAGAGAGCATTTAATCCTGCTCTTGCTCGTGCGCGATACAAACTGGTGTCCCGGGTAAGGTCATCCATGAAAGCCTGCATTTCGTCTCTGGTTTTGGCTTGTTTGCGGCCACCATAAAGGTCGGCCGCGAGCGCGACATATCCTAGCTCGGCCAACATGCGTGTACGTTTTAATGCATGCGCTCCCAAGCCTCCGGCTTCATGAATGACCAATACACCCGGACGTTTCCTAGGAGTTTTTTCATTGCAGGCTAGGTACCCACGGCAGATGGTCTCACCATCTGAGTATTCGAAATCGTCCGCTTTCATCACCCGCTCTCATAATATGCCGTCACGACTGAAGAGCATTTTCTGGACACATACCTAACACGAGATTATCGTTCTGCCCGTCATGAAAACCACCCATCCCATTTTGCGAATTAGCACGCGACTTACGAGCGCGGCCCTAATCCAGGGTCGCTCGTCGTTTGTTCGCACGCTTTTTGACTCGCAAAGGGATTGTCATGGTTTTCCGTCCACACTCGTATCGCTGCCGCTTCACCGTTCACTACGCCGGTAAGTCTTCGGTTCTCTCAAATATCCTCACTGTTTTGAATGGCTTCGGGATGGAACCCGCGTGGCGCCTCGTTCATACCCCGGCCCGGCGTACGTATCGTCTCGATGTCGGCCTTGCGGGCGCCGATGCCCGGTCCGTCAGCGCCGTTGCTCGCCGCATTGCAGCCCTTGGCGGCGTAAAGAAAGTGCAGGTCGGGATTCCGGGGCGTACCTTTACGCTCAACACGTAGGTCCAGAGTCTGGCTTCGCCCCGAAGAAATTGAATTTGAAAGCAAGAATCGGAGTGACCGATTGGCCCAGGGGTCTAATATCGGAATTGTACTGATACAAACTTCATGACGACAGATATGAGCCCAATGATTGCTGCCGCAGCCACACAAGCAAGTCCACCAAGCCGGTTTATATCCGACGATGATCGGTGGGCGGCGCTTGTCCGCCGCGACAAAACCGCTGACGGTCTATTCTATTACTCTGTGTCCACCACCGGCGTGTACTGCCGACCGAGCTGTGCCTCCCGTTTAGCCTTGCGCAAAAACGTTCGCTATCATTTGACCTGCAAGGACGCGGAGCGCGCCGGGTTTCGCCCGTGCAAGCGGTGCAAGCCAAATGCGCCGCCGCGCGAGAAAACTCATGCAGAAATGATCGCGGTCGCTTGCCGTGAGATTGAAACCGCCGAGGATGCACCAAGCCTTGAGACCCTCGCAAAAAACGCAGGCGTCAGCCGCTATCACTTTCACCGCATTTTTAAAGCCGCGACCGGCGTGACTCCCAAAGCCTATGCGGTCGCTCACCGCGCCCAGCGTTTGCGCAATGAACTTCCGCAAAGTGCAAAGGTCACCGACGCCATGTACGACACCGGCTTTAACGCCAGCAGCCGCTTTTATGACGCCGCGCCCCAGGCTCTTGGTATGACGCCCAATAAATTTCGCACAGGTGGCGCGGGCGTGCGCATTCATTTCGCTGTCGGCGAATGCACTCTCGGATCTATTCTTGTGGCGACAACCGAAAAAGGTGTGTGTGCGATTTTACTGGGAGATGATCCGGACGCATTGGTGCACGATCTTCAAGACCGTTTTACAAACGCCCAGCTTGTTGGCGGCGACGCAAAGTTCGAGAAGTTAGTAGCGCAAGTCATCGGCTTTATTGAATCCCCAGCACAAGAGTTCGATTTACCGCTTGATGTGCGCGGAACCGCCTTTCAACAGCGTGTGTGGGCCGCGCTTCAAAAAATCCCGTCCGGCGCAACGGCGAGTTATGCGGATATCGCCAAGGCCATAGGTTCGCCCCGCGCGGTGCGCGCGGTCGCGCAAGCCTGCGGTGCAAATGCCCTTGCCGTCGCAATCCCCTGCCACCGGGTTGTGCGCAAAGACGGCGCGCTGTCCGGGTATCGATGGGGCGTTGAGCGTAAAAAACAACTTCTAGCGCGGGAATCCAAACCTTAAAGCAGCGTCCTCTAAGTACGTTTTTCCAACGCTTTGTTTTTCATGTGCCGGTGTGGTCGTATGGGAGCGTTAAATCACCGGTTAGAGGCGTTGCGATGCCATCCCCCGAACCTCATTTGCGCGACCGCGTATACGAGTTACTCACCAACGAAGACGATGGCCGGGTCTGCCGAGATATCCCTGAAGAAGCCTGCCGTGAGCAGCCTCAAAATTTTCTAAAACACGTCATCAGCTTGTCGCTCACCAAAACTGGCGATGGTTTGGTTGATCCAAAGTTGGTGTTGTCTTGGTTGCTCGGCGCGCTGGGTGCACCCGCCTATCTTATCGGCTTGCTGGTTCCCTTGCGGGAATCCGGAGCATTGCTCCCACAACTTTTCGTGGCCGGACACATTCGCGCCCTGCCGCAGCGTAAATGGGTTTGGGCTCTCGGGAGTCTTATCCAAGGGTTGTGCGTCATAGGGATGGCGCTGGCGGCGCTCACCCAAAACGGCCAAACCGCTGGGTGGACAATTATCGGTTTGCTGGCGGTGATGGCCTGCGCGCGGAGCATTTGTTCGGTTAGCTACAAGGATGTTCTCGGTAAAACTGTCTCGAAGATGACCCGCGGGTCCGCCACGGGAACCGCGGCCAGTTTGTCCGCGGCCCTGGTTTTGGTTTTCGGGCTTTTATTAAGCGCTGGCGTGCTTGATCACTCGGTGGCGGTTATCGCTCTGGTTATGAGCCTCGGAGGCGTATTTTGGATCCTTGCCGCGATACTGTTTTCTACCCTTGCGGAAAATCCGGGTGCAACAGAGGGCGGCGGAAATCCGATTTCCGTCGTGCTTGAGCAATCGAAACTTCTGACACAAGACCCACAGCTGGTTCGCTTTATCGCGACCCGGGGGTTGTTGATGGTCACGGCCCTAGCGCCGCCGTTCTTGCTTGCCCTTGCTGGCAGCCAGGGCTCCGGCCAGTTAGGTCAGCTCGGACCCTTTGTGGTGGCATCGTCGCTGGCCGCGGTCATCAGCGGGTTCGTCTGGGGACGTCTGTCCGATGCCTCAAGCCGCAAGGTCCTTATCCTTGCTGGATGTCTCGCTGCCGCAGTGCTCGGCGCAAGCGCGCTTCTCGGGCTTTCTTCCCCGGGCACTCTCGCGCAGGTGTACGTGGGCCCTACGCTTCTCTTCGTTCTGGTTGTCGCGCACCAGGGAGTGCGCCTTGGACGCTCGACCCATATCGTCGACATGACGGGTGAATCCCGCCGCGCCGCGTACACCGCGTTGTCGAATACCATTGTCGGCGTACTTCTTATGATTGGCGCGACCTTCGCATTGGTTGCGGAAGTTGCCGGGGTGCCAATTGTTCTCGTGATTTTCGCCGTGATGGCGGTGGGGGCAATTCTTGTCGCAACCACATTGGACGAGGTGCAAAAATGAAATGACTAATTCAACTCGAAGGCAGCGACGGCCTTCTCCAACTCACGCAACGCGACAACGTGAGCGGCCGTGCGCAAGTCAGTGTCTTCTTTTTCGGCGACGTCCAGAATTTTTTGCGTGCGCGCGGTCAAACGCGACTGCATTTTTTCTTGTACGTCTTCCAGAGACCAAACCATTCCTTGCTTAGCTTGAACCCACTCATAGTAAGACACAACAACTCCGCCGGCATTGGCCAAGACATCGGGCAACACGACCACGCCGTTGTCCGCTAATATATTGTCCGCATCAGGTGTCGTCGGTCCATTGGCCAGCTCGACAATCACTTTGGCTTTGATATCCGCTGCATTCTTGTCGGTGATTTGGTCACTTAGGGCTGCAGGCACAAGAACATCGCAATCCGCGGTCAGCAAATTGTCACCGGATATGTCTTCTCCATCACCGCCTTGAACCGATCCGGTTTTCTTTTTCCTGCTTTTGACCGACTTTAGATCCAGCCCGTCTTTCTTATAAATCGCTCCTGAAGAGTCAGAAACGCCAACAATCAAATATCCTTGCTCAGATGCACGATCCGCAAAATGTTGCGCGGCATTCCCAAATCCCTGGATGCAAATTCGCGTGTCTTTGGGATTGAGTCCCTGTTCTTCCGCCCAATGTGAAAAGACCGTAAACCCCCCGTCGCCTGTCGCGCTCGACCGTCCCGGCGAGCCCCCTAGGGATTCGGGCTTTCCCGTCACCACTGCCCGCGCGTGCCCCTTAATATGGCGGGACCATTGATCCAGCATCCAGGCAATGACAGGTCCATTGGTATACATGTCGGGCGCAGGTACATCGCGGTCTTCTCCAACGACATGAGTAAACGCATCGGCATAAGCTCTGGCGAGGCCTTCCAATTCCCGCGGCGAGAGGTCTTTGACATTGACTTGCACGCCTCCTTTTGCGCCGCCAAATGGCAATCCTGCCGCCGCACATTTTATTGTCATGCGGAACGCGAGCGCCATTGTCTCATCTAAATTGACGCCGCTGTGAAATCGAATGCCGCCTTTGGTCGGACCGAGCAGGTCGTTGAATCGGCATCGCCACGCCTTAAACGGCTTTAAATCTCCGTTGTCCATGCGTACCCAAAGCGTCGCGGCGATAGACTCCTTCGGATATTTCAGCTGTTGGCATATATCTTCAGGAAGTTCGACGTGAGGGAGCGCTCGGTCGAGCGGTGCTCGCGCTTTTCTAAGGGCGTTTGTCATGGGGCGTACCTTGGAAAGATGTTGGCCGGATGATTTTGCCGTTACTCAATAGCTTCTCGAATTTTGGCGTACGCAAAATTCAAAGCCTTAGACCATTCTATGCGGGGCGGCATAATGAGCTCGTCCGGTGCGACGTGAACATCAACAATAGCTGGCTTCTTCTCTCGAAGGGCTTGCTGAAGCGTGGGTCGGATTTGATCTGGCTCAAATACGCGGTATCCCATTCCTCCGCAACTTTCGGCAAACGCCGCAAAATCCGGATTCGTCAGTTCGATGCTATGTTCGGGCAAACCTTTTGCCAGTTGCTCGAGGGCAATGAATCCCAGTTTGCCATTGTTCAGGATAACAATAACCACGGGCAAATCTTCGCGCACGGCAGTAACGAAATCTCCCATCAGCATTGTAAATCCGCCGTCGCCCGCGATGGCGATCACGGGACGGCCCGGAAAAGCGAGTTGTGCGCCTATCGCGCCGGGTAAGGCGAAAGCCATAGAGGCATGCGCGGACGACAAAGTATAGCGTTGCCCGGACTTCAATCGCAGATGACGGGCTGACCACGCCGTCGCGGTACCGGTGTCACACAAATATATCGCGTTATCTGGGGCGACCGCGGCGATGTCGTAAAGCAGGCGCTGTGGTTTGATGGGTTTGGCGTCAGAAGTCTCGGCGCTCCTTTGATCATCAAGCCACTGTGTCATGCGGTTCTGAGACTCGGATAAAAATGTTCCATTGGGTCGATCGCGAACATGTTTATGAATCTCGGCCATCGCGGGACCGGCGTGACCAACAAGGCCCACGTCAACCGGGTGCCGTTTACCGATTTGGGTTGCAAATAGATCAATTTGAATGGATTTGGCGCTTGAAGGATAAAAATCAACGTACGGAAAATCGGTGCCCACCATCAGCAGCGCATCGCACTGATCAAGTGCGGCCACCGCTGGTTCGCTGCCCAAAAGGCCAATGCCGCCGATGCAGAGCGGATCATCGTCAATGATGTCTTTCGCGCGCAATGTTCGAATGATGGGCGCGTCGAGTTTTTGTGCCAACGCCTTGAGTTCTTCGACCGCGTCCGCGCACCCGATGCCGGCCAGGATGGCTACTTTTTCAGCCGCATCCAAGATGTCGATCGCCGCCTTACAATCGTCGAAACTGGGCCGAACCAATCCGGGTTTGGCGGCGACGACAATCTCATCATCTTTAACTGATGTTTTGCGGCCTGCTAAATCGGTAGGAATTGAAATGTGCGCGACACCGCGGCCCGTGATCGCCGCGCGGCAAGCTTCTTGAATGACAGCGGGCAGTTGTCCTGTCGTGGTTACGGTCTGGCTATATAGGGCAACGTCCCCAAATAGCCGCTCCAAATCAACTTCCTGATGATAAGACGTTCCAATAAAGTCCGTCGCAACTTGGCCCGTGATCGCGATCACCGGCGCATGGTCCATCTTTGCGTCGTATAAACCATTTAGCAAATGGATCGCACCGGGGCCCGACGTCCCCATACACGCCGTTAATTCCCCCGTTAGTTTCGCTTGAGCAGACGCGGCGAATGCACCAGCCTCTTCATGGCGTACGCCGACAAATCTGATCGTGTCCTGACGGCGCAAGGCGTCGGTAATGTCATTGATGGCGTCTCCAGGCATTCCAAAAATATGTTTAACGCCGTGCCTCTCTAGGACTTTCAAAATCACGTCTGCAACACGCATCTACCTGTTCCACTTCAATCTATAAAAGTACGTCAATGCTCACCGCACATAATTGTCACGCAGTTCTAACCTACCTCTTCAACCGAGATAAAATGACGGAAAATGGTTGATCGAAAGAGATCTGCTTCGGTCAACTTTTTTTATTCGTCGCACGGCCAAAAAAGTTATGGCTTCGCAAAAAAATAAAATCCTAAATAGACGAGACCACCTTTGCTACCTTGAGCGGCCTGACGATGTTCGATGTGTACGGCTATATAAGGAGACAAATATCGACTTTCAAAGTGCACACGATCGCTCTTTTTGCCCTGGTCACGACAATTGGTTCTGGGCGAAATACTTTCCAGACGGTTCACTCGACAAAAATCCCAAGGATATGCGTCTTGCGGGCCGTGTCGCCAAGGGCGGAAACGGCAGATGCATCGCGTGCCATCTCGCGGCGCCTGCGCAAGATTACGTTTTCACCCATGATAAATTTGCGGAGTAGGGTAATTTTATTGGAGAGGTTTTTGATGAGATCGGCTTGGGTGCGAAAAGCGGGTCGAGTTAAGCGAACTCGGTTTTCTGCCGTTTGATTCGATACAGCACATGCGGCCTTAAGGGGTGATCTGCGGGCAGGGCCGGGTGGTCGAAATCCTCCGCCGGATTACGCTGCATTCCAATTCGTTCCATGACTTTTCGCGACGGGTAATTCTCCCGGGTGGTCCACGATAAAATCTCGGGAAGTTGCGCTTTAGTAAACGCAAAATTGAGACAGGCACTTGCGGCTTCGGTGGCGTACCCAAAGCCCCAATACTCTTTCGCAAGACGCCAACCAATTTCAACGCACGGCGTAAAGTCGGCTTCAAAATCCGGGGTATTTAAACCGACGAACCCAACGAAGGACTGTGTTGCTTTTAACTCCGCCGCCCAAAAACCAAACCCCTGACGCTCGAACTTCTCTTCGAGGCGCTCGACAAAAGCGCGGCTTTCCTCCGGCGTGAGAAGGTTGGGAAAATACTTCATCACCTCCGGGTCCGCACTCATATCGACGAACGGTTTAAGGTCCGAGGATGTCCATCGGCGTAAGAGCAGGCGGTCGGTTTCCATCAAGATTTAATCTGACTGTGAGAAGCCCATGCTTCTAAGATTCGCGAGGAAGAGTGGTACGACCGCCTAGGCCATCGGCGGCAGGATACCTTGCGGCCGCTCGATCTCGGGCCGCGGCGGCGTTGGTGTTTCCGGTCTCACCCATTCAGGCCGCTCAACGTCTGGCCGCTCGGGCGGGGCGACCCGCTCGGGTCGGCGCGAGGGCGCATCAGGGCGCACCGCCGAGGGACGCATGGCACCGCGCACGGCGTGAATGGTCACAACCGTGCGGACCTTCTCGATCCCCGTGGCGGTAATGCGGTTGGGCGCGGCGATGCGTCCGGTAATCACAATGCGGTCGTTCAGCTCCGTGCCTTCGGGCAAGGCTGCGGTTGTCGACGGCGATCCCGTGAATGGACACCGGTCCGCCGTCCGCCGCAGTGCTCGGCGCATAGGCTTCCAGAGAGACGTCGCGAACATCGTCTTTGAACGGAAGCGGGGCTTCGCCCATCACCACATCGGGCACGAACTGATCGTTGATCATGCGGCCTGACGCAAACACTTGCTCACCGGCAACCGGCGTGCTTACCACCGTTCCATCGAGAGGTATGGTCAGGCCGCCGACTTGGACCGTATCGCTTGTCACAACTGCTGCTGTACCGCGCACGATCAGGCGCTCATCTTTCGATTGCTCATCAACCCGGGTGGCGATCACGGTGCCGTCAGCCCAGCGCAGGCCCGAGACGCTGACGATGTCCCCGGCTTTCAAATTTCTAAAGGCATTGATCGCGGTCTTATCGCCGCCGAGATTTAGGCGCACGTTTTGGCCCAGCACCATCATGGTTTGCGCGTCGTAATCGATGCTGGTGACCGGTCCGGTGACCGCGTGCTGAATATCGATAGAGTCTAAATAAAGCTCGCCGTCTTTGCGCCCGGCGACCGCGCGAATCACTTGGCCGACTTTCAACGCTTCAAGGGTCGTCGGCTTGCCGTTGGTTTCAACCGCTGTCTTCGGATCGAACTCGAGGGTCATGCCGTTGACGATAATCGATCCAAAGCCAGAGATGGTTCCGACAATGCCCGTGCCGCCAACACCGTCTCCATTGGTCTCACCGTTTTGCGCATGCTGGATTCCGGTACCGCCAATGCCGTCGCCATTGCCCGGTGCATGTGCGGATCGGTGCGGGGCGCTCGCGCAAGCAGTCAGCGCGCACAGCAATAACGCCGCTGCGATGTGCCGCAACGCGCCGCCGGTCTGCCGTGTGTGAAGTCCCCTAATCATCGCGCCGCACTAAATTCCCGTGATGTGGCTGTTTTGTGTCCTAAACTCTTAACGTCAGGTTTGCGCCAACCTGCACTATTCTCCTGAATCTTCAATCTTTACGCCATCGCCTTGATTTAAGGTGTTGAAAACGCTGAGTCCTTGGTGGAAGTACAGGCCGAAATTGGCCCGTAAAGTCGCGTCTTTCTTACCTTTATCTTCAGCCGCCAGCTCCAAGGCCTTGCGATTAATAGCTAAAAGGGCGCGCATCCCTTCTTTCTCGGCGGCTGTGTTGAGGGTTGCGACCGATGATGGCGTAAGGTCGCTGTAGTGAACGCTGCGTTCGAGAGTTGGGTTGCCGTCCTCCAGCACATTGTGTGCGGCGGCGGCCAGGTGATCGTGAATGTTCCGCCCTAAGTAAAAGGCTTTTTCGTCGAAGCCTTTTTCCGGAATGAATGCCGCTTGATGAAGGTTTACGAGTCCATCATCACTCAATGTCGCAACACCTAAGCGGATCCATTCATCGAGCACCGCGCGCGGACGCACATCTTTCGAGACGCTTTCGACCAAACTGTCAAAGGATGGCGCGCCGGGCGAGTCGGCTTGGCGGGGGAGGGGGACAGGCCGACCAGTCTCGTCCGTGGTCTCGGATGATCCCACCCAGCGCGCCACGACCTGCGCGCCGATGCCAATAGACTTTGGTGCACGGTCGTTTGTTTTTGTATCCGGTGAAGCGTCCAAGTCTTCGCGCAAACGTTTGACGTCTTTGCGATGAACGCCGGTTAAAAGACTGATGCGCGAATCCGTTTGGCGTTTTCCGCGT
Organism: Rhodospirillaceae bacterium; assembly: GCA_965228575.1. Taxonomy (GTDB): domain Bacteria; phylum Pseudomonadota; class Alphaproteobacteria; order Rhodospirillales; family Rhodospirillaceae; genus UBA11612. The sequence goes on along the minus strand of CBDDHW010000057.1, from coordinate 36,381 downwards.
ACAGGAAATTCACTGGCCGCGACATCGACATAAACCTCTTTCAGCATCTCCGTCATCGCCGGCAAGTTCACGCCTTTGGCGATCAACAAACGCACAAGCGGGCGCAGCAATCTTTTAATCGCGGCAAGAAGGGAGGGCGGCGGTGTACCAGTTGAGGGGGTCTCGGTCATAGCGCGGTGTTTCAAATCGTAAGTTTGAGGGCGGCAAAATTTGGAAAATCACTATATATTGACGTGGGAATAATTCCCACTTTTTTCTTGACAAAGATGTGTGGGAGGCCTAGCCTCATTCCTGTTCGTGGGAAAATTTCCCACATAATTAAGGAGTGTAGCAACCTATAGGCACATGCCAAACCTCGAGACCGTGTTCAGGAAGACCTTGTGATACGGCCTTAACCCTCACGCCTACGAGTCATTTCCTACCCCGGTGATGGTTTAGGTCTTTGTCTTCTCCCGCTCGTGTTCGGGACCGCCTGCCGAAGGGCACCGGCTCAGACCGGACGGGAGAAGACCTTCCTTCCCAACATGAATTTAAAAAAACTGTCTCGATGATGGCCTAGCGTTGAAGTGCGAAACCGCGTACATCGGCGCCGCGAAAAAGTTTAGGGATGTGCCAAACATTCCAGCGGGAAATTGAGGTCAGGGTCGGAGTTCGACCATCACTACCCGCCCGTCCGCGCAAGAGATGGACTCTAAATTCGATCCTGTCCTCAGTTTCTCGCTATCTCTGAACACTCACCAGACAATTTGTGCATGTCACCGTGCAAAAACATACGGTCAACCATGCAATAGGCGTGGTTTAACCATGCGCTCACCGTGCAAAACTTTACCGTTTGTGTGCGGTACCGATTAAGTGATTTACACCTCGCGCCGTTTTAAGTCGCGCACCAAGAACCGCGCGGGATGCAAAGCGGTCATAAGGTCGCGTTCCAGGGGCCAAGGCTCACCGGTGATATGAGCGGCCAATACCTCGGCGGCCATGGGCGCGGTGGTCAAGCCGCGCGCACCTAACGCCGTTAGAACATAAAGTCCGGCTTGATAAGGAGCGTCGGGATATTTCGCCCACGGATGCCCATGCCGCACCTCGGCGAAATCACGCAGGTACGCATTTTGGTCGGGAACCGGCCCAGCGATAGGAAGGTGGTCGGGCGAGGTGCAGCGAAGAGCGGCGCGGTGATGAGGCGGCTATTGTTTGCCCTTCGTCTAAGAGGTTTGGCAAAGCATTGTTGATGGCGTCGATGTTTCTTGCATCATCATCGCTGGTTGTTTGAATAGGTTTGTCGTCGAGTGTTGCGTCAACATGATCGAAGGTCGCACCGACAAAATGAGCGCCGCGATGAACAGGCGTCATGTAGGGCCCGAAAGATAACACCGAACGTAAAGGGGCACTTTGAGCAGTTGGCGGCACAGCGGTGATTTGACCGCGCCGCGCGGCGAGAGGAAGCCACGCGGTGAAGGGAACGGCACTCACGCCCAAGCCATTAGCGAGCACAATCACGTCTGCGCGCGTACAAACGCGTCCCGCTTTGTCGGTCACTTCCCAATATCCGCCGGTATGTTTAACTCCACCGACGTCGACGCCAAGCAAAGTTCGAGAGTGCTGGCAAAGTGCGGCACAATACTCGCGCGGACGTACCCACCCGCCTTGCGGAAAATATAGTGCGCTGTAGGGAAGTTTGTATCCGGCGATATCCGATGCTTCGCGCGCACTCACATGGAACAACAAGGGTTCCGGCAGTACATTTGCTGCCACGATTGCTTTTTGTCGATCGGCCTCTGTTTCGTCAGTTGCGAGGTGCAATACACCGCAGCGGTCACGCAAAAGGGCCGAGCTTGTCTCCGACAAGTCGTCAAAGGTTTCCAGAACGGCTCGCCACGCCGCGCTATAGAACCGGCCGTCTATGGACTCTCCTGCAGTAAGACGCGGCATTAAAATGCCTATTGGATTTCCCGAGGTTTCATCCGCAATGGCCGCACGCCGATCAATAAGGGTTGTCGTCCACCCCCTGCGATTTAATGCATTGGCCGTACTTGCGCCGGCAACACCTGCGCCAATGATGGCGGCATGGCCGCGCGCGCCGTGGGAGCTCGGCGGCGGCGCAAACCATGGTTGAAGCGCAGGTTTAGAGTTTGGGTTTCCACGAAACCGTCCGCGCAGCATCTCGCGTTTATCACCAAAGCCCGCGGTCCGCGTATTTTCAAAACCTACCGCGTCCAGCCCGCGCCGCACGTGGCCTGCCACAGTGTAGGTGGCGAGGCGCGATCCTCCGTTTTTTGTATGGGACAGGCGAGCAAGCTGTTCGAAAACGGCGTCTCGCCACATCTTAGGATTTTTGTCTGGGGTAAATCCGTCTAAGAACCACGCATCAACACGCGCTTCGAGTTGTGCGAGCATGTCCAAAACGTCGCCAAAAAGTAGCGTAAGAGTCACAACGTTCGACTCATCATCACCAGGTATTTTTGGAAATACCCTTTGGAATCCACGCTGGGGTTGCGGATACACGCGGGCCAGTCCGCGAACCAATGCACGCAGTTCGGGCCATTCCAGAAGAGTTTCGCTTAGCTCATTTTGCAGGAGCGGGAAGCCTTCTACTGCGATGTAGTGGAGCCGTGCATTGCGAACTCTGGATTTGCGCCACGCGTCCCAGGTTGCGAGAAAATTTAAGCCGGTTCCAAAACCGAGCTCGCATATGACGAACGTTTCACCGTTCTTCCAATCGCCTGGTAAATTGCAGCCACCCAGAAAGACATGACGGGCTTCACCCAATCCTCCCGCGCGGCTGTAATAGACATCACCAAAACGTGAAGCCATCGGCACACGCCCAGGAGCCCAAGAGAGCCCCGGTTCCGGTAGTGGCCGGTTCTTTTGAATGTTTTCTTCTGGTGCTCCCACCCACGCACACCCATCTTATTTTCGCCTTAGTATAACAACAAATTCACAGCTGCCGATCTTTGCGCTGCAACCGGGCCAACGGTATGGTTGAAGCCGCTCTTGCACGCTTTTGGTGGGTACGTTGCTACGATACTTAAGGATACGAGGGGCGATAGTGCGGCGTTTAAACATCTTGGTGGCCATTGCGGCGACACTTGTTTGCGCGGGATTGAGTACCGCCGCGCGACCGGCGATGGCCTTTGTGCATGAGACGACGGTTATCACAACGCCCGACGGGTTACGCTTGTCAGCAGTGTTCACCTATCCGTCCGATGGCGTGCACACCGATGGTCCAGTGCTCCTTCATTTGCCTGATGGCCCGGGTATGAGTGCTGTGCGTCCAAGCGATGCTGCGCGTTTTGTCGCCGAAGGCATGGCCGAACGCGGCTTTGTGAGTCTTACGCTTGAACCCAGATATGTTCACTCGTTTGCGTTTAGTCTGTTTGACGACGCTGTTGCTGACGTGCGCGCGGCTATCAATACACTGACCGCGCGCGGGTTTACCGATATTGTCCTTTCCGGTCACGGTTTAGGAACGCTGCTCACGGCCCGGTACCTTGCGCAAACTGCCGATGGCCGCATTAAAGCTGTGATCATGTATTCGCCAAGTCGGGACCTTGCCCGAGCATGGCGCGCAGAGGTGGGAGAACAAAGATATCGGAGTGCGGTCGACAGAGCGTTGAGAGCCGTCAGTGAGGGCGGGCGCGGCGCATTCATCAATCTCGGCGATGGTCTGATTTTTACCGCGGCGAGTTTTCTCGATTGGTATGGACCTTTGGCGGAAACGTCCTTGGCGGCAAGCATCTATAGCGTAAATGTTCCGTTATATTTGGTCGCTGGGGCGAGCGATCAGAGTGTGCCCGCTGGTCGCTTAGAGCAACTTCAATTGAACGCGCGTTTCGCACCGCAGAGTCGGATTAAATATTATCCGGGAGCCGACGAGACTTTTGAAAGAGCCCGAGAGGCCGTGGTCAACGATACGGTGAATTGGCTGGCTGAGTTTGGATTACAGTCCGCGCCGCGCACGATCACCTCATTGGTCGACGTAACGAGTTCTGACGGAACAGAACTTTCGGGTGTGATTTACAGTCCCGCTAGGTCCGAAAACGACAGGAATAAACCGGCCATACTTCTTGCTCATGGCTGGACCGGCGACATTATGCGCTCGACCACGCATTGGCTCGGGTTGGAGCTAGCCAAGCGCGGATATACGGCTCTTGCATTTCAAACCAGGGCTTCGGGGTTTCGCGGTGTTGTTGCGGGAACCTTGGAGGAAGTTCCCGCTGACATCGCGCTTTGGGTAAATTTTATGGAACGGCGTGGGCACTCCTCGCAGGTGGCGGTTGGGCATTCCACCGGTGGTCTTTGGATTAGCTACTACCTTAAGGAAACACGTGATCCACGTGTCGAAGGCGCTGTGTATCTTGCGCCGATGCGCGATATGCCACGCCATGCGCGGCTCGCTATGGGCGACGATCGCTATGCGCGCATGGTTCTTGAAGCCCAAGAAGCCATCCGGGACGGGCGCGGAGCCTCGCACCTGATTACAACTCCCTTTCCGCAGCCCGCCTACGATGAAGATGATCGTCAGCCCATGCATTTACCCGTTCCGGGCGCCGGGTTCACATATTATTACGCCGAGAGTTTTCTTAGTTATTGGGGGCCCACATCCGAAGCAAAGCACACAAGTTTGGTTTCAAACTTTGATGTTCCAATACTTGCGCTTGGTGGATCACGCGATCCGTTCATGCAAGGTGCGTATTTGATTGAATTCACCGAAGCCGCCGGAGACCGGGCGTCATACATATTCTACGGTGGGCCCGACGGTGCAACGAACGCCTTTGATGGATATGAACGGCGCGTTGTTGACGATATTGCGGCGTGGATTGAAGAGACTTTTTGAGTCAGTGCAGATTTAAAATGCCGTCGACGTTTCTGTAATACGAAGGCGAGATAATCTTGGTTTGACCAACAGTCACGGAGTGAAGTTTGCCGTCAAGATTGTCCTCCCAATACGTCAGAAATTTTGTGAGAACCGGAAATTTGGGGGCCAAGTCCAATTCCTGCCAGATGAACTCCTGCAGGACCGCCGGATGATCGGGCATGTGATAAAAAATTTGCGCCGTTGTGAGGCGGTAGTTTTCTAGTTGAAGCTCTAAACTCGATACTGAACTCGGCTTTGAACTCGACATTGAACTCGACATGGGAACTCCTGGAACAATGAAACAGGAAAACGAAACAGAGCGTGCGTCCACAACGAGCGCTTGGCGATGCGCCGAATTTTTTTGAATCGTGCCAGACAAAGGCACCCATCGCAAGCCGAAGGCTAAAAATTCTTATTAATTCAATGCATTATCAGCAACTTCTAGAGGCGGCTAACAACGCTGCCGCCAAGGTGTTTCTTGTTGCCGATGTTTTCAATCTTGAGCCTAAGCAATTCGCCCAGTCCCACTGCTTTTGCTGTGTCTACGTCTGACAATGGATCAGGGCACGACGAAAAACATTCATCGGAAAGAGTCTGACTTGGGCCTGGAGACTCTATAATCTTATCCTATTCGCGCGAGGCCCCATTCACTTGCGTACGCCGCAAACTCAATCCGCAGGAGAGAAAAGATGTCCATCAAGTTTGAACTAAATGGCGAGACTGTCGATTTCGACGTCGATCCGGAGATGCCATTGCTTTGGGCGATCCGCGAAAAAGCGGGCCTGACAGGGACCAAATACGGATGTGGGAAAGCGCTCTGCGGCGCCTGTACGGTGCATATCGATGGGTTCGCGACCCGCTCGTGCGTCATGCCAGTTGCGGCGGTTGAAGGCGCCAAAGTTACGACCATCGAAGGGGTGTCGGGAAAAGCGGCTTCTGCGGTTCAGGACGCTTGGCAAAAATTAAACGTCGTTCAGTGCGGATACTGTCAGTCCGGGCAAATTATGTCTGCGGCCGCGTTGTTGAGCGATACGCCAAAACCGACAGACGAAGACATTGATGTCGCAATGGGCGGAAACGTGTGTCGCTGTGCGACCTATCATCGCATACGAGCAGCGATCCATGAAGCTGCCAAGATCATGGAGGGTTAAGACTATGAACACGCATTCTTTCCCCTTCTCTGTGAAAAACGAAACCGGTTTAGACCTTAGCCGCCGAAGCCTGTTGAAGGCAGGCGTCGCCGGTCTTTTGGTTGCAACCACGCTGACACCGCGCGGGCTTAAAGCCGCATCCACAAGCGCAGATCCGTTTGAACAAAATGCCTTTGTCCATGTTGCGCCCGACAACTCGGTAACCGTCGCCATTAAGCATGTGGAAATGGGCCAAGGAGTTACAACTGGGCTGACGACCATTGTTGCCGAGGAGATCGACGCTGATTGGAACCAGATGAAGTTTGCTTTCGCCCCTGCGGATGTGGAGCGCTACAAAAATCTCGCGTTCGGCATTCAAGGAACCGGCGGCAGTACGGCAGTTGCGAATTCTTACGAGCAATTGCGCAAGGCAGGTGCCACCGCGCGGGCGATGCTTGTAAATGCCGCGGCGCAAGATTGGGGTGTGCCGGCCGGAGAAATCTCCGTCTCCAAAGGCATCATTCGCCATGAGGCGTCAGACCGGACCGCGACATTCGGCGAATTTGCTGAAAGAGCGGCGACCCTTGAGCAACCAAAAAATGTAACGCTCAAAGACCCCAAGGATTTCACTCTGATCGGCAAAGAGTTGCCGCGCAAAGACAATGAAGACAAAACCACCGGCATGGGGACGTTTACGCTCGACGTCAAACTGCCTGGTATGTTGTATGCCGCGATCGTCCACCCGCCGCGGTTCGGCGGGATAGCGCAAAGCTACGACAGCGCTCCGGCGTTGGAGATGAGCGGCGTGCACTCGGTCGTAACCATTCCCCAGGGTGTTGCCGTTGTCGCGGACTCGTATTGGACGGCTTTAAAAGCGCGTGATGCGCTGGATATTACCTGGGACGAGACCAATGCGGAGTTGCGCGGCACGGCAGAGCTCTTAGAAGAGTACAAAGCACTTGCCCAAACTCCGGGTGTGGAAGCGCGCAAGGACGGCGATGCGGCCGCCGCGCTTCAATCTGCCAGCCAAACCATTTCGGCGGACTTTGAATTTCCCTACCTCGCTCATGCGCCGATGGAGCCGCTCGATTGCGTGATTCAGGTGCGCGAGGGAGAGGCTGAGGTTTGGACCGGATGTCAGTTTCAAACCATGGACCAGGCGACCGCGGCTGGAATTCTTGGTCTTGAACCCGCGCAGGTGAAGATCAACACATTATATGCGGGCGGGAGCTTTGGCCGTCGGGCGACACCAAACTCTGACTATGTCGCCGAAACTGCTGAGATTGCGAAGACCCTGCCGGTCGGGACGCCGGTTATGCTCGTTTGGTCGCGCGAGGACGATGTGAAGGGCGGGCGGTACCGGCCTTTGTATTTCCACAAAATGCGTGCGGGGCTCGACGATGCGGGCAATCTCACAGCTTGGGCGCATACAATTGTAGGCCAATCTCCAACGGCCGGATCAGCTTTTGCAGGACCGCCAGGGAGTGTGGATCCCTCGACGGTCGAAGGCGCGTCGAACCTCCCATACGCAGTGCCCAATATCGCGGTCGAGCAACACAACACTGACGTTGGCGTGCCGGTATTGTGGTGGCGCTCGGTGGGAAGTTCCCACAATGCCTACGCGACCGAGGTGTTCATCGACATGGTGGCGGCAGAGGCAGGCAAAGACCCTGTTGAGTTCCGGATGGGATTGCTTGAGGGGCATGACCGGCATAAAGCGGCGCTCGCGCTTGCCGCCGAGAAGGCGGGATGGGGCACGCCGCTACCAGAGGGCCGCGCCCGCGGTGTTGCAGTTGCGGAGTCTTTTGGAAGCTTTGTCGCGCAAATCGCCGAAGTGAGTCAGAACAGCGACGGCGGGATCAAGGTCGAGCGGGTGGTCTGTGCTGTGGATTGCGGCGTTGCGATCAACCCGGATGTCATCCGGGCGCAGATGGAAGGCGGTATTGGCTACGGCCTCAGTGCGATCTTAAAAGGGGAGATTACCTTGAAAGACGGCGTGGTTGAGCAAGACAATTTCGACAGTTACGAGGTCTTGCGCATGGACGAGATGCCGCAAATCGAAGTGCATATCGTCCCGTCTGTCGCCTCGCCAACCGGGGTCGGCGAACCGGGCGTACCACCGGCGGGTCCTGCTGTGGCGAACGCGGTATTTGCATTGACTGGGCGCCGGGTGACGAAGCTGCCGATGACGCAGGGACTGTCGTCTTAGAATTTGGGAGAATGCCGGAGCGCCAACGCGCTTCGGCGCAACTCTTGCGCCGCACGCCATATTCGGGTACGCGCGGTTTATGACAAAGACCCGGAAGAATACGCCGAAGAAAAAACCTGCAGATGATGTGGTGGTGCGCCCTGCGGTTCGTGCAGACGCGCGCGTTATCGCCAAGTTGGCGCGCGGGCTGAATCTCCATGAGGGTGATCCCACGGGGAACTTCACCGAAAAAGTAGTGCTGCGCGATGGGTTTGGCCGGACGCCACAATTCAAATGCCTGCTTGCGGAACTGAGGGGAAAAGTAGTCGGCTATGCGTTGCTGGTTGATGCCTATGAGACCGGCTGGGGCGCGCGTGGACTTTATTTGAATGACCTTTACGTTGAGGAAAGAGCGCGGCGTCGTGGCGTTGCCCGTGCGCTTGTCGCCGCCTGTGCGGCGGTCGCAAAGCGGCGCAAGAAAACCTATGTGTGGTGGGCGTCGAAATCGGGGAATAAGAGGGCGCAGGCGTTCTACAAAAAGGTGGGAGCGTTTGAAGAACGCGTGGTCGCTCACGCACTTGCGTTTAAGGCGTTCGAAGCTATGGCCGCGGAAGGGCGCGTGCGCCGGAGCGCAGAACGAAAAGCGCGAAGAAAGAAGTGACGTGAAACCCGCTTGCAGGATCGCGCGGCAATGAGTCGTTTCGTTTTGATCGCGTTCGGCTTTTTGCGTTCGATCATTGTGTATCGGCTGAATGTGTTCGGGCAGATGCGCCAGCGGCGGCTGTACCGGCAGTTCGCCGGACCGGGAGATTTAGTATTCGATATCGGGGCTCACGTCGGTGGGCGTATCTGGGCGTTTCGCGCGCTGCACTGCCGGGTGGTTGCTATTGAACCACAGGACATTTTCTTCCGTTTTTTGAGGTGGCTTTACGGCCGTTCGGGCGACGTGACTATAGAAAGCTGTGCATTGGGTGCACAAACCGGCGACGGTAAAATGCTGGTTAGTCGCGGCAATCCGACTCTGTCTTCTCTCTCATCGGATTGGGTAGACGCGGCCGCTGATGCGGACGGGTTTCGCCATGTTGATTGGGACGATGAGCAGTCGGTGTCGATCGAGACTTTGGATGCGTTGATCGCGCGCCACGGGATGCCACAGTTTTGCAAGATTGATGTGGAGGGATTTGAATACGAGGTTCTGCGAGGCTTGAGCCGTCCGATCCCCGCGTTATCGTTCGAGTTTTTAACCGCCCAGCGCGGGGTTGCGGTAAAATGCATCGAGCACCTTGCAGGCCTCGGTCCTTACGTTTTCAATATCTCCTACGGCGAAAAGTCGGCGCTGGTGAAATCAGACTGGTGCGCGGCGTCAGACATTGTACGCCATTTGGAAAATCTGCCTGACGGCGTTTCCTCCGGCGACGTTTACGCTAGGGTGCTTAAACCTTAGGGAAGACTCAGGTCGTGTCTGCGAGTGTCAACGCGCGGTCAACCTTCAACATAACGTTTCAAATTGGCAACTTGGATTTCCCATCCTTTGGCACAGTCGCGCAGCATTGCTGTGCGCCGATCTTCAGGTAAGGCGGTGAAGCCCGCCTCCGAGACGGTAACCAATGTGCCGCCGTTTTGAGCCTGAAGTGTAAAGGTGGTTGTGATCCAAACCGTATCGGGCTCGGTGTCCTGAGCATCTGAGTTATCGGGCCAGCGAAAAATAAAGTGATTGGGAGGGTCCATCACCTCCGTCACTGTTATCCACGGCATACCTTCGTGTCCGGGATAGGTTATGTTGCCGGTGGTTGCTTTCCCGACGACGAACGGTCCATCTAGCTTTACGTGGAACCACGCGCCAAATTTTGCCGAATCTGATAGCGCATCCCAAACACGCTGTGGGTCAGCGTTGATCAGGATCTGGCGGGTAATGCAATCGCTGTCTGCCAAAAGCGTCAAAATAAAATTCCTACGCGTCCGCTAACATTTCGAACCCGCCAAGGATCATGCGCTTACCATCGAAAGGGAAGTCTTCGGGGTTCAAACCTGCAGCCTCAAAGTCTGCCATAGCATTCTCGTTCCCGGCATCGCGCGTTTGTTTGTCGGGCCACTCAATCCAAGAAAAGACGACGGTTTCATCTTCCCCACACTTCACTGCCATCGGGAAGGATGTGACCTCTCCGTCCGGCACGTCGTCGCCCCAGCATTCGGCCACGGACGTTGCGCCGTATTTTTTGAAGATTGGTGCCATGTCGGCGGCGAGCTTGCGGTATGCGTCCTTCTGTGCCGTAGGCACGGCTAGTACAAATCCGTCAACGTAGGTCATCGTATGCTCCCAGTTTATTTCTTGGTCGAAGATGCCGGTACTCTGCAAAATCGCGAGACTTGTCGCCGCACTTTGGCATATGGCGGAGGGGGTGGGATTCGAACCCACGATACGCTTTTGACGTATACACACTTTCCAGGCGTGCGCCTTCGACCACTCGGCCACCCCTCCGGACCCAACTTGGCCCCGAGTCGCAAGACTCGCTCGCTGAAGGGGCGTATTTGGAAGCCGCAGAACCTAACGGAGCGAACCTCTCGCCGCAACAAACCTCGCGCGTTTTGTTACACCAAAAAGCCAAATTATCCCCATTTTCCACAGGGTTGCGGCGAATCCCGCAGAAAGCCTCACAAGTCCAAATCAAGAGCGAGTCGAAACCAACTAAAAATACCCTGTGAATAAAAGGCATTAAGGGGTATGTCTCAATTAACGGGGTAAGAAACAGACTCAGGGACGTGAGGTTCAAGTGATATTCGGGCGGGGCTTCGGATGGACACTGGTCCTTTTGGCGATAATCATGGCCTCTGCGGAGGCGGTGATGGCGCTTGGGACCGGGGAGTATTCTGGGCTTGCAACCGCCGATATCTGGACCCTTCTCGTCGGTCAAACCCCGTCTTTCACCGGAACATCATCTGAAATTCTCGCTGCTGCGAGCGCGGGCATTATGCAAATGCCAGCGTGGGTGGTTCTTGGGGTGATTGGTTTTGCTCTCGCGCACTTTTGCCGCAAACGTCCCGACCATCGGCGCATTTTTCACACCGCGCGCTAACGGTTTTAGTCGTCACCCATCTTTAAAGCATTGATGAACGCGGTTTGCGGAATTTCCACGCGTCCAAATTGACGCATGCGCTTCTTCCCTTCCTTTTGTTTGTCGAGAAGCTTGCGTTTACGGGAAATATCTCCGCCATAACATTTTGCCGTTACGTCTTTGCGCAGGGCCGCAATGGTTTCGCGGGCAACGATCTTTCCGCCGATGGCTGCTTGGACGGGAATCTTGAATAGGTGGCGCGGAATGAGGTCTTTAAGGCGGCCGCAAATATGGCGTGCGCGTGCTTCAACTTGTGACCGGTGGGCCATGAACGCGAGAGCATCGACCGGCTCGGCGTTTACGAGAATGTTGACCTTCACAAGGTCCGACTCTTCGTAGTCGGCGATTTCATAATCAAAACTCGCATACCCGCGTGAGATCGACTTCAAACGGTCATAGAAATCAAAAACGATTTCATTGAGGGGAAGGCGATACACGGCCATAGCGCGGTTGCCGACATAAGTGAGATCCAGTTGTTCACCGCGCCGTTCGGTGCACAATTTCAGAACCTGTCCAACATATTCATCAGGAACAAGAATGGTTGCCTTCACCCACGGCTCTTCGATTTTTGAAATGCGCGTGACTTCGGGCATGTCAGCGGGGTTGTGGAGTTCTTCCATTTTCCCGTCGGTTGTATAGATGCGGTAGACAACACTGGGTGCGGTGGTAATGAGTTCGAGACCAAACTCGCGTTCCAAGCGCTCTTGAACGATCTCCATATGCAAGAGACCGAGGAACCCGCAGCGAAATCCAAATCCGAGAGCCGCCGAGCTTTCCATCTGGTAGTGAAAACTCGCATCGTTCAGCCGGAGCTTCGCGAGACTCTCGCGCAAAATCTCAAATTGCGCGGCATCAACAGGAAACAATCCGCACCAGACCACCGGAATACTTGGCTTGAAGCCGGGGAGCGGCTCGGTCGTGGGCTTGCTTTCACTGGTGATGGTGTCGCCCACTGAACAGTCTGCGACCGCCTTAATAGACGCGGTTAAAAACCCGAGCTCCCCTGCGCTGAGTGATGGAACGTCGCGGAGCTTGGGCGTAAAAACACCGACTTTGTCGACTTGATATATCGCATCGTTGGACATGAATTTTATCTTCGTGCCCTTTTTGATAACGCCATCTTTGACGCGCACCAAAATAATGACGCCGAGATAACTGTCGTACCAGGAGTCCACCAAGAGAGCTTTTAAGGGCGCGGTATCGTCGCCCTGGGGTGAGGGAAGGCGCGCAACAATCGCATCGAGAACGTCCTTGATGCCGATGCCGGTTTTTGCCGACGTCTCAATGGCATCTGACGCATCAATCCCAATAACGTCTTCGATTTGTTGGCGCACACGCTCGGGCTCGGCTGCCGGCAGATCGATTTTGTTCAAGACCGGGACAATCTCGTGATTAACGTCGATGGCTTGATACACGTTCGCCAAGGTTTGCGCTTCGACCCCTTGCGAGGCATCGACCACCAGTAGCGATCCTTCGCAGGCGGCGAGCGACCGGCTGACTTCATAGGCAAAATCAACGTGGCCGGGCGTGTCGACCAAATTGAGCTGGTAGGTTTTGCCGTCGTCGGCGGAGTAACTCAAACGCACGGTTTGCGCCTTAATGGTAATCCCGCGCTCACGCTCGATATCCATGGAATCGAGAACTTGCTCTTGCATCTCGCGCTGGGTCAGCCCGCCGCAATATTGAATGAGGCGGTCCGCAAGGGTCGATTTGCCGTGATCGATGTGCGCAATGATCGAGAAATTGCGAATGAGAGAGAGATCAGTCATGAGAAGAACGTTACGTTATCAACCGCGCAGTGTGCCGCCGCAGGCTTTTTCCACGGACGAGACGATCTTTTTCGCGACAGCTTCGATTTGGTCGTCCGTGAGCGTGGCATCTTTTGGCTGAAGCGTAACCGCAATCGCAAGAGATTTCTTTCCCTCGCCCACATGAGGTCCCTCGTAGGTGTCGAAAAGCTCTACGTGGGAGATCAGATCTTTTTCCGCGCTGCGCGCGGCTCGCATGAGCGTTTCTGCGGCAACAGACGCGTCCACAACAAAGGCGAAGTCGCGCTCTACCGGTTGGAAGGGGGACGATTTAAGGAGCGGGCGCGCGGCGACCGGCGCTTTTTTCGGTTTTGGCGCGCGGTCCAGAAAGACCTCACAGGCTGCTATCGGGCCTGCGACATCGAGCGCTGCCAGAACAGCCGGATGAAGTTCACCGAAGACAGCTAGAACCTGATTGCCGAGCTTGAGAACACCAGATCGGCCCGGATGAAACCAGTCGGGTACGCCTCTGTCTGATCCCGCAGCGGTTTGCACCGATGACTCTGGGAGGTTCATGGCTTGAAGAACAGCTAGCGCATCTGCTTTTGCATCCAGGGCGTCAACGGGTCTGCGGCCCTCGGACCAATGGCGCGGACCGGTGTGCCCTGCTCGTAGCGTACACGCGATCAGTGTTTGCTCTGCGGGTTTAGACCCCTCGAAACGTGGCCCGATTTCAAAAGAGGCGAACATCGGGCATGTTGCGCGCTGCGTTGCGCCCAGCAGCGGTCGCGAGGTTGGGCAAGAGCGAGGGACGCATGACATCTAATTCTGAACTGATCGGATTGGCGAGTTCGACCAAGGGCAAGTCACCGCGAAAAAGCTCTGCCTGGGCTTTGGGTAGGAACGCCCAGGTTGTCGCTTCGCTTAAACCGCGCGTGGCCAGCGTGCGGCGGGCGAACCCGAGCCGTCTTTGTTGGAGGGTCGGCACCACCTTGGGCATCGCTGCGCGGGGCAAAATGGATTCCGGGATGTGGTCGTAGCCATGAACGCGAAGAACTTCTTCGACAAGGTCCTGCCAACTCTCGACGTCTGCGCGCCAAGAGGGCGGAGAGACGGTCCATGTTTTTCCTGTTTCGACGGAAAAACCGAGACGCTCAAGGATAGATTTGATCTCGTTCTCAGGAACCTCCACACCGCCAAGCGATTTTACCCGCGCAGGATCGAGCGCGACTGTGCGCTGATAGGCCGGCGCCTGACCGCCGATTTCAAGGTGCGAGGCCTCGCCGCCGCAAAGCTCGAGGATCATGCGGGTTGCGACGTGTGCACCGACGTCAGCGGAGGTTGGATCCACGCCGCGTTCAAAGCAGTAGCGAGCGTCCGAGTTCACCTGGAGCACCCGGCCGGTTTCGGCGATGTTAGAGGTGTCAAACAACGCCGATTCCAAAAATACATCCGTCGTTGCTTCCGTAACGCTGCTCGGCTCGCCCCCCATGATGCCGCCAATACCCAGCGCCGCCGACTCATCAGCGATAACCACCATCGAGTCTTGGAGGGTATACTCCTTGCCATTGAGGGCGTGGATGGTCTCTCCGCCTCGCGCCAATCGTGGGCCGATCGCGCCTTTGAGTTTTTGGTCGTCAAAGACGTGAAGGGGGCGACCAAGATCAAGGGTGATGTACTGGGTGATATCGACCAGAGCCGAGACCGGTCTGAGACCCACCGCATTTAAGCGATCTTTCAGCCACGCGGGGCTCTCGGTATTTTTCACACCGCGAATGGCGCGGCCCACGAACTGCGGACATTTGTATTCCTGTCCTTCAGGCAGGCTCATGGCCACCTTGCGCGGACTGTCGAAGGTTCCATCGACCGGGGCGTCCTCAAGGGGTTTAAGCGTGCCTAGTCCCGCGGCGGCAAGATCGCGCGCAACACCGCGCACGCCTAAGGCGTCAACCCGATTGGGGGTAAGAGCAATGTCAAAGACCGGATCGATCTCCAGGACCGAGACAACAGGCTCGCCCACGGGCGCATCCTTTGGAAGCTCGATTATGCCCGCGTGGTCTTCACCGAGGTTTAGCTCGCGGGCCGAGCACAACATGCCCTGACTTTCTTCACCGCGAATCTTTCCTTTTTTAAGCCGATCACCGGTTGCCGGAATGGTCGTACCCACGCGCGCAAGCACAGCTTTCATGCCCGTGTGCGCGTTGGGCGCACCGCAAACGATCTGCAAGGTTTCCGCGCCGGTCTCGACCTTACAAAGTTTCAGCCGGTCTGCGTTCGGGTGTTGTTTGGCTTCGGCAACGTGGGCGACGATGAAATCCGCAAGGGCCGCGCCCGGATCCTCGACGCCCTCAACCTCAAGGCCAATCGCCGTGAGTTTGGTTGCGATTTCCCCAACCGATGCGGTGGTATCGAGGTGATCTTTCAGCCATGACAGGGTGAACTTCATCGTGTTCCTCCCTGTGCCGCCAAGGTTTCAACGACACGAAAGCGTGTGCACACGAGAGGCATATCGGGTTTGAAGACACCCAAGCGACGAAAAAATTTCTCGTGCTCTCGCCGCCAATACGTCAGTGACAAATCACCTTCGCCTTCATCTTTCGCGAAGTCTTCGTCGACATCATTGAACGCTTTTACAGATACCTCGTAATGCTCAAGGATGCACCGCGGGTTTTTTTTACCGTCCAACACAATCTCACGAGACCCGGGTGTGGGGAGCGGCTCGCCTTCGCGTTCATAAGACTCTAAAGCCGCGCAAGTTGCAGTTTTGCGCCCGGCGAGCACGAGGGATAGCAATTCATCAGCCATACCCGGCGAATCACCGAACATGGTCTGTGGCAAAGTTTGTGCGGTCATCGGTTGAGCCCCCCGGTGACGCTGGGCACATCAAGTGCAGCGAATCCGTAATGGCGCAGCCAGCGCAGATCGGAGTCATAAAATGTGCGCAAGTCCGGGATGCCGTACTTGAGCATGGCAATGCGCTCGATCCCCATACCGAAGGCGAAGCCTTGATATACGTCGGGATCAAGCCCGCAGGCTTTGATGACATTAGGGTGCACCATTCCGCATCCAAGAATTTCCAGCCAGTCGCCGTAGTTGCCGAGCTTCAACTCACCACCTTTTCGGCTGCAACCGATGTCTACTTCTGCCGAAGGCTCGGTGAACGGGAAATAACTCGGGCGAAAACGGATCGGGAGGTCATCGACGACGAAATAGGTGCGCACGAATTCCGCAAGACATCCCTTGAGATGACCCATGTGGGTTTCCGTATCGATGACCAGTCCTTCGACTTGATGGAACATCGGGGTGTGAGTCATATCGTGATCACAGCGATAAGACCGGCCCGGGATAATGACCCGGATCGGCGGTTTTTGACTCATCATCGTGCGGATTTGCACCGGCGATGTATGGGTGCGCAAAAGATATTGCGTCCCGTCCTCGGCTTCGCGCAGGAAAAACGTATCGTGCATTTCCCGCGCCGGGTGGCCCGGCGGGAAATTCAATGCTGTGAAGTTATGAAAATCGTCTTCGACGTCCGGGCCTTCAGCAATCTCGAATCCCATAACGCCGAATATGGCGGTCAGCTCGTCTATGGTTTGACTAATGGGATGCAAGGTTCCCAGCGTTTCCGGCCGTACCGGCAGGGTGACGTCCAGGGTTTCGGTTGCAAGCCGTGCATCCAACGCTGCAGCTTCAAATGCTTTTTTACGAGCCTCTAAGGCTTCGCCGACTTCAGCTTTCAAGCCATTCACCTGTTGGCCGAAAGTTTTTCGGGCCTCGGGCTCCATTGAGCCCAGGTTTTTCATAAGCGCCGTAATGCGGCCCTTCTTGCCGAGCGCGGACACCCGCACGTCTTCCAGGGCGTTACTCTCCGCCGCAGACTCGATCGCGCTTAGAAGTTCGCTACGCAGTTTGTCTAATGTTTCTTCACTCATCTCTCGACACCGTACCCGCCTGTCTCTGCGGGCAAAAGAAAAAGGGGCTGCCCGGACGGCGGCCCCTTGGTTGACCCGGTTAAATCAGTTGATTTGCGGCGAGCGTTTGCTCGGCCTAACCGAGTGCCTCTTGGGCCTGCTTTACCAGGCTGGCGAAATTTTCGGGCTCATGTACCGCGAGATCGGCAAGGACTTTCCGGTCCAGCTCGATGCCCGCTTTCTTGAGCCCGTTGATAAATCGAGAGTAGGTCAGTCCGTGAAGGCGCGTCCCGGCATTGATGCGCTGAATCCACAGCGCGCGGAAATCGCGTTTTTTCAATCGCCGGTCGCGATAAGCAAAGAGCAAGCCTTTCTCAAGCCGATTACGGGCAATTTCGTAATTGGTCGAGTGGCGGCCTCTATACCCCTTCGTTTGGGCGAGGACCTTTTTGTGACGAGCGTGTTTGGTAACGCCGCGTTTGACACGTGACATGGGTGTTCTCCGTCGAAAATGGGGTTCAGCCGTACGGCAGGAAATTCCGCTTGATGATGATGCCATCCGGCTTGGCGAGAACCATGGTTCCCCGTGCCGTCCGCTTCATCTTCTGGGGTTTGGCGGCGAGACAGTGGCGCTTATACGCGGCGCCAGCCTTCACCTTGCCAGTTCCTGTAACCTTGAACCGCTTCTTGGCGGAGCTTTTGGTCTTCATCTTGGGCATTTTGTGTCCTTTCGGAATTTAATTGGTTTATTCACTCTGCCCGAAGGGCATGCCCAAAAGCCTGAAATATATGGCTTTTCGCCCTTAAGGTCAGGGGCGCGGGCGAGCCCGCACCAATGTGTTTGGCCCCAAGCCGGGCCAGAACCGCGCGCTTATACCTGTACAGAGGGTGGTTTGCAAGGCATCGAGATCTTGCGGGCTCGGTCTTGGACGCTATGTCCGTCGTCCGGGAGAACCGGGCCTCGCCTGAGCGACTCGGGCAGATCAGCGCGGTGCGACCACCATGATGATCTGGCGGCCCTCGAATTTGGGCTCTTGCTCGACCTTTGCGATGTCTTCGAAGTCGGATTTCACCCGCTCTAAAAGGCGCTGGCCGATTTCCATGTGAGCCATTTCGCGGCCGCGGAACCTGAGCGTGACTTTCACCTTATCGCCATCTTCGATGAAGCGCTTCATGTTGCGCATTTTCACATCGTAATCGTGAACGTCGATATTGGGGCGGAGTTTGATCTCTTTGACTTCGATCGTTTTCTGCTTTTTTTTCGCCTCGTTCTTCTTCTTTTGCTCCTCGTATTTGTACTTACCGTAGTCGAGGATTTTTGCGACGGGCGGATCCGCATTGGGAGAGATTTCGACCAGATCAAAGCCTGCTTCGTCTGCTTTGCGGAGTGCGGTATCGCGATCTACAACACCAATATTTTCTCCATCATGGCCAATCAGACGCACCGTTTCGTTGGTGATCTGTTCGTTGACGCGGGGTCCATCCTTGGAGGCCGGCGCCGGTTGATCAAATCTAGCTATGTATAAATCTCCTATTTTTGTTCATCTCAAATTGAAGGACTGTGATGTACCGGTTCTCAGACGCTTACTGCAAATCGGGCGCTGTCGCTTCAGCAACAAGTCTATCGGTTGCCTCTTTCAGCGCAAGGATTTCTTGGGCTTTGCCGCCTAAGCGCCTTAGAGCGACCGACTCGGCCTCGGCTTCCTTTTTACCGACTACAACAATGACGGGCACTTTGGCCAAGGAGTGTTCGCGGACTTTATAATTGATCTTCTCGTTGCGAAGGTCGGTTTCAACGCGCAATCCGGCCGCGCCCATGTGTTCGGCGACCTGTTTGGCATAGGCGTTGCTGTCTTCGGTAATGGTGCAGACCATCGCTTGAACAGGGGCGATCCACAGCGGGAACTTGCCGGCGTGGTGTTCAATCAGAATTCCGATAAAGCGCTCGAATGTTCCGAGAATTGCGCGGTGGAGCATGACCGGGCGATGTTTATTGCCGTCTTCACCTATGTAACTCGCATCTAGCCGCTCGGGCATAACGTAGTCGAGTTGGATTGTGCCGCACTGCCATGTCCGGCCTATGGCATCGGTGAGATGAAACTCAAGTTTCGGCGAATAGAAGGCGCCTTCACCCGGGAGCTCCTCCCATCCGTACTCTTCGGTGGCGCGCCCGGCCAGCTTTACAGCTTCGCGAAGATCATTTTCAGCTCTGTCCCATTCCTCATCGGTTCCAAAGCGAACCTCCGGGCGTAAAGCGAGCTTGATGGCGTAGTGGTCGAAGCCCAAGTCTTTATAAATGAGGTCAAGCAACTCGCAGAACTCACGCACTTCGTCCACGATCTGGTCTTCGCGGCAAAAAATGTGAGCGTCGTCTTGTGTGAATTGACGGACACGCATTATGCCGTGCAGTGCGCCGTGGGGTTCATTGCGGTGACAACAGCCAAACTCCGACATTCGAATTGGTAAGTCGCGATAACTCTTAATGCCTTGGCGGAAGATCAGGATGTGCGCGGGACAGTTCATGGGTTTCATCGCCATAAGTTCCGCATCGCCAGATATCACCGGCGCGTCATCCGTGGTGTTAGGCACTTCGTCCGGCACCACGAACATATTCTCGCGGTATTTGCCCCAGTGACCCGAAGCTTCCCATTGCTTGGCGTTCATCAGTTGCGGTGTCTTGACCTCTACATACCCAGCGCCGTCGAGACGCCGGCGAAGATATTTTTCCAGCTCGCGCCACACCATGTATCCATTTGGATGCCAGAAAACGCTTCCTTGGGCCTCGGGCTGCAAATGAAACAAATCCATTTCCTGGCCGATTTTGCGGTGATCACGCTTCTCCGCTTCCTCGAGCATGAGGAGATAATTTTTGAGTTGTTTTTCATCAGCCCACGCGGTGCCGTAAATCCGCTGCAACATGACGTTGTTGGAATCACCGCGCCAATATGCACCAGCAAGCTTGGTGAGCTTAAAGGCTTTGCCGAGTTTGCCCGTTGAGGGCAGGTGCGGGCCTGTGCACATATCGAGCCAATCGCCCTGGCGGTATATCGAAATGGGCTCGCCTTCGGGAATGTCGGCAATGATCTCGGCTTTGTAGTGTTCACCAAGATCGGTGAAGTATTTGATCGCGTGATCGCGGTCCCAAATTTCACGGGTGATGGTTTCATTACGATTAACGATCTCGCGCATGCGCGCTTCGATTTTCACCAAATCTTCCGGGGTAAAGGCTTCGTCGCGTGCGAAGTCGTAAAAAAAACCGTTTTCGATTGCCGGTCCAATGGTTACTTGCGTGCCCGGATACAGTTCTTGAACCGCTTCGGCCATCACATGGGCGGCGTCATGGCGAAGGAGTTCCAGAGCATCGGGATCTTTGCTGGTGACGATGGACAGTTCGCAGTCGTTTTCAAGTGGCGTCAGCAGGTCTTTCATGACGCTGTTGATCCGCACGGCGAGGGCCGCCTTTGCCAACCCCGCGCCGATATCGGCGGCGACGTCTGCGCCGGTCACCGCGCTATCGTATCGGCGCGTGCTTCCATCGGGGAGTGTTATCGCAACCATGGTCGGTTTAGCGTCCAAAAAAGAGCGCTCCTAAGCTTCAAAAATTCCGCGAAATCTAGGGGTCTGCGGGGTTATGTCAAGCTATGGCCCATTTCGAAGTGCAAGCCCTTTACAGGTGTTGCTTAAATCCCACCCATTTTGGGGCTCTTGCGGATTGCCGACATCACCTCGTCGACGGAAATATCGCTCAACCCTGGCCGTCTTAATATCACGACGCTATCCCCCCGTTGGCCCGACAAGGCGGGGTCCGATGTGCGGTCGTAGATCACAACCGAATGGCATGCCGCGGCGGCAGTGAGATGCAGTATACCCGTGTCCGCGCCGATTGCCGCTGTGGCGGCCCATGAGAGAAATACGAGGTCTTCCGGCGATATTTTATCAACTAGGTTTACGGCGCCTTCGCACATGTACGATAGGTCCAGCGCGTCTCTTGCGTCCGTGTTGAAGCCCACGAAGACCGGTGTTTGCCGTTCATCGCTCAAGGCGTGAGCCAGGTCTTTGAACATTTGTACAGGCCAGGTGGAAGTCGGTCCCGGGTCCAAAGATATCAATACAAACGGCTCATGCATTCGAAACGGTACGTTGAACGATTGAACCTTTCGGGCGACCCAAGATAAGTCGGGTTTATGGAGTCCCGATATTCCAGCGGCCGCAAGTTGCGTTGCCCAGCGGTCGGTCGTGTGCATGGCATTCCATTGCGCGTTTTGATGACCCAATGCGGTGTTTCTAATTACGCCCGACCAGGGGAGCGTTTTGCGCCGCAGGGGGAGTCCCTTTAGCCCATACATAAGCCAGAAGATGCGTTTGGAGAGTCGCGTTCCATCCAAATCATAAACGCAGGCGAAGTTTTGTCCGCGTAACCGCTTGCCGAGCGCCCAAAGGTGCGCGAGATCGCGCGGTCCTTGCAGGCCCGTTGTCCAGACCTCATCGAAATAGGGAGATGTTTCCGCGAAAGACTGGGTCGTCTTAGACGTCAATAAGACAATATGCGCATCGCTGTGATGGGTGCGAATAGCCGCCGCGGCGCCGAGCGCGGGTACAAACTTTTTTAATCCGTCAGCAGCAATCACAAGAATGCATGGCTTGGTCATGCTGGGGCGTTACCGGCTGTAATGCTTTGGGTGAGAACTTCTTCATAGACTGATAGGGTTTTTTCGCACATTAGCGAATTGGCAAAATGCTCCCTGACTCGCGCGACGGAAGTTTTTGAAAGCTCTAAGCGTTGGTGTTGGGTGAGATTTAACGCCCGCTCAAGGGCATCGGCGAGCGACTTTGGATCGCTGGGCGTAAAGAGCCACCCGGTCACGCCTGGCACTATGACTTCTGCCGAAGGGCCGTGTGAGGGAGCGACCACTGGCCGGCCCATGGCTTGAGCTTCGGCCATTACCCGTCCAAAAGCTTCCGGACGAGTGGTTGCGCACACGATAACGTCGGTGGCCATATACGCCGCCGGCATGTCATTGCAATCGTCGATAATGTGAACGTTCCCGTCTACATTTCGAGCTACTGCGTGACGGATTACCTTCTGCCTATAAGAACTACCCGCATCATCCTTACCGACCATCAAGCAACGAACGTCAAGTTGGTCGCCTCGGCGTTTCGTAAGTTCCGCAAGAGCATCGATAAGCACTAAGTGCCCTTTGATGGCAGTGAATCGGCCGGGCAGCATGATGACCGGTGCGCTTTCAGGAAGCCGCCATTTGGATGTCAGTTGAATAAGCCGGCTTGGAGGAACGTGGTCAGGGTCAAAGATTTCGAGATCGACACCGCGGTGAATGACCCGAATGCGGTCAGGGGAAACGCTGTAATGTTCAACAATGTGATCTCGAACAAATTCCGATACCGCGATTACGATTTTCCCGTCTGCCATAACGCGGTTGTAGATTTTCTTTAGGCCGAACGGGCCGTGCCCATAAACGCCATGAAAAGTCGTGACCAAGGGAACACTTAATTTTTGGGCGGCGATTTTTGCACTCCACGCGGGAGCGCGGGAGCGTGCGTGAATCAGGTCGACCTTATTTGTTTTTGCAAGTGAGGTGAGCCGCTCCGCATTTTGACGAATACCCCAAGGAGTCTTGGTATCGAGGGGTAAAGTGATGTGCTCGATGCCGAAGCGCTCAAGCTCGCGCACCATCGGCCCGCCTGCTGAGGCCACAATCGCGCGCCAACCGGCCTCAGATATTGCCTTGGCGATATCTATGGTGCCGCGCTCAACACCTCCCATCACCATGCGCGGCAGTACCTGAAGAATCGTTTTTGATTTGGCGGCAGATTTCATAGTAACCGGTGATGAATTACTTTAAACGAAAGTGGTAGGGTCAACTCCGAAGGTTGTACCACGACTGTTGCAGATACGTATATTTGATGAATAAGTACCCCCCCGAATACTTAGAACGCGCCGACGGATACAAAGTTGCATACAACAGAATTTCCGGCGGCTCACCGGGCATCGTGTTTTTACATGGTCTGATGTCTGACCGAAATGGCACCAAAGCGTTGGCGCTGGCGGATCATTGCGCCAAGACCGGTCAGGCCTGCGTTAGGTTCGATATGTTCGGCCACGGCGAGTCCTCTGGCCGGTTTCAGGACGGAAGTATTTCCAGGTGGACCGAAGATGCGGTTGAAGTCATTACCCAGTTGACCGAGGGCCCGCAAATTCTTGTCGGCTCGAGTATGGGTGGATGGGTCATGTTGTGCGCAGCATTGGCGTGTCCCGACCGTGTTGCCGGCATAGTTGGAATCGCGGCTGCGCCCGACTTTACCGAAGATTTGATGTGGGCGGGATTTTCGCAAACCGAGCGTGATCAAATTCAAGACGAAGGCGTTTTGGAGGTGCAGAGCGAATACGACGAGAGCCCATATCCGATTGGGTACCATTTGATCGAAGACGGACGGGAGAACCTATTGCTTCGCCAGTCGATCTCCATCTCATGCCCGGTTCGTTTGATTCACGGCCAGAAGGACACCGCAGTGCCTTGGGAAACATCAATGCGGATCGCCAAGAAGATCACGAGCGATGATGTGAGTGTGTTACTTGTCAAAAACGGCGATCATCGTTTGTCCGAACCAGGCGATATTGATCGGCTATGTATGGTCGTCGATGAAATTACGCGGCGCGTCCAATAACGATGAGAACGCATGTGGCAATTTTGACTGGGTGCGCGATGATCGCTCTATCAGCGCCCGTGGCGACATTGGCGCAGACGTCGTCTCCCCCTGAAACTGTACAGCCCTTACCGGAGCCGGATCTGGAAAACCCCGATGTGACATACGACGGGTGTTTAACGATGGCGCGCGAAACCCCGGAACGGGGCTTCGAGTTTTCCGGTATCTGGCTTGGTTTGGGCGGCGGTGATCCGGCGCGCCATTGCCAGGCGGTCGCGTTGATCGGTTTGGAGGCCTACGGAGAAGCTGCGACACGATTGGAAAAAATGGCCGAAGAGTCCCGAGAGAGCACGGTGGTGCGGGCGGGCTTGCTCGCGCAGGCCGGGCAAGCCTGGACATTGGAAGGCGAGTTGGAGCGCGCCTACGCTGCCCAAACCACAGCCCTTGATTTACTCCCGGCTTTAGACCGTCTGCGTATCGCAGTACTCATTGATCGCGCGTCGACTTTGGCCGCGGCACAAAATTATTGGGAAGCATTGGACGACCTTAACGATGTCATATCCGCAGACCCGGATAATGCTGATGCCCTCGCATTTCGAGCCAGCGCCTACAGATATGTTGAAGCCATGGACCTTGCCCTGGAAGATGCCAATAGAGCGGTGCGTGCTGATCGTCAAAATACGGCAGCGCTGCTAGAGCGTGGAAACATTCATCAACTGTTGGGGAACGAAACCGCGGCGCGGCAAGATTGGATTGCGGCGATTCAACTCGCCCCAGACTCCCCGGCGGCAGAGACGGCACGAGCCAACATCGAGAAATTAGACGTAAAGGTTGAGGCCGATCCCTGAGCTCGACTCAAAAGTCCAAATTTCCATACACCGGTGCCGGCGGAATATTCGGAATTACGTCTTGCAGCAAAGGCCGCATACACGGTCGTGATTTGAACCGAACATACCATTCTTTGGCAAGCGGGTGATCGCGCCAGGGTACGTCACCGCAGTAATCGACAAGAGAGATGTTGGCGGCTGCACTCATATCAGCGACGGTCACATGGTCGCCGGCTAGCCAACTGCGCCGTTCGGTAAGCCAGGCGATGTACTGTAAGTGGGTGTGAATATTTTCCCGTCCCGCTTTTAAGGCCCGCGAGTCCGGTGCGGCGTTGTCCTTAACGCGACGTATCAATTTTTCCCCGGCAATATGCGCCGTAACCTCACGCTTAAACTTCTCGTCAAACCACTGAGCCAACCGCCGGGATTCGGCGCGCGTAACCGGTGTTTTACCCACAATTGGGGGATCGGTATAAACTTCATCTAGATATTCGCAAATGGTTGCCGCGCCGCACACAACAGAGCCATCCTCGTCGACAAACACGGGGAGATCACCGGCAGGATTGAGCACCAATAAATCTTCGTCGCGATGCCAAGGCTCGATAACATGATCTTTGAAGTCTATGCGTTTTTCGCCAAGCGCGAGCCGGACTTTTCGTGAATCAACCAATAGCGGGTAATGATAAAGAGTACGCATAGAAAAGCGGGGGACCTGCAGCTTAAGACCTGAAGATAATAGCTACGTTCATTGAGTACAGTATTTAGAAGATCGCACTTTGATCTTTCACCAAGAAATAATGACGTAGAATATTGTCGTGAAAAACCGGTTCCGGTGAAAAACGCTAGTCCGCTTTATTGTAAATGGACTTCACGAGCTCCGTGAGCGTGACACCGATTTTATCCCCAGATGTAATGACCACTTCACCGCGGGCGATCAAAACTTCATTGGCGAAAATCTCTACCGGATCCGAGGTTTTTTGCTCCAGCTCGACCACAGCGCCCCGTCCAAGTTTCAAGAGTTGATTAACGCGCAAGTTGGATTGTCCAAGCACCACCGATATGTCGACATCGACATTGTAAACGGCTTGTTTGGAATCTTCGTCTTCAGCCATGGGCTCACTCTATATCGCGGACGTTGTGGCGCACTATGACGCTCGAGGATCGAGGCCGCAAGTGTAGCGCCGAACGGTCCTACAAGTTTATCCGATTTATGTGCTGCGGTCACTGTTTAAGACGACGAAACCGCGAGATCGAGGGCTGCGGCCATCAGTGCGCGCGTGTAGGCGTGTTGTGGGTCGTTGAATATCTGCGTCGCTGAACCTGACTCTTGAACTTTGCCGTTCTTCATCACAATCACGGCGTCTGCAAGCGCGCGTACCACGCGCAAGTCGTGGCTGATAAAAAGATAGGCAAGATTGTATTTGTCCTGAAGAGCGTGAAGAAGATCGACAATCTGCGCTTGTACTGAGACATCGAGCGCGCTGGTGGGTTCATCGAGCATAATGAATTTCGGCCGCAAGACCATTGCGCGTGCGATAGCGATTCTTTGCCGTTGTCCTCCTGAGAATTCGTGCGGGTAGCGGTGTCGTGCCTCCGGCTGCAAACCGACATCCTTTAGGGCCTCAATGACACGCTCCGTACGTTCGCTCGCGTCTCCCAGGTTGTGGACGATGAGACCTTCTTCGACAATTTGCCCCACCGACAGGCGCGGGCTCAGAGAGCCGAAGGGATCTTGAAATACGACCTGCATGTCGCGTCGAAGCGCGCGGAGATCTTTTGAGGACTGTCCGTCGATGCGGCGGCCTTCGAATCTTATGTCCCCAGTGCTCGAAATCAATCGAAGGAGGGCAAGTCCCAGGGTTGTTTTGCCCGACCCACTTTCTCCGACCACCCCCAATGTTCGCCCCGCCGGAATGGAGAGCGATATCCCGTCGACCGCTTTTACATGACCGACGGTTCGGCGGATGAGTCCTTTTTTGATCGGAAACCACACCTTGAGATTGTCAGCGCCAACGATCTCCTCGCCCTCCATCGCGCGTGGGTTGGTTGGTTTGGGTTGGGCGTCCAACAGTCGCTTTGTATAGTCATGGGTCGGCGACCTAAAAATCTCCGCGACCGGGCCGTGCTCAACAATCGCGCCATCTTTCATGACGCATACCCGGTCGGCCACGCGGCGCACGATATTGAGATCATGGGTGATGAACATCAGCGCCATACCCAGGCGCTGTTTCAGATCTTTCAGAAGCTCCAAAATTTGCGCTTGTATCGTGACGTCCAGCGCGGTGGTGGGTTCGTCGGCTATAAGAATGTCTGGGTTTAACGCAAGGGCCATCGCGATCATGACTCGCTGACGCTGCCCGCCAGACAACTCGTGGGGTAGGGCGGTGAGGCGCTCTGCTGCATCGGACAGGCCAACAAGGGACAGCAATTCAAGAATGCGCTCTTTTTTTTCTGTGCCGGTCATTCCCGCGTGGAGTTCCAGGACTTCACCGACTTGTTTTTCGATGGAATGAAGCGGGTTCAGCGAGCTCATGGGTTCTTGAAACACCATGCCAATGCGATTGCCGCGCACCTTTCGAAGTATGTCGTCGGATGCGTTCAGCAGCTCCTCTCCCGTAAATGTGATGCGTCCCGAAGGGTGTTTTGCGCGCGGGTATGGCAGCAATCCCAAAACCGAAAGCGCAGTTACGGTCTTGCCCGATCCGCTTTCTCCAACAAGGGCTAGCGTTTCTCCTTTCTCGAGTGTGAAGGAGACATCGTTGACCGCGGTGACCGCATCCTCTCCCTTGCCGAAAACAACGCCAAGATTTGAGACTTGTAAGAGGGGAGTTGATGACATTCGCGCCGCCCGCCTACGCGAAATTCTTGCGGGGATCGAAGGCATCGCGCACCGCTTCGCCAACAAACACTAGCAACGTCAGCATACCGGCGATGGCGAAGAAGCCGGCAAATCCAAGCCAGGGCGCATTCAGATTTTCTTTTCCCTGCCGCAAAAGCTCGCCGAGCGAGGCGGATCCGGGAGGCATCCCGAGGCCCAGAAAATCGAGGGACGTCAAGGCGACCACCGCACCAGAGATAATGAAGGGAAGAAATGTAATGGTCGCGACCATGGCGTTGGGGAGAACATGTTTCGCCATCACACCCGCATCGCTCATTCCGAGTGCCTTGGCCGCGCGTACATAATCGAAATTACGTGCGCGCAAAAATTCTGCACGCACAACTGCAACCAGCGCTGTCCAACTAAATAGGAGCAGGACAAAGAGAAGCGTCCAAAATCCGGGAACAACAATTGAGGATACAATGATGATGATGAACAGTTGCGGTAGTCCGCCCCATATCTCAATGAAGCGTTGGAAAAATAAATCCAACAGACCTCCGAAATAGCCCTGCACCGCGCCGGCAGCAACACCAATAACTGTGGAAACAACGGTCAGCGCGAGGGCAAACAACATCGACAAACGGAACCCGTATATCAGTCGCGCGAGAACATCGCGCCCCTGATTGTCTGTGCCCAACCAATGACGGGCGGAGGGCGGCGCCGGGGCTGGCCGACCCAAATTGAAGTCGATCGTATCGTAGCTGTACGGAATAAGAGGTTCGATGATCCAGCCGTCGGCCTCGATCAACTCGATCAGGAACGGGTCGGTATAGTCGGCGGGTGTCTCGAATACCCCGCCGAACGCCGTTTCGGGATATTCCACTAAAACCGGCGCGTATATATTTCCTTTGAAGCCGATCAGGAGAGGTCTGTCATTTGCGATGAATTCAGCGCCCAAGGTTATTACAAATAACACCGCAATAATTCTTAGAGACCACAGACCCCTACGGTTCGCCCGAAAGTTGCTAAGACGTCTTTGAGTTAAGGGGCTATCAGCCCATCGTTTTAAAGCGTTGATCATGCTTCACGCGCCTCGAAATCAATACGCGGGTCGATCACGTGATATGCGATATCGCTGATGATATTGAGGATGAGCCCCAAGAGACTGAATATGAACAACGTTCCGAATATCACCGGATAGTCACGGTCGATTGTCGCTTGAAATCCAAGAAGGCCCAGTCCGTCGAGAGAAAAAATAACTTCGATCAGCAATGCGCCCGTGAACAACATGTTGACGATAGTCGCGGGAAACCCCGCGATAACAATAAGCATAGCGTTACGAAAAACATGTCCGTAAAGCACACGGTTTTCCGTCAAACCTTTTGACTTCGCCGTCAGGACGTATTGCTTGTTGATTTCATCGAGGAACGAATTTTTTGTCAGCATGGTCAGGGAGGCAAATCCCCCGATAACCATTGCGCTTACAGGCAAAACCAAGTGCCAAAGGTAGTCCTTGATTTGGCCCCAAGTGCTCAAGGTTTCCCAATCGTCGGAGGTCAAACCGCGTAGGGGAAACCAATTGAAATAACTTCCCCCCGCAAACAAGACGATGAGCAAGATCGCGAACATAAAACCGGGAACGGCGTACCCGATGACGACCATGTACGAGGTTGCGATATCAAACCGGGTTCCATCACGTACGGCTTTGGCAATACCTAGTGGAATGGACACGAGATAGATGATGAGGGTTGACCACAATCCGAGGGAGATCGACACCGGCATTTTTTCAAGTATGAGATCGCCGACATCGATCGATCTGTAAAAACTTTCCCCCAAGTCAAACTGCGAGTAATTGACAACCATGAGCGCAAATCGTTCGTGCGCGGGCTTATCGAAGCCAAATTGGCGCTCGATTTCCTTGATGAATTCCGGGTCGAGTCCCTGGGCGCCGCGATACGAGCTGCTGCCACTTGCACCGCCTGCAAGATCGGAGCCGCCACCGGAAAAGGTTGCTGTTGCGCCGGCATCAAGTCCGCGAATTTGCGCGAGAACCCGTTCCACCGGCCCGCCGGGCGCGACCTGCACAATAAGGAAGTTCAGGGTGATGATGCCAAGAAGCGTAAGGGGAATAAGCGCCAAACGGCGCAGAATGTATGCAAACACTGGACGCGGGTACCCCGGGTTCTTAGCTCCTAACGCGCCGTCGGCGGATGACGACGAGTCCGATCACCAAAATCGCTGCGAAGGCCATTATCCACAAAATAGAGCCGGGGTCGCCAGTGTTTTGCTCGGTGTTTGCCGCGCTTTCGCTGCCGGAGCGCTGATCGCTGGCCTCATCATACCACCACAGTGCAATGGCCGACTCGCCCATTCCGGTCGAAAACTCACCCATCTTTCCGATCCCAAGGGCTGGAATGACCTCGGGTATTTTTAGCTTCGTCCAATATGCGTAGCGCTCAATTGGGCTCGAAAAGGTGAGGGGTTGGTAGTAGTTCCATGTCAGCACGCGGTCTAAAGCCCGTGTGGCGGTTGTAACCTCGTCATAGGTCTCGGCGGCGACGATGTGGTCTATTAAGGCATCAA
Organism: Rhodospirillaceae bacterium; assembly: GCA_965228575.1. GTDB lineage: Bacteria > Pseudomonadota > Alphaproteobacteria > Rhodospirillales > Rhodospirillaceae > UBA11612. Next base: position 6,545 of record CBDDHW010000057.1, on the reverse strand, counting down.
CAACCGGATCTTTGACGCCGCTCAGATTGCTGCTGCCGGGAATGTCGGCGGTGCGCGACCCCCATTTTTCGTACTGTTCGGGGCCTGGTGTTAGATCGTTGTGGGGAAAGACCAAGTACACAACGTCAAAATCAAAATCGTTGAGGCGGTTTATATATTGAGACGTGTCCACCATGCGCAATGTCGCCTCTATCCCGAGCCGCTTTAGATTTTGGATGTACGGAAGAAAAATACGTTCGCTAGATGGGGTGCGAATCAGCATTTCAAATTCGAACGCTTGGCCACTCTCTGATTGAATTAATTGGTCATCGCGCAATTCCCACCCAGCGTCCGCCAGCAAGTCTCGCGCCTTAAGGAGGTTCTCGCGGGCAAGGCCGCTGCCGTCGTTGGTCGGCTGAACAAATTCGGTTGTAAAAACCTCCGGCGGTATCTTGTCGCGGTAGGGCTCCAGAAGTTCCCGTTCAGCATCGCTCGGCAGGCCCGTTGCTTCTAATGGAGAGCCTTGCCAATAGCTCCGCAAGCGTACGTATTGGTCGTAAAAAAGATTGGCGTTGAGGGCCTCGAAGTCAAAGGCATAGTTAAGAGCTTGGCGGACGCGGCGATCTTGAAATAGTGGCCGCCGAAGATTCAGAAAGATCGGCTGCACGCTGATGGGTTCAATGGTTTTGATTTGCAGCGTTTTAACGCGGCCATCCTCCACCGCAGGAAATTCGTACTCGGTGGCCCATCGCCGCGCGCTGACCTCCCGTCTAAAATCATACCCGTTGGTCTTAAAAGCCTCGAACTCGACAACGTCGTCGCGAAAATACTCGAAGCGAACGGTTTCAAAATTGTGGAGCCCGCGGTTGACCGGAAGATCTTTACCCCAATACTCGTCCCACCTGCGGTAGATAATTTGTTTTCCGGGATCGAACGAGTCGATGACGTAGGGTCCATTTGTGACCGGAATTTCCAACGTTGTTTCAGCAAAATCCCGATCACGCCAATATTTTTGAGAGAGCACCGGCAGATATTTCGCAATTAAGAACGGGAGCTTTCGGTTTTCGGTCGTTTTGAAACTGAACCGCACGGTGTTGATGTCGATGGCGACCGCCTCCTCAATATCTGCATACATACCCCGGTAAATCGGCGAGGCATCGGCGATCATAGTTTCAAAACTAAAGACGACATCATCTGCGGTGATCGCAGAGCCATCCGTAAACTTTGCCCCGGGACGGATGACGAATTCAGCCCAGGAATTGTCGTTCGCGACTTCTATTGTTTGCGCGATTAAACCGTACACACTTGCCGGCTCGTCCTGGCTCGGCGTCATGAGAGTGTCGTAGAGTAGAAGCTGTAGTCCGTGTGCGGACGCACCCTTCAACGTATAGGGATTGAAGGTATCGAAAGTGAGGAATGCCTCATTGGTTTTGACAAACTCACCGCCCTTCGGCGCGTTTGGATTTACATATTCGAAATGCTGGAAATCCGGCCCGTACTTCGGCTCCCCGTATAGGGCAATGCCGTGAACAGGCTCCCCGCGCACAATGGCATCGGACGGGGAAGAAGCATGAATCAGTATAAGAACGGCCGCCAGGAAAATAGGAATGTGTTTGAAGGCCATTCCCGGCGTCTTTGCTGCTTTATGCTTGTGGTGGTCTGGAGAGTCCATCAATCCGCGTTACGGACGTTGAATTTGGCATCAATAACTGTGGCTTTCTCCGCGTCATACCACCACGCGGCAAGGTCTGGGCCTTGCAGTGGGGTCTTCTCTGGATGGCCAAATTTATTCCAATAGGCGTGCCGAGTTGCCGGGACACTCAATTGTGGAACGAAGTAGTAATTCCACAAAAGCACCCGATCGAGCGCTCGGGTGTGTGCAACCAAACTCGCCCGCGTGCCAGCGGACACAAGACCCTCGACGATGGAGTCTATGGCAGGATCTTTAATGCCCGACCAGTTGCGACTTCCAGGACGATCAGCGGCTTCGGACCCCCAGAACTCGCGCTGCTCGTTGCCCGGAGAAATACTTTGATTGGGGACGCCAACCACCATGTCGAATTCGAACGCGTTAATGCGGTTGACGTACTGGGTTGAATCGACGGTGCGCATGGTACCCTTGATTCCGAGGCGGTCGAGATTACGCAAATAAGGCGTAATCCATTTCTCGAGTCCAGGTTGGCCGAGGAGAAACTCGAACTCGAACTTTTCTCCAGACTCTGCGTGTGTCAGGACACCGCCTTGAATTTCCCAACCCGCCGCTGCCAGTAGTTGCCGGGCCTTCAAAAGATTAGCGCGGTTATTTCCGGATCCGTCCGTGCGCGGCGGTGCGAATTCCGTAGTAAAAACTTCATCAGGGAGTTGATCGCGATGCGCTTCAAGAATCGCGAGTTCCTCACCTTTGGGCAGCCCGGTGGCTGCTAACTCCGATCCGCCATAAAAACTCTCCATCGGCGCGTACTGATCGTAGGCAAGAGTTTTGTTGCTCCAGTCAAAATCAAACGCGAGCGCCATGGCTTCGCGTACGCGCCGGTCGGAAAATTTCGACTGGCGAAGGTTCATGACAAACCCTTGGGTGTTGTCGGGCATGCCGTCGGTGAAGGATTCTTTTTTCATCAAGCCGGACTCGATGAGATCTTCGTCGTAGCCTGTCGCCCATCTCAGCGCGGTATTTTCGACAAGATGATCAAATTGATAAGCGCGGAACGCCTGAAAGGCGACTTCTAGGTCTCTGAAATAGTCGATGCGAACTTCATCGAAGTTATGTGTCCCTGCCGTGATAGCCAGGTCTTTACCCCAATAATTCGGGTCCCGCGTATAGGTGATAAAGCGCCCTGGCTCGAAACTATCTATGCGGTATGGACCTGTTGATACCGGAATATCGAGAGAGCCCGACTCAAACATTTCATCGGTCCAAAAGGATTTGCTCAATATCGGCAGTTGCCCCATGACCAGGGGCAGTTCGGCATTTTCTAGGTTGCTGAAATGGAATCGGACAGTTCGTTCGCCGCGTTTCTCGGCCCGCTCTACATCTTCCCAATAAAATTTATAAAACGGATGACCTTTTTCCGTGAGAGTTTCAAAGGAAAAGATAACGTCATCGGCGGTCACCGGTGAGCCATCGTGAAATTTGGCTTCCGGGCGCATAACGAATTCGATCCATGAATCGTCTTCCGCAACCTCCATGGTTTCGCAGAGGAGGCAATACTGCGTGAAAGGTTCGTCGCTTCCCTGAACGGTCAGGCCTTCGATGAAATAGCTGTTGGTTCCCAAGAATGTCAGCCCGGCGGCGGGCGTGCCTTTGACAATAAAGGGATTGAAGGAGTCGAACGTCGGGGCTGGAGAGTTGATGCGAAAGGTTCCGCCCTTTGGTGCGTTCGGATTCACGTAGTCGAAGATTTCATCTGGCCCGTATTTAGGTTCACCGTACAGGGCGAGGCCATGAACCGGCTCGCCGCGAACAAGAGCATGAGACGGCGCGATGCCCGCGCAGATTAGGACCGCACAAATTGTTGCTTGTAAACTTTGACGCATGACTTCGTCTCCCGATACCGCCAGCGCGGAGAAAGTAGATTTACGCGTTTTGCAAAATCTCTACAGCCTGCGCATGAACGCGCGCGTCGCCGCAGGCCAGCACCTGTCCATTGACCGATGATTCAGACTCTAGGGCTAATGGGGTGCCATTCCAATCCGTCACAATAGCTCCAGCGCCCGCCAAAACCGGGACAATAGCCGCGTAGTCGTGCAATTTTAGCCCCGATTCCAAAGCCATATCGATCCATCCTGATGCCACCGCTGCGTAGTGGTAACAATCGGTGCCGCCGGCGCGTGATTGGCTGACTGTGTTGACGACGGCGGTGAAGGCGTCAATTTCTTCAGGTAGAAGTAGGTCGGCTGCCGTGAAATACAAGGATGCGTCGGAAAGCGCCGCGCAGGGGCGGCTGTTGACAGCTGTGCCGTTGAGCGTTGTCCGATGACCTGCCCCACCGATCCATCTCTCGCTCAATGCCGGGTGGTTGATGCAACCAAGGACCGGGCGCCCGAGGCCGTCAGCAGTTCGTTCCCACAATCCTATCAATGTGCCGAATAGGGGGATGCCGTTGATAAACGAGCTGGTACCGTCGATGGGATCGAGAATCCAAACCCACTCGGCGTCGGCTTGCTCGCGCCCAAACTCTTCGCCGATAATGCCATGGTCGGGAAACGCGCTGCGGATAAGCTCGCGCATTGCCGTTTCGGCGTCCCGGTCAGCAACTGTAACGGGCGAGTCGTCACTCTTCTCATCAACGGTTATAGAGGTGCGAAAGTGCTGAAGCGCAATTTCACCGCTGCGATCCGCGAGCTGGTTTACAAGCGCAGCGCAGGCGTCCGTGAACTGATCGCCCGCCATAGCGAAGTTTATTCGGCGGTGCCTTCGCCGGCCGCGTCGTCTGTTTCTGCCTCACCTTCGGCGGCTGGTTCTTCTTCGACAATTTCAGGCAGAGGAGGCGGGTTTTCGGTATTGGCCATGAGGAATTTGATCACCGCCGCCCGTTGATCGACACGTTTGAGGCCAGTGAAGTTCATGGTGCCGGAGGGTGCAAGACGTTTCGGGTCTTCCAGGTAGTCGTCGAGAAGCTCATAGGTCCAAGCGCCGCCGATCTCGCGTAATGAATCGCTATACCCGCCAAAATTGGAAACCGCGGCAATTGCTTGCCCCACAATATTGTGGAGATTGGGGCCGGTACCGCTTGCTCCCCCGGCGTCAACACTGTGGCACGACTGGCATGCACGAAATCCGCGCGCGCCGTCTTCTGCGCTCGCCATTGCGATCAGGGGTATGGCACTGGGGCGCTCTACGGGCTCGTTTGACGCGACCGCAACTTCTTCTTCGGGTACCTCGACTGGATAACCGGTTGTCGCGATTTCCTTCTCTTGGGGCATAACAAAGCCGCCGATGAGGTTCACCCCGAGAATGGCCAGGAAGGCCAACCAAAAAGCCGAGATCACGGCGTAGAGCGTCATTTTATCAGGCATGCCAAAAGTCCCCGTGCGAGTGAGCGATGTGCATACCGGTTTTGACCCTAAATCTCAATATGAATCAAGGCCGTTTAGGATGAGACCCCCGGAATGTTGGGGGTGTGGGAGGCTCTTGGAAGCCTTCGTTAACTCCTGTATGCCTGCCGTCACCCTATGGTTGGGTTGTGCGCTCGCTCTGCGAATTTGTCGCACTCCCAACTTCGGTGAAATGCGAGGTCATTTATGTCTGCGCTGATCGTTATTCCGGCTCGCCTGAAAGCCACGCGCCTGCCCAATAAGCCTCTCGAAATGATTGGGGAGGCGCCCATGATTGTTCACGTGTGGCGCCGGTCCGTTGAGGCCGCACGCTGGACCAGTGCTGGTGGCGGCGGGAGATCAAGCAATCGTCGACGCGGTAAAGACCGCCGGCGGAACGGCTGTGCTCACCGACCCTGACCTCCCGTCTGGATCTGACCGGGTACATGCCGCGGCTGAGGAATTCGATCCAAAGGGCGAGTTCGATATCGTGGTCAATGTGCAAGGAGATTTGCCAACCCTTGACCCCGCTCTAATTTCAGCCTCGATCGCGCCTCTCAACGACAAAAACGTAGATATTGCGACGTTAGTGTCGCGAATTACCGATGAAAGCGAGCTTTCAGATCCTGCCGTCGTTAAAGCTGCGCTCTCAATGGAGGCTGACGAGAGGGTCGGACGGGCGCTTTATTTTAGTCGCATCTGTATACCCTCGGGTGAGGGCGATCATTACCACCATATCGGAATTTATGCGTTCAGGCGGGCCGCGCTCCGACGCTTCGTTGGATTAAAGCCGACGGTTTTAGAAAACCGAGAGCGGCTAGAGCAGCTTCGGGCTTTAGAGCATGGAATGTGTATAGCCGCGGCCCTCGTCGATACCGTTCCGCTCGGTGTGGATACGCCAGAGGATTTGGCGCGCGCGCGGAAAATCTTGGACTCGGCTTCTGTGTAAATCTATGGCTCGGTCAGTAAACTCCATCGCCTTTCAAGGCTTTGAAGGCGCATATTCTCACCTCGCGTGCACTGCCGCGTATCCCAAAATGGCAGTTCTGGCCTGCACAAATTTTGAAGATGTGTTTGCGGCCGTAAAAAAAGGGCGTGCGCGTCTCGCCATGATTCCGGTCGATAATTCGGTTGCGGGTCGCGTCGCGGATATTCATCACCTGCTTCCGCGCTCGGGATTGCACATCGTCGGCGAGCATTTCCAGCGCGTGAATCATCACCTTCTTGCTGTTTCTGGTGCGTCACTAAAAACACTGAAACGCGTCGAGAGTCATGTGCACGCCCTTGGTCAGTGCCGGGCATTTATGAGAAAGCATAATTTAGAACCGGTGGTTTCCGTCGATACAGCGGGCTCGGCCCGCGCAATTGCGCAGCGACAAGATAAGGCTGTCGGTGCTATCGCGTCCAAGTTGGCGGCCAAGATCTACGGTTTAAAATCTATCGCTGCGGGAATTGAAGACGCCGCGCACAATACAACCCGCTTTATCGTGATGTCCCGCACGCCCTTAAAAACAAATGCAAAGAAAGGTGGG
>CBDDHW010000056.1:0-13703 GCA_965228575.1 Rhodospirillaceae bacterium | reverse complement strand
CGTTCACGTCTTCATTGATGCGCGGCAAAATGCGCATCACTTCACGACCGCGAGCATCCACACGAATGTTGCTGCCGACCGCATCTAAGACATCAATTGATTCTGTTTTGCGCAACTCCCAAGAGCGCGCTTTAAATTCGTACGGTTTGCTTGTCAGCGCACCGACGGGACAAAGATCGACAACACATCCGGATAATTCGGAGTCCAATGACTTCTCGAGATAAGTCGTGATCTCCATGTCCTCGCCGCGTCCCGTGGCTCCCAATTCTGGCACGCCCGCGACTTCCGTAGCGAACCGCACGCAACGGGTGCAGTGAATGCACCGGGTCATGATGGTGGAAATTACGGGACCCATATATTTGTCTTTGACCGCGCGCTTGTTTTCCGCAAAACGCCCGCGATCAAATCCATAGGCCATCGCTTGATCTTGGAGATCGCACTCACCACCCTGGTCGCATATCGGACAGTCCAGGGGATGGTTGATGAGTAGGAACTCCATCACACCCGCGCGAGACTTAAACGCCTTTTCCGAGTTCGTGTGAACCACCATCCCTTCGCCCGCAGGCATGGCGCACGACGCAACCGGCTTCGGAGATTTTTCGACGTCGACCAAACACATCCGGCAGTTCCCGGCGATCGACAGGCGGTCGTGATAACAAAAACGTGGAATCTCGACCCCTGCTAATTCCGCTGCCTGCAGAATTGTGGTTCCCGCAGGAACGTCGATCTCCATACCGTCGATTGTAAGTTTTGGCATGTTACGTCCCCTACCCGCCTTTATGCCGCTTTCTCGCGAACCTTTGCGTCGCGATATTCGCGAATGCGGCGTTCGAGCTCGGGTTTGAAATGACGAATGAGGCCTTGCACCGGCCAGGCCGCGGCGTCTCCCAACGCACAAATCGTGTGGCCTTCGATTTGGTAGGTCACCTGTTCAAGCGTATCGATCTCCTGGAGCGTCGCATTCCCCTCGACCATGCGCTTCATAACCCGCGCAAGCCATCCGGTCCCTTCCCTACAGGGTGTGCATTGGCCGCAACTTTCATGGCGATAAAACGCCGACAATCGCGCAATGCATGCAACAACATCAGCCGACTTATCCATCACCATGATTGCCGCTGTTCCCAGGCCGGACTTCACGTCTTTCAAAGAGTCAAAATCCATAAGAACCGTATCGCAAATTGTTTTCGGAAGCAGTGGTACCGACGCTCCACCCGGAATGATGGCTTGTAAGTTGTCCCAGCCACCGCGCACACCACCGGCGTGTTTTTCGATCAGCTCGCGCAAGGGAATGCCCATAGATTCTTCAACATTGCACGGATTATTGACGTTTCCGGAAATACAATAAACTTTCGTCCCGGTGTTATTGGGCCGTCCAATGCCAGAAAACCACGACGCGCCGCGACGCAAAATCGTCGGCGCTACGGCAATACTTTCGACGTTATTGACAGTGGTGGGGCATCCGTAAAGACCAACACCTGCTGGGAATGGAGGTTTCAGTCTGGGCTGACCTTTATTTCCTTCAAGACTTTCGATCAGGGCCGTTTCCTCACCACAAATATAAGCACCTGCCCCCCGGTGGAGGTACAAATCGAAATCCCAACCTGAGCCACACGCGTTCTTGCCGATCAGCCCAGCCTCATAGGCTTCGTCAATGGCCACCTGTAAATTCGACGCCTCGTTATAAAACTCACCACGTATGTAGATGTAACAAGCGTGCGCACGCATCGCAAAACTGGCGATAAGACATCCCTCGACCAACTTGTGAGGATCATAGCGCATCATATCGCGGTCTTTACATGTCCCCGGTTCGCCCTCATCCGCATTGACGACGAGGTAGTGCGGGCGGTCGCCTTCGGTCTTGGGCATAAACGACCACTTAAGACCGGTTGGGAATCCTGCGCCTCCGCGGCCGCGAAGTCCCGATCGCTTCATCTCGTCGATGATCCAATCTGGTCCCATCTCGAGCAGTTCTTTTGTCCCATCCCAGTCACCGCGGGCGCGAGCCCCCGCCAGGCGCCAATCGTGACGTCCATAAAGGTTCGTAAAGATGCGATCTTTGTCAGCGAGCATGTCTTAAAACCTCTATGCCTTTCCGCCTGCTTTGGCCGCTGCTTCCGCTTTGGCTTTCTCAAAGGCAGCTTTGGCCGCGACCAGGTCTTGCTTTGCAATGGGCTTGGTCGGATCTTCCGTCAAACTTGTGGGTTCACCGGCAGGCGCTGAGCCATCCCGTTTTGTTTGAGAACCGTACTGAGGAGTCTCTCCGCGCTTAAGCGCATCGAGAATTTTCGACGTAGACTCAAAATCGAGATCTTCGTAATAGTCGTCACCGATCTGTGCAACCGGCGCATTCACGCACGCGCCTGCGCATTCCACTTCACTCACCGTGAACATACCGTCAGAAGTTGTCTCGCCAAGGCCGATCCCTAGTTTTTCTTTGCACGCCTTAACAACATCGCCAGACCCCCGCAACGCGCACGAAAGGCTCGTGCAGACCTGGACATGGTTTTTCCCCACCGGATGAAGATTGAACATCGTATAAAATGTCGCGACTTCCAAAACGCGGATCGACGGCATGCCAAGCATCTCGCCTACGCATTCAATCGCCGGACGAGACACCCAACCTTCCTGGCGTTGAGCAAGGTCAAGCAAGGGTATAACCGCACTTGCTTGGCGCCCTTGTGGATACTTCGCAATTATTTTCTTTGATCGCTCTAGGTTCTCAGCGCTGAACGCAAAGCTGTCCGGTTGATCTTTGGCAAGAGTACGAACGCTCATCGGTCCACCTCGCCGAACACAATGTCCAAAGATCCCAAAACCGCAGGCACGTCCGCAAGCATATGACCGCGTAGCATCATGTCCATCGCTTCGAGGTGCACAAACCCTGGTGCCCGGATACGGCACCGATACGGTCGATTGGTGCCATCGGATACCAAATAAACAGCGAATTCACCTTTCGGCGCTTCAACGGCCGCGTAAACCTCACCTTCGGGAACTTTGTATCCTTCGGTATAGAGTTTGAAATGATGAATGAGCGCTTCCATTGAGGTTTTCATTTCCCGCCGCGGCGGTGCGAGAATTTTCCGGTCATTCACGCGCACGGGACCGGAGGGCATCTTATCGATGCATTGTTTGATGATTCTTAAAGACTGACGCATCTCTTCAACGCGAACGAGATACCGGTCATAACAGTCACCATTCTTTCCAATGGGGATATCGAACTCGATTTCGTCATAAGCGTTGTACGGTTGTGATTTTCTTAGATCCCACGGCACCCCAGAGGCACGCAAGTTAGGACCGGTAAAACCCCAATTAATGGCTGTGTCTTTAGAAACTGTGCCGATGTCGACCGTGCGCTGTTTGAAAATTCGGTTTTCGGTCAGCAGTGTTTCCAAATCGTCGATCATTTGCGGATAGGAATCAGCCCACGCCGATATTTTATCCAAGAGTCCATTTGGTAGGTCCCACGCAACGCCGCCGGGCCGAAAATAGTTCGCGTGCATGCGCGCACCGCAAACTTCGTCGTAAAAACCCATAAGCTTTTCGCGTTCTTCGAAAGTCCAAAGAAATGGTGTCATCGCACCCACATCCATCGCGTAAGAAGCAATGTTCATGATGTGGTTGAGGATGCGCGTAATCTCGTCGAACAGCATTCGGATGTATTTGGCTCTCGGCGGAATTTCCACGCCAAGTAGCCGTTCCGTCGCAACGGAGAACGCCTCTTCCTGACTCATAGGCGAGACGTAATCGAGGCGATCGAAATACGGAACGGCCTGAAGGTAGGTCTTGTACTCGATGAGCTTTTCCGTGCCCCGATGCAAAAGTCCGATATGAGGGTCAACGCGATCTATAACCTCGCCGCCCATCTCGAGAACCAGACGCAACACGCCGTGCGCCGCTGGATGCTGCGGCCCAAAGTTGACCGTGTAATTTTCAATTTCCACAGGGGCGGACATTTTTAGGAACTCGCCTTCGGTGTATCGGGCGCTTTCTCATCGCCGGGCAACAATTTCTGCATACCTTCCCAGGGACTGAGAAAATCGAAGGTGCGGAAGTCTTGAACCAACTCCACCGGCTCATAAATGACTCTTTTCTGTTCTTCGTCGTATCTCATTTCCACGTAACCGGTGAGAGGAAAGTCTTTGCGTTGGGGATGACCATCAAATCCGTAATCCGTCAAAATGCGGCGCAAATCCGGATGGTTGGAAAAGAATACACCGTACATGTCCCACACTTCGCGCTCGAACCAGTCGGCGCACGGATAAATTTCGGTAACGCTGGGCACAGGCGACTCTTCATTTGCGTGCACTTTAAGGCGGACGCGCTCGTTTCGGTTCATACTTAACAGGTGGTACACAACGTCAAAGCGGTCTTCTCGCTCGAGATGATCGACGCCGCAAATATCTACCAACTGTGTGAATTGGCATTTTGGATCATCGCGCAAAAATTTGATGACATTCAAAATCGAGTCACGCTGAACAGCTAAAGTCAGCTCGCCATTCTCCACATCAGACGACAAAACGTCTGCCGCCAACGCTTGGCTAATATGGGACGCCGTCTCGTGAAGACCGGCGTCTGAAGGTTTGGTGTCAGTCATGAACGATACTTGCGCTAACGATCTATTGTGCCAACACGGCGAATTTTCTTATGGAGCTGCATGATCCCGTAGAGCAATGCCTCTGCGGTTGGAGGGCATCCGGGCACGTATATATCGACGGGAACAATGCGATCACACCCGCGGACAACTGAGTAGGAATAGTGATAGTATCCCCCGCCATTCGCGCAGGAGCCCATCGAGATGACGTAGCGCGGCTCGGGCATTTGATCGTAAACCTTGCGCAAAGCAGGCGCCATTTTGTTGGTGAGAGTTCCCGCCACAATCATCACGTCTGATTGACGTGGACTTGGGCGAAAGAACATCCCAAAACGGTCGACGTCATATCTCGCCATCGCAACATGCATCATCTCGACGGCACAACACGCTAGGCCAAACGACATGGGCCACAGAGAGCCCGCGCGACCCCAATTCGCCAGTTTGTCGAGACTTGTTAGGATGAAGCCTTTGTCCTGTAATTCATCAGCAACACGGCTCACAACTTCCGCGTCTTCCGGTGTGGTCGCGCGGATCGCGTCAGTCTTTGCTTGTGCGGGAACCGTTACTCCCATTCCAAGGCCCCCTTCTTCCATTCGTAAATGAAGCCGACTGTCAAAATTCCCAGAAACACCATCATCGACCAAAACCCGAACAGCCCAATGTCACCTAGGGCAACCGCCCACGGAAAAAGAAAGGCGACTTCGAGGTCAAAAATAATGAAGAGGATGGAGACCAGATAAAACCGAACGTCAAACTTGGATCTCGCGTCATCGAAAGGCTCGAACCCACATTCGTAGGCTGATGTTTTCTCTGGATCGGGACGGCTAGGGCCCGCAATAAGCGAGGCCACCACGAAGGCAATGGCTAAACCGAATGCAATACCTAGAAAAACTAGGATCGGCAGATATTCCATGAGCAATTCTTGCATCGGCACTGCGCCTTATCATTGGACCCCTCCCACGAGGGTCCAATCACCCATTATTATTTATTAACAACAGCTTAGATAGCTGCACCCGAGCAAGATACGTAAGATGTCGAAACACCTAACCCGTCCCCACCAAAGCGAGGTTGATCTAAACGGCGAGAGGTAACGAAGTCAAGCAGTGTCGTTAGGGCAAAATCATTGACATCGCTCAGTTTTTCGGGGTCGGAAGGGGATATTTTTTGGACGCCGCGGGAGGCATCGAAACCGTTGGAGCGGTACTGAACAATTAAGGCCCGGACCGCTTGGGTAGTCTAGGTTTAAATCAGATCAAATTATGCGGGAGATTCCCCAAGAAACGGCCAGAATGGTGGGCGATGACAGTCTCGAACTGCCGACCCCCTCGGTGTAAACGAGGTGCTCTACCAACTGAGCTAATCGCCCGAACCATGTCTGCCGACCGTGTTTGGGGGTGTATTTATAAAATTATCGCGCGGGGCGCAAAGAAAAGTGCCGACCGCAGAGGCGGCCGGTACTCCCCCAAAATCGTTAGATTTAAGCTTAGCGGTTAACCGCGTCTTTGAGCGCCTTACCAGCAGAAAACTTGGGCCGCTTGGAGGCAGGAATTTTAATCTTTTCGCCGGTACGAGGATTACGGCCCTCGCTCGCTGCACGCTTTGCAACAGAGAATGTTCCGAAACCGACGAGACGAACTTCATTTTGTTTTTTCAGTGAAGCCGTGATCGTGTCCAAAACACTATCAACTGCTTTCGCCGCGTCAGCTTTTGTCAGATCAGCAGACTCTGCAACCGCAGCAACCAAATCGTTTTTATTCATAGAGTGACCCCTTAACTAGTGAGCGCTAAATGATGGGTTTAACCGAGGAACATCAGAACGAGCCGGTCAGCGTATTCTCGAAGACCCGCCGTATCGCCCAGATATCCTGTTAATTCCGGCTGTACTCGCGGAGTGTATGCTTCCGTTTTTGGGGGCGTCAATCTGATAAACGCAGATTTTTCCCGCTTTTCTGGGGATAACTGACCCAAATCGCTCAATATCACCATATGGAAGCCCCTGAGGGTCGACAGCTAGTCAAAGCTGGACCACCAAACCGCGATTGCGACTGTGATTCCGCGCCTCTTGCTCGCCGAGTCTTTATCCGAATCAACAGCCGAGCAGGCTGAATCCAAAGCGCCTAATGAGTCATTAGAGGTTCATCGTCACCATCAGACTCGCTTGGCGCTGAGGGTTGACGATCATCATCTACATCCTCTTCGAGGATCGGCACCAACGGCGTAACCAGCGCGTTCGACAAAACTTCATCGGCCGTTGAAACCGGAATGATTTTTAAGTTCCGTTTCACGTTATCTGGAATTTCTTCAAGATCCTTTTCGTTGTCTTGGGGAATCAATACGGTCGCGATACCGCCCCGCAACGCCGCAAGAAGCTTCTCCTTTAAACCGCCAATCGGAAGCACACGCCCACGCAGGGTGATCTCCCCGGTCATGGCCACATCTCGGCGTACCGGAATTCCGGTCAGGGCCGAGACAATGGATGTGGTCATCGCGACACCAGCGGATGGGCCGTCCTTAGGGGTCGCCCCTTCTGGAACATGCAAATGGATGTCGTTTTTCTCAAAAATCCGCGGTTTTATGCCAAAAGGCAGAGACCGGCTACGCACGAACGACCGCGAGGCCTGAATGCTCTCCTTCATTACGTCACCCAATTTACCAGTGAGCGTTACGGCGCCCTTACCGGGCATAATCACCGCCTCAACCGACAACAGCTCGCCGCCGACTTCCGTCCACGCCAAACCCGTGGTCACGCCCACGAGATCCTCGCGTTCGGCCTCGCCAAATCTGTACTTCCGCACACCCGCGAACTTCTTGAGATTGCGGCGCGTAACAGAAACCTTTTTTGATTTACCAAGAACGATTTCTTTCGTCGCCTTGCGAGCAAGATTCGCGAGTTCGCGTTCTAAATTCCGCACACCTGCTTCACGCGTGTAGTAGCGGCAGAGGTCGCGCAGCGCATCGTCGGACACGCTCCACTCATCTTTCTTTAGGCCATGAGCTGGGAATTGCTTGGTCATTAAATGCCGCTTTGCAATCGCGACCTTTTCGTCTTCGGTGTATCCCGACAACCGAATGATCTCCATGCGATCAAGTAATGGTTGTGGCATGCGCAAGGTGTTCGCCGTCGTAATGAACAGCACGTCAGACAGATCGTAATCGACTTCAAGATAGTGATCCTGGAACGTGGAGTTCTGCTCAGGATCAAGCACCTCGAGAAGAGCGGACGACGGGTCGCCCCGCCAATCGTTTCCGAGTTTGTCGATTTCATCGAGCAAAAACAGTGGATTAGATGCCTTTGCTTTCTTCATGCCCTGGATGATTTTGCCCGGCATGGATCCGATGTAGGTTCGCCGATGACCCCGGATCTCCGCCTCGTCGCGAACACCGCCGAGAGAAACGCGGACAAAGTTCCGGCCAGTTGCGGCTGCAATTGAACGACCAAGTGAGGTTTTGCCGACACCCGGCGGACCTACAAGGCACAAAATAGGTCCTTTTACTTTCTTAGTTCGGCTTTGAACCGCGAGGTACTCGACAATACGGTCCTTCACTTTCTCAAGACCGTAATGATCGCGATCAAGCTGCGCCTTCGCTTTCTTCAGGTCGATGTTAACCCGAGAGCGCTTCTTCCAGGGAATGCCAGTCAACCAGTCCAAGTAGTTTCGAACGACGGTCGCCTCGGCCGACATTGGACTCATGCTCTTGAGTTTTTTCAGCTCGGCATTTGCTTTTTCTTTTGCTTCCTTGCTTAAGCGCGTCTTTTTAATTTTTTCTTCGAATTCGGACGTCTCGTCGCGGCCTTCTTCGTTTTCGCCCAACTCGCGCTGAATCGCCTTCATTTGCTCGTTGAGATAGTACTCGCGTTGGGTTTTCTCCATCTGACGCTTAACGCGATTGCGAATACGTTTTTCGACCTGAAGAACGCTAATTTCGGATTCCATAAATCCGTAAACCCGCTCCAGCCGTTCAGACACAGTCTTAACTTCCAATAAGTCCTGTTTCTCGGCGATTTTCAGAGACAAATGCGATGCGACGGTATCCGCGAGCTTTGATGCATTCTCGATTTGGTTCACAGATACGAGAACTTCAGGTGGAATTTTCTTGTTGAGCTTAATGTACTGCTCAAATTGCGAAACGACCGATCGGCCGAGAGCTTCCAGCTCTTTATCCTCTTCGGCGGGCTCATCGATAAACTCGGCCTGCGCCTCAAAGAATGAGTCATTATCTTTATATCCAGTGATGCGCGCCCGCTGACCACCTTCGACGAGCACTTTCACCGTGCCGTCCGGCAATTTCAACAACTGCAAAACGGTGGAGACTGTTCCAACGTCGTAAATTTCGTCTTCGGACGGATCGTCCTGTGACGCATCCTTCTGTGCGACTAGCAAAATTTGCTTGTCGTCGGCCATAACATCTTCAAGCGCACGAACCGATTTTTCACGTCCAACAAATAACGGAACAATCATGTGCGGGAAGACAACGATGTCCCTCAACGGCAACACCGGAAACAGTTGGTCTTTTGAGCTATCCACCAATCACCTCATCTGCGGGGCCGAGCAATAAACTCGGACGGGAGCATACACGGTCTCAGCACCCGTTAGGGTTGTGTCTTCGTCAATAAACAGGACAAATCCACGATAAACGATATCAATAAGATAGGGCAGGCTGACGCCGGGTCAAGGCATATGCGTTTAGGCAGGCGTTACCGCATCTTCTTGGCGGTCGGCATAAATAAACAATGGCTTAGCCCGGCCTTCGGCGACCTCACCATTGACCACAACCTCCTCCACACCTTCGAGCCCAGGGAGGTCGAACATGGTATCCAATAAGATGCCTTCCATGATCGAACGTAGTCCCCGTGCGCCGGTCTTCCGCGCAATGGCCTTCCGAGCAACGGCGCGCATAGCGTCTTCGGTAAAGGTCAGCTGAACCGATTCCATATCGAAAAGGCGTTGGTATTGCTTGGCTAGCGCATTTTTTGGCGAGGTAAGAATTTCTACCAAAGCATCTTCGCTAAGATCTTCGAGTGTCGCCAACACCGGCAAACGTCCAACAAACTCGGGAATAAGGCCATACTTCAAAAGGTCTTCTGGTTCGATTTCGCGCAAGATGGACCCGGTATCGCGATCATCAACCGACTGTACGTCAGCGCCGAAGCCCATCGATGTGCCTCGCCCTCTTTGGGAAATGATTTTTTCAAGACCCGCGAAAGCTCCACCACAAATGAACAAGATGTTTGTGGTGTCGACCTGCAGGAACTCCTGTTGAGGATGCTTACGTCCACCCTGCGGTGGTACCGAGGCAACCGTGCCCTCCATAATTTTCAAAAGAGCTTGCTGCACGCCCTCGCCCGACACATCGCGCGTAATCGATGGGTTGTCAGACTTGCGGGAAATTTTGTCGATCTCGTCGATATAGACAATTCCGCGCTGCGCCCGCTCGACGTTGTAATCCGCAGCTTGCAGAAGTTTCAGAATAATATTTTCAACGTCCTCACCGACGTACCCGGCCTCGGTCAAAGTCGTCGCATCGGCCATGGTAAAGGGTACGTCGAGAATACGCGCGAGCGTTTGAGCAAGAAGCGTTTTCCCGCACCCGGTCGGTCCAATCAGCATGATGTTCGACTTGGAAATTTCGACCTCGGTATTTTTCACCGGGCCCGATAGACGTTTATAGTGATTGTGAACCGCGACTGAGAGCACGCGTTTCGCATAACCTTGACCGATGACATAATCGTCGAGAACTTTAAGTATTTCTCGCGGCGTTGGGACACCCTCGCGAGATTTCACGAGATTGGTTTTGTTTTCCTCGCGAATAATGTCCATGCACAGCTCAACGCATTCATCGCAGATGAATACAGTTGGGCCCGCAATGAGCTTGCGCACTTCGTGCTGACTTTTGCCGCAGAACGAGCAATAGAGGGTATTTTTGCTATCGCCGCTACCAGACGATTTTGTCATTTTCGCCTACTCCACCGGTGGCCTTTTTAAAGTCTGTCGACCCCGGACAAACAACAAGGGGCGCATGTTAGCCGAGGTTTTCCGCCCCACACAACCACCAACCCCGCGGATTACCGTAATTTCAAGGGCTGGGTAACCACAATCCTAAGTATGCTATTTTTTCTGCATATCAAGGATTGGGCAGGGTATAAGCCCTAACCTTCATGAACGGTTAATTCGCGAAAATTCGTGAAATACTGCCCAAACATATGATTTTGACCGAAAACTCCTCGGAAAACCGCGCAGCGAGCCCGCTTAGGACTCGTCCTTGGTATCCATATCGTCGGAGCCGGGGCGTTTTGCAGTGACCGTATCGATTATCCCAAAGGACTTTGCGTCCTCCGCGCTCATGAAGTTGTCGCGGTCCATCGCTTTCTCGATGTTCTTGAGAGATTGCCCAGTGTGCTTAACGTAAATTTTATTCAAACGTTCGCGCAAAGAGATAATTTCACGAGCTTGAATTTCGATGTCGGCCGCCTGCCCTTGGAAACCACCGGACGGTTGGTGAATCATGATACGTGAATTCGGAAGCGCGAACCGTTTTTCCTTCTCACCCGCAGACAGAAGAAGAGATCCCATAGACGCCGCCAAACCAATACACATCGTCGATACGCTCGGACGGATGTATTGCATCGTATCGTAAATAGCGAGACCCGCCGTCACGACGCCACCTGGCGAATTGATGTAGAACGCAATGTCTTTGTCGGGGTTCTCTGATTCCAAATAAAGAAGCTGGGCGCAAATTAACGCCGAAACATTGTCGTTCACAGCTCCTGTTAAGAAAATAATACGTTCTTTGAGTAAGCGTGAGTAAATATCAAACGCACGCTCTCCACGATTGGTTTGTTCAACAACCATGGGAACCAGCGCGTTATTATAAACCTCGAAAGGATCACGATCTCTCATACTTCACCCAAAACCAAACTGGCACAGATTAACTTGCTTGATATGAACTCTATGCCAAGCAAGATCAACGGCACAGCACTAAATTATCACTTTCCTTTAGCTTTACTCTTCTTTTTGGCCGCTTTCGGCTTTTCATCCTCTTCGTCGTCCGGATCTTTAAGCAGATCTTCAACGCTAACCGTTTCATCGGTTATTTTTGCAACGCTCAGTATGAAATCGACGACTTTCTCTTCAAAAAGTGGCGCGCGCAGAGTTTCCACCGCTTGCGGATTGTTTTGGTAATACTCAACAACGGCCTGTTCCTGGCCCGGATACCGCATCGCTTCTTCACGCACGGCCTTTCCTAGGTCCTCAGATGAAACCTCAACCCCGTTTTTCTGGCCGACGTCCGAAAGCAAGAGCCCCAATCGCACGCGGCGCTCAGCTATCCCCCGGTATTCACTTTTAAGCTCATCCTCAGTTTTTTCCGCATCTTCCGGTTCTAACTGGCCTTCTTTAACAGCCTTATCCATTTGTTCCCAAATGGACTCAAACTCCATATCGACCATGCTTTGAGGTACATCGAAAGAGTGCGCGTCCGCCAGCTGATCAAGCAGTTGGCGCTTCACGCGCAAACGAGATGCTTTGTCATAGTCTTCTTGCAGCATTTCGCGGGCGCGCGCTTTAAACGACTCAACGTCGTCGGCCCCCATTTCTTTTGCTATATCGTCGGTTAATTCGGGAACGATAAGTTTGCGCAACTCCTTAACCTTGACCTCAAATTCCGCCGGCTTTCCAGCTAAATCGGCGTTTTGATATTCTTCCGGAAAGGTAATTTTTACGACAAGTTCGTCCCCGGCTTTCTTGCCTACCATTTGATCTTCAAAGCCTGGAACAAACATTCCCGACCCAAGTTCAATAATTTGGTCCTCTGCTGAACCGCCTTCAAAAATTTCTCCGTCAACGCGACCCACATAATCGATCAAAACCGCGTCACCCTTTTTTGTCGGACGATCTTCATCAATTTTCTCAGTGGTACGTCGGCCCTTGAGGATATTTTCGATTGTTTTTTCCAATTCCTCATCAGTTACGGTTGCAATCTGACGATTCAATTCAAGCGAACTGAAGTCCGGCGTTTCGATTGACGGCAAAACCTCTAGCTCCACGGAGAATTCAAGGTCTTCACCTTCCTCAGATTTGACGAGATTGACTTTTGGTTGCATGGCCGGCGTGAGCGCTTTCTTAGTCAGCGCTTCTTGCATTGACTCATCGACGGCCTTCTCCAATACCTCTCCACGAACCGCTTGCCCGAACCGCTTACGCAACAAATTCATCGGTACTTTCCCAGGGCGAAATCCAGGCAACCTCACTTGCTGTCCAACTTCGGTTAAGCGCGTGACGACCTTCTCTTCGATAGAGTCCGCCGTAATAACAACATTGAACTCGTGCTTTAGGCCGTCGGTGTTTTTGTCAATTACTTGCATGGAAAACTCTTAGTCCCTGATGGGTGTTGTGCAAAAAAACTCAATCTACTAACCACGGTGCGCGCTCGCGCGTCCTCAATTTATCTCCGGGCCGGAATGAGTCCGAGCCTGGTGCGGGTGGAGGGACTTGAACCCCCACGTCCTCGCGGACACGAGGACCTAAACCTCGCGTGTCTACCAATTCCACCACACCCGCGGAAGACAATTACGCAGCGTGCATACTCGTCATAGCCTGCTACGTTGCGCGCCTAAAAAGGAGCCGGTAGATAGCCAAGAACCACCTCCGTAATCAAGCCCTGTCACCGTCGGCTCGCTTGTTTTCTGCCACAATTAGGCGATTTTAGGCTCTTAGCCCCTAAAGAGCCTGCAAGACAGCAGGCATAATTTCGGGGATATCTTCGGCGATGAGGCCCCGCCCTAGCTTCGCCGCCGCTTGTCCTTGAAGCCAAACCGCCGCGCATGCGGCGTTCCAGCCGGATACCCCTTGAACCAGTAGACCAAGGATGAGACCTGCTAAAACATCTCCAGTCCCCCCGGTCGCCAACCATGGCGGTGCATTGCTCGAGATTGTCGCCCGTCCATCAGGATCCGCAACCACCGTGTCTGCCCCCTTAAAGACGATGATCGCTCCGCTAATTTTGGCCGCCGCAAGCGCTCGGTCGAGTTTGCTTCCACTACGACCGCCAAACAGACGTTTAAATTCCCCTGCGTGAGGGGTCATAACAACCGGCGCCGACCGCCGCTGAATTG
>CBDDHW010000055.1:0-20466 GCA_965228575.1 Rhodospirillaceae bacterium | reverse complement strand
CATCGATGATCTTCTGAAATTGTGCGGGCGGGAGAGAGAGGATTTCCCGCAGGTGGCCGAGGGTGCGCTGTCCTTCTTCCTTTGGCGACGTGACCAGATGGACGATCAAGCCCATGTCCAACGCCTTCGCCTCGTTTGACCAATGCGAATCCGCCCCCGTCTCACTCGTCACGAGCGCGTCGGCGATCATCATGGCATCGTCTGCCAGATCGCGACTGTCTGGGGAGAGCATATCGAGAGGGTTAAACCGTGCCTTTGGACGGTCAAGATACTCGGAAGCGATCCCCCACGGGTCAAGCAGGTGCACTTTCTGGCCGTGCAGTTCCTCCCGTGCTTGCGCCGTGATTATGGCGTTTTCGCCCTTGGGGTCGATGCAGAGAAGCGCGCCCTCATGGTCGAGGATTTCGGGGATAATCTGGGTCGTACCTTTACCTGACCGCGTCGGTGCCACTGTCAGGAGGTGGCCGTCGCCGTTATAGCGGACTTCGCGGACATGCTCGTCGTCATAGACATGACCAACGACGATTCCCGTGTCTCCGAAATACCCCGCATTTTTTATGTCTGTCGGTTCTGCCCATCGGGCTGAGCCGTGTACCGTCAGCTCCATTCCAACCCCCCCTCTTGCGTTAAGCTGTGATTGATGGCCATATGGGAAATTAATTTTGTAGGCAAGATGTTCGCGGTAATACCGCGATCTTGGCAAGGGGGCTTTGGAAAACCCCCCGTTGCATCCCCAAAAGAGGCGCAGATGGCAGACGACAAGGTGAGCAAATCAGGGACGGAAACACGGCAGCGAAACAAGCTGCTGCAAGTCCGTCTGACCCCTGATGAGCTGGCCGAAATCGAGGCGCAAGCCGCGCGTGCCGAGCTGACAACCGCCAGCTTTGCCCGTTCCATTCTGCTATCGTCGCCCGCCCCTCGCGCCCGCCGCCGTCCTGCTGTTCAGACGCAGGAGGTTGCCCGCCTGCTGGGTGAGCTGGGCAAGGTCGGGTCGAACCTCAACCAGATCGCCCACCGCCTCCACACGGGGCAGGCTGTCGGATCGAACAGCGTTGCCGATGCGGTGGCAGACGTGCAGGCCATGCGTGATGCCTGCCTTGCCGCCTTGGGGCGCAGGGGATGATCCTGAAAGGGAACATCCGCGCGGGCGGTCAGGAGCTGGCGCGGCACCTGATGAACGACCGCCATGAGATTGACCCTGAGGTCAGCTTTCAGCCGCCTGCCATTGGCAACGAGCGAGTGGAGGTAGCCGAGCTTCGGGGCTTCGCATCATCCGACCTTGCTGGCGCATTTCGCGAGCTCGAAGGCGTGGCCGCTGGCACGAATTGCACGAAGCCGATCTATAGCCTGTCGATCAACCCAAGCCAGCCCATGACGCGGGAGGAATACGGCCACGCGATCGGGCGCATCGAGCAGAAGCTGGGGCTTACGGATCAAGCCCGCGCTGTGGTGTTCCACGTGAAAGACGGGCGGGAGCATTGCCATGTTGCGTGGTCGCGGATCGATCTGGACAAGATGCAAGCTCGCCACATGGAATTTGACCGCCAGAAACTGCGAGAGGTTGCCCGCGAGCTGGTGCGGGAGTTTGGCCACGATATGCCGCGCTTCTTGGGTGAGGATCGCGGCGCCGACCGCTTCAAAGACCGATTCAAGGCGGTCACGTTGGCTGAGCGCGGACAGGAAGAACGTACAGGCTTCAACCCGCTAGAGCGTAAAGCGTGCATCACGGAGCTTTACCATCAGTCGGACAGTGCCGCCGCCTTCAGGACTGCCCTTCAGGAACATGGTTTCATGCTGGCGCAGGGCGACAAACGCGCCGTTGTTGTGGTGGATCACGCGGGCGAGGTTCATGCGCTGTCCCGCCAGATTGAAGGTGTGAAGGCCAGAGAGATCCGCGAGACTTTGCAACTTGACCAGCTCACGGATCTGCCGACCGTTCAGGAAGCGAAGGAACGACAGGCCGAGTTTGCCCGCGAGAAAGCCGCAGAGAGGCCACAGGAGCGCGAAGACCCTGCCGATAGGGTGAAGGAGGCAGAATGTGCCCTCGAGGCCGTCAGAGACGCGCAGAAAGCCGAGGAAAAAGCATTGCGCGGAGCCTATCGCGAGCAGCTTGCCGCAATTCGCGATGGGGAGCGTGAGCGTATCGACCAGACCAGAACGGCGATCAAGGAGGCGTACCGTCCCGAATGGCGCGACCTGTTCAAGCAGCAGCGTGCCGAGCTGGATGCCGTAAAGGCCGAGACGGCCACCCGATCCGGACGGCTTAAAGCCCTCTTGTCCGGACGTGCCGGCGACGCCTTTGATTTCGAAAACCGGAACACCCTTGCCGGCGCGTTCAATTTCATTCTTCGCGGCCAGCTCACCCCTATCAAGCTGGAGAAAGCCCATAAGGCTGAGCAGCAGGAGTTGGGCGACCGTATGCGGCTTGCGGAGCGCGAAGAACTCCGTGCTATCCGTCAGGAGTCCAAGGAACAAAGGGGCGCGGCCAGAGACCAGCATAACGACGCCTTGACGGTCAGCCGCGAGACCTATGCGGAACAGCTCGAGGTTGCCAGTGAACGGCTAGACGCATCCTACATGCTGATTCAGAAACATGCCCGCGATGTGTCGGAGGTGGACAACGAAGTGCGCGAGGGGCGTGGATTCGGTGGAATGCGTCGAGGTTTCGAGAGCCACGATAGGCAGTCTTTCGACCGTAGCGGTCGGGAAGATGACGACGACGAACGACCATTCAAGCCCCCAAGCCAAAATTTTAATCCGTGATGATAACTGTTGATGTAGCGACGGAGAAGTAACGGAGTAAGAGAAGATGATTGAGTTTGAAGAATTTGCATTTCAATTGCCGCTATATTCAAGGAAGGCTTTGCCAGATAATCTAAGGTTGAAGGCAATTTTATATGGAGTGGCATCCGCGACGATTGATGGTCACTGTCTGATGTGCCGCAAGGCATCAACCTTTTCGGCTAGGCTTCAAAACTCGTTGAGCTTTAACGGCGGTCGCGACGAACTGCGAGCGGCTGAAGGATTCAAGAGTATAAAAATTAGATGCGCACGCGACTCAGATCACTCGGTTATTTTTTGGTTTTACCTTGAGCAAGACGCAGTCATAAAAGTTGGGCAATACCCATCGCTTGCAGACATCGCAAATGATGAGGCCAAAACCTACCATAGTGTATTGAACAAGGAGGATGCTTCAGAACTACACAAGGCTATCGGATTGGCCGCTCATGGAGTTGGAATCGGCAGCTTCGTATATTTGCGAAGGGTGTTTGAGCGCCTGGTTCACATGAGATTCTCTGAATTTCGAGAGACTGAAGGGTGGGACGAGAAAGATTTCTCTAGGCTTAGGATGGATGAGAAGGTTGAATTTATTCAGGGGCATATCCCTGAATTCCTTTATGAAAATAGAAAAATGTATTCGATACTGAGCAGGGGGATTCATGAGCTATCAGAGGACGAATGCCTGAAGGCATTTGAACCCCTCAAGCTATCAATTAAAATTATTCTAGAAGAGGACAAAAAGAAGCAGGAAGAACTTGCACTGAGGAAGATGGCGGCTGACGCGATTAAGAACTTTGGCGCCGACTAGCTCAGTGCTCTTTCAGCGCCGATAGCCTGCATCTCGCATGATCTGATCGGCAATGGCCTTCCGCTCGGCCTCGGTGCCCTCTTTCTTAGGTTCTGGCTCAAACATCGGAGGAGCGGAGTTGTCGGCCTGCACCTTACGGCGAGCTTCTCCGTGGCGTGCGTTTTCAGCGTCTGTGACCTCGGCCTCCCGTGGGTCTTTCCACTTCCAGTCGAACCTAACCGAGCCGATAGACCGACCCAACTTCTTTGGGGTGGCCTTGACCTCGACGGTGCCAAAATCGTTGATTTCTTCAAGGGCGGGGGTCAGGACATAGCGGCTAAAATCGTACCATTTCCGATACTTACCGCGTAGGTCGAAAAGAGCTTGAAGGTCTTCAACGGTATACTCCCAATGCCGCTGCCCCATGTGCTTCTTGTCGGCCAATGCGGCGTATAGGCGGCGAGCATGGCCTTTCAATCGGTAAGCGGCTGTGATCTCGATCTTTGCGAAGGTCTGGGGTGCACGGATCGCTGCGATAGCAGCAGGCGGGACAAGCAAACGCACCTTGGCGCCCCCCTCGATAATCTCCCATTGTGCCAGTATCACCGCGCCCCACTCATCACCGCGATACTCCCCTGCCAGTTCCACGCCCATCAGCCGCCGCAAGCAGGACTTCAGCCATACATTGTCCGAGCGGCCTTCGGGGTTGCGGAGCATCCGCGTAGGCACTTCCAGCCACTTGGCGTCAGGGTAGTTCGCGGGCAGCCGTAAGCGGTCAAGTTCATGCGCGATACCCCACAGCACATTGAGCATGGCGGGGGTGATCTCGGCATTCGAAGCCGAAGGGATGAGCATCGAAGATGAGACAGTGAGCGAATCCATTCAACAAGTTTAACGAGAACAACGGCGGAATCTATAGGAACATATTCCGTCGATATTTTCCGCTTTACGCCCTCCCTATCTTCCGCTCATACCCTCCCAATCTTCCGCCGATACACTCTTTACCTTCCGCTCATACCCTCTCTATCTTCCGCTCATACCCTCCCTACTTTCCACTTTTGCCCTCCCTACCTTCCGCTTTTGTCCCATAGTGTCAGTGTCGTTAGTGGAGAGTGTCCGACACGGACACGAGACACTCGACACTAACGACACTCGGCCTTCGGCCTCGCATCGGGTCGAGACAGAAAGGAATCTGCCTAACGGCAGATACTCTAGCCGCGATTACCGCCCTACGGGCGACGCGGCCTGAAGGTTTATCACTCAGGATCAAGAGAAGGGGGAGGTTTTCCCTGCCGCTCCCGATCACATCGCTGATCGATGCCTGACCCACAGCAGAACCTTCATCAAGGCAACCTGCTGCGCAGGGGCTTTGCCGCCTTGACGAAGAACCATGCTGCGTGTCCGAGACGGCATCAGCGACGGTGACGGAGAACGGGGGAAAACGAAGCGCCCCCCGAGTATCGGTAGGAATACGTTCCTCTTGTAATACGTAACGTTACGCGTTACAGTAGTTCTATGATATTGGGATTTAAGCATAAGGCTTTGAAGGCCTTCTACGAGACAGGAAAAACGAGGGGTATCCGCGCAGATCAAGCCAGCCGCATCGCGATCATTCTAGCCACGCTAGACGAGGCCGAGAGCTTAGATGACCTGACACGTCCGTCTTTGCGGCTGCACGAGCTGGTAGGCGACCGCAAAGGCACTTGGGCGGTCAACGTCAATGGCCCGTGGCGGATCACCTTCACCTACGAAAATGGCGATTTTGATGACCTGAATTTAGAGCAATACCACTGAAAGGAGACGTGCCATGCCTATGATGAACCCACCCCACCCTGCCGAGGGATTGAAAGACGATCTGGAAGCCCTCGGACTATCGACCGCGCAGGCGGCGGAAGCCCTTGGAGTTACCCGCCAGACGCTGCACAGCCTGCTGACACAAAAGCGGTCGGTTTCCCCTGAAATGGCCGTCAGGCTTGAGGCTGTGGTCGGGTCTACCGCCGACCACTGGTTGCGCTTGCAAGCGGCATATGACCTCGCTCAGGTGCGGCGAAACAAGGCAGAGATCACCAAAGGATTGAAGCGACTACAGCCTACATAGGAGGTCTTATCTTGACCCGAGATGACGAATATATCCGAAAGCTTCTTTTAGAGATCGAGGCACAAGAAATACCGTATGTAACGGTTGCCAGAATTCTTGACCCTAGTCAGGAAGAGCTAAAGCGGAACTATCATATAGAACTGCTTTGCGATGCTCGTCTTATGACCTCTCAAGGAGGGAGCGGCTACCGTCTCACCAATCAGGGACACGACTACATAGAAGCTATTAAGAACGACACTGTGTGGCAAAAAACAAAATCTGCTGCCGCGCAGGTCGGGGGTACAACGCTTGGAATGATGAAAGATATAGCTGTTGCGTATCTCAAACAGGAAGCCGCTGAGAAGCTTGGGATTAACCTTTGAGATTATAAACGGTTTAAGAAAATTCTTTCAACACGATCAAAAATCTTTAGCACCTACGATGATCAAATAAAGAGAAAATATAAACATAGCATTTAGAGTAATCCAGATCAAAGCTTGAGCCGCTAAGTGTCTGAAGTAGCCCCAGAATCCGTCTACTTCTTTCGTGCCATATTTGTTTCGAGGTCTTACATTCATGTAATAATTGGCTACAAAGGCCAGAACTGCGGTGACGCCAAATAGTATAAATCCCCACTGTGTCACGTAAATACCTTTCCAATACACATTATACTGGCTACCATTAATCTACCAACCACTGGGCTGTGTTTGCAGGTCACCCTAGTTGCCAGACAGTCCGTGAAGACTAAAGCTACCTACCCTACAAACTCAAGCCACTTTCAGCCATCTAGAACGGCGTTTTGCCATGCATGTCTCTTTCTGCCGACGCGCGTGGTGCTGAGGCTTCGTCTTGTGCCTTGGGGGCTCCTTCGAACATCTGGGCGTAGGATTTCGCTCCGTCTAGCCGAGCTGCTAGTTGATCGTAGACGTCTCGCCCTCGCCAATACAAAAGCGACAAAATCTCAAGCAAGTCCTCGCGTGTGGCAGGGTGCCAATCAGGTTCTTTCGAGTCCCATACTTGCCCCCGTCTGGCATCGTCTAGAGCAAGGACTAAAGCTGCGAGAGGTTCGAGGTCAGGCTCTTTCATCTAGCTCCTTTACTGAAGAAGCCGAGGAAGCCTCTCCGCATCCCCTGCCCTTCTTGCTGACTCGTGATCATGGCCGTAAGGGCACGGCGTTCTTCGCCTTCCCTGTCCAGTCGTTCACGTAGATCTGTCACCTGATCCGACAGGCTTTCCGCCAAGCGATTTGCGCCTTGAAGTTCTGCCCGTAACCGCTCGATTTCAATGCGGTTTTCGCGGTCACCTTGTGCGGTCAGTGGTGGTTTTTTAGCCTGGTCAGGTGACTGGTCAGAAGGGATAACATTGAAGACCCGTCCCAGCTCGCTTGGGTCGATTTCCCATTGCCCTTTTGCGTTCTTCGATCCGCTTAAAGTGCCGTCTTCTAAGGCTTTCAGGATGGTTCCTTTGGCCTTGCCTGCTGCCTTAGCGGCAGCATTGGCAGATAGTGGTTTCATGCTCGGTTTCCTCATGGTCAGTGTCGGTTTTTTGGACTGGTTCTTGACCAGTCATAGTGACCATGATGCCATATTCGGAAGCATTGGCAAATACCGTCGAGGGTAGGGGCGGGGTCAAGGAAAATAGGACACTACGTCCCGCATTTTTCCTTGATGCCGACACGCACCGACAGCCTACCGATCAACCCCGAAAGACAACATCTTTCGGGGTCTGCCATGCGGCGAGCGGGGGGAGCGCGAGGGGGAAGCCCCCTCGCTCTACCGCTTCAAGTCCCCGCCATCAGGCGGAGTCATCTTCCGCCCCAGGCCATTCGGGGGCGGGGTAACTCATGGCCTCTTCGTCGAGCCATTTTGTCGGAATCGCTTCGGGTGTTAGGTCGGCATAATCGGGATGAGGCGTGAACAGCGGCGCGCCGTCATCGTCAAAATATGTATCGTTCTTGTAGTACGGGATTTTTCTCGCAGGGATTGGATGCAGAGACGGGAGGAAGATCAGCTCTAGGGTTTTGGACAGGCGGAGCACTTCCTCAGGCATGATAAGTGCTCGTGAGAAGGACCTGTCGTTCATGTGTCGAAAATCGGGCTTCGCCGCGCGTAGGAGGCCGCCTTCACGTTGATCTGCGGTCTTTTCGCTGATTTCTTCGATGGTAGCCATGCCTGCGAGCTTCGAGGCATACTCGGCTGTCACGAGGTCACGTGTCCCAAAGAATTGCAGGACGGCGGCATTGCCGATGAAGGTTTGCCAGCGTCTTGCATAGAGGTCTTGGAGCTGGGACAGGTCTTGAAGGATCGCGTGCATTTGCATCCCGAAGCCCGCCATGAGGCCGAAGGCTTGTTCCACAACCGCCAGCTTGCCGAGCGCGGCGAACTCATCAAGCAGGAAGAGAGCGGATCGTTTGGGTTTTTTGCCCCCGCGCACAATGGCTGTGATCGCCATCGAGACGATCAGGCGAAGCCATCGGCCATGTGTGTTCAGCCGATGGGCGGGCAGCACGAGATAAACCGAAATTGCCTTATCGTTGGACTTCAGGTCTGAAAAATTGAAGTCCGAAGCGGAGAGGCTCTCCTTGATGTTCTCGCTTTCCAGAAAGTGCGTGTTCATTTGTGCGGTCGATATGACGGACGACAGCTCGCGCCCGCTTTTCTGGTTCAAGCGGTTGGCGGCAGCTTGCGCAAGGGGATGGCCGTTTTCGGCCATGTCATCGATGATCTTCTGAAATTGTGCGGGCGGGAGAGAGAGGATTTCCCGCAGGTGGCCGAGGGTGCGCTGTCCTTCTTCCTTTGGCGACGTGACCAGATGGACGATCAAGCCCATGTCCAACGCCTTCGCCTCGTTTGACCAATGCGAATCCGCCCCCGTCTCACTCGTCACGAGCGCGTCGGCGATCATCATGGCATCGTCTGCCAGATCGCGACTGTCTGGGGAGAGCATATCGAGAGGGTTAAACCGTGCCTTTGGACGGTCAAGATACTCGGAAGCGATCCCCCACGGGTCAAGCAGGTGCACTTTCTGGCCGTGCAGTTCCTCCCGTGCTTGCGCCGTGATTATGGCGTTTTCGCCCTTGGGGTCGATGCAGAGAAGCGCGCCCTCATGGTCGAGGATTTCGGGGATAATCTGGGTCGTACCTTTACCTGACCGCGTCGGTGCCACTGTCAGGAGGTGGCCGTCGCCGTTATAGCGGACTTCGCGGACATGCTCGTCGTCATAGACATGACCAACGACGATTCCCGTGTCTCCGAAATACCCCGCATTTTTTATGTCTGTCGGTTCTGCCCATCGGGCTGAGCCGTGTACCGTCAGCTCCATTCCAACCCCCCCTCTTGCGTTAAGCTGTGATTGATGGCCATATGGGAAATTAATTTTGTAGGCAAGATGTTCGCGGTAATACCGCGATCTTGGCAAGGGGGCTTTGGAAAACCCCCCGTTGCATCCCCAAAAGAGGCGCAGATGGCAGACGACAAGGTGAGCAAATCAGGGACGGAAACACGGCAGCGAAACAAGCTGCTGCAAGTCCGTCTGACCCCTGATGAGCTGGCCGAAATCGAGGCGCAAGCCGCGCGTGCCGAGCTGACAACCGCCAGCTTTGCCCGTTCCATTCTGCTATCGTCGCCCGCCCCTCGCGCCCGCCGCCGTCCTGCTGTTCAGACGCAGGAGGTTGCCCGCCTGCTGGGTGAGCTGGGCAAGGTCGGGTCGAACCTCAACCAGATCGCCCACCGCCTCCACACGGGGCAGGCTGTCGGATCGAACAGCGTTGCCGATGCGGTGGCAGACGTGCAGGCCATGCGTGATGCCTGCCTTGCCGCCTTGGGGCGCAGGGGATGATCCTGAAAGGGAACATCCGCGCGGGCGGTCAGGAGCTGGCGCGGCACCTGATGAACGACCGCCATGAGATTGACCCTGAGGTCAGCTTTCAGCCGCCTGCCATTGGCAACGAGCGAGTGGAGGTAGCCGAGCTTCGGGGCTTCGCATCATCCGACCTTGCTGGCGCATTTCGCGAGCTCGAAGGCGTGGCCGCTGGCACGAATTGCACGAAGCCGATCTATAGCCTGTCGATCAACCCAAGCCAGCCCATGACGCGGGAGGAATACGGCCACGCGATCGGGCGCATCGAGCAGAAGCTGGGGCTTACGGATCAAGCCCGCGCTGTGGTGTTCCACGTGAAAGACGGGCGGGAGCATTGCCATGTTGCGTGGTCGCGGATCGATCTGGACAAGATGCAAGCTCGCCACATGGAATTTGACCGCCAGAAACTGCGAGAGGTTGCCCGCGAGCTGGTGCGGGAGTTTGGCCACGATATGCCGCGCTTCTTGGGTGAGGATCGCGGCGCCGACCGCTTCAAAGACCGATTCAAGGCGGTCACGTTGGCTGAGCGCGGACAGGAAGAACGTACAGGCTTCAACCCGCTAGAGCGTAAAGCGTGCATCACGGAGCTTTACCATCAGTCGGACAGTGCCGCCGCCTTCAGGACTGCCCTTCAGGAACATGGTTTCATGCTGGCGCAGGGCGACAAACGCGCCGTTGTTGTGGTGGATCACGCGGGCGAGGTTCATGCGCTGTCCCGCCAGATTGAAGGTGTGAAGGCCAGAGAGATCCGCGAGACTTTGCAACTTGACCAGCTCACGGATCTGCCGACCGTTCAGGAAGCGAAGGAACGACAGGCCGAGTTTGCCCGCGAGAAAGCCGCAGAGAGGCCACAGGAGCGCGAAGACCCTGCCGATAGGGTGAAGGAGGCAGAATGTGCCCTCGAGGCCGTCAGAGACGCGCAGAAAGCCGAGGAAAAAGCATTGCGCGGAGCCTATCGCGAGCAGCTTGCCGCAATTCGCGATGGGGAGCGTGAGCGTATCGACCAGACCAGAACGGCGATCAAGGAGGCGTACCGTCCCGAATGGCGCGACCTGTTCAAGCAGCAGCGTGCCGAGCTGGATGCCGTAAAGGCCGAGACGGCCACCCGATCCGGACGGCTTAAAGCCCTCTTGTCCGGACGTGCCGGCGACGCCTTTGATTTCGAAAACCGGAACACCCTTGCCGGCGCGTTCAATTTCATTCTTCGCGGCCAGCTCACCCCTATCAAGCTGGAGAAAGCCCATAAGGCTGAGCAGCAGGAGTTGGGCGACCGTATGCGGCTTGCGGAGCGCGAAGAACTCCGTGCTATCCGTCAGGAGTCCAAGGAACAAAGGGGCGCGGCCAGAGACCAGCATAACGACGCCTTGACGGTCAGCCGCGAGACCTATGCGGAACAGCTCGAGGTTGCCAGTGAACGGCTAGACGCATCCTACATGCTGATTCAGAAACATGCCCGCGATGTGTCGGAGGTGGACAACGAAGTGCGCGAGGGGCGTGGATTCGGTGGAATGCGTCGAGGTTTCGAGAGCCACGATAGGCAGTCTTTCGACCGTAGCGGTCGGGAAGATGACGACGACGAACGACCATTCAAGCCCCCAAGCCAAAATTTTAATCCGTGATGATAACTGTTGATGTAGCGACGGAGAAGTAACGGAGTAAGAGAAGATGATTGAGTTTGAAGAATTTGCATTTCAATTGCCGCTATATTCAAGGAAGGCTTTGCCAGATAATCTAAGGTTGAAGGCAATTTTATATGGAGTGGCATCCGCGACGATTGATGGTCACTGTCTGATGTGCCGCAAGGCATCAACCTTTTCGGCTAGGCTTCAAAACTCGTTGAGCTTTAACGGCGGTCGCGACGAACTGCGAGCGGCTGAAGGATTCAAGAGTATAAAAATTAGATGCGCACGCGACTCAGATCACTCGGTTATTTTTTGGTTTTACCTTGAGCAAGACGCAGTCATAAAAGTTGGGCAATACCCATCGCTTGCAGACATCGCAAATGATGAGGCCAAAACCTACCATAGTGTATTGAACAAGGAGGATGCTTCAGAACTACACAAGGCTATCGGATTGGCCGCTCATGGAGTTGGAATCGGCAGCTTCGTATATTTGCGAAGGGTGTTTGAGCGCCTGGTTCACATGAGATTCTCTGAATTTCGAGAGACTGAAGGGTGGGACGAGAAAGATTTCTCTAGGCTTAGGATGGATGAGAAGGTTGAATTTATTCAGGGGCATATCCCTGAATTCCTTTATGAAAATAGAAAAATGTATTCGATACTGAGCAGGGGGATTCATGAGCTATCAGAGGACGAATGCCTGAAGGCATTTGAACCCCTCAAGCTATCAATTAAAATTATTCTAGAAGAGGACAAAAAGAAGCAGGAAGAACTTGCACTGAGGAAGATGGCGGCTGACGCGATTAAGAACTTTGGCGCCGACTAGCTCAGTGCTCTTTCAGCGCCGATAGCCTGCATCTCGCATGATCTGATCGGCAATGGCCTTCCGCTCGGCCTCGGTGCCCTCTTTCTTAGGTTCTGGCTCAAACATCGGAGGAGCGGAGTTGTCGGCCTGCACCTTACGGCGAGCTTCTCCGTGGCGTGCGTTTTCAGCGTCTGTGACCTCGGCCTCCCGTGGGTCTTTCCACTTCCAGTCGAACCTAACCGAGCCGATAGACCGACCCAACTTCTTTGGGGTGGCCTTGACCTCGACGGTGCCAAAATCGTTGATTTCTTCAAGGGCGGGGGTCAGGACATAGCGGCTAAAATCGTACCATTTCCGATACTTACCGCGTAGGTCGAAAAGAGCTTGAAGGTCTTCAACGGTATACTCCCAATGCCGCTGCCCCATGTGCTTCTTGTCGGCCAATGCGGCGTATAGGCGGCGAGCATGGCCTTTCAATCGGTAAGCGGCTGTGATCTCGATCTTTGCGAAGGTCTGGGGTGCACGGATCGCTGCGATAGCAGCAGGCGGGACAAGCAAACGCACCTTGGCGCCCCCCTCGATAATCTCCCATTGTGCCAGTATCACCGCGCCCCACTCATCACCGCGATACTCCCCTGCCAGTTCCACGCCCATCAGCCGCCGCAAGCAGGACTTCAGCCATACATTGTCCGAGCGGCCTTCGGGGTTGCGGAGCATCCGCGTAGGCACTTCCAGCCACTTGGCGTCAGGGTAGTTCGCGGGCAGCCGTAAGCGGTCAAGTTCATGCGCGATACCCCACAGCACATTGAGCATGGCGGGGGTGATCTCGGCATTCGAAGCCGAAGGGATGAGCATCGAAGATGAGACAGTGAGCGAATCCATTCAACAAGTTTAACGAGAACAACGGCGGAATCTATAGGAACATATTCCGTCGATATTTTCCGCTTTACGCCCTCCCTATCTTCCGCTCATACCCTCCCAATCTTCCGCCGATACACTCTTTACCTTCCGCTCATACCCTCTCTATCTTCCGCTCATACCCTCCCTACTTTCCACTTTTGCCCTCCCTACCTTCCGCTTTTGTCCCATAGTGTCAGTGTCGTTAGTGGAGAGTGTCCGACACGGACACGAGACACTCGACACTAACGACACTCGGCCTTCGGCCTCGCATCGGGTCGAGACAGAAAGGAATCTGCCTAACGGCAGATACTCTAGCCGCGATTACCGCCCTACGGGCGACGCGGCCTGAAGGTTTATCACTCAGGATCAAGAGAAGGGGGAGGTTTTCCCTGCCGCTCCCGATCACATCGCTGATCGATGCCTGACCCACAGCAGAACCTTCATCAAGGCAACCTGCTGCGCAGGGGCTTTGCCGCCTTGACGAAGAACCATGCTGCGTGTCCGAGACGGCATCAGCGACGGTGACGGAGAACGGGGGAAAACGAAGCGCCCCCCGAGTATCGGTAGGAATACGTTCCTCTTGTAATACGTAACGTTACGCGTTACAGTAGTTCTATGATATTGGGATTTAAGCATAAGGCTTTGAAGGCCTTCTACGAGACAGGAAAAACGAGGGGTATCCGCGCAGATCAAGCCAGCCGCATCGCGATCATTCTAGCCACGCTAGACGAGGCCGAGAGCTTAGATGACCTGACACGTCCGTCTTTGCGGCTGCACGAGCTGGTAGGCGACCGCAAAGGCACTTGGGCGGTCAACGTCAATGGCCCGTGGCGGATCACCTTCACCTACGAAAATGGCGATTTTGATGACCTGAATTTAGAGCAATACCACTGAAAGGAGACGTGCCATGCCTATGATGAACCCACCCCACCCTGCCGAGGGATTGAAAGACGATCTGGAAGCCCTCGGACTATCGACCGCGCAGGCGGCGGAAGCCCTTGGAGT
The DNA here is from genome assembly GCA_965228575.1 of Rhodospirillaceae bacterium. GTDB lineage: Bacteria > Pseudomonadota > Alphaproteobacteria > Rhodospirillales > Rhodospirillaceae > UBA11612. Next base: position 6,634 of record CBDDHW010000055.1, on the reverse strand, counting down.
TACCCGCCAGACGCTGCACAGCCTGCTGACACAAAAGCGGTCGGTTTCCCCTGAAATGGCCGTCAGGCTTGAGGCTGTGGTCGGGTCTACCGCCGACCACTGGTTGCGCTTGCAAGCGGCATATGACCTCGCTCAGGTGCGGCGAAACAAGGCAGAGATCACCAAAGGATTGAAGCGACTACAGCCTACATAGGAGGTCTTATCTTGACCCGAGATGACGAATATATCCGAAAGCTTCTTTTAGAGATCGAGGCACAAGAAATACCGTATGTAACGGTTGCCAGAATTCTTGACCCTAGTCAGGAAGAGCTAAAGCGGAACTATCATATAGAACTGCTTTGCGATGCTCGTCTTATGACCTCTCAAGGAGGGAGCGGCTACCGTCTCACCAATCAGGGACACGACTACATAGAAGCTATTAAGAACGACACTGTGTGGCAAAAAACAAAATCTGCTGCCGCGCAGGTCGGGGGTACAACGCTTGGAATGATGAAAGATATAGCTGTTGCGTATCTCAAACAGGAAGCCGCTGAGAAGCTTGGGATTAACCTTTGAGATTATAAACGGTTTAAGAAAATTCTTTCAACACGATCAAAAATCTTTAGCACCTACGATGATCAAATAAAGAGAAAATATAAACATAGCATTTAGAGTAATCCAGATCAAAGCTTGAGCCGCTAAGTGTCTGAAGTAGCCCCAGAATCCGTCTACTTCTTTCGTGCCATATTTGTTTCGAGGTCTTACATTCATGTAATAATTGGCTACAAAGGCCAGAACTGCGGTGACGCCAAATAGTATAAATCCCCACTGTGTCACGTAAATACCTTTCCAATACACATTATACTGGCTACCATTAATCTACCAACCACTGGGCTGTGTTTGCAGGTCACCCTAGTTGCCAGACAGTCCGTGAAGACTAAAGCTACCTACCCTACAAACTCAAGCCACTTTCAGCCATCTAGAACGGCGTTTTGCCATGCATGTCTCTTTCTGCCGACGCGCGTGGTGCTGAGGCTTCGTCTTGTGCCTTGGGGGCTCCTTCGAACATCTGGGCGTAGGATTTCGCTCCGTCTAGCCGAGCTGCTAGTTGATCGTAGACGTCTCGCCCTCGCCAATACAAAAGCGACAAAATCTCAAGCAAGTCCTCGCGTGTGGCAGGGTGCCAATCAGGTTCTTTCGAGTCCCATACTTGCCCCCGTCTGGCATCGTCTAGAGCAAGGACTAAAGCTGCGAGAGGTTCGAGGTCAGGCTCTTTCATCTAGCTCCTTTACTGAAGAAGCCGAGGAAGCCTCTCCGCATCCCCTGCCCTTCTTGCTGACTCGTGATCATGGCCGTAAGGGCACGGCGTTCTTCGCCTTCCCTGTCCAGTCGTTCACGTAGATCTGTCACCTGATCCGACAGGCTTTCCGCCAAGCGATTTGCGCCTTGAAGTTCTGCCCGTAACCGCTCGATTTCAATGCGGTTTTCGCGGTCACCTTGTGCGGTCAGTGGTGGTTTTTTAGCCTGGTCAGGTGACTGGTCAGAAGGGATAACATTGAAGACCCGTCCCAGCTCGCTTGGGTCGATTTCCCATTGCCCTTTTGCGTTCTTCGATCCGCTTAAAGTGCCGTCTTCTAAGGCTTTCAGGATGGTTCCTTTGGCCTTGCCTGCTGCCTTAGCGGCAGCATTGGCAGATAGTGGTTTCATGCTCGGTTTCCTCATGGTCAGTGTCGGTTTTTTGGACTGGTTCTTGACCAGTCATAGTGACCATGATGCCATATTCGGAAGCATTGGCAAATACCGTCGAGGGTAGGGGCGGGGTCAAGGAAAATAGGACACTACGTCCCGCATTTTTCCTTGATGCCGACACGCACCGACAGCCTACCGATCAACCCCGAAAGACAACATCTTTCGGGGTCTGCCATGCGGCGAGCGGGGGGAGCGCGAGGGGGAAGCCCCCTCGCTCTACCGCTTCAAGTCCCCGCCATCAGGCGGAGTCATCTTCCGCCCCAGGCCATTCGGGGGCGGGGTAACTCATGGCCTCTTCGTCGAGCCATTTTGTCGGAATCGCTTCGGGTGTTAGGTCGGCATAATCGGGATGAGGCGTGAACAGCGGCGCGCCGTCATCGTCAAAATATGTATCGTTCTTGTAGTACGGGATTTTTCTCGCAGGGATTGGATGCAGAGACGGGAGGAAGATCAGCTCTAGGGTTTTGGACAGGCGGAGCACTTCCTCAGGCATGATAAGTGCTCGTGAGAAGGACCTGTCGTTCATGTGTCGAAAATCGGGCTTCGCCGCGCGTAGGAGGCCGCCTTCACGTTGATCTGCGGTCTTTTCGCTGATTTCTTCGATGGTAGCCATGCCTGCGAGCTTCGAGGCATACTCGGCTGTCACGAGGTCACGTGTCCCAAAGAATTGCAGGACGGCGGCATTGCCGATGAAGGTTTGCCAGCGTCTTGCATAGAGGTCTTGGAGCTGGGACAGGTCTTGAAGGATCGCGTGCATTTGCATCCCGAAGCCCGCCATGAGGCCGAAGGCTTGTTCCACAACCGCCAGCTTGCCGAGCGCGGCGAACTCATCAAGCAGGAAGAGAGCGGATCGTTTGGGTTTTTTGCCCCCGCGCACAATGGCTGTGATCGCCATCGAGACGATCAGGCGAAGCCATCGGCCATGTGTGTTCAGCCGATGGGCGGGCAGCACGAGATAAACCGAAATTGCCTTATCGTTGGACTTCAGGTCTGAAAAATTGAAGTCCGAAGCGGAGAGGCTCTCCTTGATGTTCTCGCTTTCCAGAAAGTGCGTGTTCATTTGTGCGGTCGATATGACGGACGACAGCTCGCGCCCGCTTTTCTGGTTCAAGCGGTTGGCGGCAGCTTGCGCAAGGGGATGGCCGTTTTCGGCCATGTCATCGATGATCTTCTGAAATTGTGCGGGCGGGAGAGAGAGGATTTCCCGCAGGCGGCCGAGGGTGCGCTGTCCTTCTTCCTTTGGCGACGTGACCAGATGGACGATCAAGCCCATGTCCAACGCCTTCGCCTCGTTTGACCAATGCGAATCCGCCCCCGTCTCACTCGTCACGAGCGCGTCGGCGATCATCATGGCATCGTCTGCCAGATCGCGACTGTCTGGGGAGAGCATATCGAGAGGGTTAAACCGTGCCTTTGGACGGTCAAGATACTCGGAAGCGATCCCCCACGGGTCAAGCAGGTGCACTTTCTGGCCGTGCAGTTCCTCCCGTGCTTGCGCCGTGATTATGGCGTTTTCGCCCTTGGGGTCGATGCAGAGAAGCGCGCCCTCATGGTCGAGGATTTCGGGGATAATCTGGGTCGTACCTTTACCTGACCGCGTCGGTGCCACTGTCAGGAGGTGGCCGTCGCCGTTATAGCGGACTTCGCGGACATGCTCGTCGTCATAGACATGACCAACGACGATTCCCGTGTCTCCGAAATACCCCGCATTTTTTATGTCTGTCGGTTCTGCCCATCGGGCTGAGCCGTGTACCGTCAGCTCCATTCCAACCCCCCCTCTTGCGTTAAGCTGTGATTGATGGCCATATGGGAAATTAATTTTGTAGGCAAGATGTTCGCGGTAATACCGCGATCTTGGCAAGGGGGCTTTGGAAAACCCCCCGTTGCATCCCCAAAAGAGGCGCAGATGGCAGACGACAAGGTGAGCAAATCAGGGACGGAAACACGGCAGCGAAACAAGCTGCTGCAAGTCCGTCTGACCCCTGATGAGCTGGCCGAAATCGAGGCGCAAGCCGCGCGTGCCGAGCTGACAACCGCCAGCTTTGCCCGTTCCATTCTGCTATCGTCGCCCGCCCCTCGCGCCCGCCGCCGTCCTGCTGTTCAGACGCAGGAGGTTGCCCGCCTGCTGGGTGAGCTGGGCAAGGTCGGGTCGAACCTCAACCAGATCGCCCACCGCCTCCACACGGGGCAGGCTGTCGGATCGAACAGCGTTGCCGATGCGGTGGCAGACGTGCAGGCCATGCGTGATGCCTGCCTTGCCGCCTTGGGGCGCAGGGGATGATCCTGAAAGGGAACATCCGCGCGGGCGGTCAGGAGCTGGCGCGGCACCTGATGAACGACCGCCATGAGATTGACCCTGAGGTCAGCTTTCAGCCGCCTGCCATTGGCAACGAGCGAGTGGAGGTAGCCGAGCTTCGGGGCTTCGCATCATCCGACCTTGCTGGCGCATTTCGCGAGCTCGAAGGCGTGGCCGCTGGCACGAATTGCACGAAGCCGATCTATAGCCTGTCGATCAACCCAAGCCAGCCCATGACGCGGGAGGAATACGGCCACGCGATCGGGCGCATCGAGCAGAAGCTGGGGCTTACGGATCAAGCCCGCGCTGTGGTGTTCCACGTGAAAGACGGGCGGGAGCATTGCCATGTTGCGTGGTCGCGGATCGATCTGGACAAGATGCAAGCTCGCCACATGGAATTTGACCGCCAGAAACTGCGAGAGGTTGCCCGCGAGCTGGTGCGGGAGTTTGGCCACGATATGCCGCGCTTCTTGGGTGAGGATCGCGGCGCCGACCGCTTCAAAGACCGATTCAAGGCGGTCACGTTGGCTGAGCGCGGACAGGAAGAACGTACAGGCTTCAACCCGCTAGAGCGTAAAGCGTGCATCACGGAGCTTTACCATCAGTCGGACAGTGCCGCCGCCTTCAGGACTGCCCTTCAGGAACATGGTTTCATGCTGGCGCAGGGCGACAAACGCGCCGTTGTTGTGGTGGATCACGCGGGCGAGGTTCATGCGCTGTCCCGCCAGATTGAAGGTGTGAAGGCCAGAGAGATCCGCGAGACTTTGCAACTTGACCAGCTCACGGATCTGCCGACCGTTCAGGAAGCGAAGGAACGACAGGCCGAGTTTGCCCGCGAGAAAGCCGCAGAGAGGCCACAGGAGCGCGAAGACCCTGCCGATAGGGTGAAGGAGGCAGAATGTGCCCTCGAGGCCGTCAGAGACGCGCAGAAAGCCGAGGAAAAAGCATTGCGCGGAGCCTATCGCGAGCAGCTTGCCGCAATTCGCGATGGGGAGCGTGAGCGTATCGACCAGACCAGAACGGCGATCAAGGAGGCGTACCGTCCCGAATGGCGCGACCTGTTCAAGCAGCAGCGTGCCGAGCTGGATGCCGTAAAGGCCGAGACGGCCACCCGATCCGGACGGCTTAAAGCCCTCTTGTCCGGACGTGCCGGCGACGCCTTTGATTTCGAAAACCGGAACACCCTTGCCGGCGCGTTCAATTTCATTCTTCGCGGCCAGCTCACCCCTATCAAGCTGGAGAAAGCCCATAAGGCTGAGCAGCAGGAGTTGGGCGACCGTATGCGGCTTGCGGAGCGCGAAGAACTCCGTGCTATCCGTCAGGAGTCCAAGGAACAAAGGGGCGCGGCCAGAGACCAGCATAACGACGCCTTGACGGTCAGCCGCGAGACCTATGCGGAACAGCTCGAGGTTGCCAGTGAACGGCTAGACGCATCCTACATGCTGATTCAGAAACATGCCCGCGATGTGTCGGAGGTGGACAACGAAGTGCGCGAGGGGCGTGGATTCGGTGGAATGCGTCGAGGTTTCGAGAGCCACGATAGGCAGTCTTTCGACCGTAGCGGTCGGGAAGATGACGACGACGAACGACCATTCAAGCCCCCAAGCCAAAATTTTAATCCGTGATGATAACTGTTGATGTAGCGACGGAGAAGTAACGGAGTAAGAGAAGATGATTGAGTTTGAAGAATTTGCATTTCAATTGCCGCTATATTCAAGGAAGGCTTTGCCAGATAATCTAAGGTTGAAGGCAATTTTATATGGAGTGGCATCCGCGACGATTGATGGTCACTGTCTGATGTGCCGCAAGGCATCAACCTTTTCGGCTAGGCTTCAAAACTCGTTGAGCTTTAACGGCGGTCGCGACGAACTGCGAGCGGCTGAAGGATTCAAGAGTATAAAAATTAGATGCGCACGCGACTCAGATCACTCGGTTATTTTTTGGTTTTACCTTGAGCAAGACGCAGTCATAAAAGTTGGGCAATACCCATCGCTTGCAGACATCGCAAATGATGAGGCCAAAACCTACCATAGTGTATTGAACAAGGAGGATGCTTCAGAACTACACAAGGCTATCGGATTGGCCGCTCATGGAGTTGGAATCGGCAGCTTCGTATATTTGCGAAGGGTGTTTGAGCGCCTGGTTCACATGAGATTCTCTGAATTTCGAGAGACTGAAGGGTGGGACGAGAAAGATTTCTCTAGGCTTAGGATGGATGAGAAGGTTGAATTTATTCAGGGGCATATCCCTGAATTCCTTTATGAAAATAGAAAAATGTATTCGATACTGAGCAGGGGGATTCATGAGCTATCAGAGGACGAATGCCTGAAGGCATTTGAACCCCTCAAGCTATCAATTAAAATTATTCTAGAAGAGGACAAAAAGAAGCAGGAAGAACTTGCACTGAGGAAGATGGCGGCTGACGCGATTAAGAACTTTGGCGCCGACTAGCTCAGTGCTCTTTCAGCGCCGATAGCCTGCATCTCGCATGATCTGATCGGCAATGGCCTTCCGCTCGGCCTCGGTGCCCTCTTTCTTAGGTTCTGGCTCAAACATCGGAGGAGCGGAGTTGTCGGCCTGCACCTTACGGCGAGCTTCTCCGTGGCGTGC
>CBDDHW010000054.1:0-52021 GCA_965228575.1 Rhodospirillaceae bacterium | reverse complement strand
CACGCCCGCGCGGCGGAAAAACCAGCTCTGAAAATGCGGCTCTGCGAATTTTCGACCTCACCGCCCCGTTAAGTCTTGAAACCCTGCGCCGACGATACAAGATATTGGTCAAGCGCCATCATCCGGACGCCAACGGCGGCTCCCCTGATGCTGAACGGCGCATGAAAATCATCAACGAGGCATATCGCACCCTGCGCTCCGGTCTGACCGCCGCACACCGGTAAATTTGGCCTCCTGGGCAGATTGCCCCCTTGGCATCGGCATGCCATAAAACCGCGAATATTTTGAGACAGGCTCCGCATGGGGTTTTGGAGAAGAGCATGAACAAAAAGTCACCGGACGAACCCAAGACACTGCACGCCGCCGGACCGGACACCGAAGTCTCGGCGCGCGAGGCGTTCGGCCTCGACATCGACATGAAAATCCCGGCGTTCTCGACGGGAGGTGAGCACGTACCCGAAATCGATGATGCCTATCGTTTCGATCACGATACCACGCTCGCGATATTGGCCGGGTTTGCGCATAACCGGCGCGTCATGATTCAAGGCTATCACGGCACCGGCAAATCCACGCACATCGAACAGGTCGCCGCACGACTAAACTGGCCGTGCCTGCGTATAAACTTGGACAGTCATATCAGCCGGATCGATTTGATTGGAAAAGACGCCATCGTCATTCGCGACGGCGTTCAAATCACCGAATTCCGCGAAGGCTTATTGCCTTGGGCCCTTCAAAATTCCGTCGCTCTCGTGTTCGACGAATACGATGCCGGCCGTCCCGACGTTATGTTCGTCATTCAGCGGGTCCTTGAAGTCGATGGCCGCCTAACCTTGCTCGATCAAAACAAGGTCATCCATCCGCATCCGGCATTTCGTTTGTTTGCGACAACGAACACAGTCGGCCTCGGCGATACCACCGGACTGTATCACGGCACGCAACAAATCAACCAAGGCCAAATGGACCGCTGGAATATTGTGGCGACACTCAATTACCTGGAGCACGACGCTGAGCGGGACATTGTCCTTGCCAAAATCAACGGGTACGACGACGCCAAAGGCCGCAAAGTCATTTCGAATATGGTCTCCGTCGCCGATCTTACGCGCGCAGGGTTTATGTCCGGCGACATTTCCACGGTCATGTCACCGCGGACAGTCATCAGCTGGGCGGAAAACAACCTCATCTTCGGCGATCTCGGCTACGCATTCCGGGTGACGTTCCTCAACAAATGTGACGAGACCGAACGTCCGATTATTGCCGAGTATTACCAGCGTTGTTTTGGTGAGGAAGTTTCCGGCTCCGCCGTTGAAGCCGTTGCATAGAGAAATTGCATAGAGAAGTCGCATAGAGAAAATGCGCCGCCCATGTCCACAGCGCGGCGCGCATCCCTAAACGGATTTAGCCCGTGAAAAATTCACAACCGCATACGATGGACCGGGGCCCATCCAAAACCGAAACGTTGAAAAGCGCGACCACCGCTGTCGTCAAGGCGCTGGGCGGCGACGGCGAGGTGACGGTCACCTATACCCCGGTGACTGCGAACCTAAACGCGGGAACCTTATCGACCGATGAGGTCCGCTTGCCGCTTCCGCCGCAAAAGCTCAACCCCGAGGCAGTTACTCGCCTGCGCGGCGCCGCCGATTCAGCTGCGATGCGCCTTAAGCATCACGACGTTGGAATCCATGCCCGGCGCATGCCCGAAAATAAAGATGCCATCAACGCCTACAACGCCATGGAACAGGCCCGGGTTGAGGTGATCGGTGCGCAGCAATACGACGGCGTTGGCAAAAACCTCAACGAAGCCTTGGAGCAACGGCTCGCCAACGAAGGGTATCAAACCGCGAGCGCCTTTTCCCACATCAGCATTGCCGATGCGCTGCGTGTTCTTGTCCACGATCGGTGCGGGTCGAATGACATGGGTGAACTCGGAGCCCATGTCGCAAATATTTTAAAGACGGAGTTCGGCGAAAAGTTGGATGCTGATCTCACAGCTCTCACCGATAACATCACCGATCAGAAAATCAGCGCCGATATTCTGCGCCGCCTCATTGAAACTCTCGACCTTGAACAAGACAATATTCAAGAAATCGAAGACGAAGAAGGTGCGGGCGAACAAGACGACGCCGATCATGAGGCGAGCCAAGAGGACGGCGACGAGGCGACCGAAGAGCAGCCCGAGCAAAACGATGAACGGCAGGATGCGCCCAGCGATGCCATGGAAATGGAGGCGGAGGGCGAGGACAGTGAAGACGGCTTTATCGAAGGCGATGCAACTTTAGAAGACGCCGATCAAGACGCCGAAGCCAGTGAGGTTCAGCCCCAGGCCGGACACAACCGCCGCGCCGAGGTCGAGCGCTACCGCGCATTCACAACCCGCTTCGATCAAGTTGAAGACGCCGAGAATTTATGCGATCCACAAGAACTCGACCGCTTGCGTCTTCAGCTCGATCGTCAACTTTCACATTTGCAAGGCGTGGTGTCGCGGCTCGCCAACCGGCTGCAACGCAAACTCATGGCCCAACAGCAACGCAGTTGGGAGTTTGATTTGGAAGAAGGACTTTTGGATGCCGGGCGCCTTGCGCGCGTGGTTGCTAATCCCCTCCACTCCCTGTCGTTCAAAAGGGAAAAGGAAACCAAGTTCCGCGATACGGTTGTCAGCCTCCTGATCGACAATTCAGGCTCCATGCGCGGCCGCCCGATTTCAATTGCGGCGATGACGGCTGACCTTCTAGCGCGCACGTTAGAGCGGTGTGCGGTCAAAGTCGAAATTCTTGGATTCACAACCAGCCAATGGAAAGGTGGACAGTCGCGCCGCCTATGGGTCGATGCCGGCAAACCGTCCAACCCCGGCCGCCTCAATGATTTGCGTCATATTGTCTACAAGGCGGCCGATACGCCTTGGCGGCGGGCGCGCAAGAATCTAGGCCTCATGTTGCGCGAAGGCATCTTGAAGGAAAACATCGATGGCGAAGCGTTAGCCTGGGCGCACAACCGCCTCGCGGCGCGCGGTGAACAGCGCCGCATCTTGATGGTCATATCCGACGGCGCGCCGGTCGATGATTCCACATTATCTGTCAATCCGGGCAATTACCTCGAACAACATTTGCGCGAAGTCATCGCCTATATCGAGAATCAATCGGACATTCAGTTGCTCGCCATCGGAATCGGACACGATGTCACCCGCTACTACAGCCGGGCGGTCACGCTCATGGATGCGGAAGAGCTTGGCGGCGCGGTCATGACTCAGTTGACGGACCTGTTCGACGAGTCCACCGCCGCCGAGCGGTTCACCGCGGCTCCCCTGGTGATGTGAGACCTAGGCAGCGGCGCCTTCTAAAATTTTCCGATCGCGCACGAACGCCTCGGCGATAAAATCATACACGGCGCGTATGCGCGCACTGCGGCGCATATCGCTGTGGGTAACCAACCACACTTCCATACTGTGATTAAACTCGCGGGGAAAAAGCCGTTCCAACTCGGGGTTTTGTGCGGCCAGATAACAATCGTGCACGCCCAACCCGATCCCCGCCCTTGTCGCATTGAGTTGCCCGATAAAACTGGACGAACGATGCACGATGCGCTCAGGCGTAAAATACGTCTCTAACCGCTGAACCGCCGCATTGTTGTGCACCATGGTTTCGTCAAACCCGACCAGGTAGTGGCGTTTAAGATGGGCAACACGGGCGGGCTTTCCGTGACGAGCAAAATACCTTTCAGCGCCGTACAGACCCATCAAAACCTCGCCAATGCGCTTGGCGATCAAATCCGGTTGATCTGGGCGAAACATGCGCAAAGCAATGTCAGCTTCCCGGCGCACCAAGTTTGCGGCGCGGTTATCAACAAGAATTTCCACGCACACGCCGGGATAGGTTTCGTGGAACGCAGCGACCTGGGCCGGCAACCACACCGCGCCCAGCCCTTCGGTCACAGAGATCCGCACGGTACCGGTAAGCTTTTGCTGAGCTGCGTCGGCCTGACGCTCGATCGCCAGCGCCTCTTCTTCCACGCGCCGGGCTCCCGCCAATACGCTTTCTCCAGCTTCGGTCAGCAGCAATCCCTTCGGCGTACGCTGAAACAATACGCCCTTGAGTTGCTCTTCCAGTCCGGCGATCCGGCGGCTGAGGGTGGGCTGGCTGACACGCAGCCGCCGGGCTGCTTTCGAGAGACTCCCCGTTTCCGCAACGGCGATGAAATCCTTGAGGACACCCCAATCTAGGTTATTCATATTCTTTCCATGTGATATGATTTTTTAGACTATAGTATACATTTTTTTATATACTAAAATCCATCCCCATGAAAGACGGAACGCCGTACCGGGTTCCGAGAAAATGGGGAAAATGATGAAAGTACAAACTCACAAGGTATTCGGATTAAGCGCCGCCCTCTGCGCCATGATCCTGGTAGCACCGGCCGCCAACGCGGAACCTCAACGGGGAGCTTTCAAGGCGATTTGGTCGGACACGTCAGAGGTCCTCAACCAATCCACGGAAGCGCTGAACAACGGTGAACCCTCGCGCGCCAGGCGTTTGGCCGAAACCGCGATAAGCGACGACTTGGCCTACGGCGATAAGCTTATTGCCGCACACAATCTGTGCATCGCTCACCTGGAGCTTAACACCAGCGCCGCAGATACCCATTGCCGCGCGGCCATGAATGCGCCCTCTCGCATGGTCGTAAAACCGGTCAATGGTGAGCTGAGAATACGCAGTGGACGCACGAACTTTGTTCCGTCCATGGGCGCGCGAACCTTATCGTCAGTCGTTGGGTGGAATATTCAGCGGATTTACAATCGTCCGGCGCCACAAGCTGCGCGGGCGACGTCGACGCACTAAACAATCAATTTTCTTTCGGCGCCCCTAATCCGCAACGGGGCGCTGAAAGAAAAACATTTTGTCTCACCAAAGCGCCCTACGAAGATTTATCTCGGTAAACCTTCAGAGCCGCCTCAACACCTTTAACGCTTGCGGTCAAAGTTGGGAGCAGACTCTCAACGTATTCCAAATCTGAATTTTTCTTTTCAATATCAGCAGCCATCGCACTGGTTTGGGGAGCGCCAAATTGCGCGCATAAACCTTTAAGGGCATGCGCGGCACTGCGCACCTTCGCGCTATCTTGCGACGCAAGAGCAGACGATAAGTCCTCGGAATACTGATGCATGTTTTTCTCAAAGGTATCGAGCATCGGCGCCAATGCTTCGCGGCCAACCATATCGGCAAGTTCCGCGAGATGGGCATTATCTAAAACGGCGTTCTGACCCTCGCCGTTACTCTCGGGCGCGTTTACTTCTAGATTGCCATCATCGCGCTCAGTACGACCCGTAGATAGCTGCCGGTCAATCTCCGCGCCGAGCGCCACCCAATCCACGGGCTTGGTCAGCACGGCATTCGCGCCAGATTTTGTAAATTTGTCGTGATCTTCTTTCAGCACATTCGCCGTCAAGGCGATGATCGGCGTTGTTGCACGGGCATCATCAAGCGCCCGGATTGCACGCGTCGCCTCTTCCCCGCCGACAATCGGCATTTGCTGATCCATGACAATAACATCGAAAGGGTTCGCCTTAACCGCGTCGATCGCCTTCGCGCCGTCGTCAACGGCCTCAACTGTATGCCCGATGTTTGAGAGCATATTCGTCAGAAGATACCGTGTGGTCTCGACATCTTCAGCGACCAGAACGCGCCCCGTCTTCTTCCCTGCTGCGGTTCTTTCTCTTTGTTCGTGAGTAATTTCGGGGACTGAATCACCAGCGTCGTCGACAAGCATGGTCACGCGAAACGTCGACCCCTCTCCCAGCTTCGATGTGACAGAAACCTCCCCGCCCATCGCCTGGGCAAGTCGGCGGGTGATCGAAAGGCCAAGACCCGTGCCGCCAAAGCGGCGCGTCGTGCCTTCGTCACCTTGGACAAAAGGTTCAAACAACCGTTCAATTTCCGCTGGCGATATCCCGATCCCGGTATCGGCCACCTCGATGATCAAGTTGCCATCTCCGGCAGCATCCACCTCGCGCGCCATTTTAACGAACACACCACCGCCAACTTCCGTAAACTTGATCGCGTTGCCGACCAGATTGACCAAGATTTGGCGGATTCGAGTGGGATCACCCAGAAGGAGCTTGTCCGCATCTTCCCCGAGCGTCCACGTAAACGTTAGTTTTTTCTCAATAGCTCCGGGCTCCAGGATATCTCGGACAGCCGACCGAACCTCTTCCAAACTAAATGGTATTTTTTCGATCTCCACCTGCCGCGCTTCGATTTTGGAGAAATCGAGAATATCGTTGACCAAATCCAACAACACCATCGCGGACCGTGACAGGCGCTCGACCTGCTTGGATTGCCGCGCTGATAGCTCGCTCGTTTGCAACAGCTCGGCCATACCCAGCACACCGGTAAGGGGCGTGCGCAGTTCGTGGCTCATCATGGCGAGAAATTGAGACTTCGCCTCGTTCGCCCGCTCGGCCCGCACCCGCTCGCTCTCCAAGTCGCGCACAAACCTGGCAATCGCTAACATGGGACCCATACAGGCTAAAACCACACCCAATATGGCGGTGAGCCAAGTCGCCGGAGCGAATGCGAAAGTGGCGACGTCCGGACGCGCAACAAGTTTCATATCAAACGCCAAATAGGCCACACCGAGAAAAAGCGTGGATATCGCTATCATGGCAACACCTACTCGGGCGCCAAAAAAGCACATACCCAAAATACTACTGCCGACCAGAAAGACAGTGACTTCGGTCGATAGTCCAAACGTAAAAATACCTCCTGCACCGATGATAAACATAAACGCCACAACGAAAGCGGCGCGCACGACATACGGAACGTGATGGCGGCCAATCACGATCCCGAGGAGAAGAATGACAAGCAGGGCGTGAAGCCCCATGACCGGCAACCACCCTTGCGTAAACATGCGCGAAAGGCTGGCAATGGCCGCTGGAATGGTAAACGCGAGCAGCACGATCAAGGTCGTGTTACACACGTCCGAACGAATTTCGGTCAGCGTCTTGCTCGGCGTGGGCATCTGAATGTCGACTGTCACAATGTCACCACCCGATACGGCGGCGCCATGCTGACAGTATTGTCAGCATGGCTTACGGTTTAGATAAACGGCGCTACATTAAAAATTCACGCGCGCCTGTAACGCAACCGTCCGACCCCGGTCCGCAAAAGCGTAATCGGATTGCACACCAAATGTCGGCCCTGAAAGCGGTGTATCACCGCCAAATTGAATGAACCGTTTGTTGGTCAGATTGCGGCCAACGAATGCGAGTTGCCAAAACCCGTCGTCGGGTCCGAACGCAACGCGCGCGTTGAAGGTGGCATAGCCTCCTTGCAGGAGGTCCGGATCAAAGGTGTTCGACGCGTGGTACTTGGATGTGAAAAACACATCAATCGTACTATCGATCCGGTACCCCGATATCGGATAATAGAAATCAAGCGCGACGGTTCCTTGTACATCGGAAACCAATTGATTGGTGTTGCCCGTGTAATCACACAAGTCGGGAACCATGTCTCCGTCCAAATCGACATCCGGCGCTTGCCCGAAATAGCACTGACCATTGCGGAAACTTTTGAACTCAAAGTCCGTGAAGGCAAGACTGCCCGACAGCGTTACGTATTCGTGCATACGCCACCGGCCGTCCAGCTCGACCCCGAGCACTTCGGCGCTGGCCGCATTGCCCACGTTAAAGCCGAGCGTGCCGTCAAAAATCGAAATCTGCAGATCTTTGAACTCGGTGAAAAACCCGCTGATATTAAAATTAGCGGCTCCGCCTAAAAGCGTGGCCTTCGCGCCGATTTCGTAGTTGGTGGCGCGCTCGTCCTCAAAGACAAAGGAGTCGGCCATTGTCGGCGAGACGCCGCGATTGTTCGCCCGGAAATCGAACCCGCCGCTCTTGGTGCCCCGCGCCCAACTGGCGTAAAGCAAAAGGTCAGAATTGGGTTCAAAAATCAATTTGATGTCCGGTGAAAAGCGCGTTTCTTTGCGGGTCGCCGAAACCGGAAGCTCGCCCAACTGCGAAATCAAAAACGCGCCCGTTGGACCCAGAGCCGCGAGGTTGGTCGAAGTGATTCCGAACACCCCGGCGTACACCGTCGGCGCGGCGACTTGAAGCGCCGGAAGCGCGCCGCCGCCTTCCGCTTCAACCGCAAGGGTGCGAGACCCTACCTTCTTCTCGTTGCTCAACCGCCCGCCGACTTGCAGTTCCAGCTTGTCGATCGGACGGATGTTCACCTGCGCGAATGCAGAATACACATCGGCATCCACCGTCGCCGTCCGTCCGGCCTGCGTTCCCGCGAGCAAATCACCCGCTCCGGGCGATTGTTGGTTGACCGCCGGAATCAGTACCGAATTTGGCTGCACGATAATTTGATCAGAGTAAGCATGATCGCTGGTCTGAAAATAGAGCCCAGATACAAAGTCATACAGCTCGTTAACCGGCGAGGTGACACGAATTTCTTGGCTGAACTGCTCATAGCCTTCTTGCAGATCAGCAAGGAAAACATTCGCCCCGGTGTAGTCGCAATCGCACCGCTCGTCGTAACTCAGCTTAGAGAACGCGGAGATGGATTTGACCTCATAGCCGACAACATTCCAGTCGATGTTAAAGACGTAAGTTTGTGTCTTGTTGTTACTGAAATCTCCGTTCGAACTTCTCTGACGGTCCAAGGTGTTATTTAGGGCGCTCGCATCTGCGCCAAATGCGCCCACGAGAATCTGCGAATATGTTAGCCCCGTAAATGGACCGGCCGCTGCTGGCGTTTCGTTCAAGATTTCGATCTGCCGCCCGAGGACGTCAAAGTCGCTGTACTCGGCTTTGAAACTCGCGGTGAGATCATCCATCACGTCGTATTCGAGCGTCCCGCGAATGGTCCAGTCCTCGCGCTGAGGTTCATTGCGGCTCAAAGTAAGGTTGCGGACGTAACCGTCTACATCCCTGTACCGCGCCGCCAGACGTCCCCGCAGTCGGTCGGTGATCGGCCCGGAGACCGCACCTTCGGTAATCAGCTCTTTCTCACCAAACTCATAGGTCGTGGTTAAGTACCCCTCGAGTACATCGGTCGGTTTTGCGGTGGTAACGTTGAGTGCACCGGCGACAGAGTTCTTGCCGAATAAGATCAACTGTGGACCGCGCAGAACCTCGACACGTTCAAGATCCAAAAAGGGTGCGCGCGCCTGCTGAGCCCGAGGATAGTGAACCCCATCGACGTAGTACCCGACGGATTGTTCAAAGGCTTGGTTGATGCCCGACCCAATGCCGCGGATAAAAATATTCGTGCTAATGCCCGTCTCGGTCATGGTGAAATTGGGCACCGAGAACTGAAGGTCTTCGACTTTCTGAATACTTGCTTCTTGCAGGGCGTCTCCGGCTATCGCGCTAACGGAGATCGGCGTTTCCTGCAGACTTTGCTCGCGCGACTGTGCGGTTACGATAATTTCTTCTATGACGACTTGTGGAACCTGAGCGGACGCGCCCGATGAAACAGCAAGTCCGGCGATAAGTGCCGAAGTACACAAAAGTGCCGCCTTACGACCTTGACAAACAGCCATGAAAAACCTCCCAAAAAAAACCTGTGCGGGCAAAACCGGCCGGTGACATCGGTCGACTTTGGCCGCCGAGCTCAAACACAAGAGCTCCTCCTGGACCCTAAAATATGCCGACCTTGCATCAAAAGCGACTAATTTCGAGGGCGAACCCCACCTAAGGTCGTGGTTGAATTGATTAAATTCGCCCTAGGTGATTTCAGTGAGCAACCGCAAAACGCAAAGAAAAAGCCCGCCAATGGCGGGCCGATCTTTTAACGAAAAGCGCGGATTCGAGTTTAGGCGGCAGACGGTGCTTTCGCCTGAACGCGCTTAATCCGGCGTTTGAGTTTCAAGGCCGCAGGCTCAAGTTTGCTGTTTGGCGTTGAAAGCAAAAACCCGTCAATACCGCCGCGCTTTTCGATTGTGCGAAGCCCCGTGGTCGAGACTCTCATGCGAACGCGCTCGCTCAAAATCTCAGAGACCAGCGAGACTTGGTGCAGGTTCGGCAAGAACCGGCGACGCGATTTGTTATTCGCGTGGCTGACATTATTACCGGTCTGAACACCCCGGCCGGTGGCTGCACAACGGCGCGCCATAGCAATATCCCTTGGTTCAAGGCTATCTCAAGGCGCCCTCTCATAGGCGCCCGTTCATGAAGTCCGGCGTTTTACCCGCTGCCCCGACCACGGTCAAGGCCAAAACCGGGCCGGCGCAATCCGCTAATCTCTTTATTTTTCAACGTTTTGAGACTATCCGCCGAGCACTTTTAGCCCGGTCTTTTGCTGAAGGAGGAGGATCATCCCCTCCCTCTGGCGGTAAATCCTCCAAAAGGCCGCGAATCCCGGTCAAAACCAGATATTTGTACAAATCATGAGACATCATCGCGTTGAGCCGCACATGGGCTTTATGAAGCGCGAGTGATCGCGCCAAGTCCTCCGGCGCGCTCCCTGCCTTCGGCGGGTTCTGCCGAAATTCAGTAAGGGTCTGATTGAGAGCGCCGAAGGCCTCAGCCCGTCGCCTGCGATACAACGACCGCGCTTCTTCAATTAATGCTGCGCGTGAGCCCGCACCCTCGACATAGGTCTTGGATTTTCGCGCCCCGGGAGTTGTCTTTGATTTTGAACGGCCTGTGGACGAACGCTGCGAGGGTTTGCCTGTAAACACTCCTGCGATGCGCTCTAACCAGCCCGGCATTATGACGGCGGTTTGCGCGCCGCGGGGCCAGCATCCAATCGATCGGACACATCGGCAAGGCGGCGCATCGCTTCCGCGTCATCATGATCGAATAGATCTTCTTCCATTTTGGCTTTTGCGGCCTGACCGACCGGCGCCTGCGCCGATGAGGCTGCCGAAGAGGCTGCCGGTGCATTCTTCGCGGCGATCACATTCGCCAAATCATCCGCCTTTAAAAAAAGTCGATACCCACGCCCCAAGGCCCCTTCATCCATGATCTCGAGCATCACTTTGTCGTCAGCGGAGTCTAGAACACGCTCATAACGGCGAACGAAACCGGCGAGCGCCGCCCGCGAAACCTGATCACGACTAACCGCATCGGCCATGCGCTCAGAAATATCTGGATGAGAAGCCGCGAAGTTCAGAAACGATTGGACAAATACACTCACATCGCCGGCACCAAAGCGAGCCCAGGCCGTATCGATCTCACCTTTTCCCAATACACCCAAACGCTCGGCCAAGACCGCTGCATTACTGGCAAGGTCCTGGAGCGCGAGCCGCCGCGTCTCGGCCAATTGCACCCGCACCGCTTGTGCTTGCAACTCCAGCAATGCACGCGTTTGGCTTTCAGCTTGCTGAACACTTGAGCGGCTTTGGGCCGTCATTTCCGCGAGACGAATGACCAACTGTGCAACGCCGCGCCGCTGTTCGAGTATGGCCATAAAGAGCCAAAGCGCCGCCAATGGACCACCGGCGCCGGCCAGAACGGTCGCGAGTGCCGCCGGCGACAAGGCAAGAAATCCTTCCCACCCCATATTGTGAAAATACGCGCCGACCAAAACAATCCAGGCCGTCGTTGCGGCCACCGCCAAAATGAAGGGAATGCGCTCGGTGTTCACGGCTGGGCCCTTTGGATTACCTAAGTTTGTGCAAAGACTTGTGTGTTAAACCACAGACCGGTACGACAGTGCCCGGTACGTCATCACCAAGTGTAATTGTTAGGCGCGCGCGCGTCCATGGACCTCTAAGACTTCAACACGGGTAGGGTGTGAGTTTTCTCGAAAAAATACAGCGGTGCCATACCCGCGACCTGACCGGCTATGTCCCCCTTGTGATTACTGGCACGCAGGTCGGCGCGTTGACACAAGAGCGCGCGGAGGCTGTGGCGCAACACGCAGACGTGTTTGAAAGAACCAACGCAGGTATCGCGATGTCACCGGCGCTTTCAACTGCGGAGGCGCGAACTACAGCACTCGCGGCGATCATGCCGGAGTTGCGGGCCTCGGGGCATTTCCGCCGGGGAAATGGTGAAATGTACGGGGTAAGAAATGATTGGAACGATCCAATTCTCCTTCTTATGGACCGTCGCCATGTTCCAGGCTTCGGAGTTCGCGCTTACGGCGTTCATCTCAACGGATATGTTAAAAAGCCCGACGGCATTCACTTGTGGATCGGCACACGTTCCGATGACCGCGCCATCGAACCGGGAAAGTTCGACAACATGGTCGCCGGTGGCCAACCGGCCGCCCTTTCAATAACCGACAACCTCGTCAAAGAGGCCGACGAAGAGGCCGCGTTGCCAGAGACTCTTACACGCCAAGCCCACGCCGCAAGCATGATCTCATACTGCTTTGAGACACCGCGAGGCCTGAGAAACGACACGCTGTTTTGCTACGACCTCGAAATGCCAGAGACCGTCATACCGCGCAACACGGACGGCGAGATCAGCGAGTTCAATCTCATGCCATTGACAGAGGTCTTGGAGCTGGTGCGCACGACCGATCAGTTCAAGTTCAACGTAAACCTAGTGATCATCGATTTCGCCATGCGCATAGGCGCATTAACCGCCGAAAACACAGCCAATTACGAAGAAATAGCGCGGGGGTTGCGGACGGGCTTGGAATTTTCGGGGTAAATGGCGGGATGCCGAGCCAAATCTTGCCTATCTCTTTGGTTTAATTGATTTATTAACTTTCTCCCGGCATTGATCGTATCCATATAAGAGCGCTAGAGTCCTTTGAATTGAGAAATCCTTCGACGCAATAACAGGTCCGGTCCGCGTTACATGCACTTTCTTGATTTCGAAAAGCCCATCGCCGAACTCGAGGGTAAAATCGCCGAGCTGCGGCACCTGTCCGACGCTGACGGCCTTAATATCGCCGAAGAAGTCGGACGCCTTCAAACCAAGGTCGACAAAGACCTTCGCTCGACCTATGCGAAACTCACTCCGTGGCAAAAAACGCAAGTTGCACGCCACCCCGATCGCCCGCACACCATCGACTACATCAAGGCTCTCATCGAAGACTTCACGCCGATGGCTGGCGATCGTTTGTATGCGAACGATGAAGCGATTATCGGTGGGCTCGGCCGCTTCAAAGGCCGCTCCGTAATGGTCATTGGATTAGAAAAAGGACGCGATACGGAAACACGTATCAAACACAATTTCGGCATGGCGCGTCCGGAAGGCTATCGCAAAGCGCGCCGCCTGATGGAGTTGGCCGACAAGTTTAATATTCCTGTCTTAACCTTTGTTGACACGGCCGGCGCCTATCCGGGCATCGGCGCCGAGGAACGTGGTCAAGCCGAAGCCATCGCCCGGTGCATCGATTGCTGCTTGTCTCTGCGCGTGCCTTTGATTTCAGTCATCATTGGCGAGGGTGGTTCAGGCGGTGCCATTGCTTTGGCTGCGGGCAACGCGGTTTTAATGCTTGAGCATGCCATCTACTCGGTGATTTCCCCGGAGGGCTGCGCGTCGATATTATGGCGGGATGGCGAACAAGCCAAAACAGCTGCCGAAGCCTTGAAACTCACCGCGCAAGATCTCGAGCGCCTTGGTGTGATTGATGGAATTGTGCCCGAGCCGATTGGCGGCGCCCACCGAGCCCGCGAAGCAACCTATACCGCCGTACGCGACGCCATAGACATGCATCTCAATCAGCTCATCCGCATCGAAGGTGGGCAGCTGCGTGCAAAGCGGCGTGATAAATTTATTCAAATGGGTCGCACGGGAGCGGAGTAACGCCCCTCACCTAATTCGCGCGAATAGTCTTAACTGGATTGACCGCTCAGCGCTTTTACGCCGGGCAATTCTTTACCCTCAAGCCACTCGAGAAAAGCGCCGCCCGCGGTTGAAACGTACGTGAGTTGGTTGAGAACCCCTGCGCCGTTGAGCGCCGCAACCGTGTCGCCCCCGCCCGCAACTGACACCAAGTCCCCAGACTTGGTTAACGCCGCCACAGTCCGCGCGAGCGCGTTCGTCCCCTCATCAAACGGTTTAACTTCAAAGGCCCCAAGCGGTCCGTTCCAGATTAATGTTTTGCATGTCGCGAGTTTACCTTCTAAGGCGCTGACGGTCTGCGGACCGACATCGAGGATCATTGCATCCGCTGGAACAGCAGTGATCTCGCACACCGATGTGTCCGCACCGTCTTTGAGCTCGCTCGCAACGACCGCATCAACGGGCAAAATAATTTCGCAATTTGCGGCGCGCGATTTCTCTAAAATTCCTCTCGCGGTATCCGCCAAATCACGTTCGCAAAGCGATTTTCCAACATCGATCCCTTGGGCATTCAGGAAGGTGTTGGCCATGCCGCCACCGATCACCAACATGTCGACCTTTTGCACAAGATTGTTGAGCAAATCGAGCTTGGTTGAAATTTTACTCCCGCCGATAACCGCCACGACCTTTGGGCGCGGATTGACAAGCACGGCTTCCAACGCCTCCAGCTCGGCCTGCATCTGCCGCCCCGCATAAGCCGGCAAAAGATGCGCGAGCCCCTCAGTCGAGGCATGGGCCCGGTGGGCAACCGAGAACCCGTCGTTAACGTAGATCTCACCAAGAGCTGCCAGGTCCCTCGCGAACGCCGGATCGTTGGTTTCTTCACCGGGATGGAAACGCAAGTTCTCAAGCAGCAACACATGTCCGGGCTGCAGACCTGAAACCGCTTGCTCAGCAACCTCGCCGATACAATCGTCCGCAAACGCCACCTCATGTCCCAGCGTTTGGGAAAGTGCTTTTGCGACCGGCCGCAATGACATGTCCGGAACGCGCTTTCCTTTGGGGCGATCAAAGTGAGATATCACAATGACGCGCGCGCGCTTGGCCACAAGACCGCGCAAGGTCGGCATAAAACGGTCAAGACGCGTGGCATCCGTCACCCGACCATCTTTAAGAGGCACATTAAGGTCCGCGCGCACCAACACGCGCTTGCCGGCAAGCTCCGCCTGGCCGATCGTTTTAAAATCGAACATCAGTGATGACGTTAAAGAGTTTTGCCTAGCGCCGCCAAGGTATCGAGCATGCGGTTTGAAAAACCCCACTCGTTGTCATACCACGACAATACACGTACAAAGTTTCCGGGCATGACCTTTGTTTGCGTGGAGTCAAACGTGCTCGAGGCCGGACAATGATTGAAGTCGGTCGAAACCAGCGGCAGGGTATTGACCGCAAGCACACCCTTTAAAGCCCCATCAAAAGACTTGCCGTTTGCCGCGTCTTCCATGGCCGCGTTAATGGCTTCTTCACTCGCCTCTTTTGCCAGCACACATTTTAAATCGACCGCCGAGACGTTCGGCGTCGGCACGCGAATGGCAGAGCCATCTAATTTACCTTTCAAATCCGGCAAAACTTCTCCGACGGCTTTGGCCGCACCGGTAGATGTTGGAATCATGTTCAAGGCCGCCGCGCGCGCACGCCGCAAGTCTTTGTGGAGTGTATCGACGGTGGCCTGATCCCCCGTATAGGCGTGCACGGTGGTCATATACCCCTGCTCTATGCCGTACAAACTGTGAAGCACGTGGGCGACTGGCGCGAGGCAGTTGGTCGTACACGACGCATTGCTGACAATCGTGTGTTCTTTGGAAAGTTTGTCGTGGTTGACACCGTAAACAACTGTGAGGTCTGCGCCCTTTGACGGTGCAGACACCAAAACTTTTTTAGCGCCCGCGCTTACGTGCACTTGCGCTTTTTCTTTGTCCGTGAATATGCCCGTGCATTCGGCGACAATATCAATGCCAAGGTCTTTCCACGGCAGTTGCGTCGGATCGCGTTCTTTCAGCGCTTTAACTTCTTTGCCGTTGACCGTCATCACATCGCCGCTCACCGAGACGTCGGCCTTAAGCGGTCCGTGAACGGAATCGTAGCGCAAGAGATGTGCGTTCGCGTCGGCGGGGCCCAAATCATTGATCGCCACGATCTCTACATCCGAGCGGTCTGCTTCTACGAGCGCCCGAAAAACATTGCGGCCAATACGACCAAATCCATTGAGTGCGACACGAATTGCCATGGGGTTTTTACGCCTCCGTTCTAAGTGTTGTGGGTCCGCGAGAAAGTATGCCGAATTTCGGCGCGGCCAAAAGATAAGCCGGGGATACAATACTCACCGCGGGAATCCAAGCGCGGCGGCGGCAATACGACCGCTCTAATAAAGAGAGAAAACCGAATCCCTAAATATCGCGCTTTAGGAGCAACGGATTCCCGATTTCGACCGTTAAATTAACTAGGACGTCGCCTGTCCGCGACAACTCGGGCCGCTATTTCGGGCAATCGCGACATGAACTGTAAAAATACTCAAATATTGGCTAGAAACTGAAATAAATCGCGTAATTAAAGTAAAAAATTAGTCTTGTTGATAAACTAAAACCTCAACATTGAGATTTTTTCTCAACTTATTACTTAGGATATTTATATGTACTGTACTTTTTACTTTAATTACTTAAGTACACTACACCTATACAACACAAGGCGCATATTTTTATTGCTTGTTAATGATTGTGGCAGTACGGTTCTGCCCTTGAACACGACCCGGTTTGGCTGCAGAAGGAGCGCCTGATGCTTCCAGGACAGCCAAAAGATATCCAGATTGCTCTGAACCGCGTGACCTTCGGCGCCCGGGACTTTGACGTCCAAAGTGCCGAGGCCCATGGATGGCCCGCGTGGGTTGAGACCCAACTTAACCCTCCGGTCGGTGACGACCCCGCATTGGATGCGCATTTAAAAGCGCAGACCATGCGCATCCGATATGCGGCCGCCGTTGATACCAACAGCAATAACGGCACATGGGAGGCCGTCGACGAAGACCGGCCCCTCAACTACATCGATGCCGATACCGAAACGCTTTGGTACATCGCCACCCACGCCGGTCAAGACGTCGCCTTCCAGGAACGCTACCGAATCCAGCAAGAGCTCGGGGCAGCGACCTGGATTCGAAATGCGCACAGCCAGTTTCAAGTGCGCGAGTTCATGACCGATTTCTGGCACAACCATTTCAACATCGGCAAAGAAGAAAACCCGTTCGCAACCGCACTCTTGCCGGTCTACGACCGCGTGGCCATCCGCCCGCACGCGCTTGGAAACTTCCGGGAGATGCTGGAGGCCAATGCGCAATCGACGTCGATGTTGCTGTATCTCGACAATGCGAGCAGCGTTGCCTCTACTCCTAATGAGAATTACGCGCGCGAGGTCATGGAACTGCACACCTTGGGCGAAGACGCCTACCTCGGAACGGCGGACCCCAGCACTGTCGAAAAAATGTCCAATGGCGTTGCGGTCGGGTTTACCGATCAGGACGTAATTGAAGCCTCCAAAGCACTCTCAGGGTGGACCATTGAAGCGGGCCAACGGGTCGACGGCGAAATTGTTCCTTCGACCGGAAATTTTTTCTTCAACGTCGCTCAGCACAATGTTTGGGCCGGCCCGATTATGGGCGTTCAAATGTTCAACATCCCGAATATCGCGCAGGGCCAGAAGCTCTTCGATATTCTTGCGGAACACCCGGCGACCGCGACCTTTATATGCACCAAGTTATGCAAACGTATTTTTGGCGACGCACCGCCGCAGACCGCAATTGACCGGGCGACCGAAGCGTGGCTGGACAACACCGATGCTCCCGATCAAATCGCTCAGGTGTTGCGTGCGATACTTCTGGACGGCGATGAGATTTTCACAGCGCCGGTCACCAAGATCCGACGCCCTTACGAACGCCTCATGGCTCTGGTGCGCACGACTGATATGACCATCAGCGCTGCCGGATATTTGACCGCGGCGCTCGACCCGCTCAAGGACGGATTGTTTGCCTGGCCTGCTCCGAACGGGCGCCCGGACGTCAATGGCTTTTGGCTCTCGACTAGCGCAACGCTTTCAACCTGGAATTTTCTTTTGTGGTTTCCGAACTTCCGAGAATTCAGTGCAAGCTTCGATGCGCAAACACCAACCAGCTCCGCCGATTCAGCTACCGGCGTTGTCGAGTATTGGGTTGAACGCATGATCGGTTTTGAGCCAAGCGCCGCGGTGATGGATACGCTAATTGCCGATCAAGCCACGCCGTATGGGGTGCCGTTCCAACGCGCGATACCGAACAATTCACACAATGTCGAACTCGTCTACCGCAGGCTGGTGAGTCTCATCGCCGCGTCAGAAGAGTTCACTTTGCGATAGGAGCGCGGATATGAAGATTTCACGACGTAAACTTCTGACCAGTGCTTCTGCCGGGGCGGCGCTCACCACAATCGGACCGGGCTTGCGCGTCTCCATGGCGCAACAGGCGGGCACCAGCAAAGATATCATGATCGTTTTGTTCCAACGCGGCGGATGCGATTGGCTGCAAATGGTCGCGCCGGCCGGCGACTCAGATTACATCGCCGCTCGCCCGTCCATTCGGGTGCCCACGACAGGAACCAATGCGGGTTTAGGTCTCGATACGTTCGACGGCGTCGACTTTTTCATGAGCCCCAGCGCCCCGGAATTGAAGTCGCTTTACGATACTGGCGATCTCGCTTTTATCCATGCAACCGGTTTGCAGACCGACGACCGCAGTCACTTCACCTGCCAGGACAATATGGAAAAAGGTATTGCCGACGGCGAGGCGTTGCAGAACACCGGCTGGCTCACCCGGCACATCGCCTCCACTGGCGGCGCGGCATCGGACCTGTCCATCATTTCCTCGGGCTCGTCCAATCCCATTTCGCTGTTGGGCGAGGTCGATACCGTTGCCATTGCAAATCCGGAAGACTTTGAGGTGTCTGGCGGCACGGTGAACGCGGATGTCATCCGCGCCATGAACCCCGGTGGGTCCGCGTATCAAAACGTTGCGCAATCGACCCTGGATGCGGTCGACACGGTTCAGTCTGGCCTCGCAAATGTCTCGGATGTGGCCAGCAACGCCGAGTACACCAATGGCGATCTGTCGAAATCTTTGAGCTCACTCGCCACGCTTATAAAAATGGACGTGGGTGTGGATGTTGCCACCGTCAGCTTCGGCGGCTGGGACCATCACAACAATCTGCCCAATGAATTTTCTCAGCGGACAACTGAGTTCTCGCAAGCCATCAACGCCTTTTGGACCGACATGGCTGACTACCATGATCGCATCACCTTGGTCACCATGACCGAGTTTGGTCGCCGCCTTAGAGAAAACGCCAACCAAGGCACCGACCATGGGTCGGCGTCGGCGATGATGGTGCTCTCGGGCAATGTGAAGGGCGGACAGATTTACGGCACGTGGCCGGGGCTGGCGACAAACCAACTCACCAACGGCGACTTGACCGCCACCACCGATTATCGCCAGGTGCTGGCCGAAATCATGATCACCCGCCACGGCGAGCAAAATCTGGAAGCGGTGTTCCCAACGGTGCAATACAATCCGCTTGGGTTCATGACTCCGCTCACCAGCTAGGACTTCTCAGTTTAAGAACTGTCAGCATAAACGGCCTCGGAAGCACATCGCACCCGGGGCCGTTTTCCTTTCATTATTCGGCTCTGTGCAGTGGCTGCAACCGGCATACCGCCTAGGCGTTAGTCATTTGCGACGACATTAAGAGTCGTACGTTGAAAAATACGGAGTCTTCCGGATCAGCAGCAACGAACGCCCATACGATCAAAGAGAAAATCTGTTTAAAATAAACGCGTTAACCTCTGTTAACATTAGCTTAACCCCGTTGCTCTGAATTGGACCTGCCGAGGGAATGACTCGGCGCGATATGAAATCGAGGGGGCAAGAATGCTACCAGCCACTCCGTCCTTTGAACGTACCGCCTTGAACCGCACGACGTTCGGGGCGCGCGATACTGACGAAGCCTACGTCAATCAGATCGGCTGGGCGGCATGGGTCGCTGAACAGCTCAATCCACCGAATGGCGACGACCCGGACCTGGCTCAACATTTAGCCGGTCAAACCATGCACATTGAATACGAGGCCGAACAAACACCGGACGGAAGTTGGCCGGCTGTGAATGAAGATCGTCCTTTGATCTCGCTCACGGCAACCGCCGACGAGTTGTGGGACATCGCGAGACAAGTCGGCGAAAGCTTATCTTTCAATGAAATTTCGCGCCTGCAGGAAGAAGTCGCGGCAACAACGTGGATACGCGCGACGCATTCGAGATACCAGCTGCGCGAAGTGATGACGGATTTCTGGCACAATCACTTCAGCATCGGAGACGACGACGATGAGGCGCAGCGCGCCTCGCTCCCCAGCTACGATCGTGACGTCATTCGCCCGCACGTTTTCGGCAACTTTCGTGAAATGCTCGAAGCGGTTGCCACCTCGCCGGCCATGCTTCTGTTTCTCGACAATGCCTTTAGCGTTGCCGACCACCCCAATGAGAATTATGCGCGCGAGCTGATCGAGTTGCACACCATGGGCGCGGATCAGTACCGCGGTAAAACGCCGGATGTCGTGACCAATATTGTTGAGTCGGGTGGTTTTGAAGCCACCGAGCAATCCGAAGTGCCCGGCTTTACGGACCAGGACGTGATCGAAGCCTCGCGCGCCCTCTCCGGTTGGACACTCGAAATGGGTCAGTGGTCTGCAAACGAAACGGATTTACCAGACACCGGCCGCTTTGCGTTTCATTTGGTTCAGCACAATCGCAATGCCGGCAATTTTCTCGGGGAGTCCCTTGCCCCGCTTGCCGGCAGCGTCGAGCAAGGTCGGCGCGTCCTTGATATCGTCGCCGCCCATCCGGGCACGGCGACATTTGTGTGCATAAAAATTTGCCGCCGCTTGTTCGGCGATCCGGTGCCCAGCGCCGTTGTCGATCGCGCGGTCGCTGCGTGGACCGAACATCAAGACGCACCCGACCAAATCAAAAGGGTGATGGAAGCGATTCTTTTAGGCGGCGATGAAATCGGTGCGCTTCCCCCGCAAAAGGTTCGCCGGCCGTTTGAGCGCTTGATCGCCTTTCTGCGGACCACCGATACGGTGGTCAATGCGAATACGTGGTTCAACTACATGCTGAGCTCAATCAACGATGGCATCTACCGTTGGCCGACACCGGATGGGCGCCCCGAGGACAACGAATATTGGCTGACCACCGGCGCAACACTCACCACATGGAATTTGATGATCGCCTTAGTTTACATGGAAACCAATCAAGTCGATCTCTATCAGCAAACACCGGAGAGCGTGCGGGGCTCTGCACTGCAAACGGTCGAGTATTGGGTTGGACGCCTTCTCGGGTACGAGCCGGGCGGCAACGCCATGAACGGACTCCTCGACAATGCCATGGAGAACAACCTCATTTATTCCATGACGACCAACGAACACGAGTGGATTGAACACAACTTCCGTCAACTGGTGACCTTGATCGCCACCACGGAAGAATTTTCGAACAGGTAAAGTAAGGTGAATCCTATGAACCTTTCCCGACGCAATCTGCTCTTCAGCGCCGCATCTGGAGCGGTCTTGGCATCGGCCGCACCGGGCTTGCGGGTCGCGATGGCGCAGCAGGCGGGCCAATCGCGTGACATTCTCATCGTTTTGTATCTTCGCGGCGGCTCGGATGGCTTGCACATGATCGCACCGTCCGGCGATCCCAACTACATCGCACACCGGCCAACCCTTGCTGTTCCTCATAGTGGCTCGAACGCGGGCATCGGTCTTGGAACCCTCGACGGCGTAGATTTTTATTTGAACCCGAACGCGGCCGCCCTCAAGCCGCTGTACGACGCCGGCCAGTTGGCCGTGGTTCACGCCGCCGGTTTAGAGATGGATGATCGCAGCCATTTTGTGTGCATGGAAAAAATGGAACGCGGCGTTCAAAACATTTCAGACTCCGAAAAGCGCGGCTGGCTCACCCGCCACCTTGATAGCTTGGGTGAAACTCGTCCTGTTCTGGGAACCGTGGCGGCGAGTGGTGATGTTCCGACCTCGCTCTTAAAGCATCCGCAAGCCGTCGGCATTTGGAACGCCGAAGACTTCAACCTTTGGGGCGGCGATGAACTTGAGCGTGCCATACGCAATGTGAATATGGGTGATGGTGCCTACAAAACGCTTGCGACCCAAACCCTCGATGCGATCGAGTCCGTACGACAAGGCATCCAAAACCCGGCGACCGAAACCGCCGCTGGTGTCACCTATCCCGGCGGACATTTATCCGATGCGCTGCAGTCCTTGGCGCGGCTCATTAAGATGGATGTCGGCATTGATATCGCAACGGTGGACCAAGACGGATGGGACCATCACGACAACCTCAACTCTGTATTTCCAAGCCTTGCGAGTGAACTCGCGCAATCTCTTTCGGCGTTTTGGACGGATGTCGCCGACTACCAAGATCGCATTACGCTGGTCACGATGACGGAGTTTGGACGCCGTCTGGAAGAAAACGGCAATCAGGGCACCGATCACGGCGCGGCGTCCTACATGATGCTCCTCGGCGGCAACGTCAACGGCGGTCAGATTTATGGCACCTGGCCGGGCCTCCGGCCTACGGACCTTTACTTCGGCGATTTGGTGGTGACCACCGATTACAGGACGGTGTTGTCGGAAGTTTTGGTACGGCGGCATTCAATCCCCCGCCCGCACGATGTCTTCCCGACAATTCCCTATGCACCTTTAGATTTGGTTCAAGGCAGCGACGGCATCGTCACCAGCACGGCAACGCCCACCGCTGCGCCGGAGGCGTCCGAGAGACGAGCCCCCGCCGCCTCAATGATGATGAGGCGGATGTAGCGCGTAACACCCGGGCGCCCACCGCACGTGGCGCACGCCCGGGGCTAACTTTTTCTGCAATCTTTAATTTATGCGATGGGTTGCGCGTCAGTAGGTGTGCACTGCGCAGTCCACTCCGAGCGCATTTCTTTTTCCGTGCGCACGATGTTGAGAGACATCTCATCGCGATTGAGCACACCATCCCAGCGCGCGCCCCACACACCCTCGCCGTCCCAGGTGATTTCAGCCGGGGTGTAGGTCTCCACAGCAACCGGCGAGAGGGTTTGCCGGTCTTGGGAATAAAAATAAAGACCCTGCAAGTCGTCGTTATACGCGTAGATATCGGCGATGGGTTGCGTTTCGTTCAGGGTTTCGCCGTCATCATTTTGTCCGGTGGTGACCTTAGTCCCCTCGCAGGCCAGCCATTGATCGGCGGCCAGTGCGCCCGGCACCCACGCCGCTAATAGCGTGGCTGTCAGAACGGCGGTTTTGACGGTCGCAGTTTTTAAGTTCCCCATGGCAATGTTCCTCCTTAATGAGCCACATCGGATCAAGAGGGCGCCGCCCGGTGCGACACCCGGTCCCTTTCGACCTAGGAATGAGCCCCGGCGTCTGCAACACTCCGGCACTTAAAATCGCTGTAATATTTTTTGAAAGCCACGTTGATGCTCACGTTGACCCGCCGCACCGCTCTCGCCCTCGCCCTCACCGCACCGTACGCACTCACCGCCTGCTCGCAAGAACCCGCCGGGCCGATCCCCTTTACCGAGGTCGCGGTCGTGGAGGGCAACCCGGGGTCTTTCACCATCGTTTGGCGCGCGCCGGAGACGGTCACCTCGGTGAGGGTTTTTGCCGGCACCGATCCGGACAACGTCGGGCGCGAGCGCGAAGTGGGCAAAGGCGGCGCGAATAGTCATCTGGTGGTGAATATGCCCGCCGGTCCGCGCTGGTATTTTGAGTTCGTACCCGACACGGGCGGCGCGCTGGTGATGACCGATCACCGCATTCCGCTCGCGAGCCTTCCCAACTTCCGCGATATCGGCGGCTATCGCACCACCGATGGCCGCTGGGTCAAAATGGGACGCATCTTTCGCTCCGCCGAGCTCGCCAACGTCAGCGATGAAGACTTTGAGGTTCTCAAGTCCCTCGGCCTCAAACTTGTCTGTGATTTGCGCACCGGCGATGAACGCACCCGCGCGCCCTCCCGCCTTCCGGAAGACGCAGATGTTCTTGTCGCCAACGTCAACGGCGATGGCCCGGACGGTTTGGGCGGACAGCTCGGCGATACCAGCGACATTGCCGCCCTCCTCGCTGAGCGCACCGGCGAGGAGATCCTCGATCTTTCCAACCGCGCCTATGTCACCTCGGCCCCGGCGCGCACCGCCTACGCCACGTTATTCACCCGCCTTGCCGATCCGTCCAGCCTGCCCACGCTTATTCACTGCACCTCGGGCAAAGACCGCACCGGCTGGGCCGCTGCTGCGTTGCTGACCCTGCTCGGCGTGCCCGAAGACATGGTGATGTTCGATTACATGCGCTCCAACCGTGCTCTCACCCCGCGCAACCGCGCTATTCTTGCGAGCGCCCCGCCGCAGCTTGCAGAGCCGATGATCCCGTTGCTCACCGCCCGCGAAGAGTATTTGCGCGCCGCCTTTGAGGAAGTCACAGGCACCTACGGCAGTATCGAGGGCTATTTTAAAGAGGGGCTGGGCCTAAACGATGAAACCATCGCCGCCCTCAAGGCCAATTTTCTGACCCCTTAGGCGGACCGGCACAAAAGCCTTAGAGCTTCTCGCGCCAGGCACTCACCGCGGCGCGGCGGCGCTTGAGCTCGGTGAGCGCGGTGACGTCGTCGCTGGACAACCGCTCGACCGGCCCGCCCAACCAGCTGCGCATCAGCCCGGTCCAGCCGCCGTCTGGAGCCGCATCGCCGGGACTCAGCACTAAATCGGCCTCGTCGAGTTTTTTAAGATAGGTCACCTGCGCCTCCCGCGCGTGGTCATGATCGCGTCGTCATGGTCGTTTCGTCTATGAGGACGCAACATAGGACCCAACTGTGACCGTTCAAGGGCAGCTCCGGTTAAAAATTTGAGACAAATGAAACGAGTCCGCCTCGGCTCCGCGTCAAGACCCGCGCGTCTCCTCCAGGGCTGCGATCTGCCGCCGAAGTTTGCGCGCCGCCCGCACATTCACCGCGACGATCACCGCGAGGGTCACGGCAATCACGCCCAAGTGCATGGCCAGCTCCAGTTCTTTGTCCAGCATGCCGTTCTCCTTCATGCCGGCCACAAACAAAACAAGCCCCGGAACGGCCGGGCCGATGTACCAAACCGGCACCCGGCGGGCGAGATCAAGCTCGCGCTCCAGTTCCGCCCGGTGATGAGCGATAGCCTCGGAAAGCGATGCCCCGTTCGGCGCGGCCACGGGTGTGCCGTGCTTTTGAATAAAGGCGGCCATGAAGATCGCCGAGGCAATAATCAGCGCGCACCCCATCACGAAAAGGGTTCCCCCAAACCCAATCGCCATGCCGCCGAACGCTGCGATCACTACCCCCACGCCGATGTATTCCACCCAATTGCGCCGCAGAGTTTTTTTCCGAAAGCGTCCCGCCTTTTCCTGAATGTCCGCTAGCGCGATCATCTTTTCCTCCTGTGATTGTGCCTGCCAGGCGTGTTGAATGTTGGTCATGTCGGTTTCGCTGCTCATGATGCGCCGTCCTCCGCCCCGGACTGAAACCCGCGGGCCAATAAATTTTTAATCCGATGAATCTTGGTCGCCACATTGCCGGGCGAAAGCCCGGTCACCTCGCCGATGGACGCCGCGCTTTCCCCTTCCAGGTACAAAACGATCACCGCGTGATCGACCAGGTTGAGCTGGGCGATCAGCTCATAGAGCCGCTCCAACGTTTCCCGCCGCCCGGCCTCCTCGCGCCCGTCAACAAACGCCATCTCCAGATGAACGTCTTCAAGGCGCGCGTGCTTATCGGCAATGCGCCGCGCCTTAATCACATAGCTGGTCGCCGCGTTGTGGGCGACCCGGTACACCCAGGTGCGCAAGGAACACCGCCCGTCGAACCCGGCAAAACTTTTCCAAACCGCCAGATGAATGTCTTGAATCAGATCGCGCCGCTTGTCCGCATCCGCCTCATAAGACCGGGCCAGCCTTTCCAGCGCCCCGCCAAACTGCGCCGCCGCGTCTTTATAAAGGCCGTCCTGATCGCCGATCTCGGCAGTGCACTCCGGCGCGTCTTGGTCCATACCTGTGGGCTCCACGTTAGGCGCTAGTGGGGGCTCTCAGGTATGGTAGTCCCGAACCGGACAGGTTTCTTACAGGGAAAATGGAGAAAGTTGGGTGGGCGGGCGCCCTGAAGGTCTCAGACCCATATGCGATAGGATTGCACGTGATCAAGTGTGAATTAATACCTTCACTTTTTTGGGTAAAGAATCAAAAAGTAAGTCTCGGTGCCGATGATGCATACGATTTATCTGTGTTTTTAGCTGCAGAGAAAGCAAGGCAATTATGTCGCGACAAATGTTCGTGAAAAGTTTGGAAAACCGTTGCGATGAGGCGTGGCGATATCGTGGGTACACCCCCGCAGCAGCAGTTAGTGACATATTTGCGCGAGCGTTCGAATGAACATCACCACACAAGGACTCGTACTGCGCAGCAAGACTAACTATTAGTGCATGAGACTCCGTATCCTTGGTCAAAGCCTTTAAAGAGGCAATTAGCTGAAAAACAGTTGAAATACCTTTTAACTTTACCCCGTTAAGCAAAAGGATAGCCCGAAAAAGATTCTCTACTCCGCTTCGTAATATCAGCAACGCTGGTTTGTATAGGCCTTGATTCCACAGCAGCAGAGACTGACAAACATCCGAGGCAGATTCTACAAAGTATGTTTTGAATTTTCTTGGAAAGTGTCGTGGTGAGATTCGATTTGATTGAATGTAGTAATACCAAATTAAGAAAGAAAAATAGCGCTTAAAAATAGATTGGAGTTCAGTTTTTCTCTTTGAGTTGTTTGAAACCTTGACCAAAACGTAATTGGCGATGAAGGCCTCATATTCTTCAAGGGCGCTCTTAAGCTCCGTGTTTTTTGCCATTAAGCGCGTTCTTTGGCGAGCTGCTGTATAATATAATTCCAACTAAGCTTGGTGGCCTTGGATTTCTTAAGAACTTCACTGGCCTCCCCGTCCCCATTAATGATTCGACTTAAGGCTCGAACCAATCGGTCCAACTTACGATCATTTAGCTGATACGCAGCACATACAATTTGTCCAATCAATTCTTCTCGCGATTTCTTTTGCCAACGTGTCATTTTTAATTTCATTGCGGATCGAGCGAAGCTGACCAAATCTTCATTCGTTCTAAACAAATCGGCGTTGCCAAAAACTTTTGGCAATACCCCCACTAAAAAGTGAATATTTGGATTCTCAGGTACAAAGTTGCTCAGGGCATGGGGCAAAGACTTAGAGCGTTGCATATCTTCTATAACATCTGGAATCCCTCGGTAATCCAGATTCGGGTATGCAGATAACACCCACGAAAGCTCCTCAAGAAACAAACGAATGGTCTTGGGGTCACGTGTTTTAGTGACTCGATTTCTTGGTCGACGTTTTTTTTCGAGCGCCGTTGTCATTTATCCGCTCCAGGATTTCCTGTGTTATACCCGCTATTGGACGCTGTGCAGAGACGTCTTGTAAATCTAGAATAAGCCTTTGGTTTGTTTGCTCTCGAGCGATTTCAGTTCTCTTAGGCAAATCATTTTTAAAACCCTTGTCTTTCCAATGTTTATTTTCTTTAAGATAGTCTTTTGTTTGAGAATACACTCGAAGAGCGCTTTCTGCCATGGTGAGAACCACACCGAGACAAGACAATTCCTTACCATAGTTTTCGCAAAAACGATCAACTACACTTTTGAGCAGGTCTATCCCGGTGAATGACAAGGGTTCAGGCTTCACAGGGACTAAATAATAATCTGAGGCCAACAAAGCGCTAGACATCCATGCCGAGGGCGTTGGTGGTGTATCAATGAGTACAAAATCGTATTTGTCGTCTGCGCCACTCTCTTCGAGGTACCGCTTAAGGCGTCTTTCACGTCCTTGGCCAGGAACAAAGTCGAGGCGATATAACTCCAAGTCACCCGGCAGCATATCCAGCCTATCTTTGATTGCCCACGGCTTAATATTTTTTAGTGCTGTAGCGGAAGTCTTTGAGTCATTCTTCCCGACCGCGCTAACTATGGGGCGATTCGAATCATCAAATATTTGATAAACCGTCGGGTCACCCGCTTTGATTTTTTCTACATACTTTTCACCACTCATAAGGCATTGAGTCGCGTTAAATTGCGGATCGACATCAACCAACAATACCTTTTTGTTGTGTCGTCTAGTTAAAGTATCCGCTACATTTATAGCTAACGTCGTTTTGGCCACTCCTCCTTTCATATTAATAAAGCTGATAGTGATCATAGGGGTCTCACAGTCTTTCTTCGTTCTATCTACCTTTGGTAGTTACAATGTCACAACCGCTATCTTAGGTGCAAACGCGAACTCTGCTATACCCATTTCCGGCCATAGCAAGTGCGGGGATATAGTAAGAAAATCAATGATTAGATGATGAGTTCCCATGCCCTGGCACTTTTGGATCGATCGCGGCGGCACCTTTACCGACATTGTCGCCCGCGCGCCCGCGGGCCAGGTGATCACCAAAAAACTGCTGTCTGAAAATCCATCTGCGTATGACGACGCAGCGGTCGCGGGTATGCGCGCCATCTTGACCGAGCATGGGGAGTTAGAGTCACGCAAGGACAAGGACGAAAACTCAAACCGTCATCCCCGAGCTCGTCTCGGGGATCCAGAGTCACAAACTCGGCGGGCGCATGTTGCCCTGGATTCCCGGAACAAGTCCGGGAATGACAGCGGAGAAGAAGACGCGCCGTTTCCAGCTCACAAAGTCGCCTCCATCAAAATGGGCACCACCGTGGCCACCAACGCGCTTTTGGAACGCAAGGGCGCGGCCACGGTGTTCGCGG
This sequence comes from Rhodospirillaceae bacterium, assembly GCA_965228575.1. Lineage (GTDB taxonomy): Bacteria > Pseudomonadota > Alphaproteobacteria > Rhodospirillales > Rhodospirillaceae > UBA11612. The sequence continues at coordinate 23,374 of CBDDHW010000054.1, read as the reverse complement.
TCACCGAAGGGTTTAAAGATGTCTTGCGCATCGGCACCCAAAACCGCCCGCGCCTGTTCGACCTGCATATCAAACTGCCCGCCATGCTCTACGCCCAGGTGGTGGAAATTCCCGAACGGGTCTCGGCCAGCGGCGAGGTTCTCCGCGCTCTCGATGAAGACGCCGCGCGCACGCGCTTGACAGAGGCCTTTCAATCCGGCGCGCGGTCGCTGGCCATTGCCCTGATGCACGGCTACCGCTTCACCGCCCATGAACAGCGCCTCGCGGAAATCGCGCAAGACATCGGCTTTACTCATATCTCGGCCTCGCACACGACAAGCCCCTTGATGAAACTGGTCGGGCGCGGCGATACCACGGTCGCCGATGCGTATCTCTCCCCGCTCTTACGCCAGTACGTCGATCAGGTCAGCGAAAAAACCAATCACGCGCGCTTGCTCTTCATGCAATCGAACGGCGGGCTCGCGAACGCCCATCACTTTCACGGCAAGGACGCGGTGCTGTCCGGCCCGGCGGGGGGTGTGGTGGGCGCAGCGGAAACCGCGCGCGCGGCAAACATCAATCGCATCATCGGTTTTGACATGGGCGGCACATCTACAGACGTCTGCCACGTCAATCTAAACGCGGGCGCGGCGGACTATGAACGCGGACTGGAGAACCTGGTCGCGGGCGTGCGCATTCGCGCGCCCATGATGCAAATTCACACGGTGGCCGCGGGCGGCGGCTCGATCCTTTCGTTCGACGGCCTGCGGTTCAAAGCCGGACCCGAAAGCGCGGGCGCGAACCCGGGTCCGGCGTGTTACGGGCGCGGCGGGCCGCTCACCGTGACCGATGCCAATGTGCTGCTGGGTAAAATTCAGCCCGCACATTTTCCCGCCGTGTTCGGCGAAAGCGGCGCCGAACACCTCAACGCAAGTGTTGTGCGCGAGAAATTCACCGCGCTTTCCAAAAAAGTCGAAGAGGCCACCGGGCAGGCGCGCACCCCCGAAGACTTGGCCGACGGATTTTTAGCGCTCGCTATCGACAGCATGGCCCGCGCCATCCGCAAAATTTCCGTAGAGCGCGGGCACGACATCACCAAATACACCCTCGCCTGTTTCGGCGGGGCAGGCGGCCAGCATGCGTGTTTGGTGGCAGACTCTTTAGGAATATCCACCGTGTTCATTCATCCCCTCGCCGGGGTGCTGAGTGCTTATGGGATTGGCCTTGCCAAAATGCGGGTAATGAAAGACCGCACGGTCGAGGCCGAGCTCACCGACGCGGGCCTGCACGAAGTCGAAAAAGTTTTGGATGAGCTGGACCATGAAGCGCGCGCCGCGCTTGCCGGTCAAGGGGTCGATGTGGATGCAATCATCGTCAGCCGCCGCGTACACTTGCGCTATGCGGGCACCGACACCGCCCTTGAGATCGACCACGGCGGGATTAAGGCGATGCACGCCGCTTTCACCGAAATCCATAAAGCTCACTTCGGGTTTGTGATGGAGGGACGCGCGCTTGTTTGCGAAACGGCGGCGGCGGAAGCCATCGCCGACAGCGCTTCAGTGGATACACAGACCGAGGCCGCCCCGTCGATTGCGGCAGCGGAATCCCCGCGCCAAACCGTGACCATGATTTCAAACGGTGAGTCCCATACCGCGCCGTTGATTCACCGCGCCGCGCTGAAGCCGGGCGCGTTTGTCGACGGCCCGGCGATCCTGACCGAGGACTTGTCGACGACCGTGGTCGAAGCAGGCTGGCGCGCATCGGTCAATGACACGGGCGGCTTAGTTCTTTCACGAACAGAACCCAAATCCTCCCAACGTCATCCCCGGACTGGTTCCGGGGATCCAGAGCCACAATCTCCGCCGGAGCAAGTTACTCTGGATTCCCGGCATAAAGCTGGGAATGACAACAAAAAACATTATGTCCCTGCCGATCCGTTGCTGATAGAAATCTTCAACAACCTTTTCATGTCCATCGCCGAGCAAATGGGCGCGGTACTGCAAAACACCTCCCAGTCCGTGAACATCAAAGAGCGGCTCGATTTCTCCTGCGCGGTGTTCGACGCAGATGGAAACTTGGTCGCCAACGCGCCGCACATGCCGGTGCATCTCGGCTCGATGGGCGAGAGCGTGCGCGCGGTGCGCGCCAAGCATACGCATATGGAACCCGGCGATGTGTTTGTACTCAACAACCCCTATGCGGGCGGCACCCATCTGCCCGACATCACCGTGGTCACGCCGGTGTTTTTAGAAGGTGAAGAGACGCCCCTGTTTTATACCGCCTCGCGCGGTCATCACGCCGATGTGGGCGGGCGCACGCCAGGGTCCATGCCGCCGGTTTCCACAACCGTTGAAGAGGAAGGCGCGCTGCTCGACTCATTGGTCATGGTGCGCGGCGGTGTGTTTCAGGAAGAGGAAATCCGCAGCGCACTCACATCCGGTAAATACCCGGCGCGCAATCCGGACATGAACCTCGCCGACCTCCGCGCCCAAGCCGCCGCGAATGCCAAAGGGGCGCGCGAGCTTCAAAACATGGTGGATGAGTTCGGGCGGGGCGTGGTGCGCGCCTATATGGAGCATGTGCAAGACCACGCCGAGGAAGCGGTGCGCCGGGTGATCGGCAAACTCAAGTCGGGCCGCTTCATCTGTCCCATGGATGACGGCGGGGAAATTCATGTGGCGGTGGATGTCGATTCAAATGCGCGCAGTGCGGTGATCGATTTTACCGGCACATCGGACCAGCGCCCCAATAACTTCAATGCGCCGAGCGCCGTGTGCCGCGCGGCGGTGTTATATGTGTTCCGCACCTTGGTGGCCGACGACATTCCCATGAACGAAGGGGTGCTGCGTCCGCTGACATTGAAAATTCCCGAAGGCTCGATGCTCAGTCCGACGTACCCCGCCGCCGTGGTCGCGGGCAATGTGGAAACCTCACAAACAATATGTGATGCGCTTTATGGCGCGCTCGGCGTTTTGGCCGCAAGCCAGGGGACCATGAACAACCTCACCTTCGGCAACGACCATCACCAATATTATGAAACCGTGTGCGGCGGTGCGGGCGCGGGTGAAACCTTCGACGGCGCAAGCGCCGTGCAAACTCACATGACCAATTCGCGCCTCACCGACCCGGAAGTATTGGAATGGCGCTATCCGGTGATCGTTGAAAAATTTTCCATCCGCGCACACTCAGGCGGACGTGGAAAACACAACGGCGGTGACGGCACCGAACGAACGCTCAAATTTCACGAAGCAATGACCGCTGCAATTCTCTCCGGACGGCGAGCGAACGCACCTTTCGGATTGAGCGGCGGCGAAGACGGCGCGCCCGGCGAAACCATTCTCACCCGCGCCGATGGATCGGGTCATGTTTTAGGGGCCACAGAGGAAGTCGAGATCGCCCCCGGTGATTCGCTTACCATCAAAACCCCGGGCGGCGGCGGCTTCGGCAAAACCTGACGGCCCAAACCACCCAACAATCTAGCTCCACACCCAGCCGCACCCATATTTAATAGTGCCAGGTACTATTAAATATGGGTGAATTGTACATGGCCCACCAACACCCTATCTATGGCCGACACGGTATTGGCCGACACGGTATTTTTCGCATCAGGCTTCCCCTGCATGATATGCGAGGGGGTCCACACGGCGGCGTTCCCCGGAACCGTCATACACGCAGGTTTTTTATGGGCGAAGAAATTTCCCGCACGTCGTTCACGCCGCAAGACTTCAAGACATTTGAGAACCATCTGCGTGAAGAAACCGATTTGCTTTCAAAATTGGTAGCGGACGAGAAACTTTCCAAGGACGGATATGTCGCCGGGTTTGAAATCGAAGCCTGGTTGCTTGATCACGGATTTTTCCCGCGTCCAATCAACGAAAAATTTTTAGATGCCCTTGATCACTCCCTCGTGGTCCCGGAGCTCTCGCGTTTTAACGTCGAACTTAACAGCCCGCCCCTCGCGCTCACCGGAGATATTCTGAACAGGGCGGCGGCGGCCTTCAAAACATTGTGGACTCACTGCAACGATGTCGCCCACGGGCTGGACACGAATATGGTGATGATCGGCACTTTGCCGGTGATCCGCGATGAGGATTTAACCCTCCAGAACCTCTCGCCGCTAAAACGGTATAAGGCGCTCAACAATGAAGTGTTGCGCCGACGCGGCGGAAAGCCCTTGGTGGTGGACATCGCCGGGCACGATCATCTGCGCAGCGAGCACGGCGACGTGATGCTCGAGGCTGCGACGACGTCTTTGCAGATTCATTTAAAAACACCCGCGCGCCTCGCCCACCGCTATTACAACGCCTCGATCATGGCGAGCGCGCCGCTTTTGGCCGCCTGCACCAACGCGCCGTTCTTGTTTAAGCGCGCCTTATGGCAGGAAACCCGCATTCCCCTGTTTGAACAATCGGTCGCCCTTAAGGACAATGCGGGTGAGCATGGACGTGTAACCTTTGGCTCGGGGTATGTGCGCGAGTCCTTGTTCGAGGTTTTAATCGAAAACCTAAACACCTATCCGGTGCTCTTACCGCTTGCCTTTGATGAACCGTCCGCAAAGCTGCGGCACGTTCATCTGCACAACGGCACCATCTGGCGGTGGAACCGCCCCATCGTCGGGTTCGACTCAGACGGCACACCACATATTCGCATTGAACACCGCACGCTGCCCGCTGGGCCGACCATCGTCGACATGATCGCCAATGCGGCGTGTTACTTCGGCATTGTGCGCGACATGGTCGATAGCGGCTTTGATGAATCCATGGACCTCGCGTTTGACGACGCCCGCGCGAATTTTTACGAAGCCGCGCGAGAGGGGTTGGATGCAAAACTCACCTGGCCCGGCCTGGGCCAAATTTCGGCGAAGCACCTGATGCAAGATCATCTACTTCCCGCCGCGCACCGGGGGCTCAAAGCCTTTGGCGTGGATGCGAAGGACCGCGAGCTTTACCTCGAGATCATGGAAACGCGGGTGGAGACCGGACAAACCGGGGCGGTGTGGCAGCGCGCGGCTCTTGAAAAATGGAACGGCGATTTTCGCGAAATGATGTCGGCCTATTGCGAACGCCAGCGCAGTGCGATCCCTGTGCATCAGTGGGACATCTGATGGAACTCGGCTTGCGTGTACTTGACCATATGCCAGATGGGTTTTTAGAGGTCACGCCTAGGGACGTCACGCGCGTCTTACCCACACCGACGCTTTTGGATTTACCCGGACGGATTGGCGAGCCGTTGTTCGTCTCGGTGATGCTCCACGGCGATGAAACCACCGGACTGCTTGCCGCCCAACAGGTGCTGCGCGACCATCTCGCTCATGGATTGCCGCGCCGCCTGCTTTTGTTCGTCGGTAACGTCGAGGCCGCCGCGGCAGGCAAACGCGTGCTTGATCATCAAGCTGATTTCAATCGCGTGTGGCCGGGCACCCTGACGCCGCACGTCCCCGAAGCCCAGCTTATGGCCGAGGTGGTGGACTATGTGCGCGCGCAAAATCCGTTTGCCAGTATCGACATTCACAATAACTCGGGTTTCAATCCGCACTACGCTTGCGTGAATAAACTTCAAGCCCCGTATTTTCATCTTGCGCGCTTGTTCAGCCGCACGGTTGTCTTCTTCGAGGAACCGGTGGGCGTGCAATCTCTGGCCATGGCCGAGGTCTGCCCGGCGGTCACATTGGAATGTGGGCGCGCCGGCGATCCGGCCGCGACCGCCCACGCCGCCGAGTTTGTGAGTGCCGCTCTCGCCCTCTCGCATTTTCCAGCGCATCCGGTGCCGCCGTCCGAGATCGATCTTTTGCAAACGTTCGCCGCCCTCAAGATTCCGGCGGGCGTTAGCTTCTCATTTGACGGCAGCCCCGCCGACATCACCTTTCATGCAAACGTCGATCATCTCAATTTTTGCGAAGCGGAACCGGGAACGCCTTTGGCCACAGTCACGGGGTCCGCGCGCATCAACGAATTTCCAATCGCCAAAAGCAATCCGCCGCCGGGTCCCTATCTCAACTACAGCGGCGAACACGTGCGGCTGAACGTAAAAGCCGTGCCGGCGATGCTCACCCCGAGCGTTGAGGCGGTGCGCGCCGATTGTCTCTGTTATTTGATGCACCGAATCGACCTGTCCGGACGGCGCATAGAGGTGTGACAACCCGCTCATTGCGAGTTTTTCTTATTCCATTCAAACACCGTGCAGTTCGCAGCAAATATCCATGCACTCACCACACAAAAACGCGCTTTCACCATGCAAAAGCCATGGCGCAATGATGCAAAGAGTGCGTTAAAGTGAGCATCTCACCGCACAAAAATCACGTTTGTACGGCGTACTAACCGGAGTTTTCCTTGAGTTCACCAGCACGTTCACCCGCAAGACCATCAGCAAATTCTCCGGCCCACTCCTCGTCGTCCGCCGCCACACCGAGGCAAGACGGATTCTACCTCCCCGGTGACGACAGCCGTTTGGGCCGGGTTTGGCTGGCCTGGCCGCGCGAGTCACAAGCCGAACTCCGTGATGACATCGCCCGGCTCGCGCAAATCATCACTGATTTCGCACCGGTCAGCGTCCTCGCCTCACCCGGTGATGAAAAAAACGCGCGCGCCATGTGCGGCACCGCAGCGGATATCGAAACACTTGACCATCAATCGCTGCGCCTGCGCGATACCGGCCCGGCATTTTTGGTGGACGGCAAAGGCGGCTCCGCGGCAGTGGACTGGCGATTCAACGGCTGGGGCGAACGCGCGGGTTGCGACCCGGTTGATGCGGACTTCGCTCATGCCCTACTCGGATTTACAGAGGTGCGCCGGTTTCGCGCGCCGCTGACTGTAGAAAGCAGCGCATACATCAGTGACGGGCGCGATACCCTTATCGCGCTTGCGCCAACGGTGTTCGACAAGAAAAGAAATCCGGACGTCACGCGGATCGAGGCGTTTTCAATTTTTTTGTATTGGCTGGGAAGCGCGCGAGTCATATGGCTGGAGGACGCCCATCCCGCCGATCCACTTGTTTGCGATGTGCGCGCACTTACGGCGTTCATTGAACCGGGCCGTGTAGCGGTAAGCGCTTCCCACGATGATCACCCTTTTGGGGAGATCTTGCGCAAAACATCCGAACGTCTCTCGACGGCAAGCGATGCCCGCGGTGAAACCTTGGAACTCGTAACGCTCCCGTCGCCCCCGCCGCTAAACACGCCCAACACCGCACCCTTGTCCTACACCGGGTTCATTCCTGTGAACGGAACAGTGCTAATGCCCACATTCGAGGCGCCGGGAGATGAACGGGCGACAGACATTCTGGCAGGTGCGCTCGAAAAACGGTCCGTCACCCCGGTCCCCGCCCGATCCCTTGCCGAAGCCGGACTATCCCTTTCAAGTCTCATCCTGCCGCATCAAGCGCGCCTGCTTGAACGTGACCGCGCGACAATCCTGCCCCGGTCCGCATGGAAACAAGAGCCTCCGGATGTTGATGCGATATTGGAAAAATATATCGAAATGGCCGAAGCCGACACGTAACGCTCAGGCGCGTCACTCCTCATTAGGTGCAGGCGTGCTCTCCGATGGCGCGTTAATCAGCTGCCAGAATTTATCACGCAATGATATACCGACCTCACCCGGTGAGACCTCAAACACCGTATTCGGAAGAGCATCGATATCAGGATTGAAAGCCGAATCATTTTTAATTTCCGGCTTTACGTATAAGGCCGCATCACTCACCGCGCTGACGAATCCAGTCGCATTCGTTAAGCGAGCTGCAACTTCCGGCCTGATCAAATAACTCATCAAACTCGCAGCATGTCCCGGGTAACGCGCACCGGACGGAATCGCACCCAAGGCATGCCAAACCGCCGCGCCTTCTTCAGGTAGAACGTAAGCAATATCCCTCACAGCGCCGAGCGCGCGGCTTTGTACAGCCGCTTGATAGGCGTCGCCAGATGTCGCCATCGCCAAACAAATTTCACCGCGCGCAAGTCCCCCAACCACATCTGCTGTCACGAATCTTGAGATAAAGGGCCGGACGCGCTCCCACAGTCGAGCGGCGGCGTCTGTGTCTTCAACGGTTACGGAATCGACTGGAAGATTTAAATACCTAAACGCGACCGGAAACACGCTATCGGGCGCGCGGACCACCTGAATTCCGCAGTCCGCAACTTCTTGTGCCAACTCGGGCTCAAACAATACCGACCACGACTGAGGATCGCGGCCAATCCTCTCCATGATCTGAGCGCGATCAAATGCAAGTCCAGTTGTTCCCCACAGAATAGGAAGTGAGTAAGTGTTGCCGACATCATACTGCGCGGCTCTATTCAAAACGATTTGATTCAGTCCCGAATACCCTTGCACCTGTTCGCGGTCTAAAGATTGAAGGAGCTCGCGCTCCATCAGAAATGAAAGATCGATCCCCGACGTAATCACCATGTCGTGGGTCAAACGTCCCGTAGACGCAATCGTTCTGAGTTCTTGAAACGTCGTATATCTCTCAACGTCAAGCGTGATGCCGCTCTCGTCTTCAAAGGCGGTCAACACCTCTGGGTCAATTACGTCGCGCCACACCAAGAGGCGCATCTGATCGGGCAATTGCGGCAACGCGGCAACGGTCGGCGCGGGTTGCGACTGAAGCGGCGGAGGAGGAACCGGGGTCGGCGCAACCACGAGGTAAGCAACCCACAATGCGATCAGCGCGCCGCTGAGGATCGCGGCAAGCGGTACAGATCTCAACTGCCGCAGCAAAATCTGCGGTGTTGGTTCAGACTCTGGTTTTGGATCAGTCATTTCGCCCCTGTTATTCCCGCTTTAGGCCCGCTCCCGCAAGAAAAGAAACGTGACACAGCTGTCAGAGCCTTGCCCTGCCATGGCTTCGCCGCTAGGTAGGGAGCCCGGAAGGTTAAGATCGATGACAAATTCCTCACCCGCCGAAATAACCCACAAAACGGCCCTCATTACGGGAGCCGGACGCCGGATTGGTCGCGCACTCGCTGAACGGCTCGGCAGCAAAGGGTGGTCGGTGGCTGTCCACTACAACCGATCCAAGGCCGAGGCAGACACTGTAACGGCGGCTATCAAGCAAGCCGGCGGACAGGCTGCCGCGTTCCAAGCGAATCTTTCGGACCCGGAAGACCTGGAAACCCTCTTCGCGCAGGTATCTCAATCCCTTGGCCCGCTTGGGTGCCTTATCAACAATGCATCGATTTTTGAGCGCGACGAAGCCGATACGGCCACGGTTGAGTCGTGGGATGCTCATATGAACATCAATTTGCGCGCGCCGTTTTTAATGTCTCAGAGCTTCGCCAAACAACTCCCAAGCGACGCACATGGGGCAATCATCAATATCGTCGATGAGCGGGTCTGGAACCCGACCCCGCACTTTACATCTTACACCGTTAGCAAGGCCGGCCTTTGGACGTTAACCCAAACCTTAGCCATGGCGCTTGCTCCCAGAATTCGAGTCAATGCTATCGGGCCGGGGCCGACATTGCCGAGTTCGCGGCAAGACCAAGATCAGTTTGAGCAACAATGCGCCTCGACACCTTTGAAGCGCGGAACAAACCCCGCGCAGATTTGCGATGCCATGGAGTTCATCTTGTCTGCCCCCGCAATGACCGGACAGATGATTGCATTAGATGGTGGACAACATTTAAGCCGGAATACGAACGTCAATTCTGATTACATCGCCGAATAAAACTCGAAGGTAGATATTTTGATATGACCACCTCTCCTGTCATCGAGCCCTTAAAAATAGCGGACGCGGTCGCCGGACTCAGGCACGTCTTCGTGCGCGATCTCATTCTTCCTTGCAATATTGGGGTCCACCTTCATGAAAAAGGACGCCCACAGCGGGTTCGAATCAATCTCGATCTCGGTGTTCGCGAAGACGATGGAGCGCACGATGACCGCCTTGAGAACGTCGTATGCTACGAAGACATCGTTACGCGCGTTCGAGCGGTGGTATCGGATGGGCATGTGAATTTGGTCGAAACTCTCGCCGAACGCATCGCGTCCCTATGCCTACAGGACTCCGCCTGCCGGTCCGCAAGGGTTCGGGTAGAAAAACTCGAAGTTTTTGATGACACTGAAAGCGTGGGTGTGGAAATCGAGCGATTTTCACCGACCACTCCCCGGCCCCGATAACGGCCCAATTCCTCTAAAACCTGATTTCCCGGCCTCAAGTGCGAGAAATTCGCAAGAAAATGGCGCAATTCTCGTAATCGAATCGACATAAATGAGGCGAGAACGGCCCTGTCAAGCGAACTTGTTCACAAGGACGTCCTCGCCCTCTCGGTGACCGGGAACCCGGGGCGGACACTTCAGGGAGACACTGCACGGATTCCCGGTGCGCGATAAGAGTTATATAAATCAATAACTTATCTTTTATGCTCATAATTTGAGCATTTTCGTAAGAATCCAGAAGGTGAGCCAGCGCACCCAAATTGGCGCTGGGTTACCAACAAAGTTATCCACAGAATTCGTGGATATCCGGGACCCAGCCCGGCAGGGCTTTGGCGGTATGTGCGGCGGAAAACCTCGACTCTATCGCGACTGATCGCAAACCAGCGCCTCCCATAAAATCCGCAGACCTGCGTTGACGCGCTATTCGGGAGGGCTCACATACAAGGGATGCCCGCGCCACCAAAATCAAAAGAACCGCCCGCGTCTTCCGAACTTTCGCAGGAGAGTGCGAGTCGAAATGGTCTCGAGGTCCTGACAAAAACCGTCAAAACCCTACCGCCTCGTCCCGGCGTCTACCGGATGCTTAACGGCGAGGGAACCGTCCTCTACGTCGGCAAAGCCAAAAACCTAAAAAAGCGCGTTTCGTCATATCTGCGAATCGAAAACATGCCGATCCGACTTCAGCGGATGGTGTTCAGTACGCGGTCTTGCGAAATCGTCACCACCCATACCGAAGCCGAAGCATTACTGCTGGAAAGCAACCTCATCAAAAAACTCAAACCGCGATACAACATTCTTCTCAGAGACGACAAATCCTTTCCGTACATCGTCATCGAAGGCGAACACGACTTTCCGCGCATTGTGAAGTATCGCGGCGCACGCAAGAAAAACTTAGAACATTACGGTCCATTCGCCTCGGCGGGCGCAGTCAACAGCACGTTGACTGCCCTGCAAAAAGTGTTCTTGCTCCGCAGCTGTACAGACGCCGTTTTTTCAAACCGCACGCGACCCTGCCTCCTCTACCAAATCAAAAGGTGCGCCGCGCCATGCGTGAACAAAGTTACGAAGGACGAATACGCAGATTTGGTAAGCCAATCGCGAGAGTTTCTTCGCGGGGAGAGCCGTGCTTTGCAGGCCGAACTCGCGCGGCGCATGGACGCCGCCAGCGCCAATCTAGATTATGAAGCAGCGGCGAGTTTTCGAGATCGCATCCGGGCCATGACCGCCGTTCAGGCGCATCAAGACATAAACGTTAGTGGGTTGGGGGAAGCTGATGTGATCGCCCTACACCGAATCGGCAACCAATCCTGCATCCAAGTGTTTTTCTTTCGGAACGGGCAAAATTTTGGCAACCGCGCCTATTACCCGGCCCACGCAGCAGACGATGCAGATGGCGCGATTCTGGAGGCATTCATCGGACAATTCTATTCTTCTTATCGCCCCCCAAAAGAAATTTTGGTCAACACCTCTCCGCCTCACCTGGAGATCTTAAAAGCCGCATTAAGTCTTCGGGCGGAACACCCCGTGAAAATTTCTGTTCCTCAACGGGGCGGGCGGCGAAACCTAGTCGATCACACCGCACTGAATGCCCGCGAAGCTTTGGAGCGGCGGTTAGCTGAAAATTCGGCGCAAAGAAAACTCTTGGAGGGAACTGCCGACGTACTAAAGCTAAACGCAGCGCCCGAACGGATTGAAGTCTATGACAACTCTCATATTTCAGGGACAAATATGGTCGGCGCCATGATTGTGACCGGTCCCGGAGGATTGATGAAAAATGCTTACCGCAAATTCAATATCAAGTCTTCCGACCTCGCGCCGGGAGACGACTACGGCGCTATGCGCGAAGTGCTAACCCGCCGTTTCGCCCGTGCCCAAAAGGAAGATCCCGACCGCACGCGCGGCCAGTGGCCAGATTTAGTGTTGCTCGACGGAGGCCAAGGGCAACTCAACGCGGGCTTGGCCGTACTCGCCGACCTCGGCATCGACGACATTCCGGTGGCAGGCATCGCCAAAGGCCCAGACCGGAACGCTGGGCGCGAGCAGTTTTTTCTGCCGGATAAAAAACCCTTCACGCTACCGACGAACCATCCGGTTTTATACTTTCTCCAACGGCTTCGCGACGAGGCGCACCGGTTCGCGATTACCACCCATCGCGCTAAGCGATCGAAAGCCATTGGACAGTCTCTACTTGATGAGGTTCCAGGTATTGGCGCGGTGCGCAAAAAAGCGCTTTTGCGTCATTTCGGTTCCGCGAAGGCGGTTGCAGGCGCCGGATTAACCGACCTCAAGTCAACACCAGGAATAAATGCCGCCACTGCAAAAAAAATCTATGACCATTTCCATTCGGAAGGGTAGCATCGCGTAACTTTTTTTGAGGCCAAGATTGTTAAATTTACCAAACATTTTAACGCTTTCGCGCATCGCAATAATTCCTATTGTTCTTGCGACATTTTTCTTCGATAGCACCGCAATGCGGTGGACCGCGGTCTCCTTGTTTACCCTTGCCGGCGTCACAGATTTCTTTGATGGCTATCTTGCGCGGCGGGCGAATCAAGTCTCGAGGTTGGGGCGGTTTCTGGACCCGATTGCCGACAAACTCTTGGTTGCCTCCGTGCTTTTAATGTTGGTGGGCTTTGACCGTATGGGTCAATGGACCTACATCCCCGCAATCATCATCCTCCTGCGCGAAATACTTGTTTCTGGACTGCGGGAGTTTCTTGCCGAGCTTCGGGTCGGCGTCCCAGTGACCAAGCTCGCAAAAGGAAAAACCACCGTGCAAATGGTAGCGCTTGGTTTTCTGATCGTAGGTACAGCCGTACCTCTGGCAAAAGAGGCCGGTGAACTCCTCCTGTGGATCGCAGCCTTACTTACGATCATTACCGGATATGACTATTTGAAGGCTGGATTGAAATATATGGGCGAACCCATACAAAAAACTGATTCGAGCGATGGCGACGCCCTCTAAAGAACAAGGCCTCACCGTGCTTTATTTCGCTTGGGTTAAAGAAAAAATAGGCACAGGTGAAGAAGTTCTATCGCCGCCCGCGGATGTAAACACCGTCGGCGACTTAATCGACTGGCTGATCGACCAAAGCCCAGCTCATGCCGATGCCTTTGCGGATCGGGCCCTTATTAAGAGTGCCGTTGATCACGTCCACGTCGACCACAATGCTAAGATCAGCGCAGCCCGCGAGGTGGCTTTTTTTCCGCCGGTTACGGGCGGGTAAATACCTGCGGGTAAGCAAACCTATAACGCGGGTTCGCGTTTCTCTAAGTAAAAGTAGGTCCCGAATATTTTATCGCGGGCGTCTTTGCGAATAAGGCCTTCGCGTTCTCTTAGGACCACCATCCCATTCTTAGACGCAAGCTCTCGAATATAGGATGTCTTGTGTCGATAGCGTCCAGTGGGCGCCAATTCGACATCATCTTTGGGACTCACTTCAATCGAGAACGCGAAAATTCCGTTGGCACTCAATAAACGCGCTGCGTGTTCAAATATTTCGGATACCTCACCAACGTAGATAAACACATCAGCAGAAACGATGAGAGAGACCTCGTCGGTGCGCACGGACATCGCCTGTGCGATGTCCTCCTGCAAAAGTTCCTGATAAAGATTTTTGCTGCGCGCTTCGTCCAACATGTTCTTCGATAAATCGATCCCAACCATGTAGGGAATCTTGAAATGCGCTGAGAGTGCGGACGCCATCAATCCTGTCCCGCATCCCAAATCGAGACACGTTGCGAAAGTATCCGCCTGGGGCCTCAGCGCAGCCAGGTCCGCAGCCAGGATATCGGGCGACCTGTAACTTAAAATATTCAGCAAATGCGCGTCGAAATTTTGCGCGAATGTATCGAACGATTTGATGGTGTAGGCCTTCGCATACTTATCGGTCAGTGTACCTTCGGCGGCGGCGAGAAGGTGGTGTGCGATGGCGTTGTCGGGATCGACTTTTACAACCTCGCTGTACCACTGCGATGCTTCTTTTAACTCTCCTAACCGGCGGTGCGCGTTCGCCATGTGCATCAGCATTTCGGCGGACTCCTTGGGCAGACCAGTAGATAACCCCTCCAGAGCTTTGATCGCCCGTTGACCGGCGGCAATCGCTTCTGACTCTAGCCCGAGCTCGGTCAATACCTGCACCAAAATGGTGTGGGCCTTGATGTGTTCGGGCTGAACTTTAATACAGCGCGCGAACAAATCCCGGGCTTTTGCCCTATCGCCTTCGTGATAGGCGATCCGGCCCAAGTTGAAAGCTGCGTCAGCGAGAGCCGGTTTGATCTCAAGAGCCCGATTGAAATGCGATTTGGCGGCTTCAAAATCCTTTGTGGTCATAAAAATGAGCCCAAGATTGAAGTAAGCCGCCCCCGACGTGGGGTCGATGTCCAGCGCCGCACGCCACATTTTCGCTGCGTCGTCGAGCTTGCTAGACAAGTGCAAGACAGCCGCCAAGTTGCGGCAGGCATCTGCCGACTTTTGATTGATCTGATAGGCCTGGCGAAAGGCGTCTTCGGCGACGGCAAGGCGGCCGTCTGCCGCGGCCTGCCCACCTACCTTCATATGTTTGTCGAAATCACTATCCATGATCCAAGGTGAATTTTGGGTTTGCGCGCGCATTCAAGACTAAGACACCGACAGCACACCCCTCCAATTGAATTTGGTTTATACTGTACGAAACATTATAGGTCTGAATATGCCCGCAATTCGCGTTCAAGCTGAAGAATTCGATATCGGAGAGGAAACGCGCGTGTTTTGCGCCAAAAACGCGACCTCGGGAGGTGTCGCGACGTTCATCGGCCAAATGCGCAATTTCAGCGGGGTGGACCGAGACGCTGGGACCGCCATCTCGGAAATGACTTTAGAGCATTATCCGGGTATGGCCGAGAAACAGCTTGAAGACATATCGTCCGAGGCCTGCGCACGGTGGCCCTTGGACGACGTTCTGGTCATACACCGGTATGGAAACATGGCACCTGGAGATCCGATCGTCCTTGTAGCGGTTGCCAGCGCCCATCGCGAACCCGCGTTTCAAGCCTGTCAATTTCTCATGGATTGGCTCAAAACACAGGCACCGTTCTGGAAGAAAGAAGTGTCTACCGACGGGAGCCGCTGGGTGGACGCAAACGCAAGTGATGAGTCCAAAGCCAAGCTTTGGACTCATCAAAAACCTGCTGTGAAAGTTTAAATTAAACTTTTAAGCTGCGCTGGATTTTTCGTCGCGGCGCCCAACCATGACCTCGAAGCCCGTCATGAGATCACGACAGACGTCGCCCGGGGTAAAGGTGCACATGCCTTCGATTTCACGAACGGGCGTAACCTCGGCCGCACTTCCGGTGAGGAAGCATTCCTGAGCTTGCGCCATTTCCTCGGGCATAATCGCGCGTTCGACAACCTTGTACCCTTGCTGCCTGGCCATCTCCATGACCGCGCGCCGGGTAATCCCATCAAGAAAACAATCCGGCGTTGGCGTATGAATTTCGCCGTCGAAAACGAAGAAAATATTCGCACCCGTCGCTTCGGCGACCTGACCGCGCCAATCGAGGAAAAGCGCGTCATCATAGCCCGCGCGTTCAGCGTCGTGTTTGCTCATGGTGCAGATCATATAAAGCCCGGCCGCTTTGGCCTTTACCGGGGCCGTGGCGGGATCCGGGCGGCGCCATTTGGCCATGATCAGACGAATCCCTTTGAGGCGCGCTTCCAAAGAAAAGTACTGGGGCCAGACCCAGCTGGCGATGGAGACGTTTATGGACGCGCCGCGAGCGGTCACACCCATTTCCTCACTGCCGCGCCAAGCGACCGGGCGGATATAGCCCTCGGTGATATTGTTGGCGCGCACCGTTTCCATAGTCGCGGCGGAAATTTCATCGGCGGTATAGGGCAAAGCCATGTCCATTATCTTCGCCGAGGCAATAAGGCGTTCGGAATGCTCTTGTAGCTTGAACGGTTTCCCGCCATACGCGCGCAAACCTTCAAAGACGGAGGATGCATAGTGAAGGGCGTGGGTGAGGACGTGGAGCTTAGCGCTTCGCCACGCCACCATTTCACCGTTGAACCAAATATACCCATCGCGATCACTGAAAGGGGGGGTAACCATTGTCTTGACCTCTGTTTTTTTGTTTCTTACGTCTCACTAATTGAAGAATTTAATTACTCGACCAACCGGTTCGGCGCAAGTCTATATCACTATACCCGTAAATATAGCAACACTCCTGACCTATTTTCTGGCAGAATATGTGAAATTGTGACAAAGAGGCCACTATGAGCGACCAGAAAGCCAGCGCTAACCCCCTGTTTTTAAGGGATGAAGACCTCCGTCAGGGGATCGAGCTCTTGTTTTACGCTTACCGGGATTTTACCGCCCGCGGAGATGCCGTTCTGGCCAAACAGCATTTCGGGCGCGCCCACCACCGAGTCATTTACTTCGTTGGCCGCTATCCAAACATGGCGGTCGGCGAGTTGCTTGAAATTCTCTCGATCACAAAGCAAAGCCTGTCGCGGGTTCTGCGCCAGCTGGTGCGCGAGGGATATATTCTTCAGCGCCCCGGAACCAAAGATCGCCGCCAACGCCTACTCCAGCTGACGGACAAAGGGCGGGCTCTGGACCGGGAATTGACCACCGAACAGCGCACCCGCATCGCGAAAGCCTACAAAGACGCCGGCGCGGTGGCGGTGGAAGGGTTTCGCAAGGTCATGCTGGGCATCATGGACGCCAGCGTTCGCAAGCGGTTTCTGACAAAGGACGCGTAAGAGGCGCGATGGATCGTATTTCACGAAATGATCCTCCCAATTTCCGCTACAATGCGGACCATGAATGAAGACTCTTCATATGCGCCGCATATTTTGGTCGTTGACGACGATGACCGCTTGCGACGGCTTTTAAAAAAATTCCTGCTCGAAAATGGCTACATGGTGGCTGTTGCGAGCAATGCCGCAGATGCGCGCCGGCAAATGGCGACCTTTCAATTCGATCTTCTCGTGGTCGACGTGATGATGCCCGGGGAGGATGGGATGTCCTTGACCCGCGACATCCGAAAAGACAGCACCGTTCCCATTCTTATGTTAACGGCCATGGGCGATGCACCGGACCGCATCCGCGGGCTCGAGCTCGGCGTGGACGATTACATGGCAAAGCCGTTTGAACCCAAAGAGCTTGTCCTGCGGATCAGTTTCCATTCTCCGGCGTGCGCCGGCTTTAGATCCCTCCACGCCCAGCGAACTAAAGTTCGGAGCGTGCAGATACGACGTCACCTTGCAGCGGTTAACCCGCGACGGTGCAACGGTTCATCTTACGGCCGGCGAAGCGGAGCTTCTAAAAACCTTGGCGTTGCGGGCAGGAGAACCCGTTGGGCGCGAGAGCCTGAACCCATCCTCCGATCAATCGGGAAATTCCCGCACCATAGACGTGCAGATCACACGCTTGCGCCGTAAGCTGGAGCCCGATCCACGTCAACCGCGCTATCTGCAAACCGTTCGCGGGACCGGGTATCTACTGAGACCGGATTCATAAAATGGATAAACCGCTCTCCCTTTCAACGGACCAACCGCGCGCACAGGACATTCCCCGTTGGCTCAGGTGGTTAGATCCGGCCCACCTGGAAAAAATCATGCCGCGAACGTTAATGGCGCGGGCCACGCTCACCATCATCGTCCCGGTGATTTTAGTTCAGGTGATTTCCACATACGTATTCTACGACAATCACTGGGATGTCGTATCGCGGCGCATGGCCGCTGACCTTGCCGGTGACATCGCCTCCGTCCGGGCTTTTCTCGATAGATACCCCGATGCGGAGGATCAAGTCTGGATGATCGAAAATGCTCGGCGGACGATGGCTCTAGATGTCACGGTGCAGCCCGGCGCAACCCTCGAAGGTCCGAACGTTCAATCGGCAAACTCTGACTTATCCGATCCCTTGTTTGGTGCGCTTTGGCAGGCCTTACAGCGGCCCTTTACGGTGGATCTTTTCGAGTTCCGCACCGACAGACTCGTGTCCATTCACGTGCAAATGGATAGCGGCGTCCTCAATGTCCTCGTTCCGCGCCGCCGCGTTCTCAATAACAATACTTACGTGTTTGTCTTATGGATGACCGGATCGTCGTTGCTATTGTTCGGGGTCGCGACCGCATACTTACGCAGCCAGGTGCGCACGGTACGCCGACTTGCTCAAGCCGCGGACTCGCTGGGCAAAGGCCGAGAAGGCCCAGACTTCCCAGCGGAGGGCGCTTTCGAAGTTCGTCAAGCCGCGCGCGCCTTCAACATCATGCGCGACCGGATTCAAAAACAAATCACCCAACGCACAGATATGCTTGCGGGAGTCTCACACGATTTGCGGACGCCGCTAACACGCATGAAGCTTCAGCTTTCGATGATGTCACCGTCCGCGACAGACGACATTGAAGCCTTGCGCGAAGATCTCAGCGAGATGGAACGCATGCTTGAAGCTTATTTGGCTTTTGCGCGAGGAGACGGTGAAGAGACCGCAACACCAACGAACGCGGCGGACTTACTTGAAAATATCGCGCAACGCTTTCGCCGGGAGGGTGGCGACATCTCCCTTAACGTTGAAAACATCCCCGCCGCCGTTCCTCTCAAGGCACTCGCCTTTGAGAGGTGTTTTGCAAACCTCATCGGCAATGCCGCCCGATACGGAAAACGTGTCGTTGTGACCGTAAGCCAAATCGCAAATTTCCTTCAGATTGAAATTGACGACGATGGTCCGGGGATTCCGGAATCCCAGCGTGAGGACGCATTTAAAGCATTCCACCGATTGGAGCCTTCGCGCAATCCCATGACCGGCGGCATAGGACTTGGCATGACGATTGCCCGCGACATTGTTCGCGGAATGGGGGGTGAAATATCCTTAGGGGAAAGCGCCCTGGGGGGACTGAGGGTAAACGTCAGAATCCCAATGTAAGTTGCTGGCCTACTCGGGCTTGCGCGCGATGACCGTCAAAATCTTCACAGCACCGGACGCCAGATTGGCTTGGTGATTTTTCGTCATCACCTCCATAGGCTTGGCGGCCCGGGCTGCATTATTTTCGGCATTTTGATTTTCGCGTGCGCGCATGCGTTCGAGATCTTCGAACCACGCCAATCCTTCTTCTGTTGCATCGTGGATTTTCGCGATTTCAAACCCGGCTGATTCCAACGAAGATGTCATCGACGCCCGTGTTGCCAAATAACTCAAGTCCGCCTTCATCGCCCATGGAACCGGAAAAATTACGTCGCCCGAAGGCCCGCGTACGGGATCGTGAATTACAAATACGGCCGCCGGTTTTAAAACGCGAAACGCCTCCACATACATCGTGTCTTTGTTGGGTACATTCATTCCAACGTGCAACTGCCAGGCCTTGTCAAACTGAGCATCGTCAAACGGCATTGCAACCGCCGATCCTTCGACAAATTTTTACAGTGTCGGATTGACCGGTGAGTTCAGTCAGGTCTTTCGCGACGTCGATAAAATGCGGCGTAATATCCAGTCCGGTGACTTTGCACTGCGATTCATCAGCGAGCATTCTTGCCGGACCACCCAGACCACATCCGAGATCCAAGATATGATCGCTAGGTCGCGCGGCGAGTACGTTGATGAGCCTGTGTGTTGCAACCGCACCACCCGTATGAAATTGATCAAAAGCCGCCAGCTGTTCGGGTTGCACACCTTGATGACAGAGCCCCTTCTTCGCCAAGGTCGCGAATAGGGACTCGCGCTGACCAAAATGTCCATAATGCGCCTTAGCTAGGCTCTCGGCGTCATGCATGGTCTTTAATCGGATGCCGCCTCGGATTTTCCCCGCCGTGCAAAGGGCGAAAATGTCGCAGCACGTTCGGCCTCTTTTAGGGCACGATCTAAGGCCGCCATCGTTTTTGAAAGATCAGCACTATCATCTTTCATCCAAGCTCTCAGAGCGTACAGTCCAACCAATCCCAACCCCTTGACCCGCAAAGCACCAAAAAGTCCACACGAGTCAATTCCTGCCGCCGCAAGCGTTCTCATCAATGACCGGCGCACCTGACATATCAGCAGCGCGGCGGATCCAGGGTCACGCAGAGTGGCAGAAAAAATCGAACGATAAGCGTCGCGGTGTGTATTCAGAACATCGAACCGGCGCATGAGAATTTCGAACAAGCGATCGCGCGGTGTATCGTCGCGCTCAACCTTTGTGACATTCGTGAGTGATTGAGCGTCAACGCGATCTAGAAGGTGGGATACAAAATGCGATTTGGTGGGAAGGAGGATAAGCGCATTTCCCAATGCGACATTCGCTCGCTCGGCAATTGTGTCCATGGACGTATGGCGCCAACCTACGCTCGCAGCTTCTTCCAGACCCGCTTCAACAAGCAGGTCCATCGGTGAAGCACTCGTACTCTTCACCTGCGCCTTGCGCCGTGCAGTGTTTTTTGCGGTTTTCTTTTTCGAGATTTTCTTCTTCGCGGCCATAGCGTCCTCACTTTCCGCAGCGGATATCTGAGCTCGCTTGTTTTGCAATCCTTACTTCGCGAGTTCCCTGGAGCGTTCCGCCGCCGCAGCAACGGCGCGCTCAAATAATTGTTTCATCCCGCCCTCGTCCATCAACACAGACAGAGCAGCTGCCGTAGTTCCTCCGGGGCTCGCGACATTCTTCCGCAGAACATCCGGTTCAACGCCATCTTGTTCGAGCATGGCGCCAGCCCCCGATATCGTCATGTAGGAAAGGCGCGTGGCAAGGTCTTCGGGTAACCCGGCAGCGACCCCCGCATCACGAAGGCATTCCGCTAAAAGAAACACGTAGGCCGGGCCACCACCGGAAACGGCAGTGACCGCGTCCATAAACGATTCATCCGCAATCCATTCGACCTTACCGACCGCGCTCATGAGCACTTCGCAAACCCGGCGTTGTACCGCGCTTGCGCTGCTCGCCGCGTATAAAACGCTAACGGCCTTCCCAATAGCCGCCGGTGTGTTTGGCATAGCGCGCACGACCGCCGCCTCATCGCCAAGGTGGCTCTGATAATACGCGGTGTCTTTTCCAGCGATGACCGACAAGAATACCGGGCATGACTCTGCAAAACGCGCATAGTCGGGAATAGTTTGGTCGGCGACCTGGGGCTTTACGGCAAAAAGTACGACATCGGGGTGAAAATCACCCGGCACATCTTGGACATGGGGCAAAACAGTGAGTGCGCGGTGATCGGCGCAAGGTGCAACGGACTCCCGGCCTGCAGGCTCGATGACAATCGCGTCTACGGGATTCAATCCGCGCTGAAACCACCCTTCCAAAAGGGCGCCGCCCATGCGACCGCAACCGACGAGAAGAACTGTTCCTTCAATCATGACTTAAGATTACCACTCATAGTCCCAGATGCTAAGGGGACGCGCCGCCAGCTCTAAAATTTTTCGCTCTAATTGGTGATTAAGCCTGACCGACTGTATCAAGCATGGAACTGGCTATCGCATCTTCCGCCGTGCGGCCGCCCCATATGACGAATTGGAATGCCGGGTAATAACGTTCGCACTCAGAAATCGCGAGCTCCATCAACTCGCCAATGAGGTCCTGATCGAGGCGCTCCGATAAACGCACCGTATGGCGAAACATCGGGATACCTTCTTCAATCCAGATCGCAAAATGGCCCATCCACAAGCGCTCGTTCAACTTGGCGAGCAATTCATAAACTTGACTCTTGAGACGCGGTTGCACGCGCATATCGAGGGCGCATGAAAAATGAAGTGCGCTCAAGTCTTCAGACCACGCGAAAAACATTCCGTAGTCGCACCAATTGCCCGGCGCCTCGACCGCCATTTCAGTTTCACAACGCCGGTCATACGTCCACTCGCGAACGGCGATGACGTCTTCAACCAAGTCTATCGGATTGTGGATTCGCGCGGACGGACTGTTGACGGTCCCAGACTGCATGAAAGCTCCCAAAATAACCCCGGATGGAACAACGGCGCCTCCACGCCCGGCATCCATCGCGATTCAAGATATAGTAGGCATTGGTAGCCCGCAACACTAAATCATGAAGGATTCTGCCGAGTCGCGGTATAGGTTGGGAAAACTGCGAAAAACAATGATCAAGGAAGACTCCGCAAACGCACGCAGCGTTGTGGATAACTATTTATCTCACGCTTTTCTTGTTGTTTTTCTTTCTGCGTGTTTTCGGCGTTGGGCTCGGTGTTTTTTTTCGCGAGCGCTTGCTCCAATTCTCCCATACGAACGGTCAGGCGTTCCTGTTCAGCGCGCGCCTTCGCTGCCATTTCCTTCACAGCGTCAAACTCATCGCGTCTCACGAAATTTTCCATTCGCCATAAAACCGCTCCACCCGGTCGCGCACAAGCGCCTCTATTTCCTGCTTTAAACCCTGAAATCGCACCGAGCGCGCCTCCCGCCACGTGGGCGATATCGTCAAAAATTCGTTTCTGGCTTTGCATACCGGTGTCCTTCTTTCAAAGTCGCGCGAATATAATAAGTGACAATACCTGATGAGGCATACTTTGGTCTAATATCCATCGCGTCACATGAACAAGATTTGCGATAAGGAACTCCATGTACGTTGTCACCGGCGGCGCCGGATTTATCGGCTCAAACCTCCTCTCTATCTTGGAGGCTCGCGGCATGGGGCCATTAACCGCAATAGACACCTGTGACTCGCCTCACAAAGCGCGCAATATCAAAAAGCGTCACGACGTAAATCTGATCGCGCCCGAAGAAACATTTTCATTTCTTTATAAACATGCAGCCGATTTGGAGGTGGTTTTTCACCTTGGCGCACTCACCTCCACCACCGAGCGCGATATTGAGCGGCTGACCGAAGTCAATGTCCGGTTGAGCCGGGCTCTGTGGGTGTGGTGTGCAAAAAAACAACACGCCGTTCATTTACGCGTCTTCCGCCGCAACCTATGGCGATGGCGCGAATGGATTCGACGATGACGACGACGTTGACGCGCTTTCCCGTCTTGATCCTCTCAATCCATATGGCGAAAGCAAGCACACATTTGACCTTTGGGTGGCAAATAAGATCAACGCAGGCGGACCAACGCCGCCAACATGGGCGGGCCTAAAGTTCTTTAATGTGTACGGGCCAAACGAATTCCACAAAAAGGAACAAGCCAGCCTGGTTCCTCAAATTCATAAGAAGGCGATTGAAGGCGAAGCATACCCACTTTTCCGATCGCACAACCCTGACTATCCCGACGGCGAACAAAAAACGCGATTTCATATTTGTCGACGATTGCTGTGACGTCATGATTTGGCTAGCTGAGCAACACGAGATTGG
>CBDDHW010000053.1:0-11114 GCA_965228575.1 Rhodospirillaceae bacterium | reverse complement strand
GCGCGCTTCGACAAGGTGTGCGCTGTCGATGGACGTTACCGTCGGGCCGGGCGGGTTGAGGCGACCGAAGCCATCCATGATTGAGTGGGGCGCTAAAAATCCCGACGTCTCGGATGCGGAGTCCGGTGGAACGCCCCGGCTTATGTCGACGATTTGGCGCAACATCTGGACGAACAACCCAGACAACGGCAGAGCTGACCATTCGGGCGTGGCCGTGACATGAAACAAAACGATCCAACCATCGCCGCGCCGCTCGGCTGTGACCAATGGTGTGCCGTCCTCAAGGCGGGCCCATGTTTTTGCGGTTAAATCTGCGGCCGGTTCGGCCAAGACCTGCGATGATACGGTAACGTCTGATGGCACCACCAAACTTTTGAACGGTGAAATTTCCGGAAACGGCGCGAGCTTTGCGGGTTCGGCCCAAGACATAGCGCCGCCCAATGTTCGTCCGCCAGTGCGCAGCTTGACCGGCAGCAAGCTATCGACATTTTCAATCAGCTGTGGTCCTGCAAACCGAACCAGCACGCCACCGTCTTGAACCCACTCTTCAATGCGCGTGATGTCGTCGTCAAGAATGCGTCCGCCTTCCGCCATAACGAGCACCGCAAGGGGCCGATCAAATAAATCTTCCAATCCGCCCATGTGTACATCGGCGAACGGTGAAAGCGCTTGGTCTATATAGTAAGAATTTTCGAGCAGCGGCGCGGTAATACCCTGCGCGGTGGCTTGTGCGACCCCGACTGGGCGGCGCTGCCACTGATCGTCTGCAAGAATTGTGGTTGCGGAGCCGGGGCGACCTTCAACATCAAACCGGGCGATACGGTTAGCGAGTTCCGATGGCATTTCAAGAATTGTCGCCGCCGTTGTTTCGCCGCTCTCAAAAATCAAGGTGGACCGCGCCAAGACTTGATTGTCCGAATCCAAGGCGCGGACGGTTTCCGCAATTTCAGGGGCGATGTCATCCGAAACTCGCGTTAATCTCAATTCGATGGTGTTCGTGATGATGCCGCCGCTGCTCGAAACTCTTCGTTCGGGCGCTTGAAGAACCAAAGCGGGCGAGAGCGATCCGCCGTCGACGACTGTAAGATCACCAAACTCGCTGAGTTTTTCCGCGAGCGCCGGCGTAAAAGGTCCGCTTAAATTGTCGCTGATCCATACGATCATCGCCGGTGTGTTTATCGAAAGCTCCTCCAGCGCGCGCCGTGCAGCCTCGTGGTCGGTCGGCCAAGGGTGAGGCATAACCTGCGCGGCCGAGGCTATTGCATCCCCTGCTGAAAGAACGCTTACCGGTTTCATATCGCCGGTCGGGAGTGGAGCGGTGGCAAGAACAACGGCCTCTTGCCCACGGCGCTGAGCGCTATCCAGTGTATCGCGCAAGACAGCGGCGCGCTCATCCCAGTTGGACGCGCTCGCCCAGCCGTTGTCGATGACCACAACCACGGTTCCCGTGTTTGTTGATGGTTGTATGTTGAGAACCGGATCGGACAAACCAAGCAGCGCAAATATCAGGATCGCCAGTCTTAGCGCGATCAGCCATGGGGGTGTTTGCGCGGCGGTACGTTGAGTGGGGTCCAACCCAAAGAGCAGACGCACGGCGGGGAAGTCGATACGTCGAACCGCAGGCGGCGTTATGCGCAAGAGAAGCCACACCAGGGGTAAGGCGGCGGCCGCGGCGAGTACCCAGGGTGTTGCAAAAGATATAATGCCGAGGTTCCACATAAACGTTTTACCGCGCTTAGGACCTGTAGCCGGTTATAGCATTGTGCAGCGCCGACATTGCCGGTTGCGGTGATTGGTCCGTGCGGTGGATACCGAAACTCCACCCGGCCTTCGCCGCTAGGGCCTTTAGCCCCTCGCGGTGCATTTTTAGGTTTTGGATATAGTCGGCGCGTGCATCCTCGGTGCGCTCGATAATCGTTGTTCCTTCGTGCTCAAGACCAACAAATTGCACGCGGCCGCTGAACGGGAGACTTTCTTCTGCCGGGTCCAATACCTGCACCATGTGCCCCTTCAGTCCTTGATGCATCAGAGCGCGAACCGACTGTGAAACAATCTCCAACGGAGCGAGGAAGTCGCTGAACAAAATAACCGTTGCGTGACGCGGTAGTGCGGCGGTGAACTGCGGTAGAGGCGGTGAATTCCTTCGATCGTCCCCAGCCATCAACTCCGTAACCACGGCATCGGCCATGTTGGCGATCGCCAATTGTCCGGCGCGCGCTGTGCGTTGTGGCCGGCCGTCACTATCCAGCCGTACGATTTGTTCCCCGCCGTCGACCAGGAGTTCTGCAAGCGCCAAGAGCATCACCGCGCTGCGTTCCGCCTTTGTCGGCAGGTCATTTTTGGAGCGATAGCGCATCGAGGGAGAGGTGTCGCACCAAAGCGCTGCCGTTTGTGCGGTGACCCATTCGCGCTCGCGCACAAACACCGTGTCGAACTTTCCGGTTTGCCGCCAGTCGATTGCTTGCGGTGTGTCGTCTTTTGAATAAGGCCGGAACTGCCAAAAACTATCGCCGGGCCCAGCACGCCGTCGACCATGGCTCCCCAAACTGATGGCGGCGGCAATCCGGCGCGCGGCGACCAACAGTGGCGGTAGTGTGGTTGCAACCGAGTTTGCCTCCGAGCGTAAGCGATGGCTCTCGTGCTGTCTGGAGTCTGGGGTCATTTTCGCGTGCGTTTGTAAAAAAGACGCTGCAAAACTTCTAACCTGCGTCTACACGTTGGCAAAGTTTGTCGATTAATGCGGGTAAAGATTGGCCATCGGCCCGCGCGCTGAAGTTCAACGCCATGCGATGTTGGAGGACAGGGCGTGCGAGCGTTAGAACATCATCAATGGAGGGCGCAAGACGACCTTGCAAAAGCGCGCGGGCCCGCACCGCTTGCATCAGCGCTTGGCTGGCACGTGGGCCGGGCCCCCAGGCCACTTGTTCTTTGACATCTTTAATATCTGTAGAGTTCGGCCGACCCGCACGAACCAGATTCAAGATCGCATTGACGACGCTTTCTCCGACCGGAACTTGGCGAACCAGGTTTTGTGCCCTCAGCAAGTCTTCAGCATTTAAAACCTGCCGCGCTTTGGGCGCTTCGACGCCCGTGGTGCGTAGGATGATTTCCCGTTCAGCGTCCATATCCGGGTAGGTAATGTCGACCTGCATCAAAAACCGGTCCAATTGCGCCTCCGGTAACGGATATGTGCCTTCTTGTTCGATGGGGTTTTGTGTCGCCAAAACATGAAAGGGTTTGGGTAGGTCGTGATAGTGACCGGCAACGGAGACACGCTGCTCTTGCATCGCTTGCAGAAGCGCAGATTGTGTTCGCGGGCTGGCCCGGTTGATTTCATCGGCCATCAACAGCTGACAAAACACCGGTCCTTGAATAAAGCGGAAGAACCGTTGGCCTTCCGCATCTTCTTCCAACACTTCCGATCCGATGATGTCGGCCGGCATTAAGTCAGGCGTAAACTGAACGCGCTTGTCGTCCAGGCCCAAAACCGTCCCGAGCGCATGGACCAATTTGGTTTTAGCAAGGCCGGGAACGCCGATCAGCAACACGTGGCCACCGGCGAGCAGGGTAATCAGGCTTTCTTCGACCACCAGGCTTTGGCCGTAGATAACTTGCTCGACCGCGGCTTTCGCCTTCTGGACCAGATCTGCGACCTGCTCCATATCGGCGACCGCCGTATTCGAGCCGGTTGAAGCCCTTTGGGTATCATCTTGTGTTATCGTTGTGTTCACGAACTAACTCCACCATATGAATATCGAACCAATTGAACACTTGGCTGTAGAGAGTATGGGACGTCGAGCAGGCACTGGAGAAGGGAAATCTCAAGCTTCAGCCCAATCCGAGGCTG
This sequence comes from Rhodospirillaceae bacterium, assembly GCA_965228575.1. Lineage (GTDB taxonomy): Bacteria > Pseudomonadota > Alphaproteobacteria > Rhodospirillales > Rhodospirillaceae > UBA11612. Next base: position 7,267 of record CBDDHW010000053.1, on the reverse strand, counting down.
CTGATACAATTGCGGCTTTCCCTCCCGACTTGTGCGGTGACTTTAACATGCGGATCGACCGCAACGGCACCTGGTATTACCGCGGAACGCCGATTGGTCGTCACGCTCTTGTGAAGTTGTTCTCCACTGTTTTGCGCCGTGACGACGAGGGGGTCCATTGGCTGACCACACCTGTCGAAAATGGGCGTATCGACGTCGAAGATTCGGCATTTATCGCCGTTGAGCTTCTAGCTGAAGGGGAGGGACGGAGCCAGATAATTCGCTTTCGCACCAATGTGGACGATATCGTGCCCTTAGATGGCGACCATTTGCTTCGGGTCGCCCATGACGAGGACACTGAAGAGCCGCGTCCCTATATATATGTGCGTAAGGGGCTTGAGGCCCGTATCGCGCGCTCGGCGTTTTACCATCTTATTGAGCGAGGCGAGAACGCGCCTGATGACGAGGACAGTTTCGGGGTATGGAGCAGCGGCCAGTTTTTTAGCCTCGGATCGATCAAATGACCTCATCAGCGATCACAACACCATCTCTAACGCGAGATGCGATTCGCGAGCGTTTGGTCGTCACTGCGCCGGCCGAGCCGCGCGGAGATGTGGCGACCGCGATGCGCCTTATGAAATCAGGCGATCTTACACGCCATTCATCGGTGCCGCAGAGTGCGGGACCGGTGAGTAAAATTCCGTATGCGCGCGGTGCATCAAACGGTCGCGAGGATTTGATTCCGGCGGCGGTCTTGGTCCCTCTGGTTCAACACGCCGATGGATTTACGGTGGTTCTGACCCAACGCACCGATGAGCTGTCCTCGCACGCCGGGCAAATTTCTTTTCCCGGCGGGCGTCTGGAAGACGAAGACGCCGACGCGGTGGCGGCCGCGCTACGTGAAGCTGAAGAGGAAACTGGCCTTCCGCCATCCAAAGTGGACATCCTTGGTCAGTTGGACGCTTATGTGACCATTACCGGTTATGAGGTCACGCCGATCGTTGGGGCCATCACGCCGCCAATTGATTTCACACCTGACCCGATTGAGGTCGCGGACATTTTCGAAGTCCCGTTGGACTTTTTTTTGGATCCCGCAAATCATCAACGGGTCAAACGGGACAGCGGCGGTCTGACGCGGGCCTATTACGCGATGCTCTTTGGAGACCGGTATATTTGGGGTGCGACTGCAGGTATGCTGGTTAATCTCTTTGAGGTGGTGACGTCCGCGAAATGAGGACCGGGCAATTTTTCGAGACTAAGGTATGACAAGAATAGTGCTGACGTATCTGGTGCCATTTCTATTGCCCATCGCGCTCTATGCGATTTGGATTTGGTATCGCACGCGCTATGCGGCGCGCCATGGCGGGGAGGCGCCAAGATTTGAAAAAGGCCCCTGGCCCCTAATGCTTTTCGCTGGGGCAGTGCTGACCTTCGCGGTCATGGGGACGATTGCTTTGTACCAGGGAGAGCCAGCCGGCGCGGCCTATGAGCCCGCGCGCATCGAAGACGGGCGCATCGTTCCCGGGCGTCTTGATCCTTCCGACAACTAAGAGACGGGCCGTGGCGCGCCAAGCCAATTTTACCTTGGACCGCTGCGCGTGGATGAACACCCCGGAGGTTCAAAAGATTTTCTCAATCCTTGGAGCGCCTAAGGTCGACGTGCGCTGTGTGGGTGGGTGCGTGCGCAACGCGGTGCTCGGCCAGGATATTGGCGATATCGATATCGGCACGCCGGAACCCCCAGAGAAGGTTGTGCGGCGTTTGGAGGAGGTAGGGGTGAAAGTCATCCCGACCGGCCTTGACCATGGGACGGTCACTGCCGTTATCGACGGCGTGCCTTTCGAGATTACAACCCTGCGCCGCGATACGGCGTGCGACGGACGCCATGCCGAGGTCGAGTTCACGACGGACTGGCATGAAGACTCTAACCGGCGCGATTTTACCATGAACGCGATGTCAGTCCGTTTGGATGGAATTGTCTTCGATGATCATGGCGGGCGGGCCGACGCGCTGGCAGGCCGACTTCGTTTTGTCGGCGCGCCCGATGATCGCATCAAGGAGGATTATCTTCGTATTTTGCGTTTGTTTCGGTTTTACGCTTGGTACGGGCGCGGCGATTTAGACGAACATATTCTGCGCGCTTGTGAAACTCATGCATCCGGGTTGGGCGATTTATCTGCCGAACGCGTGCATCAAGAAATTAAGAAGTTATTGTCCGCGCCAAACCCGGCTCCTGCTGTTCGAGCAATGCGCGATTGCGGCGTGACCCAGGTAATTTTGCGCGACGCAAATAACGTTGACGCGCTAGCAACGCTTATCACTCTGGAGAAAGAAGCGCCAACCTTCGCGCCCGATTGGTTGCGCCGTCTTGCCGTTTTAAGTTCGCCGTCCGGTGCGGAGAGCCTGGCTACACGCCTCAAGTTTTCCAATACGGAACAAAAACGATTGCGCGCGCTCACGTCAGATGAACCCGCGTTTTCCAATCCTATGTCAGACGTCGATTTGAACCGCATACTTTACCGGCTCGGCGCCACGCTTGTGGTGGACCGCGCGCTTATCTCTTGGGCAAAGCATGCAACCGCCGGGCAGGAAAATACGGCTCTTTGGAATTGGGTACTCGAGAAAGCAAAAGGGTGGATTCCTCGTCCATTACCGGTAACCGGGGATGACATCCTCGCGATGGGCATTTCTCCAGGCCCCGCGGTTGGCAAATGCCTTCAAGAGATTGAAGAACGATGGATCGAAGGAGATTTTGAGCTCTCACGTGACGACCTGCTGAGAGCGCTTCGCGAGACACAAAGCCCAAAATAAATTGGCCCCGCCGGGGGAAGCGGGGCCATCTTTATCTGAACCCTAGGGGGAGAGGGTTCTAAGGGATTTGTCGGCGATCGGTGACGGGATTTTCTGATCGCCGCATTGATGCCAACTTAAGAGCCGGTCCGTTACAGGAGTATGATAGGAGCATGAAAGTCCTGTCATATGGATTTAAACTATTACGCGTAGACCCTTGTAAAAATTGGATTTTTACTTTGATCGAACGTTAAATCGGCCCCCTTGGCGTAGAGCTTCACCTAAGACAATGGCGGCGGCGGTCACGACGTTGAGGGAGCGGGCCTCGGGCGCCATGGGGATGCATAATCTCGAATCGACAGCGTCGTGGACCTCGGTGGGCACGCCTGCGCTTTCGCGGCCCAATATTAAGATGTCTGCGTCTGTATAAGAGAAATCGGCAAAACTCTCGGATGCCGCCGTGGTCAGCAAGATCAGCCGGGACGAAGGTTTGATTTCCTGTGCCTTAAGAAACGCGGCCCACGACGTATGGCGAATCACCTCGCACCGAGCGCCATAATCCATTGCGGAACGGCGCAACTTCTTATCATCGAGCGGAAATCCACAGGGTTCAATGATCTCCACGGGGATGTCCAAGCACGCGCCCAAACGCAAAAGAGCCCCCGTATTCTGCGGGATATCAGGTTGATAAAGGGCGAGGCGCATTCAATAGAGTTCCTTTGGCAGCTATGCGGGAGAATTACGGTGTCTGCGCGCTGCGAGTGATTTGCGATCAAAATAGGACCAAATTTGGCCTGTTAGCTATTCAAACCAAAATCACTGCACCCTTTTCAAGGTAGGCCTTTTATTCTATACCCGCCGCGCATAAAATTCTTTTGCTTCCGCTGGTTGCGGCCAGTTTGGGGCGTTAGAAAAGTACCGGTTTCACGCACGGTGAACCTATCCCGGCTCTGGCATTTTGAATGCTTTGAAAATTCCGGGACATCGGTTTTGTGGTGTGATCAGAACCGTAGGGGTCGAGAAAAGGGATTTCAAACATGTCAAACACGGCACATGCCCATGCTGCCGACGCGGGGGGCGAGACCCGGCGTGACTTTTTGTTGCATTCGACGGTTGCCGTCGGAGCTTTAGGTGGGGCCATGATGGTCTGGCCGTTGGTGGACAGCATGAACCCGGCGGCAGACACACTGTCATTGGCGACAACGGAATTTAGTGTGGACGGGATCGCACCCGGCCAAGGCATCACCGTTGTTTGGCGCGGCAAGCCGGTTTTCGTGCGTCACCGTACGGAAGAAGAAATCGCAGCCGCCCAAGCTGTCGAATTGGGGGAACTGCCCGACCCGCAAGACGATGCGTCGCGTGTCGAAAGACCCGAGTTTCTTATTCTTGTCGGCATCTGCACGCATCTGGGATGTATCCCGATGGGAATGAAGCAAACCGAACCGCGCGGCGATTTCGGCGGTTGGTTCTGCCCGTGTCATGGATCGCACTACGATACGTCTGGCCGAATTCGTAGAGGGCCCGCACCAACCAACCTCGAGGTGCCGCCGTACGAGTTTGTGTCCGAGACCACCGTGCGTGTTGGGTAAGGGGAAAGTTCATGAGCACGGAAAAAAGCGTTTGGCGTAGAGCATACGAGTGGCACGAAGAGCGTCTGCCGATTGTATCCTTCCTCGATGGCGTGATCGGAACCAAGTATCCGGCGCCAAAAAATCTAAATTACTGGTGGAATTTCGGATCGCTGGCCCTTGTCGTGTTGGCCATCATGATTGCGACCGGCATTTTCCTGGCGATGAGTTACACCCCTCATGCGACCCTCGCGTTCGATAGCACCGAGCGCATTATGCGTGACGTCAATTACGGGTGGTTGTTGCGCTACATGCACGCCAACGGCGCCAGTTTCTTCTTTATCGTTGTTTATATTCATATCTTCCGCGGCCTGTATTACGGATCTTACAAAGCGCCGCGTGAAGTGTTGTGGTGGATGGGCATCATCATCTTCCTGTTGATGATGGCGACCGCGTTCATGGGCTATGTGCTGCCGTGGGGGCAAATGAGCTTCTGGGGTGCGACGGTGATCACTAACCTGTTTTCCGCAATTCCTTGGATTGGCGATAGTATCGTTACATTCCTGTGGGGCGGATTCTCGGTTGATAACCCGACGTTGAACCGGTTCTTCTCGCTTCACTACTTGTTGCCCTTTGTGATTGTGGGCGTTGTAGTTTTGCACATCTGGGCGCTTCATATTCCAGGGTCGAACAACCCCCTCGGCATTGAAGCAACACCAGCCGATAAAATCCCATTCCATCCCTATTACACATCAAAGGATGCGTTTGGAGTTGGCGTGTTGTTGCTCGTGTATTTTGCTGTGGTGTTTTGGGCGCCGAACTCTATGGGTCACCCGGATAACTATATTCCGGCCAATCCTCTGGTCACGCCGCCGCACATTGTGCCAGAATGGTACTTTCTGCCGTTCTACGCCATCTTGCGTGCGGTTCCCGACAAGCTGTTCGGGGTGGTGCTGATGTTTAGCTCGATCCTGATTTTGTTCGTGCTGCCATGGCTTGATACCTCGCGCATTCGTTCGGCGACGTTCCGTCCGGCATTCAAGATTTTCTTTTGGATATTTGTCGTGGTTACAGTGATGTTGACGTGGTGCGGCGCGCAGTTGCCTGAAGGTTTGCCGCTGATCCTAAGTCAGATCGGAACATTCTGGTATTTCGCGCATTTCCTTATTGTCCTCCCGGTTCTTGGCTGGTTGGAGACACCTAAACCGTTGCCGGCAAGTATTAGCGAACCGGTCATAAAGCCCGCGGAGTAGAGCCATGAAGAAGGTTATCTTGGCCGCGGCTGCGGCAACACTCGTCACTCTTCCTTTAAACGCGAATGCGGCGGATGCCATTCCTGTTCCTCCGCAAGAATGGAGTTTTGACGGCTTGCTTGGCACGTTCGATAAGCAACAGCTTCAGCGCGGATTTCAGGTTTACCGGGAAGTGTGCGCGGCGTGTCATGGACTGAAGTACATCGCGTTCCGCAACTTGGAAGCGCTTGGGTATAGCGAAGCCCAAATCAAGGCGCTCGCGGAAGAGTACCAAATCGAAGACGGACCCGATGAGTTTGGCGAAACGTTTTTGCGCCCCGGGAAAGCCTCGGATTACGTTCCAGATCCATTCCCGAATGAAGCGGTCGCGCGTATGGCCAATGGCGGCGCGCTTCCACCAGATCTCTCTCTGATGACTAAGGCGCGGGCGAATGGGCCGGACTATGTCTACAATCTGATGATTGGGTATGTAGACCCTCCGGCGGACGTCGAGCTTATGGCGGGAATGAGCTACAACAAGTATTTCCCCGGCAATCAGATCGCCATGGGCGAGCAGCTTTTCGATGACCGTGTGTTTTACGCGGATGGAACGGCAGCAACAAAAGAGCAAATTTCAAAAGATGTGACGGCCTTCTTGCATTGGGCAGCAGAACCAAACTTGGAAGCCCGCCACAGCATGGGCATCAAAGTAATGCTCTACACCTTGTTGTTCACGGTGTTGGCGTATCTCTTGAAAGTCAGAATTTGGTCGCGGCTTGAAAAATAAAGCGACAGACTGAGAAAACATAAGCCGCCGTCCTTCGGGTCGGCGGCTTTTTCTTTTGTTGGTTAAAGCGTTAAACGTTGAACAGGAAGTGCAGGACATCGCCGTCCTTCACCACATAATCCTTACCTTCTTGTCGCATCTTCCCCGCATCTTTCGCGCCTTGCTCACCTTTGAGGGCGACAAAATCGTCGTAGGCGATTGTTTCAGCGCGAATGAACCCGCGTTCAAAGTCGGTGTGAATGACAGCCGCAGCTTGTGGGGCCTTGGTGCCGCGCATGATCGTCCAGGCTCGGGCTTCTTTTGGTCCGGCGGTGAAATAGGTAATTAAGTCGAGGAGCCCATATCCGGCGCGAATGATTTGCGCGAGACCGGTTTCCTTCAAGCCGAGGCTTTCGAGAAATTCCTTTTGATCCTCAGGGCTTTCAAGTTGAGACACTTCGGCCTCTATCGCCGCTGAAATAAATACAACTGCGGCGTTTTCAGCTTTCGCCCGATCGACGACCTTTGCTGAAAATTCGTTCCCGCTCGTTGCTGCGCCTTCTTCGACGTTACAGACATAAAGAACCGGTTTGCTCGACAAGAGCTGCAGGCCGTCAAAAATTTTCCGCATTGCCGGGTCTTCGGGCCGCGCTACTCGTGCCGGTTTTCCTTCTTTCAATGCAGCCAACACCGGGTCCATGACCGCCATCATGTCTTTGGCGTCCTTATCACCGGATTTCGCTTTTTTCGCGGTTTGATCGGTACGTTTCTCCAGACTCTCAAGGTCCGCGATCATCAACTCGGTTTCTACTGTTTCCGCATCGCGAATGGGGTCAACCGATCCTTCGACATGAGTCACGTTGCCGTCCTCAAAACACCGCAAAACATGAACGATGGCATCGACTTCGCGAATGTTCGCAAGAAATTGATTG
>CBDDHW010000052.1:0-14082 GCA_965228575.1 Rhodospirillaceae bacterium | reverse complement strand
ATAGATATCAAGATTGAGAGAGTTTTGATGTTCTATGATCGCGTCAAGAGAAATCGTGATTTACGAAAGAAGAGCGCGGCTTAAATATGCAAATGGCAAGCAAGTAGAGGGCGAAAAGGGGGGGGATAATTTTATCGGGTGTTCTTGTTTACTCGGAATAATCAAGTATTAGAACGAGGTAGCTAATGCGAATGACAAGTGCCAAAAGGAGCAGTGCGGCTGAAAATAAACCAGCATTCGTCCAGAATCGGTTCTTTGTTGAAGCGACTCGATCAGTGTAACGCATGAACTCAACATCACCTCGCGTACTCGGCCCCGAAAACAGGTCATCTTCAAATGTGACTAACGGTTTGCTGCGTATGATGATGTTTTGTTTATTTGGGTTAATTTCAAAATGCAGATCTGTCTGGGCAACCAACGCGATTATTGATCTCCAGCATAGCTGTACAAGTGAGTTCGCTATCGGCCAGCTGCTGCACATTTGATCGTATATCCATCAACGGGATTGTTTTCTCGCCACTGGCTATATCCGTAACTCCTACGCTGTCAGGGGTAACGGTGTTGTCCACATGATAGGCCTTGTGTCCCAAGGCAATCCAGACGGTAGCACTGTTGAGGTCGGCCAAAGGAGGAAGGGCGGCACTGCGGAAGTCAACAATCTTGTCCAAAGGTCTCCGTACTAGAGGTAGCATCAAATGGAAATCCTCAAACAGAAAATACTTTTGATCATGCAACTTATCGGGGTTGTAAAGCGGATGTCCTGCATCGTGACAACTTTTCCGGCACGAAAAATATAAGTACTGGTTCCTTTTCGGTAGTGGGTATTAATCTCAATATCGAGTGCAAGGTCTTCAAGTACAGATTTGCGTCAGAACGGGGATACGTTGTGAGCTTTCCCCATGCCAGATGCAACTTCAGGTCCTCTGGGCGAAGAAGCCACAAGTTCTCAGCCAGACCGCTCAGATCGCTTAATACTGTTTCTTGATACTCGGTTGATTTATGTTCCTGTTGCATTGCCCCTAGCGTCGTCAAAACGACCGCCAGCAACGCCGCAACAAGCAAGTGCCATCCAATCTGAGAGTGCTTTGCATCTTGCGGTCCGCGGTAGCGAAATGCAAGAGCCGTTAGAAGTGCTGAGGCCACGCTCCCGATTAATGTAAGCCAGAATCCAAGCATAATACCTCCCAGCAATTTGGGGCAAGGTAGCATATTACCCCCTGCGCTGGGGAGGGTTCATTCCAGTGTAGAATAGCGGAACAAACGCCCCTATTATCCCGTAAACGCCCGGACGGATGGCGGACGCCATCCCGTTTGTTTCACAGGCCTTGCCGGGCAACCTATAGGGAACGTGTCAGCAAGTAGGGCGGTGGAGCACAGCGACAGCTTCAACAACGTCTGGCGTTATACTCACCGATTGGATGCCATTGTCGATTTGGGGCAGAAAAGGGGACATTCTACTTTTTCGGGCAAGCAAGTGGCATGGGTTAGTTCCGGTGTAGGGTGGGTTAAGCGTAGCGCAACCCACCGATTGAATACACTTCGGTTGCAAGTAACCGGGGCAGACAATCACACTGAAATAAGGCAGCCGCCGATGATCCAGCAATTCCGTGGTCTTTCGTTCTGGTGGCGTGCGGCTGTGCTGTATACGTTGTTTGAGGTGAGGCCAGCAAGTAGGGTGGGTGGAGCGCAGCGACGGCTTCAACAACGCTTGGCGTTATACCCACCGGTTCGATTCATAGTCGATTTGTAGTTAGAGAAGCCGCGCGTAGGCTTGAGCGGGCTTTATGCCTCCGCCGTCGCCGGTGAGGGATCTTGCGGCGAAGCGGTTGGTTGGGTTGTTTTTAGTAGTTTCAGTTGCAGCAGCGCGACCATCAGTGAGACGACGACCATCTCGCCGCGTCTTCGAGCATGGAGACCAGGTGGTGTGGCCCCAGAAGTTGTACAGCCGGCTTAGGACATCCAGGCACACCCCCAGCCCGACCAGCGCCGCAGCCAGCAGGTACAGGCTGTATAGGAACAGCCGGTGTTGTTTGTCGCTGCGGAAGTGGCTCCACAGGACCAGCCCGGCGCCGAGGATAAGAAACGGCACCCACGCCAGCAGCTCGCCGTAGTCCTGCGCCCGCATCGTGCCCCGGCGTTCGATCTGGGTCCAGTCGTCGAAGATGTGCCCGAACGTCTCGTGCATCCGGAACGCATCATCCATAAACAGGAACAGGAACGCCCCGGCCCAGACCAGGGTGAAGGCCTGGTGGGTGCGTTTCCAGAGCATCAGGCACAGGGCGATCAGCCCAAGCTCCTGGACATACATAAAGAGCTCGCCGAACCCCCGGTCCTCCTCGGCCGACCACCGCTTGTCATGGATATAGCCCCAGTCGGTCATCAGCGTCGTGCCCATAAAGGCCAGGTCTACCGCGAGCATGAACAGCAGCAGCAGTGTGATGTTTCGGCCGGTCAGCCAGGCTTGGGCGTGTTGGTCGGGGTGAGGGACGCGGTTGTCATCGTTATACGATCGGTCTATTGCTAATGGCAGTTAACGCTCAGCGGGGGCGATAACTCATGCGTAAGCGTCATATTTCCATCAAAACCAGAGCGGGCCAGCGGAGATAAGCGTTGGTGTGCTACTTCGGGCTGCACGGAGAGGTTGTGGGTTGACGGTCAGGCTTTGGTGGTGAGCTTGAGGCCGACGATGCCGGCGAGGATCAGTGCGACGCAGGCGAGTCGTGGGAGGCTTGCGGACTCGCCGAAGAGCGTGATGCCAAGCAGGACGGTGCCCGCCGCGCCGATGCCGGTCCAGATGGCGTAGGCGGTGCCGATCGGCAGGTGCCTGACGGCCAGGCCGAGCAGGGCCATGCTGACCGCCATGCAAAGCAGGGTGAACACGCTTGGCCACAGGCGTGGTGAAGCCGTGGGTGTACTTCAGGCCGACGGCCCATCCGATCTCAAACAGGCCCGCAAGAAACAGGAGCAACCAGTGCATAGCCGTTATCACCAAGACGTGGCGGGGTCGTCCCCGTCGGGTCACGATCATCAAAAGCACAAGGCCGTCCCCGTGCTGCTCCACGCGGAGCGTGTGGGTATGATAAGCAGGATATCAGGTCTGGGGCGATGGGATGCGAAGTGCTTGAGGTTATCTGGAGTTGATTATGTCCGTGCTGACGGTTTTTGCTGCGGTCGGGTGCGGGCTGAATGCGGGTATTTTTTACGCGTTCAGCACGTTTATCATGCGTGCGCTGGGCAAGCTGCCGGCCGGTGAGGGTGCGGATGCGATGCGTCGGATCAATATTGATGTGATCAACCCGATGTTCATGGCGGTGTTCATGGGCACGCCGTTGCTGTGTGTGGTGCTGATCGGGTGGTCGGTGGTAGACGGGCAGGTGCCGGGTGATGGTTGGCGGATCGTGGGGGCGTTGCTGCACGTTGTTGGGTGTTTCGGGGTGACGGTGGTGTGCAATGTGCCGTTGAATAACCGGCTGGCTAAGGCTCAGCCGGGCACACAGCAGCACGACGCGGTGTGGGCGCATTACCTGAAGAGGTGGACGATGTGGAATACGGTGCGCACCATCGCGCCGATGCTGGCGATGGTGGCGTTGATCGTGTCGCTGAGGGCGTAGCGTATGGGGCAAGAGTCGTTTGCGTGTTGGTTGGCTATTCGATTCTTTTATAGCCGCGTTGCAACGCAACGCGGGGGATCGGGCGGGAGAACGGTTCGTATCGCGTGGTAGTGGGTCAGTCTGAAATCTGACCCGGTCAGATCGTCGGGTACAATATAGGCATAAGCGACGAGCCTATTAAACCAGACCCGGACAAGAAGCCCAAGCGCCCCAGGGATGCGAACCAGTTGGCCAAGAACATCGTGGACCTAGCCACGGGGCAGGCTGAGGAAATGGACCCGGACGCGGGGGAAAGACCCGGCAGCGGTCGAGCTAGGCCGTAAGGGTGGGCTCAAAGGGGGCAAGGCGCGGGCTGAGAAGTTGACGCCGGAACAGCGGTCGGAGATTGCTAAGAAGGCGGCAGATAAACGGTGGAATGACAATGACCAATCTACCTGAGATTTGATACGGCACCGTGGCTAACTATCTTTCCGCCAATCTTCACCTCAAATATGCTTGGTTTTTTGGCTTGGCTGACGTTCTCCACAATTTTGGGCCAAACTCTAATTAGCTTCCAACAAAAATCATTCCACGGGGTATTTGTCCAACCCTTGGCCATGTGTACGAACATCAAGTCTGATTCTTTTAGCTGGGCTTTCTCGACCCTGTTTTGGCAGTATTCCCGCATCACCGCAAATAACGACAGGCCTAGGACGCCACTCGCCTAGACCGCGCAACCACTCGGGATCACTGGTGCCGCGGTCGTAATGGTCGGTTAGCGGCCTGATCTCATTATCTAGATCAAACTGCTCAAGCAGTTTAGCCCCCTGCTCGGGAAAGTTCTCGTCTGTGATGAACTTCACGCAGCACTGCGGCTTCCAAGCCTTTCCTCAAATTGGACCGCGTTAGTGATATCCATTTCACTTACGTTAAATAGGTCGGCCACTAAACCAGTATTACCTTGGTTTGCCCGGTAGTATCGGTATAAGACATGGGTTCCAACGCCAGTGTCGGCCACAGCGGGCTTTCCATGATTGATTCTAGGATCAACAAGAACGCCCTGATGTATTCTCCACCGCAAGGCCTGCTGAGATACATCGCTATAATCAATATGTTTTAAGAGGCTTCGTAGGTTGGTAAAAAGCATTTGTTTGGTGACAACATCGCTAAGGATTTCATCGCCCACATTGCTTGCCGTGTGGACAATGATTCTTCGGCCTTCCGTATACAACGAATTGTGACAGAATGGATGGTTGCTGTGTAACTCGCGGCTTAGTATTTTGTATGCCTTACGAATAACGGGCAGAGATACGCCCTCCGCCCGAAATCGGGCAGCAACCAGCAGATCAATCATGTCGTGAAAGCTGACAGCATAATCGCCGCCAATTGGCTGGTAATCTGACATAAACACCGGACCCTTGCCGACAGAACCCGCTCTCCCTCGAAACCAAGAGCGAACAGTAGTATCGGCGGTCTCAGTGAATCTAGCCACATCCGAGAGTTTGTAGACGCCTTGCCCTAACATAATCCATGCACTCAATTTGTAGTGTCATTATCCTAACACATATTGTAGACAATAGTCGAATACAGATCAACCATAAACACCTATTAGTGTTTGATTTAGCGTAAGTTGCGCGCGTCTATATATTTAGCGAAAGGAGGCCGATACTCTCGGACCAAACTAATTCAAAAGCATTGACAAAGCATGACCGGTCAAGTATATTGGTCAGTATGAAAAAGCTAACCACCAAGCAGCGAGCCCAAATCGTGTCCTGCCTTGTCGAAGGCTGCTCGATCCGCTCCACCGTCCGCATGACCGGGTTCAGCAAGAACACCATCGCCAAGCTGCTGGTGGACATGGGCGATGCCTGCCGGGAATGGCACGATGAGCATGTCCGGGGCCTGCACACCCAGCGCGTCCAGGCGGATGAAATCTGGTCGTTCGTGGGGGCCAAGCAAAAGAGCGTTGAGCGGGGCAAGTCCGGTCACGGTGATGTCTGGACGTGGGTAGCGCTGGACGCAGATACTAAGCTGGCCATCACTTGGCTGGTCGGTGAACGTGACGGCGGTTCGGCTTTCGAGTTCACCCACGATCTGGCGGGCAGGCTCAACAGCCGCGTACAACTGACCACCGACGGCCTGAATGTCTATCTCGACGCGATCATGGACAACTTCGGTTCCTACGTCGATTACGGGCAGTTGGTGAAGCTGTACGGCGACGATCCCCGTCTAAAGAAGAAGTCCCCCAGCGCCCGCTACAGCCCCGGACGCTGCACGGGAGCCAAGCCCTACGCCCGCATCGGGACACCCGATCCCAAGCATATCTCAACGTCCTACGTCGAAAGGCAGAACCTGACGATGCGTATGGGGATGCGGCGCTACACCCGCCTGACCAACGCATTCAGCAAAAAGGTAAGCAATCACGAGGCTATGACCTCGCTGCACTTCGCCCACTACAACCTGTGCCGGACCCATCAGACCATCCGATGCACGCCCGCAATGGAAGCGGGTATCACGGATCACGTCTGGACGCTGGCCGAATTGGTAGGTGTTCTGGAAGCCAAGGAAGCATCCATTATCGGAACTGAAGAAAACCGACGCGGCCCCTATAATAAGCGCAAATAGCTGCAAATTAAAGATTTGCACCGGCAATAATAGTTTAATGGCGGCTTGACTATTAGCCGATATAGAGTATAATGATTTTAAAATCAGAAACTTCCCGGTGCAGACCGGTTGGGCGGCCTATATGGCCGCCTGTTTTTTTTTGATATAAACATATGAATGGGCAAACAATTTCCAAAAAGCATCGTTTACATCGACGGGTTCAACCTTTATTACCGGCTTCTCTCGAAAACTCGGTGTAAATGGCTTAATTTAGATCGCTACTTTTCAATAATCCGCACTTCTGAAGAAATCGTAGCTATTAAGTACTTCACTTCGCCCGTTAAGGGTAGACCCGAACGAAGCGCGGGAAGACAAAAAACATACATAGATGCCCTCAAAACCACTCCGAGGGTGCGGGTGATAATGGGTGGTTTTGCCAGTCAGCCGGTTGACTGTAGGGTCAGAGAATGCGCTCATGCTGAACGCAAGTATAGAATATTGCAGGAAAAGAAGACAGATGTTGCCTTGGGCATACATATGGTTTCAGATGCGATGAGGGGCGATATAGATCGTGTGATATTGGTGAGTGGCGACTCGGACATGATCCCTGCGTTAAGAATGATAAAAAGCGAAAGCCCGGGCATCACCACGACCGTTTATGTTCCGTCGTTTGACGGCTCTACCGAGCCGTGCGTTGAAATCAGAAGGGCGGCAGACAAAGACCGAAACCTTCCCGCCGAACTTCTTTCTCGCGCACTGTTTCCAGATGAAATAGCACTACCTGGCGGCGGGAAAATTAAAAAGCCTCGCGGCTGGTAGGCTTTCGCGAGATTTCAAACTGACCCACTACCTATCGCGTGGCGTGTTGGTGCTATGGGTTCCGGCGCGGGTTTGGGTGCCTATGATGCGGGGTGGGTTGACTGGATTAAACCAAGGGCTGCGGCCGACAGCGTGAGGTATAGCGATGCTTAAAACACTGCTGGGACTGGTCGGTGCGAAGCTGGTGCGTGGGCGAGCGGGGCGTTGCGTGTCGGACGCTGGTCGGACGCAGCGGTTGACGGATGCGGCGGAGAAGAAGGCGGGGCTGAGCAAAGGACGGATCGCTTCGATGTTCGGCTCGGTCAAGGCGCTGGTGCGGATGGTGCGTGCGTGGGTGAGCGGGCGGTACCGGGTGGTGCCCTGGAAGTCGGTCGTGATGGCGGTGGGCGGGCTGCTCTATTTCGTGTTCCCGATCGACATCTTCCCGGACTTTATCCCGTTGATCGGGTTCTTCGACGACGCGGCGGTGCTTGCATACATCGTCGGCGTAATCCGTGATGATCTGGATGCGTTTATTTTGTGGGAGCAGAAACAGAAAAATGAAGAACTAAAGAGCGGGGCGGTTGAGGCTGGTTAGTGGGCTATTAAATAGCGTTAATCATTCAGGCCCTTGCCGTCCATGATTTTGGGGATGCATTTTTCAACACGGGAAGTGCGAGTCTTGGACTGCTTGGCGCCGGAAAAATGCAGAAGATATGCCCGGCGTCTGCCCGGGGTGAGCGATTCGTAGGCTTTTTTCAGCGCAGGGTCATTGTCCAGGTATTCTTTAAACTCGTCAGGCACGTCGTGTTCATCAATCTTCTTGAACGCAATCTTTTTCCCAGACTTCTCGACGGCGATCGCTTGTTTAAGAAGGGCTTTGAGGGTGGGCTTGGCCTTGCTGATAGCCTTGGTATCTGTGAAGCGCACGACACGCGCCGCCTGTGAGTTTGGGCCGGGTTTCTGGAGAACGTTTTTGGGGTCTTTAAGCAATGCGCCTTTGAGGAAGGAGACGGTGCATGAATCCTTCATACAGCTTAGTATCACGACGTTCTGGCCGTTGTAGGTGTAGCAGGGCTGACGCCACTTGATCTGCTCGGTTAGTCCGGATTCAAGGATGAGTTCGCGGAGCAGTTGCAGTTCTTCTTTCCACTGTTTGTGCTTGCGGATGAAGCCATCGACTTGGGCGGTCGTGTTGCTCATGGGCTTTTCCCTGGAAACGGTGTTGCGATGTCTGATCGGAGCGTATCTGCAACGCGTCTGATGGTCAATGAGCAGGCGCGAGGGGCCCACGGGGTGTCACGGGTAATCAGTATTGGGGCGGGTGCCGGGCCTTTACTTACTTGCGTCGGGTCATGTTGGAGAGATAGATAAATGAGAGGGGGCGAGTGCTTTGGTGCCGGGAATGGTTTTGTTGCTGCGCGAATTGGTGCGATATGCAAATCGTTGTCAGTATGGGGTTGTAAGGTTATACTATGCGGGTAACGATTTGCGTGGTGTGCGCAGTTGTCGCATGTCAAGTATTTTAATGGAGGTTGAGAAAGCCTAGCTATTTCCTGTGGTGTTGTCGTGCCTGATCAGGCGTGTGTCGTTGACGTGCCGGTGTGTCGGGTGCCACAAAAACCGAGCGCTATTTATTTGATTGTTAATTGTCCGGGCAAGCGTCCGGGATGTCATATCCATTACTTACTGGAGCTCCGGGGGAGGAGAAAGACCATGTATTATTGCAACCTTCGTGCCCGTCTCGCCGCCTGCCTTGTCGCCGTGTCTGGCATCGTCGGTGCGTCCGTCGTTGACGCCGCCGTCATCGCCGAGCATCGCTACAACACGTCTAACATCCAGGTGCCGACCTTCAACACCGCGTTGGGCACACTCCAGCACGCCCAGGTCACCGTGACGATGCTGTCCGGGCAGACTAATACTGACGGGCATCATGTGCACGGTGTGTCGACTTCACAGGTGATTTCTACAAACACCGTCATCGCCGACTCGGTAACGCCGTTTTCTCCGAAGACTTATCCGACCACGACCGCCGGCACGCATAGCCACATCGCTTATTCTCCAAGCTACTCTGGCGGTGGGTTGTCATTTTCGCCGTTTAGCCTATCTGTCAGTGACGGTGGAGCACACACACATCAGGTCACTTTGACGTATGCCGGCACGCAGATGGTCAACAGCAACCCCTTTGGTTCGGACACGCAGCGGGTCAGGGCTGAGGTGCAAGGTGTCTCAACCGGTGGGTTGCATTCGCATTCGTACGGGTCAGCTAGTCAGACGCAGAATTTTTCCGGTGCCGGCTTGGTGCCGTTCCTGGCAGCGGGTGACATTGTCGTGCCCGGGTACTCGTTCTTGACCAACTCCGGTTCGACGCACAGTCATGTGTTGTCGTCTTTCAGCTTTATCATCAATACTTCTACAGGGCCCCAGGTGGTCAACTTCCCCAGCATCAATATGGGCAGCGCGGGGTCGCCTTCGCATCTGATCAACCCTCGTTTCGACACCACGGCGACATTTACATATGAGCCGGTTCCTGAGCCCACTGCGCTGGCCCTGGTTGCCGCCGGGTCGTTATGCCTGCTGCGTCGGCGGTGAGTATCGTTTTCGAGGTGGACGTAATTCATGGTCAATTGCGACAGGCGTGTACATCGTCTGTGGCAAGGCTGCGGTCGCTACGTTTTGATGTTGACTTAAGATGACGCACCCGCGGCGGGGCGTTATGGTCTGTGCCCGCGCCTGCCGTGGGTAATGTTACACCGCATCAATCAAAGGTATCAGCAGTGTCGACATCTGTCGGGTTTTGGAATAAACGGGCGAAGCATTACGACCGCAAGCTCTACAAGGGGCCGAACTACGCAGCTCGCCTGGAGCGTGCCGCAGCCGTATTTCCGCAGGACGCAGACGTGTTGGATGTCGGGTGTGCCACGGGTGAGATCACAATCGACCTCGCGCAATACTGCGGCCAGATCCTAGGGATCGACTACGCCGATGGGATGGCGCAGGCTGGGAATATGAAAGCGAAAGATCGCGGGGTCGAAAACTGCAAGTTCCGTGGGGTTGACGCCTTTGACAGCAGCCTGGCACCCGGTTCATTCGATGCCGTTACCAACTACAGCCTGCTGCACCTTGTCGATGATGTACAGGCGACCGTTCGGCGTTTTTACGAGCTGTTGAAGCCCGGCGGGCACCTGATCACGGAGGTGCCTTGTCTTGGGGACTGGTTCCCGCTTTGGCGTGTGATTGCCAAGGGGGCGACGACCGTCGGCCTGGCTCCGAAGGTGACCTGCCTGACGGTTCGACAATGCGAGACGATGATCCGTGATGCAGGTTTTGAAGTTATCGAAAGCCGGGTCTATAACCCCAAGAGTGGGATGCATTGCATTCTGGCGAAGAAGTCATGACGGGTGGTTTAGCATGGCCGGTATCTTTTGGATTCGTAGGGATTGGCGGTAGGAAATATCAGCCGTTTTAACGAACCGGCATGATGGGGTGGGCGTAATACACGGTGAGGAGGTTCCCTATGGACATGACGTTGCGACACGACGGCTTTGACATGAGTGATGCGATTGATTCCCACGTGCGAGACCGTTTCTCATCGGCGCTGGACCAGCACGCGAGCCACATCCGAGGCGTGGGGGTCATGCTGCGCGACGAGAACGGCCCCCGTGGCGGCGTTGACAAATCCTGCCAGGTGCAGGTCGATTTGGCCAGCCAGCAGGAGCCGGTCATCATCAAGAAGCAGCAGGATGATATTTATGCAGCCGTTACCGAAGCGGCCGATGCGGTCAAACGGACAGTTGGCAAGCTTGTGAACAAGGCGAAGGAACACCGTTGACCATCCGATGACGGGCAGCCTTAACAATTGATTATTCATAATGGCATTCGCTGACTCGGATGCTTGTCCGCTATCATGATCTATTGAGTCGAGCATCGGGTAAGGAGACGTCATGAGCGCGATTAAGCTGCTATTGTGTATATTCCTGCCGCCCGTAGCCGTGTACATGGCAGAGGGTTTTGGCTTTCACTTTATTCTCAATATTATCCTTTTCCTGCTGGGCGGCCTGCCCGGGATTATTCACGCGCTGTGGCTGAACATGAAGTAGGGGCGGCCTTTCTGGGCGGTGTGTGGCACCGCTTGATCACTTGGCAAGTCAATAGAGAAGGTGTCAGGCTTCCAGGCGTTGAATATCCTGCGGGGCGTTGATGCGGTAGCGGATGTTGCGCCAGGTGATGATGGTGCCGAAACTAGCTCGCAACAGCAATAGAAGATTGATGCCGAACCAGATCGGCGTGGCCCAGCGTTCGAGCGTGAAGGTGGGTTTGAGCTTGTCGTGGGTTTCCTTGCCAAGCGTACGCAGGACCACTCGCTTGCGGTAGGAGGCGCGTATCTGGTTTGCGAGAAAGACCGTGATAAAAGCGGCGGCGGCAACCTGCCACTGCAGAGCGCTGCGGTGGATAAATAGCAGGGCGATAGCGGAGGTGAGCCCCAGGAAGTACAGGCTATTAATCGCCAAGGCGGCAACGAAAACAGCGGGTGCGTGGATGCGGGTGATCAGGTATTGCCGATAGGCGAAATTGCACAGCCCTTGAATGTCGTAATCTACCCGGAGAAGCGACGAAGCACTCGGGGACGAAATAAACCCTGCGACTGAGATCCCGGCACATGCGTGTGACCTGATAGTCGTCGCTGATCGCGCCGCGCCATCGCCCGATGAGGTCGGCTTGCCGTGCGGTGCTTGTACGCATGGCCATCGACCCGCCCCATGCGTGCGTGAAGCGGTCACGCCGAATGTAGCCTGTGGTCGAGCTGTTGAGGATGCTGGCGATCTTGGCGCTAAACGGCGTCCGCGTCTGCCCCGGGGGTGGTTGCGGGACCAGCCAGCGGAAGCCTGTGGTGACTGCGGTACGTTCCTGGCAAAGCGGGCCGACCAGTTCACCGAGCCAGTCGCGGCCGGGAACGGCATCGGAGTCGGCAAAGACCCAGACTTCTTCACCAGAACCATCTTGTTCGAGTTTTTCGACCGCAGCGATCAGGTTGTGGACTTTTTGCCCTTCGTTAGGCCCGGCGACGCCCGCGACGACGATCTGGGCCTTGCGTTCGGGGTGCTCGCTGATGGCCTGGCACAGCAGCGGGTAGGCGGGGTCCTGCTCGTCTTCGACGACAAGCAGCAGGCGGTAGTTGGGGTAGTCCTGGTCAAATAGGCTTTTGAGATTGCTTTGCAGGGCGGGTTCGACACCTTTGAACGGCACGATCAGTGCCGCGGGGGGGCGGTACGCACCGAAGCGCTGGGTCTGCGGGTTGGCGGCACGTTCCGCGAGCTTACGCTGCGCGATCACCGCCAGGACAGCCTGCACGCACCACGCGATGCTGAACCCGATCAGGAGCCAGATCAGCAGGTCGATCATTAGCCGATCTCAAGAAGGCTTTGGCCGGTCATCTCGGCGGGCTTGCTCAGCCCCATCAACGCCAGCGCGGTTGGGAAGATGTCCGCCAGCCGCCCGTCGACACGCAAGGGTGTCTCTGCGGTCAGGTTTTCGTCGATGATGATGCAATCGACATCGTAGAGCGTGTGCGCGGTGTGCGGGGCGTTGGTGTTGGGGTCGAACATCTGCTCGGCGTTGCCGTGGTCGGCGGTGACGATGAGTTTGCCGTTTTTCGCCAGGGTTGCATCGACGATCTTCTGCACACAGGCATCGACGGTTTCGACCGCCTTGATCGCGGCGTCGAGCTTGCCGGTGTGGCCGACCATGTCGCCGTTGGCGAAGTTGACGATGATCATGTCCTCGCCGTCGTCAGCATTGATCCTGCCAAGCACGATGTCACAGACCTCGTTTGCGCTCATCTGCGGCTGTAGATCATAGGTTGCGACCTTTGGCGACTGCGCCATCTGTCGGCCTTCGCCCTCAAAGGGTTCTTCGCGGTAGTCGTTGAAGAAGAACGTCACATGAGGGAACTTCTCGGTTTCTGCGCAGCGGAACTGAGTCTTGCCGTTAGCGGCGAGGTAGGCCCCGCCGATGTTTTCCATCTTTAGTGGTTTCGGGAACGCGACATGGACCATGTCGTTGAGTTCTTGCTGGTACGCGGTCATGGTGACGTAGTCGATGTCCAGCTTGTCGCCTCGGTCAAAGCCTTTTTCTCCGGAGTCCGGTGAGGGGGCGACTTGGCCATAGAATCTGGGCATGACAAAAGCGCGGGTGATCTCGCGGGGCCGATCGCCGCGGTAGTTGTAGAATACAACTGAGTCGCCATCGCTGACCGCGTTCTTGTCGCCTACGTAGCGAGGCGTGATGAACTCGTCGCCCTGTTGGCTGTCGTTGGTGGGGTTGTCGTAGTAGTCCTGAACAGCTTGTTCAGCCGTGTCGAAGGTCGGTATGCCTTCGGCTCGGCCGGTGATCAGGTCGTATGCCTGCTTGACGCGCTCCCAACGGTTGTCCCGGTCCATGGCGTAGTACCTGCCGGTGAGGGAAGCGACCCGCCCGACGCCGATCTCTTTGCACTTAGCCTCAATCTGTTTGATGAAGTTCAAGCCGGTGAACGGGCCGGTGTCTCTGCCGTCTGTAAACAGGTGCAGGGCGACGCTGTGCTGGTCCCTGCGTTTGCAGGCTTCCAGACACGCGTACAGGTGCGTGAGTAAGCCGTGGACGCCGGCGTCGGAGGCGATGCCCAACAGATGGACGGTGCCGTTATTGGATTTGGCGCGGTCGATGGCGCTGTTGATCACCTTGTTGTCAAAGAACGAGCCGTCTTCGATAGCGACACTGATGCGGACCGATTCCTGGTAGACGATCCTGCCGGCTCCGATGTTCTGATGCCCGACCTCGGAGTTGCCCATGGTGTCATCGGGCAGGCCCACGTCGCGGGCGGAGGTGTGGATCTGGGTGTGGGGGTAGCGAGCGATCAGGGCGTCATTGCAGGGGGTGTTAGCGAGCTTGATAGCGTTGAATGCGTCGTGCTCCGGGTTGGGGTTGTTGCCCCAGCCGTCGCGGACGATCAGCACGACGGGTTGTTTGCGGTCAGGCATCGTTATGGAATCTCTTGGGTTAGAGGGTGTTGCTTGGCAGGACCTGATTGTATGAGATTTTTGGGGCGTTC
>CBDDHW010000051.1:0-26701 GCA_965228575.1 Rhodospirillaceae bacterium | reverse complement strand
TCCGCCGCCATCATGGCTGCATGATGATCGCCCAATAACGTCCAGTAGAACGGCAATGCCTCATCCCAAGTGCCCGGCAGACGCGCCGTTTCTCGTTTGAAATGCCGCTCCCTGTTTTCTTTATCAGCGTCTGCCAAAAGGGTTTCAAAGCCCAATTGTCCCTGCTGATTGTGTTTGTCGATTGCCATGATTTGTTTTTCCTTCCGTCATTAAGGGGTTGCACATGCAACCCTGCCCTTTGGCGAAAACGGGGTGTGCAAACGGATGGAAAAATCGACGGCGGGCGCAGCGCAGCGAGCCTCGGGAGACCGGCTATTTTTTCAGAAGTGCGCCGAGGGGCTGGCCCCTAAGTCTGGGAAGCAAACACGCAGCCGCAGGAGCGGCCGCCAAAGGCGAGCGCGGGAGACTGCAGCCAGGAGACCGGTTAACAGGGCCGCCGCAGGAGTGTCAGCATGGCGGTGCCCGCAGGGCAGACACGGGAACGACGGCCCCCGGCGAGTGGCTCAATAACAATTCACTTCGCGGAAGGGATCGTCACCGGATGGCCGAGATGCTAGCGGCGGCTCGGGGAGCGCAGCGAGTAGAGCCCGGTCCGACCGGGGCCGGAGGCGCTGAAATCAGAACGTAAATTAAGGGCTGTTTTCAAGTTGGAGAGCCCCAGTCTCATCCAGCTCCGCCATCCTCTATACACACGCCAATGCTGACATAAACCGATTGAGTTCTCGTAAAGCTTGCAAACCCATAAGATTAGATGGCACGCTGGCAACTGAATCTAACAGGTCGAAAATATGATTGAGAAAATGCATTTGGCCAAGGTAGGGGCCTACGACGCAGGAGGAAGTTCTCTTGAAAACCTGAAGGCCGTAAATTTCATCTTCGGGCCGAACGGCTCTGGTAAAACGACAATTTCACGTCTGATCAACGCTCCGGAAAGTTACACAGACTGTAGCGTGAAATGGAACGCGACCATTCCCTTGGAAACACGCGTTTACAATCGAGACTTTGTAGAAAAGCATTTCGATGCTGCGAGCAGTATCAAGGGTATTTACACTTTTGGCGAAAACATAGAGGTCGCTGACAAAATTGCCGCTTTGAAAATCGATACTGATAAAATCAGTGGAAAATTGGCTGGCTTGAACACGCAACTCAATGGCGAGAATGGAGACAACGGAAAGCAAAAAGAACAGGATGACCTGTCTAACCAATTAGTCGAAGATGTGTGGACAGCGAAGAAGAACCTTGATGATATTAGCGATGCCTTTTCAGGCCTCAACAATAACAAGAGAAATTTTCGCGACCGCTACCTATACGAAGCGGAAAATAATCAAGCTGCACTTCGGGATATTGGCGAACTCCGCCGAGATGCAACGACCGTTTTCTCCAGCACATTAACAGAAGCGGCGACGGTCCCCCAGCCGATTAGCACAGAGCTTGTCGAACTCGAATCCAATGCCATCCTCACCAAAAAAATCATGGGGAAGGAAGATGTCGATATCGCGGCGTTGATCGAAAAACTTGGGAACAGTGACTGGGTTCAACAGGGGAGAGAGTATTTTGATGCGCTAGACGAACAATGCCCATTTTGTCAGCAGAAGACAGATGCAGCCTTTCGACAAAGTATCGAGGAGTATTTCGACGAAGGTTATATCGCCGATCTAGCAGCTATCGACCAGCTACTAGAAAATTATGCGAGCAAAGTCAGCTCGTTACTCGAAAGCTATAGCGCCTCGGCGACTATGGAATCGGCCTTTCTCGACAGGGATTCCTACGAGAAAGACGTTACAGCGCTGCGCCTAACATTGAACCGTAATTTAGAGCTCATAAAGGCCAAAAGAAAAGAGCCAAGTACGCCTGTCACTCTTGAGAACACGAAGGCGTTATTCGCGGCGGTTAACGGCCATATTGAAGCTGCAAATGAGAAAGTAAAAGAAAACAACGAAACGCTTCATGATCTCGATGCCCGAAAAAACAGATTATCTTCTGAAATATGGAAGCGTTTGTTGGTAGACAGTGGTCCGACCTACGCAGCGTACAAGAGCGCGAACGATACCCTTGATAAAGCTATCAGCAGCATCAAAGAGCAGCTTGAAAAACTCGCTGTGGAACTGGACGCAAAGAACGCTGAAATTGAAGAAAATGAACGCAAGATCACGAGCATCAAGCCGACTATTGATGAAATAAACAAACTTTTGAAATCGTTTGGATTCGTAAATTTTTACCTGATCGAAAGCACCGAAACGGGCTTTTACGAAGTCAAACGCCCAGGCGGAGAAGATGCCAAATCCACGTTAAGCGAGGGGGAAAAATCCTTTATCACCTTCCTGTATTTTTACCACCTAATTAGAGGATCCTTTTCTGCGAGTGGCGCGACCACTGATAGAATTGTAGTTTTCGATGATCCCGTATCGAGCCTTGATGCCGATATCCTGTTTATTGTTTGTAATCTCATTAAAGGCATTATCGCCGATATGCGCGATGGTAACAGTGCCATCAAGCAAGTCTTCGTTCTCACTCACAATATTTACTTTCACAAAGAAGTCACTTTCAACAAGAATCGCAACGGCGCAAACGCATTCAAGTATGAGACGTTCTGGATTATTCGCAAAGCCAGCGACCGTTCGGAAGTAATTCCGTGTCCAGAAAACCCCATAAAATCAAGCTACGAGCTTCTGTGGCACGAAGTAAGACAGAAACCTCCTTCCGATACCGCCATTCAGAATGTCATGCGCCGTATTCTCGAACATTACTTCAAATTTTTCGGCGGCGTCACGCCAGAGCACATTATCGACAAATTTCAAGGCCAAGAAAAACTGATCTGCGGTTCTCTTTTTTCATGGGTCAACGATGGCTCACACTTTGCTAACGATGATTTGTTCATGTCATGTGATCCGGGACAGGTGGATCGGTATCTTGTCGTTTTCCAAAAAATATTTGAAATGTCCGATCATGGTGGGCACTTCAAAATGATGATGGGCGATGACTACGTTGCTCTGCCAACACTTGATGAAGGGGCAGAAACTCCGCCTGCTGTCGCTAACGATATGGGAGCTGACACAGCCTCGACAGGCGTCGATACACTGACCGCATGTTAGTCTCGACAAGTTGGGTGAGGCTATGCGAGCGGCGCTCGTCGAGCATTTGAAGCGGTCTTGCTTGTATAGGGCCCACCGGAATGTCGAGATCGTTCAGATCTGCCATGACACCGACATGTTTCGAGCTCCCACTAATCTGGGCGGAAAGCAACACATGGGTTCCCCAAGTAACCACCTGGCTAAAGCCGCATCTGGGTCCAAACGCACTAGTTCGCATGGGGGACGAGGCGCCGGGAATTAAATATGTGGATGACCTCGAGTGGCTGAATCTGCTTGGAGCCAATTTGGAGAGTCCGATTAGCGAGGTAACTTCCGAGCTGGCGGGCGAATTAGTTTCGGCAACTGTTCGGACTTATCACGGATGCCGGACTGAAGATGCGGGGATGTATTTTCGAGACGGATTGCGCGTTCATAGGCAGGAACGCCTCGAAAAAGAAATCCGGGAATTAGTCGCGCGGCACGAGAGCCTGCATTGGCTGCGCAGCAGCCTAGATGAGCGCATCAAGAAATTCGACCGCTCGATTGATGAGGGGAAATGTTTTGTCGTCGTTGACGAGCGAGGGTTGCTTGAAGATTCAGCGCACTATCTAATCTATGGCAGTGAATGGATATGCGCGGTGCTGGGTGAAGGTGGGCGCGGCCCATTGTTGGAGCGGGGCACTCCAACGGTTATTGAGGTCGATCTACCACTGAACCTGGTGAATGAAGATTTTAGGGCGCATTTTGCGGATTCGCTGCTACGGGAATGGTCACGCCAGATCACAATGTCACCTTCTGATGTCGTCCAATTGGATTTCGCATTTTCGGTGCATTTTGACATCCCGTCGCATTGTGTCGTTGGTCATCATCACCCGACAGAGTTGCGTGATCCACTTACTGGCATGTGCCGGTACGAACCGGTCAAGACAACCTGCGACTTCTGTACCGCAAACGAATAATTTCTCTGGGTCGATCGGCCAGCCGCCGGAGTGTCGATGGGTTTCCAAAGGGAGAGCTGAAGTCTCCTATTGGTCGAAGCCGGTGCCGAAACAGCGGTCGTGGTCCAGGACGCGAAAGTCCAGGCGCTCATCCAATCCGCGCAGGGTTGGTCTCAATGAAATTGTCATGGGGTTTTCAGGGGCAGCGGGAACGCTCCCCTGAATGGTGATGCACAGGCCAAACGGTGCGAGTGATCAAAACGGCGATACGTTTTACTGGCGCTGCTCGGGCTCGATGCTCGGAAGCGCCACAGGCCGGGGGGATGGAACGGGGGCGCGCAGCGGGCCCCCTTCCCGAGCGCAGCGAGACAAGATAGGTGCTGGTACTACACCAGCACACATCTTGCGGTTCACGTTAGAGAGCCGGTCCAGTCGCATCAGCGACACATCTCGCGGTTCACGTTAGAGAGCCGGTCCAGTCGCATCAGCGACACATCTCGCGGTTCACGTTAGAGAGCCGGTCCAGTCGCATCAGCGACACATCTCGCGGTTCACGTTAGAGAGCCGGTCCAGTCGCATCAGCGACACATCTCGCGGTTCACGTTAGCGGGCAGTTCACCACATTACAGGGCCTCAAGTATGCTTGACGAAAACGGATTACCAACAATGGATGAACAGCCTTTCCATTTTCGGTAAAAAACATAGGCTGATCCGCGCAACAAGGACATCAGTTAAATAGCGAAGCGGAGAGTTGAGCCCAAAATCATATTTCCTTGCTCATCAGATTTGCATAGTTGCTGAACATCCAAGTGTTCGTATCCCTCCCGCTGACATATTTCACTGATTTCGTTCTTAGCATCCTGAACAGGCATCTCCCCCAAATTTTCGATACCTGACTTGAGTTTGATTTCAGTGGGGAACAAAAAAGCACGCCCTTCTTCGTAAACAACTCCGTGTCCGACGTCATATGCCCTTGTCATGAAAAACGCTTGAACGGCTTGCCGGCTGTTTACGACGTCTTTCAACAGTACAATTTTTAAACCGGACCAATTCTTTTTGTCGTCGCTTAGTCTAGTAAATCCGATCATCACGATGTGGTCTTCTAGTTTTAAAATTTGTCCATGGGCTATCTTCTCTCCATTGCGGTCGGGCCCTTGAGAAAACTCCATATAGTTGTCGAACTCGGGGACTATACGGCTACGAGACCGAGGCCTAATTTTTAGGTAAGTTTTAACAATCATCCCTGGATTGTTAGAACCTCGATATGAAATATACGTCTGCGCTAGTGTCTTACGTACATCTTCACACTCGCTCTCGTCTTGCAATATTCCTTGAGCTATCAAGTGATCAAAAAAGTGATCATGTTTTCTTTCACCCCGTTTTTGAATATCTTTCTGGTACACGCGGTGTCGAATGGAGCGGAGATCATTGCTCAGAGACGCGGGCTTATGACCAATGATCCACGTGCCTACGGCTGTAACAATGTCCTCGGCGTTAGATTTTCCAGCGATAAAATGCCTTAGCTTTCGGTCGTCTACTCCGGCCTTTCTTGCAATTTGCGCAGTGACCCCCCGCTGAGGCCAATTTTTAACGTATATTTTCAAGAACTCACGGCACAAATTTTGAAATTCTCGCTCCACCATCAGGTACAGATATCCCCGTTTAAGTTTGTTATCGTTGCTACCCTGACGGGCATCGGAAATTTTTTGAATGTTTCATGTTTTGATTCGCTAATCAATCGCACCAGTGCAGAAAACATCTGTATGCGGATGGAATATTCACCGAATACGAGTCAGAAAAAACCTTTATGCCATTGAAACATAACCACAATGATGCCACTTCTCTCTTCGGCAAATTATGTGGAAAGTTCGGAACTTGTGCGGAAAGAGGCTTGTGTGGCCCTGGAAACATCGGTAGATATTAACCATCAAGGTTAATCGTTAACCATAAACTTTGATAGCGTAAGTTTGTATCAAACGTAAGTGCCTAGAGCTATCAAATTTGTGTAGAGAGCTTAACCTGTCGATAACGAATTTAGGGGAAATTTAATGTCACTGTTCGCTCAGGGCGCTCAATCTTCCGCCGATCAGAACGAAGACGGAAAGTACCTTGGTAAGTTTGGTAGGATGTATAAAGAACCGTCACACGACCCTTTAATAGAATCGAACACGTTCTCCTCGCTCACCGAGGAATGGGGCGATTCAGCGCAAAATGCATTGGCATTGCTTCTAAAAATTGCAGAAGAACAGCGTTCGACGGTAGATGCTCTGCGTCAGCAAGGAGGCGAGCTAAGCGCCGTACAGCAAGCCGAGGCACTAAATGCAATCCAAGAGACCAATGACCTTTTGAAGGATTGGGCGGCAGTTGCCAGTCGTTGCCAATTATCACAGAAAGACCGAAAAGATTTAGAAAAATATCTAGAAGGGCCCGGTTTCCCAGCGAAAGATAAGCAAAATTATGGGAACCACAAAAAAGAGGGCGAGAATCCAATACAATATTTGTTTCGAGTATGGGGTAGAAATATCGTACATGGGAATTTGTATTTGTTCCAATTGAGGGATTTGGACGAAAAGCTAGTTCGTGCCGTGTATAATTTCTGTAACACTAACAGCATTATTCCATCTGTATTCTTGCCGCCATCTAAATCAAGTTATGCAAGTCATAAAACTTTAAGGATTGCTTGCAAAGACAAGCCATCGAAAATCGATACTAACACGTCTCGTAAGCGGACGAAGCGCCGAACGCCGGCTGGTGAGTTGACTCCTTAAATTCCAAGCGCCTTCAAATATGTGGTGATTCTACAAGCTAACCGGCTTCCGGTTAAAACTAGGCCGTAGACATTTATCCTGATCAATTTGTTTGGAATAAGACCTTCGACTATTGCCCTATTTTTTCGGCGACCCTAAATCTAAAATTCTAGGTAAAAAGAGTGCTTTGAGCCTTTTCCACAACTTCCAATGCGTAGTGTGCGGAAGTTATGGCGCAGCACATTGCGAGAACACAGTATTTTAGAAGCTGTTTATCCATTTTCTTTGCCTTAACCGCTGCCCCAATTTTTCTGACAAACGAGCGAAGATCGTCCAGGTAGTGCCAGGCAAGTAACGCGAATGCGCAAATCAGAATTCCGGCCTTAAACATGATTTTCTCCTTTGTCTCAGATGGTTACTGTCAGTGTGTTCACGGGTTCGGTCTTGCACCCTGCCTGTGAAGAGAGGCAGTTCTTTGGCGGTGCGAATTCGGGCATCCCCGAAAACAGTTCAAGGTTCAATGATATTGTGGCGAGAGTTGCCGCAAGAAATAGCTCGATTGCTGACGTCCTAAATCTCATGATAATCACCGGTACAGTCACTTTACGAGTTGCAATTTTTCTTAGGCTTATGCCGACTTCCGAAAATACAATAATATGATTTCTGTCTGAATAATATTTCAAATCGTGCGCATACACAATCATAAATATTGTGCATATCTATCCCGCGTTGGTAGGAGTTTCTGGAACGTCAGACATTAGTATGCGTTCAAATTTCTGTAGTATGACCGCCACGTTATGTCGCGTGTGATGGTCGATTTACGCGCTTAGAGAATTGACTATGGTGCTCCGCAGAGACGGGCTGCACCCAACAACAGTGTTGGCGTAAATTCCACAATTTACCGACTATTCACGAGTAATTTCAGCCGAACAGATTTTTTAAAGCTTGAGACGCCCCGAAGTCCTGCCAATGCACAATTGTGGAAAGGCTACACGATAGGAGCCGCACATGATTCATGCCGCCGGAGTGCCCGGTCCAGCGTAATTCGGGACACGCCGAAACGCCGGGCAATTTCTCGCTTCGTGCTTCTCCGTGCGCGGTACAAGGCGTAGGCAGTCTCGACCTGATCTGGGCTCAAAGCTCTCGGACGGCCAATACGCCGGCCACGCTGCCGGGCCGCGCAGATGCCCTCAATGGTTCGCTCCGATATCAATCGTCGTTCCATCTGCGCCACAGCGGCGATGATATGAAAGGTAAACTCACCATAGGCTGAACTGGTATCGAGCTTCTCGGTCAGGCTTTCGAAGTGAACGCCCTTGGCCTCCAGTTCCTTGGTGATGTCCATAAGGTCTTGTAGCGACCTTGCCAGGCGGTCGAGCTTCCAGACGATCAACGTATCGCCGGGGCGAAGCTGTGCCAGCGCCCGTTTCAGAGCCGGGCGGTTGCGGTCCCGGCCGGATGCGTCCTCGTCAATGAAGATCTTGATGCACCCGGCGCGCATGAGCGCATCTTTTTGCATGCGCGTTGATTGTTCCGCGGTCGATACGCGCGCGTAGCCAATCATTCTGGGGGGAAGCTTTCGCGAGGTCATTGTGTGTTCCAGCACTGTTCAAAAAGGAACCCTTTTGTCAGTGAGGAGCGGTATTGCGAGTAGTGACTACGCCTCTCCAATTTCTGCGGGTTCCCGTGATTTTTCAACTCCCAATTCGGCATTTCCTGTCTAAAATTCCTCCCGGACAAAACCCTTCCTTTATGATCAACAGATATCTCGCAGCGACCGCAATAGCATTGGCCGTGATAGCGACGACCTATCCACAAGTTTCAATTGCGAAGACGTTCCAAAGTTCGGAACTCTTGGAATGGGGCCCTGATAATCAGCGGTTCTACATTCAAACGTCGGTCAATATGGCGGGCGTAATAGCCGCTCAGGGGAACAAGCGGCATTCGCGCTGTATAGATGCGTGGCATGCACGGCACGGCCAAGAGAACTATCGGAAGGTGCTGGACTCGATGCGCAAATTCCCCGCCTATCATCCGCAAGGAATCATTTTTGCTTTTCTGAGAAAGGCCTGCGGCGCTTTCAGGTAGGTTCAATTATATAGGCTTAGCTGCCAATAGGTGGGATAGCCACGTTACTTGAAGCTGGCTGGCTACGCGTCGGAGCTGGTTCATCCGATTCCTTGATGCTTCGTGGGGCGACCGGAACGTCTTCATGGATGCGCCTCTGAATTTCTTCCAATTCCTCTTTCGATGGCGGATTGTCTGCGTCCATCACCCGGTCGCGGGCATGGCCGAGTACATCGACGCGGTAGCGCAGCAGCGCGTCATATCGGTCCTGCGCCTTATCCCGCGCTTCCGGTGTTTTGGCGTTCTCG
The DNA here is from genome assembly GCA_965228575.1 of Rhodospirillaceae bacterium. GTDB lineage: Bacteria > Pseudomonadota > Alphaproteobacteria > Rhodospirillales > Rhodospirillaceae > UBA11612. Next base: position 17,570 of record CBDDHW010000051.1, on the reverse strand, counting down.
ATGTCTTCGAGGGCTTTCTCCATTGCGGCGTCGGTTGCTGCTTCCGCTTCCTGCAATTTGTCCAGGGTGTCTTCATAGAGAGCGGCATATTCGGGGTCGTTCTGTAGAAGTGTCATCAGGGTTGAGATCCGTTGATGATCGCGCCCGTTGCGCTTGCGTAACTCGGACGGATCGGCGCTGTCGGGCAGGAAGCGTTTGATGCGCACGACCTCGCGGCCGGCGATTTCATTGTTGAAATCGTCGGCGTCGCGCCTACGGCGCGCTTCGCGCGCCTTGGACTCCGGATTTTTCATTTTACCCTCGTAATCCACCTGTTTCTACCGTTCTCCTTATTGGGATTCGTATATTTTCAATGGCTTAGCAGGCCGTATCCCTTCCTATTATTGTACCAAAAACGGCAGAATATTGCGAATTTGGCGCCTGTATGGCCTGTCAGAGGTCTCCAAGACCGCCGCGCTCCTCAATATGGCGCAGGAGCGTGTTCCAGAGGTCCAGAACCGTCTCAGAACCTTCTTTGAGATGATCGACCGTCTCTTCTCCGTTGTCATTGACCACGCTGCTTGCGAGACGCGCGGTGTTGACGATCTGCTGATGGTAGACCCGAAGCTTGAATACGTCCGGGTTTATGTCCTGCGCGAACTCCTGCCTGATCTTGAGGCTGTCGAGATAGAAGTCCCGTGTGCGGTCCACCATGCGGAGCCAACCCAACCGGAACTCTTCATCGAACAGGTTCGCAAACGCCTCTGAGCGGTGAATGGGACAGTTTGTGCATTCCCGATGCGCGCGCTTCTTATAAAGAAAGTTCCGCTGGCATTCGCGGTTGGCGTAACAGCCTGCATAACAGGTCCAGACCAGCTGCTCGATGGCCGTCTCCATGACGGTGTCGAGCTCGTAGGCGGATTGCAGCGAAAAGCTGTGCCACTTGCGGTACCGGGGATCGAGCAGCAGCGCGCGAATATCAAAGTAGAGCGCCCGGACCGTGGCGACAGAATGGCCGCTGCTCTTTGAAACCTCCGGCACACTCTTCGGCCAACAGAACCCGAACACCAGAAGCGGGATCGCGCGTCGCTGTATTTTCGAGTGCGGTTTGATGGGCGCATCGGAGTCGAAAAACGCCGGCGGCTGGAGCGGGTTTTGATCGGGCGACATTCAGGCTGATCAAGAAGTCTTGTTTTTTGAAGGGCTTAGAACCAGCGCACGAAAATCTTCCTCGATAAGTGTGTAGGAGGGCTCGCAAGTCCGTTGAGATCGGTTGACGCCTGGTGCATATCTAAATTCACCTCCTTCAAAAACAACCCCTCCGCTGACGCGGCGCATTCGAAAGGCGATTTGTGCCCAACGAGTGTCCGTTGTTCAACCAAAAGGAGGTGTCTCATGCCATTGTGTATCAAGTGTAACCGCGTTGTTTGCGTCCCCTGTATCCGTCCCAAACTCGGCTCGGATGCGGCCCCGAAAATCTATGTCGTCAGCGACGACGAGCTTTTGCGTCGTCACTATTTCCGGCGGCTCGCTATTGCCAGCGCTGCCCTCAAATCCGAAATGGATTTGTCCCGCCGTGAGTTCCCCGACTGGATGGCCGACGTCATCTATTCCTATGAAGGTCAAATCCTTTGGGCACATGGCGGGCCGTTTACCGTATCCGATAGTGCCATCGACGATGCGTTCGGCAATGACGGCTCGTTCCGCTGGCTGTCGGATTTCTTCTCCTTTGCCGAAATCCCGCCAAAGCAGCGCCCGCATTTCGGCGTGATCGCGCGGCTGCGGCTGATCGATCTTGCCTTCCGCATCGCGCGGCCGGATACGGCGCGGCATTTCGGCAGATAAATCGATCTTTCTCCCGGACTTCCCCCCAGACCGACAAACGACTTGGGCGATGTTGCGTGAAGGACGGGGCGATACCCGCCTCGTCCGTCACGGCAAAGGAGACTTGATCCATGTTTGGATTAGACAAGCACCGCGAGGCCAGCCAGACGATCTTCATGAGTTCCATGAAGGGCCTCGCCAATACCGGCGCGGTGGCCGCGACGTTCTTCACCACGCCGATTGTTTACAGCGCGAGCGTCGACTGGATCGTGAGCTTTGCGATCCGGCACTACGGCGAGGCCTGGGCGGACGTGGTGAACCTCGTCTGGTTCGTTCTGGTCGCGTGCCTCGTGTTCTTCATCGCCCGCGCGTCTCTCTCGACCCTTCTCGTCATGGGCGGCTTGGCCGTGGCGACGAAGTTCATCTGACCCTCCACCAACCACCCAGAAAGGAGACCATCATGTCTAAATGGGAACACAAAGGCGGTATCCAGATTGACCGCTTCGAGAAAAAAGGTGGCGGCTGGCTTGGCGTCGCCTGCCTGCTGGCGGTCGTGTTCGTGATCATCGGTTTGATCAGCTAAGGCGCGTTCAACCGATGGCGAGAACATCGTCACGCATAAGCGGGGAGCTTCGGCTCCCCGCTTTTTTTAATCACGGGAGAGTACTCAATGTCACACGCCTTCAATGAACAATACCGCTTCGGCAGCGCGGGCTGGTCCACAGAGGCCGATCTCAATAAGGCCGGTCTGTTTCAGGCGCGCGGGCCGCAGATCGGCTATTGGAACAACAAGGCGCTGTATCTTGACGGCGATGCGCCGATGATCACGATCGGCGGGGCCGGTTCGGGCAAGCTGCGCGACCTGCTCGGCTACGTCATCTGCAACAGTCCCGGTCAACGCATGATCACGCTGGACCCGCGCGGCGAGCTGGGCTCGATCTCCGCGCATGTGCATGCGGCCAATGGCGAAGATGCCTGGCACTGGAACCCCGTCGGGCTATGCGGTCTGCCCGGCAATCGCTGCAACCCGCTTGATATTCTCGATCCGAATTCGCCGAACTTCCATGCCGATTGCAAATTCATCGCCGAAGGCCTGATCCCGCTCTCCGGCAGTGGGGGCGGTAAGTACTTCGAACTGCGCGCCCGCGAATGGGTCGAAAACCTCCTCAAATCCGTCGCGGAACAAGCCGGCCATGTCAGCCTGTCGATGCTCTACCGCGTCATCAATACGGTCGAGGCCGACCGGGCGCGCTGGGCCGATCAGCTCGAAGCGATGCTCAACAGCAAGTTCGAAGGGGTGCGCCGCTGCGCCGGGGAGATGCTGGTCAAACAACAGGAAGCCCCCAAAGAGTTCGGGTCGATCATGGGCGAGATTTATGCCTATCTCGGCTTTATGGACGATCCGGTGCTTCTCGCATCGCTGGAGAACCCGGAGTTCTCGCTCTCCACGCTGTGCGATCCTCGCCGTGCCTGCAAAGTCTTTCTGAACGTGCCAGCGGAATATCTTTCCATCTGGTCGCCGCTGATCCGGCTCTTCTTCACGGTCACCATGCTCTACAAAACCCGTGCACCCGAAGCGCCGCGCGTCATGCTGCTGGTCGATGAGGCGGGTCAGCTCGGACAGTTCGAAGCGCTGTTACGCGCCTTTACGTATGGACGCGGCGCGGGCGTTCGTGCCTGGGCGATCTTTCAGGACGCGGGCCAGATCGTGCGTAATTTTGGACAGGCCGCCTTGCAGGGATTTCTGGGCTCGGCGCAGATGCGCCAGTTCTTCGGCGTGCGGGATTATCAGACCGCGCAGCTGATCTCGGAAATGCTGGGCAGCGAGACACTCGAATACGACGATACGCTGCAACAGGAGGCGGCAAGACGACAAAAGCGTGAGGCGGTGCGCAATATCTTCATGCAGGGCACCGATCCGTTCGATGCGGCGCACGGCATCAATCAGTCCAAATTTGAGGAAACTCACCGTACCAAACAGTCCCGGCTTCTGATGAGCCCGGATGAGATTCTCGCCATGCCTGAAGACCGGCAAATCCTGTTCATCTCGGGAAAGGATCTGAAACCGGTCTTTGCCGAGAAGTATCCTTACTACACGCGCCGCGAAATGGCCGGAAAGTATCTTGCAAACCCGTATCACCCGCCGGTGGAGTCCGTGCCCATCGCGACGCGGTTCGGGACCAAGCGTGCGGAGATCGTCACGGAGTCGGTGCCGCAGCGCTTCGTCTCTTTCCCCCAGTATGCATCCGGCAAGTGGGCATACGTAAAGGGTTACAAACCCTAATGACCGAAAGGACAAACCAGATGAGTGAAGACAACACCGATAACGGCAACGAGAACATTAACGATAACACCGGAAATCGCCCCAGCCATGTTGCGTACCAAGTCACCGACAGGGAAGAAGGCGATGCTTATTTCAACAGGATCGGTGCTGCGTGGCCGCACAAGGATGAACAGGTTTCAATGTCAAGCTTGAAGCCACGCCGGTCGATGGGCGTGTTACCCTCCGCACATTGCAGGGCCGGATCGAGGAAATGCGTAGTGATGAGCAGGCCCAACCTGACCCCCAAAAAGACCAGGGCCACGAACGGTGAGCGATCAAGGCGGTGCGGCGATGGCAGCACCGTCTATCGCCACCAGCGCCGAGCTGGAACAGCGGCTCGATGCGCGGGCCCAGCCCGTACCGGAACCGCATCTAACGCCTGACGGCTGGCAAACGGCTGCAACGCAGCAACAAGTGAACGGAGAAAACGAGAAACGCATCGCCGCCCTGCGCGGCAGCCTCGACAATGCCCACGAGACCTTGAACACCGATATGAGTCTCGCCAACCTGCGCGGGCAGGCGAAAGCAGACTTCGGGCATAGCCGGTAATTCACCTCTTGCTTGTTAACTACGCCCCGATTCGATCATAAGATTGGATCGGGGTATTTTTTTTGGCGATTGGTCATGACTGCAAAAGAACCGAACGAAAATCTGGAGAAAGTGAGTTTCAATCTAGAAGAATTGCGTAATATCAAATTCGAGATTCTGGAGGGGCGCGGATATCTCGACAGGGTGTCAATCGGGTTAGCCGTCCAAATTTTGCAGCGAAAAAACATGCGGGAAGACTATTCTTCCATTCTCGATCAGATTGATTTCCTCGAGGGCATGAGGCCCGCATCGAACAGCAAAAAATTGACGCAATTCAAACATGCGCCTCTCTACCCGTTCTGGCACCAGCATTTCTGGACCGCGCGCCATATCACCGCAAATATAGGCCTACACTGGCTTTTAGGCTCTGACAGTGATGCGCGAACGCAAGCTATGATCGAACGGATCGCCCAAGAACATGGCGATGACCCGGATGCGTGGCAAAAGGCTCTTGCCCATGAGTTTACAGTCGGGGCATTTGAGAAACGTGCGGGCGATAGAGAGATGACCGGCGACTGGATCATCTTCGCCAAGCATGAGGGCAAAAACTATTACCTCGGCGTTTCTCCGCATACCGAAAAAAATACGGCACATGACGACGACGCATTGTATCGACAACTTGAGAACGGATCGGCGGCTGAGTTTCCTTTTTTGTTCGAGAAACCTTAGCGCTCTATATCCGGACCACGCTCGATATTGGGGTGTGCGCCGTGCTGATCGTTCCGCAAATTCTGCAGACGGTCCTCTTGGCTCGGTTGTGTCTGCCCCGGCAGCGGAGACGGCGCTGTCGCCGGTTCATTCTGTGTCTCCCGTAACGCCGCAATTCGGCAAAAGTGCTCATGCATCGGTGGCGGTGTTTGTTCCGGTGGTGGCGTGCGTTCGGTTTCATGCACCTTCGCCGGCGGCAAAGCTTCTATCTGGCGCTCATATTGACGGCGATCCTGGGAGAGCTCGGTGAGTAGTCTTGTATGCTCTTGCCGTTCCCGGAGGATATCGGCTTGAAGGGCACGCCGTTCTTCGAGTTGCGCCGCGACAGTCGCGTCTCGCTGATCGCGATCACGCTTCAAAGCCGCGTAGGCTTCCAGTTCATTCTGTTTACGCAGCTTTGCATGTTGACCCGTCAGGCGGTCCAATATGCCGCGTATGCCTGCATTGAACCGTTCCTGCCGCTGCCGCGTTTCTTCGGCCCAGCGCGCCTGCTGGGCGGCGTCCAGTTTCGCCCGCTCCGTGCGATGATCGGCCGTCAGTGCGAGGCGCTGTTCTTCCAGTTCTGCTGTTTTGGTACTGTGATTGTCTCGTGCTTCATCCGAGTGACGGTTGAAGGCGCGCGTCATATCCTGCGCCATCTGCGCTTTGGCCTCATCGACGGATGAAAGCCCCTCGGGATCGCCCAGCTTGGCGACAACTTCCTTTGCTTTCTTGCCGACATAGCGGGCGATGGAGAGAACCTCGCCGTCATGGGTGCCGGCCACATGCCCACGCCGATCCCCTTTTGCGAGCGTCATGCCGCGCTCGCTCAGGGCTTGTTCGAATGCGCCCTTGGAATCGGACACTGCCCAGCATTCCTGCATCTCGGCTTTGAGATCGCGGGCGTTCACGCCCATACGTTTGGCCTGCTGATATTCTGCCAGGTCGTAATTGCGCGGATCGCGGGCTTCGCTGTCCATCAGCCCGCGCGGCATGGTCCAGTCGTTCTCCATATACAGCTCACGTGAGAGCTCGCGCAGCCGGTTCTTGAAGAACGGTAAATTGACCGCCGTCATCGTTTCCGCATCGATCCGCGACCACACGACATGGGCGTGACGGCGGCCTTCTTTTTCGTGAAAGACGATCACGCGGGGCTGTCCGGTCAGACCGGTTTTCTCTTCGATACGGTCCGCCGTATTTACAAAGGTCTCAACGCCGACGGTCTCAGTCTGCGGCGGATTGAGAGAGACAGAAAACAGGAACTGCTTGCACTTCGTGCCCCGGCTCGTCGCATGAGCTTCCTTGAAGGCGCCGACGATATCGCGGGAGATAAATCCGCGGATTTCATGGAGTTCGACGTGTTCGTTTTCTTCGGTCTTAAGGAGGTGAAGGCCAAGCTGTTTGCCGCCGCCGCGCTGGGATGCTTTGAGGATCATGGATCAGTCTTCCTTGATCCCGAGCGCTTTCATCAGCATGGATTTGATCTCGGCGATGTCGTCACAAGCGGCCAAAAGCGATGTTTCCGTATCCGGCCGCAACGGCAATGATCCGCTGCGGTTTGCCCGCACTAAGTCGTCCAGATTGCGGGCAAAATTTGACTGTCCGAGTACAGCAAGAATCTCAGCGAGTTCACTACGTTCTACGGCCGCAGACCCAAAGCTGACCGGACGCCGGTCGCTCTCTTCGCTAGCGAAGAGGCGCGAACGGATGTAGCTCCCCAGCGGTTCGCCGCCCGCGCGGGCTTGGAGGCTGCGGCGTTCTTGGTGCGAAAGTCTCAGTGAAAATGGTTGTGAGCGTATCGGGTTCGGCCTGAACATAAACTCGATTGTAGATTGGCCTCGTTACCCTCTTGGGTGAAAGGTTCGGCAATTTCTTGGCAAAAACCTACATAAAAATATTAGCGGCGCTTACCGACAACCAAGCTCTAATCAGTTGGCGGTGGAAATTCTTTAACACACTTGGGCGAAAAGTTATCCAGACACGACTTCGCCTGTCGGAGATGATGGTCGTGTAAATATCGCCGTTTAGCCTTGTGAGTTTCTACAAACTCTAAAAACGTTTTAAACGCTGATCTCGATTGAGACGCTCGCTCCTCAACAAAGTCATATTTATTAAGTGCCCCGGTTGGTGTGAAGGATGCAAACCAATTTATTAGACCACTCCCGTACTGAGCTTTTGCATAAAATACCATTTCGTCTTCCGTCGCTTCTAAGCGTTGGTCCCAAGCCTTTTCATAGTACTTTAGTGCCTTATCCAAATCGTTAGTGTCTCGGCTGTTTTGAAATTTTTGTCGAAAGCTATCCGCGTAATTATAGAATACCTCTAGTCCCAGCCTCGATATCCTGCTTCGGCGCAGATCGTTCTCTATCATTTGATCGGCAATTATTTTTTCGAGGATCTTCGTCACATTATCGCTTGGGTGTGTTCTCAAATATATCAATGCTTGAATACGTAATGAAAAATTTTGCGCTAGGGCGAATTCGATTAATCTTGTCACGCTTTCTTGGGACAATGTCTCCGATCCGACATCAGCATCCCGCAAAGCGATTATTGCCGCTATCAACTCCAATCGCGAGCTATTATCTGAAATCAACATACCCTCAATGATTGTTGGGTTTGCAATCGCTAATTTACTCAGTGCACTGCGGGCGCTACGGCGTGCTTCAGCGCTGCTTGAGTTTAGGCCTGGTAAAAGATCACTTAAATTCAATGGCGTATGACTTTTCTCGCGGGCATGAGCAGTCCCAATCAAGAATCCACCCGAACGCCCGTATCGAATTGATCGATCGAATTTGAATGCCTTCTTAACGCCCTCAGGTTTTCTATCCTTAATGTTTACCAATAGGGTTTTGGTTCCACGAAGTGCAGTTAGTTGATCGCTCTTTGGGTCATAGCTCAACTTAATCGTATCATTGTTGTTTTCTTGACCATCCGCGGGACCCAAATCCACGACAAAACGGGTAAACACATCGTCTTGAATACCACAGTCGCTGTCCTTGACATCCTTAGGGGAACAGAATTCGTTCTCAACATTCGAACGAAGCCTTCTCCCCGAAATGACAATATCGAGCGTCGGAATTTTACTATCAGCGATGAAGTTTGATATTGGGTCCCTCTTATCGACTCTTGAATGAAACCAATAGACGGGTAGAAAATTTGTGCCGAAAGATCCCGGAACATCAATGAGGTTAAAAGAAGGGGTGTGTCGCGCTTGAAGGCCTTCAACACTTCCAACGACTAGTTTGGGAAGGTCCAAAAAAATTGCTATGGCGAAAAAAGGTATTGAAACTGCGCTCCACGTCAAACCAGCAGAAATTTGCCTTTTATAAAACGACAGGAATGCACCGATGAGCACAAACAATGTCCCAATCGCGATGGGACCGGATTTCTCTAGAATCGGTACAATGGTTGAGTAAACCTCGACAAAATTTTCCATGACTGGCTCTCATCTGGTGAACAATGTCTAATTAGTTCAATTACTTATTTTTCGTTTTGAATCACGACAGTCGCCACCATACAACTTATGGCGGTAAATTCCACATTCGCCTGCTAGTGTAAGGCTTTGCCAAGTTCGCTTTTTGAATCTGTCATTTAGGATAGGAGCATCTGGTCCGAATTTCGCGTTGCTCAGGTCGTTGCGTTCAATATGGGTCCGTGTGTGTTCGGGTGTCTGGCTGGGCGCAGTCTGGACAATGCGGCGCTTTGGCCATCCAGTCATGCAGAAGCATCAACAGATGGGTTGCAGTTCTTCGCCTGATCTAGTTCATGGTTTCGGTGCTGATGTTGTAATGTTAGCTGAAGCGCTAAGGGCTATGTTCCATTCCGCCAACTCATCGAACAAAGAGTTCCAACTTTGTCCCTTCAGGTCCACCACTTCCGCCCAACATTTCTGTAACTGTTGGTGAGCGCGGCTATCGAGCTGACTCATTCGCCCGTCATTCAGAACGTTATCCTTCATCCGGCACAGCAAGGCCGGCGCGGCGCATGCCGTCGATCAAATCGCGAATGATGTCTTCCGCGTAGAACCAGCCGCGGAGTTCCGGCCAGACGACTTCCTTAAAATCGGGATGCACATCCAAAAGCCGGGTAACCGCCGCTTCGCCTTCCTCGGGACGATCCAGCTTGCCGTAGACCGCCGCCTGGAGCGCGTAGGCCCAGTAGAACTCAGGCAGTTCTGCTTCCAGCGCATGCACCAGCGCTTTTTCGTACGCGCCCTGGCGAAAATGATTTACGGCAGGTGCGAAATGATACCAGGGCGGATGACGGGGGCTCAGCGCCATGGCTTTGTCGACAAGCGCCAGTCCGCGATCCCAGTCGCCCGAATAGGCAAGGCAAACACCGAAATCGGCCAGCATATCGGTGTGATTCGGATTGGCGCTTAGAGCTTTTTCGGCCACCGATTTGAATTCTGCTGTCTTCTTCTGGTGGAAATAAATCGACACCAGCGCCTGTAGGGCGACCGTACAGCCCGGTTCCAAATTCAGAGCATGGCGGGCATGCGCTTCTGCGCGCTCCCAGGCATCGCCCTCGTCAGGCACGAGATTGAAGCCGAACCTGGCTTCGTCAACGGTAACAAGTGCCAGCGCGCCCCAGGCGTCGGCGTAGTTCGGGTCGATCTCGGTTGCGTTTTGCAGCGCGTTTCTGGCTTGCAGATGATCTTCCGGGTTGTGCCGGGCCCAATAGGCGTAAAACAACAAGACGGCTTCATAGGCCCGAAGGTCGGACGCAGCGCGTCGTTTCTCTGCGGTATCGGCGACTTTGCGCAGGATTCCGTATGGTTGCGCAATCCTCGCGACCACCTGGTTGGAGAGTTCGTCCTGTACGGCAAGCAGGTTCTGCGGCGACAACGTGCGGTCGAAAGTATCGGCCCAGACATGAGTGCCGGATTCCGCATCGATCAGCTGGGCTGTGACACGCACATTATCCCCCGCGGTCCGGATACTGCCTTCGAGGACGTATTCGACGCCCAGTTCCTTTCCGATGGCGCGTATATTGACGGCCTGTCCGCGGTACTGGAAGGTTGTGTTCCGCGCAATGACAAACAGATCCCGAAAGCGCGACAGATCGGTGATGATCTCCTCCGTGATGCCATCGGCGAAATAGTCCTGATCCGGATCGCCGCTCATGTTGTCGAACGGCAGAACGGCGATCGACGGGCCGTACGGCGCGACAATCGCCGGATCGTCGGAGTCGGTCGCGGAATTCGTTTCGCCGCCGGGTGAATTGTCGGCGTCCTCGACCAGTGGCGCGATTTCGGGAACGTATGTGCCCTTTGGCAGGACGATCCTGATGGGATCGTACTTTCCCGAACCATTGTAATAGGCATCAAGCCGTTGGCGCAGCCGCCCGGCCTCGACCCGGACGATATTGCTGGTCTGCGGATCGAAGGATTCGTCGCGGTCGAATGCCTCGATGGCGATCGTATATTCCTTCAGCTGGCCGTCCCGGCCTTCGAGAGTCTCGAAGACAGCGAATTTCAGGAACTTCTTCAGCCGCTCTGAACGTCCGAGTTCGGCGCTCGACAGAATACGGTCTACCTGCGCAACGATATCTTCCGCGGAAAGTGAATCTCCCGGTACGGCCATACCAACCCCAAAACCTGTCTCTTGCCATCGGCAAGCCTTTATTTGGGCCGATTGTCTTCCGGCGAGACGATCCCCGCAACCGGATTCCACGAAAATTTGATGTTCTTCGAACCGCCGCGTTCGAGCGCGCACCCAGACGTCGCGTTTTGTGTCAGTCTTCTATCCGTTGGGACACATCATCGTTGGGGTCGATCCAAACTGTGACGGGTTTGGTTTGACCGCGTATCGGTTGCAGGCCCTCACATCTGAGATCCGGAATTTCGATGTGGTCGGACGAGCGGCCGCGCTTTGCGGCTTCGACCAGCGCATCGCTCGCCACGATCCTGGCATTCAATGGCCGCGCCAGCGCTTCAAGCCTGCTTGCGATGTTTACCGTATCCCCGATGGTCGCAAATTCGAGGCGCCGCTCATCGCCGATATTGCCCAGCATAGCCGATCCGTAATGAATACCAATCGCGAGCCTGATCGGAGATTCGTCCTTCTTTCGTCGTTCCGAATTCCAGTCATCGATGGACACAGCCATGCTGCCGGCGCAGGCAAGCGCATTCGATGCATCGTCGTCGCGTGCATCCGGGATGCCAAATGTCACCATAAGCCCGTCCCCTATATACTTGTCGATCGTGCCGTCGGTCTGGAACACCGATCTGGCCATGCGGGCATGAAATTCGCGCAACAGATCGAAGACCCGTTCCGGCGGATTGGCCGCGCTGTACCGTGTGAATCCGACAATATCGGCGAAGAGCACGGCGACCGAATGTTCGCGCGGAGAACCGAACGGCTCGTCGGTCTCCGCCAGCGTTTCGACGATGCTCGGCGCAAAATACCGCGACAGATTGAATTTCTCCCGCTCCGCGACTTCGCGCCGCGCGATGGCTTCGCGCATCCGTGCAGTTTCACCAAGGGTTTTGTCGATCGTTGCACGCAAGTCGTCGAACTCGATCGGCTTGGTGACAAAATCGAACGCTCCCCTGTTCATCGCGGTACGGATATTGGGCATGTCGCCATAGGCCGACACCATGATCGTCTTCAGTAGCGGATCGTGTCCCTGCAGTTTTTCCAGCAGGGTAAGGCCGTCCATGTTGGGCATGTTGATGTCGCACAGAATGAGATCGATATCGTCCCGTTCCCGAACCCGTTGCAATGCTTCCTCGCCGTCGTGCGCGTATTCGAAGGCATAGCTCCCCGCCCGCACGTCGCGCCGAAAACGGCGCTCGATCAGCGGCTGCAGGTCCGGCTCGTCGTCAACCACGAGAATGTGAGCGGTCATCGCAGTTCTCCCTGTCTAGGCTTTCTGGCGTCAGCATGTGCCGGTTCCCGGCAATCGAACGATGAATTCCGTGTAAGCGCCCGGCTCGTAAACGACGTCGAGCGCACCCCCGTGCTGCTGAACGACGATATCGTGGCTGAGCGAAAGCCCAAGGCCCGTGCCTTCACCGGCAGGCTTGGTCGTGAAAAAAGGCGTGAATATTTTCTCCAGATCGTCCGCGGTGATACCGGACCCATTGTCGCGAACCCGGATCTCGACACCGGCACCGCATTTGCGCGTTTTAACCGATACTTTCGGCGCGTATGTCGCATCGTCCGAGTTTCGGGCGCGCTTGCGGGTCGCATCGAAGGCGTTGCTGAAAAGATTGATGAGGACCCGGCTGATTTCCTGATGTGCTATCTCGAGCTGTCCCACGGTCGGATCGAGATCCTGCTCTATGGCTGCGTTGAACTCTCTGTCGCGCGCACGCTCGCCATGGAATGCCAGCTTCAGACTTTCATCCACCAACGCGTTCAGATCGCTGAGTGTTCGCTCGCTGCTCGTTCCGCGCGCCAGTAACAGCATCGTACGCACAATGCCGTCGGCCCGCCTGCCATGGCTGGAAATGGTCTGCAGATCGTCGACCAGGTCCTGGATCAGATCCTCGACATCGCGGCGCGCCGTTTCGCTCAAAGGGTCGAGTGCAGGTGCCAGGGTTTCGCGAAGCTCGTCGAGCAATTCCACAGACGTTTCGGCAAAGTTATTGATGAAATTCAGCGGGTTCTTGATTTCGTGCGCGATCCCCGCAGTCAGGGATCCCAGCGACGCCATTTTTTCCGAGCGGACAAGGTTCTCCTGAGCCTGTTGCAATTCGACAAATGCGGCCTCCGATCTCTCTTTTTCGGCGCGAAGAGATTCCTCGACTTCCTTCAGCTGCGTGACGTCATATGACCACACTAGGACGGCGTCATCTTCTTCGTGCCGGATCGGCGACATGCTGATCAGGCCCCAATAGGTGGTGCCGTCCGGCCGTCGGATATGGGTGAGCTCATTCCGAACGGATCCATCACGCTGGAGCATTTCGATCAAACGAGCACGCTGACCCGGATCGATATACAGATCCGGCGCATGGAGGCCGATCACATCGGACGGATCGAGTCTGAGTTGCCGGGCCTCCGCTTCGTTCGTGAAGACGATCCGGCCGTCGTGGCGTGTGATGATGACCGATATCGGGCTTTGGTCGAGAATCGTGACAAGACGCCGCTCGCTCGACAGCAGCGCCTGCTCAGCCTTTTTGCGTTCGGTAATATCGGTAAACGTCCGGACCACGCCGCCGTCCGGCAGGGGGTTGGTCCAGATTTCCAGAACGGTCCCGTCCTGCCGCGTCCGTTCGGTTGTTACGGTCCCGGTGGATGCCGTCAGCTCTTCAAGGAGATGCCGCACCTTTTGGTCGGCATTTCCGGGCAAGTCGTCGTAGTGGCCCTGTTCGACCTGAAAGCGGAACAGATCGGCGACGGGCGTATTCTCCCTCGACAGGTGTTCCGGATATCCGAACTGGTCGATCATGCGCTGGTTCATCGCAACAAGTCGTTGATGTTCGTCTATCAACGCAAAGCCCTGATCCACGTTCTCCAGGATTGCCCGAAGCTTGGCCTGCTCGAACGCGAGTCTTTTTTCCACAATGCGCCGGTCCGACGCCGTTGCGGGATCATCACCTTCGGCCGCTTTCGATGTTCGCGGTCCGATCAACGGCTTTCCCGCCTGTTTGGACTGCATGTCATCACCAATCGACTTTTTGGATGCCAGCGGAGCCGCGTTCCGCCCGGTACTTGCGGACTTCAGGCGAGTTGAGAACATCTCCCCAGTCCGTGCGTTGGCGCATTTCCTCCAGCGTCGCCTCGGGCACCAGGGGATGGCCCTTTTCGACCTGCCAGCCTCCGCCAAGCGCCTTGTACATGGCGATCAGGTTACGCGAGACGTTCCCCCGGGCTTCCGTCCACTGATCCTGCTGGATGACGAGACGGTTTTGGGAATCGAGGACACGCTGGAAATCCACCGATCCTTCCTGATACTGAATCAGCGAGAGATCGACGGACCGTGTCGCCGCTTCCACACTGCTGCCCAGCAACGCGACTTCTTCGTGCGAGCGGAGGAAACCGACCATGGCGTCCTCTGCTTCCTGCGCCGCCTTCAACACGGTATTGCGATAGGCGACAAGCCGCTGCTGCAGCCGTGCATCCTGAACCCGCACGTTGTTCTTAATGCGCCCGTAGTTGAAAATGTTCCAGGTAAATGCCGGGCCACCGATCAGTGCAAGACTGCCGCCGGTAAATAATTCACCGAGACCGCTCTGACCGCTTTGGGTCGTGTTGGTGCCGTCGCTTGCCGTGATACCGATAGATCCATTCAGGGTAAAGCGCGGATAGAGATCGGCTTCCGCCACGCCCACCAGGGCGCTTTGTGCAGCGGCACGAAGCTCTGCCTGGCGCACATCCGGCCGGCGCCGCAGCAGTTCCGCCGGGACTCCGACGACGACCTCAGACGGTGCGTCGGGGATTGCGCCGGCATTCCCAAGAACGGCCTGGATCTTGCCTGGCGATATCGCAAGCAGCGTGGCAAGCGCGTTCTGCGCCTGACGCAGACCGGTCTTGAACCTGGGTATTGTTGCCAGCGTCGTGTTCACGAGCGACCGTGCCTGCAACACGTCGAGCTCCGTTGTGTCGCCGTTTCGAAAGCGGGTTTCCGCAAGGTTGAGTGCGCGGCGCTGCTGTTCGGCGTTTTCGGCGGCCAGTCGCACTCTGTTTTCGAAAGTCCGGATAGCGACGTAGGCCCGCGCAACTTCGGCCGTCAGGCTGACGAGGACGTCATCGTAATCGGCGGCGATCGCCCGGAGACTTGCATCCGCGGATTCGACACCCCGCCGGTTACGACCCCAGAAATCGAGCTCCCAGACCGCATCGAAGCCAAGATTGAAGTTCCAGTTGTTGAGATCCGTTCCCGCCGTGTTCGCCTGGTTTTCGCTGGTTTTTTCATAAGACACACCGCCTCTCGCTTGCTGTAGCTGCGGATACAGATTGCCGACGGCGAGCCCGAGGCGGGCGCGGGCTTCGAGAATTCGAAGGCCCGCGATGCGCAGCGTCAGATTCTGTGTGCGGGCGGTGTCGATAAGCCGATCGAGCACCGGGTCCTTAAATACGGTCCACCAGTTCTGCGGGATCGCCGGGTCCTGTTTCAGTTTGGCACTGTTCTCGACCCAGCTCTTTGGGACAGGTGCGGCCGGTTTCACGAAATCGGGCCCGAGTTTTGCGCAACCCGTCACCAGCATCGCGGCCAGCACTGCCAACGGTATCTTCCGGCTTTTGTTTGAGCTCACTTTTCTGTCTCCTGGCTATCGTTATTGGCGCGGCATCAGGCCATTCCCGGTGCAGGCGTCTGAACGACCTGCTCCGACGTTGGCGGTTCGACCAGCTGGTAACGGAAGTTTTCGACGAACAGAGCCATCAGCGCTGGCAGGACCAGCAGGGTGATGGCGCTGCCCACGATGAGACCGATGGCAAACGCCGTCGCCAGTCCCATGAAAAGCGGCCCGCCGCCGAACATCAGCGACATCAATCCGGCCACGGTAGTCGCCGTGGTCATGAAAATAGGCAGCATCCGCGCATCGCCCGCTTCGGCGAGGCAATCGCGAAAGGCCTCTCGGGTAAGGCCGCAATAGGACCGTTCACCTGGCTGGGCGAGATCTTCGCCCCTCGCCACCTTTTCCCGGATCAGCTGTTCCGCGAAATCGATCATCAGGATTGCGGCGTTCAGGACCGTGCCGAACAGCGCCAGGAAACCAAGTGTTTCCATGAAACCGAGCGGAATATCCCGCATCCACAAACCCAGCATGGCGCCGATGATGGACAGCGGCACGGTGAGCAGGATCAGCATCGGCTTGATCGCCGAGTTGTACTGCAGCAACAGGCAGAAGATCACGAGTACGATGCCGACGCCCAAAGCCGTCGAGTTGGCGCGTTCGCCCCGTTTGGCTTCTTCCTCGATGCCGCCGTCAACGATCCGGTAACCCGGCGGCAGCTGTGCCTCGATTGCATCCATCGCAGGTTTCAACTGGGCGAGGATGTCGCGCGGAAGCAGACCGGCTTCGGGCCGCGCCTGGACCCGGAGCGCCCGTTCCCGCTGGTATCGCGTGATTTCTACAGGCACGCGGGAGACTGAGAAATCTGCAACCGAGTTGAGCGGCACCTTGCCGGTGTAACCCTCGACAAAAGCACTCTGGACGGTTTCCAGCGACTTCCGCTGATCCGGGGGCAGGCGCAGCATAACCGGAATGCGCCGGTCACCCTCCCGGAAGGTCGTCAGATAAAGCCCGCTGTAATAGGCGTTCAGCGTCTGCGCGACGGTCTCGTTGGTGACGCCCGCCATGTTTGCGCGGTCCGCTTTCAGGTTGACGTCGAACTGCAGGCCGCGGCCGCCCCAGCTGTCGTGAACGTCCCACACGAGACCGCTGTCTTTCAGGACGTTCTTTATCTTTTCGCCGTGATGGCGCAGCAGTTTTTCGTTGGCGAGGCGCGGCCCGGTCAGCCTGTATTCGATCGGCGCATCGACCGGCGTTCCCATGACGAGCTTCTTGGGAATAACGCGGGCGCCGGTGATCGGCGAGAGATAATCGGCTGCGCCTTTTGCTCCCACGCCGGCCCAGACGGCGCGGCGAAGATCTTCCACATAATCTGCAACGTCTTCCCGGTTATTTGCGTTGATCAGGATGTTGGCATAGCGCGCCGAGGTCGGCCCGGGGTTCAGCCCGGTGTAAAAGCGGGGTCCGCCGGTGCCGACGTAGCTCACCATGTTGTTGAGGCGCTGGACGGGATTGCCGTCCTCGTCGGTGACCGGAACCCATTCTCCATCCTGCCATGTCAATCCACTCAGGCGGCGGGCGATGACCTCCACCTGCCGCGTGACGTCGTCGGTGCGGTATATCGGCGCGGTGTGCGGAAGATAGATATCGACGACGAACTGGTTGCGGTCGGAGAACGGGAAGAAAGACGGCTTGACCGGCAGCATCAGCGAGCCCGCCAGCAGCACGAACGCAACGCCAATGACCGGGATGCGGCCCTTGATCGCAAGCCGGCAGACCGGTGCGAACCAGCCACTTTCGGAAGACTGCTCCGTCGGCGCGCCGGCAGAATTATTTCCGCCACCGAGTTTGCGCCAGACCCACGAAATCAGGGCGACGATCGGGAGCCTTCCGTCCGAAGGTGCCAGAATATAGCTGTTCAGGATGGGCGTGACGGTCATCGCGCAGACCCAGCTGATCAGCAGGGTAAGCGTGACAACCACT
>CBDDHW010000050.1:0-7546 GCA_965228575.1 Rhodospirillaceae bacterium | reverse complement strand
GACTCAGGGTCATGAAGCTGAGCATCGTGTTCCGCATACAGGGACTTCGCCAAGTTTTCTGCAATCCTCTTGGCATTGAAACTCTGCGATCTTAAGAAGTCTTGCACCTGGGCGACGACCGATGCGCTAGTCAGTGCCAGAATCATCGTCCAATACGACGACATACGCCTCGGGCCTAAAAGGCACGCATTGTAGGTGTTGGGGATGCAGCAATTTGCATCCAAGATCACCAATTGGACCGAATCGTCGCGAAGGCCCACAACAAGATCATGAAGGAGCGCTTGCGGCTCCAAACACGGGTCCCGAAGTCCCCGGAAGCCCCATTGTTTGACTCCGAGGTCCCTGCACTTAACGCCGTGTTCAGTGGCGGTGCAGATTGATTGTATGCTACGGTAGGCGACCCACGCCGCCGTGCTCTTCGGCAAAATCTCGGCCATGTCTTTCAGACGACACGCTCTGACAGGAGGAAAAATATGTTGCACACAGAGTGTGGCCGGAGCTGCAACTCAATCGACCCACTGTCATGCACTTTAGTGAAGACTGCAGGACACGCGAGGGAAGCTTTCAGCTCACAGATGTTGTCAGCTTTGCTCCGGGCAACTTTAAGTACAAGGTGATGGCCGTTCGCCAGACCATCAATCAAGTAGACTTTTCGGAAGCCCCCTTTGAAGTCGTCAGAAGGGCAGGCAGCACGCACAGACAGCGTCTCGCCATTCACCCTCAAGGTGACATCCAAGGCATCAGGCAAGAGCTCGCGGGGGTGCTCATCCGCAGCCAGCGACTTTAGCTCAACCTGTAGGTCGCGCTCGACCAAGTCTTTGAGGAGTTGACTCTCGATGGTCCGATTCCTTGCCACGCCGCAAGTTGCGCCCTGACAGGCACGAGCCGCATAAATCGAAATCGCAAAGTCGGCACCCCCAAAGGAGCCTGCGGTCCCTGAACTCTCTCAAGCAGCTGGAACACGTCCAATTGGGTCCAGGAGTTCCGAACCGGATCAGAAGGTGACCGGCAGCGTATTCAGGTTTATCATCCAGCCTGCTCAACCAGTTCTCGGCAGCGTCTTGGGTGATCACTCCAGAGCCACTGCCCTCGGACGAGGATCTCAACGCAGCTGGATCCTCCACCACAAAGGTCGGAAGATCGCCCTCTTTCACCTCGCCTGACATGGAAGTTGCAGATGGCTGACCTGTTGCTGCGGCGGAAAGGGCGCTTGGCCGCTTCATCGGGCGGGGCGGCGTCGGCGGTGCAGGCCTCCCAGAAGGGAGGAGTTTATGCTCACCTGACCCGGCACTGGATTCCTTGCAGGAAGGCGAAGTCACATTTTCGGCTGGGCAGGCTAAAGAACCCCCGGTGGAGACACTGAGGCCGCCCGCCCGGGGCTGTGCATACCCGCTCCTTTCTTCAGGCATAGGGTTTGCGACACCATCATCGCTGTCCGAAGTGTTTAGCCTAGCAGGCAATGGGTTTGCGATAACACCATCGCTGCCCGAAGTGTCTCGCCTAGGGCCACCCGCCGCACCCTTTGACTGTGCAGCAGTGCGGGCCATCACTCTGCGCTGCCACGGGTTTAACTCCCCCTCATCCACAGGGGAGGCCGCAGTGGAAGCAGTTACCGAAGGCATCGGAGAGACGATCAGTAATCGTACCTTTGCAGCCACCAGGCGACAATGCAGCGAGAGCAATAATGGGAATGATGGCCGGTGCGTTTGCGAATGCACATGTAAGCCTGGCAAACCTGGCAGTGGTGCTGACACACACGGACGTCAACCTCTTGATCGGAGTCAGAATCCTCTTTTTCAGAGGCATACGAACGCGCGTGCCGGCAACACAAGAAATTTCCCATGGCTCTAGGCCGCCCGATGCGGCTGCACGCGCTACCAGAAAAATTTTGCTCTCCGTGCGGAGGGCGGCCTGAGATGCCCAGCTGCGACAGACCATACATGTAGCTTCAGCAACAAGCGTGCACAGCCTACTGAGAGCATGAAGCGACGTCGCAGCGGGCATAATTGGTTCCAGGAAAAGGGGAGTCTACATTCCTAAGACCAACAGTTTCCAAAGACCACATGTTTCCTTTTCAAACAAGTGTGGTTTAGGAAATGGCCCTCAAATATCACGACACAAAGCTTCGGAGAATGCACTCGGGACAAGCGGATCACCAAGCTCGCGACACTGAGATAGCTTGGGACCCCCCAGGCACCTTTACGATCACCACACAATCACCCGACGACGGCTCTCGGTACTCTAGGGCTCCCGCAGGCAGTGACCAAGACCGTGCAGTTCCGCTGTCCTGGGCCATAATATCCCGACCAGAAGGCACACCAACCGCCCAGCGGTAGTGTAAACTCAATGGTCCCGAGAGCCCGGCTCGCAAAGCTTTCCAACAAATTCTCGCGAAGCTTCCTGGAAAGACAAGCGGTCTTGGACCAGAGGCTCCCGACCTGACAAAACACCGACCGCCCAGCGGTAGAGCAAGTTTGATGGCCTTGAGAGCCCGGCTCGCAAAGCGTTCCAACAAGCCCTAGTGGGACGACCTCGAAAGACACCCGTCGCCCAGCGGAGGTGCTTACACTCCTCAGGGCCAGGCCCGGGGTGACAATCACTAAGCCAGGTGGCCTCACCAGCATACATGCAGCATGCACACATCCTTTAACTGCCGACCTTCACGCCGGTCGGTGGCAATCCACAACCTGTGCCCAGCAGAGACTGCAGACCTGACATAAGTCGGCTCCAAAATTTTTGGAATCACGGACAGCGATAAGTGCTGAGCCCAGTGTCCAACACTGCAGCCGACTAGCCAGGCTAGTTGGTGCCAGCCCGCACGGCCGTGCCCAGCACAGCCTGCAGACCTTACAACACCAAACAAGTTCGGAGCATGTGCAGGCAATGTCAAGCATGAGCTCCCGGCGCACCTAAGGATCGGCCACAGACCCAGCTATCGGTCCCCTTCTGACTGTAAAGCTCCGTGTACATTCCCCACTACAGAAAAGAAGGGAGCTAGGCAGGCAGACGAATATGCACACAGAAAAGAGCAGCACTCAGCAACGGTCTTGCATAGCACTCCGCACAAAAGAACTGCAAGCTGTTCGGGTACGAGCAAGGCCGCATAGGGCAGGGAACCGCGCGACTCTAGGAGAGCGAGCGGAATCTCTGCCGAAGACCAGGCAGACTGTCCACATCAACGTCGGCGCAAAGCAGCCTGCACTTCATCCAGGATGTCAACGACGGAGTCTAGGCGCGACTCATGGTACCTAACCGCCCCGAGCAACACGGAAGAGTTTTGGAGGGCCTGCTCTGCAACACGCGGCGGACAGTTCAAGTCAAAGACCTCACGAAGGTTGGGCTGCAAAGGGACCGCGGTAGGCTGGACGAACACCTGCTCCCGGATGGCATCCAACTGAAGACAGATCTGACTCAGCCGAGAATCAAGCAGACTCTGGCGATTCGCAAAGAAAGTCGTCGTGCGTTGCAAGTCATTGGCCAGCCGGTCCACCTGGCGCTCGATCACGCGCAGCAGGGCTGGAACTGTGTCAGGCGTCGCGGGGGCTGGCAACGGCTGTGGTTCGCCGGAAACCTCTCGACGCCTCTTGGGCTGCTGCAGCCTACGATCCTTGGCATTTCGAAGGCACCACGAGTCGCTTTCTCGGCAGCAGGCAACGAGGGATTTTCGCTCGTCCGACAACAAGAAGTCCCAGAGCGCGAGACAGGCAGCCCGGGGCACCAAAGCTGCCGAGGCCAACGCAGAAATTCGCGCCACACTGGAAGCCGCGGAGCGAAGAAACTCTGGTTGCGCAGCGTGAACGCCCACATCCGCCAGCGACCAGCGAGTGGCGTGTAAGTCCTCTCGTCGAAGCGACTCTGTATCGCTTTCAGAAGCCATGGCAGGAGAATCCCGTGAAAAATTCTCCCTGGCCCACAGCATGAAAAATTCTCCCTGGCCCACAGCACTGAAGAGCCCCAGGCTTCAGCGGGAGAACTTCAACTGTCATGGTAGCGACAACCGAACATGGTTGGACAAATCTGCTCAAGCAAAATTAGGTCAGGTTCGCAACACACAGTCAAAGTAAAACTGGTTTCAAGCAGTTTGGTTGACGGTTGCGGCATCGCAACCTTTTTACACAAAAAGCAATAAAGATCTATCGCTCCGCGATGTGTTTCTTGTATTGGCATGAGCTCTTTGCTAATTTTCAACAGTTGAAACATGTTCACCTCATGCAGCGACAATCCTGATCAAGTGTCGCGAATTTTTGAAACCCACCCGCCCATCCCGGGGTAGCGTCAACGCATGACGCGCGCTGTGCACTGTGTGCATAGGTCTAGCTGTTGCACACGTGGTGCATCAGCATTTTCGTGCATCGCCGCATGCACTCAGCACGTGTGCAACAGCTAGACCTATGCACACAGTGCACAGCGCGCGTCATGCGTTGACGCTACCCCAAGGAACCAGCGCTGATCGCGCGACTGAGGTTGCATCTGTCACGAAACGTACTCCCAGGCTTTCAGACTGTTCACCCCTCGATGGCCCGTCCGAGATATTCGAAGCGGTGTTTACCCTTTCGAACCAAGCATTGCAACCCATCTCATCTAGTGATCTGTGGACGTTGTCGACGATGGCCATGCCCACCTCGTTGTCAGATGACCCCTTGACGAGGCAAGCTTTCGTGCCCTCATTGTCAGGGAAGATTACCAGATTGCAACCGCTAATCAAGCCCGACCAAGTTTTGATGGCGAGCAAGACTGCTAGGCACTCAAACTCGAAGATCGGATTCTTGCTAGTGGGAGCGACGATAGCCTTCATCTCGTCGGCCGCCCACTCGCTGAAGTATGCAACCTTGGATCCTTGCTCTGAGACAAGTACGCCTCCCAAGCCGACCTTGTTGTCGTCGCAGGAAGCGTCCACATAAACGTGCCAAAGGTGAAGGATGTTTGCATTCAAGGATCTCGGTGGTCCGTCCAGAAAACAGTCACGCAAGAAGAGCAAGGCATGTTTTAGGTCATCACCCACTGCCGAGCGGTTGTTGACAAGATGCTTCGTCAAGACTTTGAAAGCCCTGCCGGCCCCCTTCCCCGCAATCTGGTTGGATGCAAACTGAAGCCTTCCCCTAAGTCTCTCGCACTCCTTCCTAGGTAGGCTCCCTTGCTCAAGGATACTGCTAATGTTGCCGCGGAGCTCGTCACGCCTGTTGGCCGTGTTCCTCATATAGAAACGCCCAAGGCGCGTGTCTCCCAGGTCGAACTCTAGGCCCAAGACTTTGGCGATGCTTCCGAAGGTCGTGGGCTTGTCTGGCGATGTGTCCCACTGCAGCAGGCGGAAAAGGGACTCCGCGCACAAGTCGGACATCCTCGTGAGTGGAGGGACCTCGCAACTCACAAAGTCATCGTAATATACCGACCAAGTCAGGAGTAATATCTGGACCCCTGCAGTCCATATCCCAAGCGATGTCCTGCAAAAGGAGTGCACAGATGCGCGCGCCCCGAAGGGCAGCACGCACTGCTCGAAGACCTCAGCAGTCTTCTTGTGAGGATTGTACACAGACAGATACGCAATTTCCACCGCCCCGGAACTCAAGGGGAGGTTCTTGTAGGCCTTGTGGAGGTCATAAGATTTCATCTCGGGGCCCCCATGCCTCCGGCATTTATCTCCACCTTCAGCCTGTAGGCGATGGATGCAGCGATGGTGTCCGCCGAGTGGACAGTGACTGAGTCCTCCGCCGACGTGGTAGCATTGACTCCCGATGCCCGGAAATCATCTATCGGTCTGCATTTGTCTCCTTGCCATATCCCAAAACGCCGCGAGATGACCGCTTCCGGATCTAAGGACCGGGGGTTGACTGGTCCACGCAACCACCCCCGATCTACCTCCTTTTGAGTCGCCTCCCGGAGAGCGAGGTCAAGCTCCGGGTCGCCAGAACTCTTAGTGGCCAGAAGGGTGGCTTCCCGTGTCACAGCAGCATTGCGACGTAACTCAGATTCAGGAAGGGATGCCGTTGATCGTTTTGCACGGAAAGCTGGGTCAGAATGACAGGATGACAAGAGTCCCGGCCGGGTCAAGTTAAAGCATGGAGCCGGCGTGTCGGGACACACCGCGGAAAACCCCTCCGAAGCCAATCTCGTGCGACTGCTGGACCTGTGGTCCGCGGAATGGAAGCGCCGCGGGCGCACTCGCGCGGTGGGGCCGGGCGCCTACGAGAGGTGCGCAACGCTTGGGCTGTTCGGGCACGGCGGAGTGGTCGGGTAAGCGGGGGCTAAGTAGCGCCGGGGGTGGTCAACCCTATGCTTTTCGTGATCGAAAACGCAGGCGCGATCAGGAAATATATAGCTTTTTTTTCGGTTTATTATTTTGCGAAAAAAATCGATGAAATCACCATGGTTTTGGAGCCATTCGCCTTGTAATTTCGAAGGGTTCTATGGAAAAGAGTGGTTTCCATGCTGTCACGAACTGTTTTAGAAAGGCACGCCCATGAACGCTGGTTTTTCTTCGTCGTCGATCGTTTCTTGCCGCTTGAAGTGATTTAGGGGGTTTTGGTGTTGCCTCTATGACCTGATTTCGCTGACCTTTGAAAACTAAGCAAATGCAATGTTTTTTTTGTTGGAGGCGGCACCGCTTGCCGACGCTTCTACATGCTGACCTTACGGATGCTAGGTTACACAGAGTGGTCTACGGGCTTAAAGTGGGATACATTTGAGATACGATGTAGAGTAAACTTATTTTCTGGCGTTTCACAACAAAGCAGATGCAATGCAAGCGATTTTTTTTTGCGACGGCCACCCCATTGCCGGTTCCGGTAAATGCTAACCTTAAAGATGCTAGATTTGCAAACAGAACTCTGAACACGAAGTGAGAAACCCACGACTTTTTCGCGAGACAACTTCAGGATCTCCCACTGGAACTTTCAGCAGTGTACTCCTGGAGTGCTTACTGGGCTTTCCGATGGGATCCGTGCCAAAAAGTATCGAAACCAGGTCAAAATATTCTGAAAACTCAATGGACATGAAAACAAGAACCGGCAGGGACGGGAGCAACACGGGAGCAACACGGGAGCAACAAGGGAACGACATTGGAACGACATTGGGAGCAACATTGTTAAACGTTTGCTGCAACAGCTACCCAAAACAACAACAAAATACACAAATTATACAAAAACTCACGAAACAACATCCCTAAACCCTAAACCCTAAAAACCGTGCCACGTCGACACCAAAACTCAACGATAACTTGAAAACCACCAAGTTAACTTTACTATGACAGTGCTGGGCGACAAGAGAAGTCGGGAGCGACGGGAGCGACGCCGGAGCGACATGGGAGCGACATCGGGAGCGACGGGAGCGACGCCGGAGCGACATGGGAGCCGACATCGGGAGCGACGGGAGCGACATGGGAGCGACATGGGAGCGACATGGGAGCGACATCGGGAGCGACGGGAGCGACATGGGAGCGACATGGGAGCGACATTGGGCTCGGGAGCGACTGGGGAGCGACATGGGAGCGACATGGGAGCGACATGGGAGCGACATTGGGGAGCGACGGGAACGACACTGGAGCGACATT
>CBDDHW010000049.1:0-8001 GCA_965228575.1 Rhodospirillaceae bacterium | reverse complement strand
TCCGGTTGACCCTTCAAATAACAGTTCGAACTTTTCCGTCAGGTCGCGTGATTCTGAAATCGACCTCAAACCCTTCACCATTGTTGAACGCGGCATTGAAAATAGCGGCGACGTGCTCACGGTCTTCTTTATGGCAAAATGCAATCAAGGAATCCGCGCGCGGTTTAAATTCAAGTGGATCTAAACCAAACACTGCGTAAAGCGCATCTGACCAAGTAACTTCGTTGGTTATTGAGTCGACATGCCAATGCCCCATGCTGCTCAGGCTCTCTGCGGCATTGAGAAGCTGCGCGTTGCTTGCCGATGAAGATTGGGTCGACCGCGAGGTTAACGGCACAACGGTAGGTGGGCCGTCTTTCCCAACAGCGAGCCGAGACCCTCCCGCCCTGGTCGCCATCGATTTGGCCATTTCACATCCAATGGTTTTTAGTCAAAATCATTATAGATATACATCGACACTCGATAAAGCTTATTCAAGAGGATCCTTGCCACCTGAAAAAACGCTGCCCACGATCCAGCCACGCCTTAAACGCGCAGTAAACCATCGACCAAAATCCCTTTTCAAGGGTATTTATTTGCATTTTCTCTCTTAACGATATTTCAAGCGAAAAACTACCGGGGTGGGCGAACACTAATGGCCACCTTCCGGGAACCCTTTTTAGGATCGACTAATCCTATGTCGACAACTACATCGAACGAAATCGCGCTCCATAAAGACAGTGCGCCAGAAAACATAACCACCGAGATTTCGCCTCCCCACATCGAAGACAGACATCCGAATTCCGTGGGCGTACAATGGAACATTATTCCTTGATCAAGCGGTCAATCCACCAGATCGCCCGACCTTTACCAATCCCGCCGTCTTGCGTGGCATCTGAACTCCTGTTACAAACCCGCGCTCGCGAACGAACTTAGAATATTTTGGAGAGTTCAGAGCTTATGCGGGGGCGTAGTTCAGTTGGTTAGAACGTCGGCCTGTCACGCCGAAGGTCGCGGGTTCGAGTCCCGTCGCTCCCGCCATTTCTCACATACATTCCATTTTGTACCAAAAGGTGCCTCGCATAAAGTCGCCGGCCGTTTGATGACTCGCGAGCGCCCAAAGACTATTCAGAGACCAGCTTTAAGCCAACTATTCCAATGACAATTACGCCGAGGAATAGAATACGAAGCGCAGTTACGGACTCATCAAAGGCGAATATCCCAACTGCTGCAGTTCCCACCGCACCAACTCCTGTCCAAACTGCGTAAGCGGTTCCAAGAGGAAAAGGTTTGTATGGACCGAGCCAAAAACCAAGCACTGGCCCCATACGCAATTATAAAAATGGCGGATGGAGCAAATTTTGTAAAACCATTTGCCAATTTAAGGGATGTTGCGGAAAACAATCTCAAGGGCTCCCGCAAGTAAAAGGTAGACCCAACCCATGAACAAGACTCCAATCCGATCCTACAAAATGCCATCCGACAGTCTAGAAAATTAACGGATAAACGACCAAAATCCGGCTTGCGATGGATCGAATACCGTCAACGTCTCACCGTGATAGGTTTCATCATCAAGAACAAGAGAAACGAGCTCACTTAGATTCTCTCGTGCAACAGCGCTATACTTCAAAGAATTTTTAGAAAGCATCGCGGTGTCAGTGGCGTTGCTATCTAAGATGGGTCCGGGCCGAATAATCGTGTAATCTAACCCGGAATCGCGCAGCGCGATCTCCGCAGCCGTTTTCGCCTCGAACCGTTGACCCGTAAAGAATCGTCTATGCCAAGGCAATGCCGTATGGGAAGACCCCGCTCCGATGGCAGAGAGCAGAACAACCCTCGACACACCCAGTGCATCAGCAGCATCAATCACGTTTTTACTGCCACCGATTACATCTCGATCTCTATGTAGATGTAATCCCTGCAGCGAAACTATTGCCCGCAGCGGTCCCGATCGAATAGCGGCGACCACATCGTCAAAGCTGAGTACATCCCCCTGCACTACGTTCACACCCATTGCCTCAAGTTCGTGCGCAACAGACGGCGAAAAAACCATCGCTGTGACACTCGTTCCTTGAGAAAGGAGTTCCTGCGCAAGTTCAATCCCAATCTCTCCAGAGGCGCCAAAAATCATGACAGCACCTGGTTGAGGCAAAGACATTTCAATCACTTCAACGCGTGGCGCCGCCTTTGGTGGAGGGGGATGTTCCATTTGTTGAGCCGAGGCAGGCCAATGGAACGCCATCAAGCAAAATAAGACGACGCCACGAGAAAGCATTGTCATTGGGACGTCCGATCAAATCCTAAACAGGGTTGGTCAATTAAAACAACAAACGCAGCGCGATTACAAACAGAGTGACCGCCAATACAAGCCTAAGAATGTTTTCTGAAATGCGGCCGGCAATATAACTACCGACGAAAATGCCGGGAAGCGATCCAAATAAAAGCGATCCAAGCAGGGAGCCGTCTACTGAACCGAGAAACCAATGGCCGATACCAGCCAACAGGGTGAGAGGAACAGCATGCGCGATATCCGATCCAACAATTCTGACAAGTGGCAACTTTGGATAAAGAGCGATCAAGGCCGTTACGCCAAGGGCACCTGCTCCAATTGACGAAACCGATACCAAAACTCCAAGAATTGCACCAACAATAATTGTGAAATTAGACGTTCGATGAGCCGGGAGTTCGCCGACCCATTGGCTATATGCCCGCAACAGCTGCTTGTGAAAAATTAAAACGAGTGCGGTGGTCAGCAATGCAGCGCTTAGAACAATCGTAATCAGCCCCTGAGCAGCTGAACCTTCGATATCAAGTAAATATAAAACAAAAAGCGTAAAAATAGTCGCTGGCACGCTGCCTGACGCCAGGCGCATCACCACACGCCAATCAATATTGCGGGCAAATCCATGAAAAAGTGTACCCCCTGTTTTCGTGGCGGCCGCAAAAAATAGATCCGTGCCGACTGCTGTTGCGGGATTAATTCCGAACATCAATATAAGAAGAGGCGTCATAAGAGACCCCTCCTCCTACCCCGGTCATCCCGACGAGAACGCCCACACCAAAACCAGCCAGCGAATAAGCCGGATCAATGAAATCTAGAAAATTCATTTGTGCAAATTATCGGAGGGAACTCGAAGATACTATCGTGAACTTAAAGATGACGCGCAAATACCCGGCATTGACCCAATAGCGTTCTATTTTTCGCCGAATCTAGCGAACAATTATTTCGAACAGGCGAAGCTTCTGCATCTCCAAGCCTCATTATTTGACGCCATTAAGCATCTTCCCATATCGCAGCGATACGTTCACGCTGTTTGGCATCTGCGATGGGCCCGTGTCCAGCCTCCAGATTCTCTGCCATATGTTTAGGGTTACCGGTTCCGGGGATCGCTGCGGTTACTGCTGGATGTGAAATAACAAATTTGAGGAGAAGTTGAGCGTGAGTATGGCAGTTCAGTTCTTGCTTCGCCCATTCCGGAACCTCTTTACCACGCATCGCGCGGAGCAAGCGTCCTCGACCAAGCGGCAAAGCAATTAATACTGCTACACCCTTGTCCGCTGCCATTTGGTAGAAGTTGCTGCTCGGCCTCGCGGGCATCGACGGCGTACGCAAATTCCACAAAATCGATATTGTTCATCCAACGCGCAAGTTGGTCCTGGTTTGACCCAGTGCTCGTAACTCCAAAATACCGGATACGTCCTTGTTCCTTGTAGTCTCGCAAACTCGGTAAGTGCGTATCCGTATCAATCATGTTGTGAACAAACATCAAATCAATTTTATCCGTGCGCAGCCGGCGAAAGGACCGATTCATTGATTCGATGCCATTGCCCCGACCGCGTTCACCAAATTTCGTCGCGATAAACGCCTTTGAGCGCAGATTGTGTTGCTCCAATAGCTCGCCAATAAGCTCTTCTGAACCTCCTCGAGCATAATTGGCTGCAGTATCAATAATTTTACCTCCACCGTTGAGCAAACTCTGAAGCACTTGCGTTTTCTCTTCGATCTCGCGGCGCGCACCAAAGTCTTGCGCTGTACCAAGACCTATTACGGGTAGGCGTTCGCCATCAGCACTCTTTGGAATTATTCGCGTCGTAACCGACGACTCTTCAGCTTCCAAAAATCGCGACGGCACTAATGCCGCCACGCCCGCTGCGCCGGACAACTTTAAAAAGCCCGCCCGCGTTAGATCGTTTTTGTCCCTGATATTTCCGCGGTTCATCGGTATTCCCTCCCGACTGATTTTGATCTTATACCGTTATGTTCTCTCTACCTTGTGTCAAGAAAAACGGGTCCACAGCCCACGAATCTCAGCGACCTGCGCATAAAGATACTGTCTACACATACTATGGAGCCCGGCAAGATTCTGAGAATTGCAGTCGAACTTGGGTATTTGCGAGCTCCGCGCATTGGCCCTACCCTATATTAAATACCTGTTACCCCGATTGATATAAGAAGCGACCTCGCTAACATTATCCTCGACAAATTTATGCTTGGCTGAGCAACCATAGAGCGCGAACGGTGTTGTTCTGCCCCACAAACAAAAGCACGACGAAAGGCTATCGATATATGAAGCACCGCATTTACCGTCTGGCACTTGCTTTCTCCATTGCCCTCGCAATTCCAATGGGCATTACACATTCAGTCGCCGCACAATCACCCGCTTCTGACGGTTCGCGATGGTGTTCCATCTCTTGCACCGCTGGTCGAGCGCGTTGCTCCTGCTTGTCGTTAATGTCAGCGTTAAAGTCCAAGTGGATATGTCAAATAGCCCGCTCTTAAATGACCCGTTGTTTCGCTTTTTTGGCGGACCACGCGGAAATAGACCTCCACCAGAGCGTTCGTCAGGTGGATCCGGTGTTATTATCGATGCGGACAAAGGATACATCGTTACAAATCACCATGTCGTTGATGGAGCTACTGAGATCTCTATTCGCCTGAAGGACCGGCGCGACGTGACCGCTGAAGTTATAGGCACCGACGAAGGCACTGATATTGCTCTCTTACAAATTGATGCCGATAATTTAACCGACATACCTATTGGCGATTCCCAGTCTATGAAAGTCGGCGACTACGTCATTGCGGTCGGAAAACCTTTTGGTTTAGCAGATACAGTGACCACTGGAATTATCTCGGCGCTCGGTCGTTCCCGCTCAAACTTAGAGGGATGGGAAGATTTTATTCAAACCGACGCGGCCATTAATCCCGGAAATTCCGGCGGCGCTCTCGTAAATCTCCACGGCGAGTTGATCGGCATTAAACACCATGATCATTGGGCCAAGCGGTGGGAATGTGGGAATCGGCTTTGCTGTACCGACCTCAATGGTCGAAGCCGTTGTAGCCCAACTCATCGAATACGGCGAGGTGCGTCGCGGACAAATTGGTGTTGTGATTGGAGACTTAACACCCGAATTGGCACAGAGTCTTGACGTTGATGAAACACGAGGGGCGGTTATTAGTCGGGTGCAACCCGGATCCCCTGCGGAAGACGCCGGCCTAAAAACAGGTGACGTGGTCGTCCAATTTAATGGCGAGGACCTGCGAGGGTCGAACGATCTGAGAAATCGGGTCGGGCTACTCACAATAGGCACGACCCGTTGAACTCACTGTAGTGAGAGATGGAAAAGAAAGAGATATCGAGGTCACTACTTGGCAAACCTTCTCAGCAAACTGTGGAGCGGGTTCAAGATCGCCCAAGTTTGGCAGGAGCCAGTTTCGCGAATACGGATAGTGACGCTCGCGTCCAGGGTGTTTTAGTCAGAAGCGTCGAGCGAGGAAGCCCTGCTTATCAAGTCGGCTTAAGGGCTGGTGACATTATCGTTTCCGTTAATCGTGATGATATTTCCAATGTCGATGAGTTTACCCGAGGCTATGGAAGGCAACAGACAGGCCGCTTTGTTTATAAATCGCAACGGCGAGGTATATCTTGGTTGTCGTTAGGTAAGCTAAACGCCCCATTGAAGTCTGGCGCCGCACAAATTTGTGTGGCGCCATGATTTTTATGTGCGCCCCAAGGACGATTTATCCTGACTAAGGACTCGTAAAGAGTCCGCGAGAATTCTCGCATCAGTGAGTGCCGTATGTCGGCGGCCGGGCACGTCAAGTTCAAACAAGTCCACGAGATCGCTACTCACAACATCTCTCGCTAGTCTTAGCCGATCCTTTATCGGACCTTCGAGATCTCGGAATCGACTTAGTTTAAATGGAAACTCGATATCATTGAGTTTGCAGTTACGAACAAGCATTAATTCGTCATACCCAAAAGAATATATATTGGGCTTAGTCTCACAGAACGCAGAAAAAACTTTCAACGCCGAGCCAAATGACACCCCCCTCAGCATCGATCATCTCGTCGGTAATGCCCGTGAGGTTGGTGATGTACTCTGACAATTTAGGATTTAAATGTGGCTTCACGAGAAGCTCAACGCTATCTACCTCCAAAAAATTTTGGAAAGGATCCAACTTCACAGCGCCAATCTGAATAACTTCAGGATATTCACCCTCTCCCTGTCCATTTCCTCTTTAACGATCCCTCCCAAGCGGTGTATTCGACATCGAAAATTATAAATGGTGCGTTTTCAGTAAATACTTCCATAGCTGGATCAAATCCTAGACACAGACGAACACGTCGTCTGATATCAATTCCACACACGCGGTCCGAGCACTCTTCAAAATTAAGGCTTAAACTCTTGCGCTACAGTAACAATAGTAGATGGGTATTATCGCACAGGCGTGTTGCTTAATTTGAAACTATTTAGATTATCCAAGTTGTTCACTCGAATGACACCGCGCAATTCAGAAACATACTCTTCGCGCCGCTCAGAATACCGAAGCAAGGTCCCTGCTAGCTGGATACCAACCTTTACCCTCTCCGCGCGTTTATCCATCAGCGATGCTCGTCGCATACGAAAATTCCGATACGCATCATGTGTGTTTAGGTTATGCGCGTAGGCGCGAACAGACTGGCGCAAGTCATCGAACTGGCGCACTGCATGGGAGGCTCCCGCTCTCCGTTCAGCTGGTATAATTCCCGCGTTTTCGTTCCACACCCATTGGCCGAATAATGCGTTTCCCTCCTTCGCAAATCGTGATGTTCCCCATCCCGCCTCAATGGCTGCTTGAGCCAATGCAATAGACACTGGAATGGGCGCAACCCTGCGACGCAAACGTTCCGAATTGATCTCGGGGAGATCGTACATTTTAACAATTTTCTCCAAAAATCTACGGTCCCACCAACCTACATCTAAATCCGTATCTATTTTTTGCAATATGGGCAGCAGCCTCGCTCTATCGGACTGGATGCTTTCATTTTCAGCAAGCACTAACGGCAGCACCGCGGCGAAAAACATGTCCTTTCGGTCCTCAACGAGCAGCGACGCTGGCCAATCGTACGGAAGTTGCTTGAGGTATACACGAGGTACAAATTGACCATCTCCACCGTCCTCACGAGGTAAAATGTGATAGTCTTCGACCATCGCCGACCATTCTTCGGTCGTACGCGGCGCGACCTCAATAAAGCTTTTTGGTGTGGGAAGATAAATCAGAAATGCGGTTAACCCGACCGTAGCAATGAGAATAACAACTTCGTATTCGATCTCTCGATCTGGAAACCAAGTGCGTAACTTATGAGAAATTATACGTCGAAAATTTGTAAACATGTTCGCCATTGTGGCCTTCACGTTTTCTCTAGAATGCAAACGCTACCTCTTTTACTGGCGCTGTTAGCGATCGGGTGCCCCGCCGTTGGCGCAGATATAAAACCCTCGAGCCCCTCTGACTCAATAGTTTTTATGTATCATCGATTTGATGATGATCGCTACCCCTCCACGAACACATCGTTAAGCGACTTCAAAGTACATATCGAAACAATCCGCGGTGAAGGGTGGGCTATCGTGGCCCTTACAGAAATTCTTGCATCTAGCGAAGACCAAAATGAACGTCCGAGCCGGACCACAGCGATCACCATCGATGATGCTTACCTGTCCGTTTACGAACATGCTTGGCCGTATTTGCGCGACAATAAC
>CBDDHW010000048.1:0-11658 GCA_965228575.1 Rhodospirillaceae bacterium | reverse complement strand
CGCCGTCACAGGTTCTGCCAAACTTTCCGCGATCTGTCTTTGACTAATGACAATTTCCTTTGGAACGCCGTTCATAAGATCCCGGCCTTTGATTTCCATGGTCTCCCCGTCCCCTGATTCCGGAGGACAGGCACATCCAATTTCCTTCTTGATGCGCTCGGCGGACCCTTCGCCGACCAGTAGATTATGGTGGCGGCGAATGTAGTTGATGATGGCTTCGTCCATCATATCGCCCCCAACACGCACGGAGCGCGCATAGACAATGCCGCCCAAGGACAATACGGCGACCTCGGTGGTCCCACCACCAATGTCAACAACCATACTTCCCGTGGGCTCGGTAACTGGCAGTCCGGCGCCGATGGCCGCGGCCATGGGCTCTTCGATCAGATACACTTTGCGCGCACCCGCTGCTTCCGCAGATTCCTGAATCGCGCGACGTTCCACCGCGGTAGAGCCAGACGGCACACAGACAATCACGAGAGGACTGGCAAAACTTCGGCGATTATGAACCTTGCGAATGAAGTGTTTGATCATTTCTTCCGACACTTCGAAGTCGGCGATAACACCGTCGCGCAGCGGTCGAATGGCTTGGATATTTCCGGGCGTCCGGCCAAGCATCAACTTGGCTTCATTCCCAACTGCTAAAACCTGTTTCCGGCCTTTGACTTCCGCCAAAGCAACCACAGAGGGTTCGTTCAGTACGATACCGCGACCTTTCACGTAGACCAGCGTATTCGCCGTCCCGAGATCAATGGCCATGTCGGCCGATAACCACCCCGTCAATCTGGAGAACATGCTGACCTATTCACCCCTTGAAAAAAACGTACAACATAAAAACACTCAACTCTCACAAACGCTGCGTACAAATTTTTGCATCGCTCACCTATGTACCGCGATCAGCGATGCCTGTTTAACGCAAACAAAATCCGGCGAGCTATACAGAGCCGGCATGCTCCCAAAAACTCCAAAAGCGCGCTGGTTCGCCGCACCATTTGCCGACGTTACCGCACCCACCACTTAAAACGTCTTTTGCTGACCGCAATTTCGGACCACAAATCAATGGCTTAAATAGCAATCTTTAAACGACATCTATAGGCCGCTTTAAGCCAAAATGGTACCGCAACGGTTAATTTGTCATGAAGGCCGCGATTTGGGAAGGGGGAGAGCCAAATTTTCCGCAGATTTCTGCGGATTCTCTCCCTCAACTCAAAGCCAATTTACTGGCCAACGGGCCTACCGAAGGTGTGTAAATGAACCGGGAGATCCACGCCCTCCTCCACCAATCACCCCTAATCTTTCACTTTACTTATGAAGGCAGCTGGCACGTCGTGGTCATATCCGTGATTACGCCCGCCTGTACATTATTGACTAAGTGCT
Source organism: Rhodospirillaceae bacterium (assembly GCA_965228575.1). GTDB lineage: Bacteria > Pseudomonadota > Alphaproteobacteria > Rhodospirillales > Rhodospirillaceae > UBA11612. The sequence goes on along the minus strand of CBDDHW010000048.1, from coordinate 10,281 downwards.
GAAGGTATCCGGTAAACCCGGAGTTGGCTTCAATCACGTAATGAAACTGTCCAGTCCCCGGCGTAAACCCGAGCGCGGATTCAATTTCGGAAACCAACACCGCAAGATGGCCGTTAGGCGCTATCGACGCGCTGGTGTACGTTCCTTCAAGCGCAGACCCATTACTAGCGTCGTAAACGGTTAGCGTTGCTGTTGTCGACACACTCCCGGTGTTGTTGATCACGATCGTGCTCGGAAAACCCGTGCCGAGTAAAGATGTGTGTACGCCGCTCAAGGAACGCGGAGCAGCGGTCACGCCTGTGGGACATGTACTTAAATTCGTGAGCGTTCCGTCTGCGGGCCGATACAGAACGTGTTGAATGTAGCCGCCGGTGGTCGCCGAGATACTCAAAGAGTAATACTCCGGCTTGTTCATCGATATGCCTAGCTCATTTTCCAATGTGCCGATGCCAAATTGAGATTCCCCATTCGGAGCCACACTTGGGCTTGTCCACTGTCCAAGCATGCTACCGGTTGCAAGATTTCGCACCGTCACAGTGATGGTCCCGGCATTTGAACTGTTGTTGTGAAACCGCAAGAACGACTGAGAAGAAGTTTGTCCCGTCGAAAACACCGCTCCAAGACGAAGGGGCGCAACCGCCGCTGTGGTAACCGACGCATCGAGCGCACACACAGTAGTCATATCGGTGATAACGCCGGCTTGAATATTATTCACCAAGTGCTGCAGGAAGCCGTCGAACTGCCCTTCGACTTTAATGACGTAGTGATACATCGTAGACGTAGGCACCACGCCGATAAAAGCTTCCATGGTTGTCATCGGAATCACAACCTGGCCGTTCGCCGGAATACTGGGGCTGACATACGTTCCTAATTTGGTCCCCGTGGCGGCATCATGAATACCTAGGGAGGCCGACGTCATCGTCGACCCGGTATTGTTGATCACTACGGAGCTGGGAAACCCTGCGGCAATGAGAGAGCTATGCACACCGCTTAAAACGGTTTGATCGGCTTTAACCCCGGCCGAACAGGTGCTCAAATTTGTAAGCGTGCCATCCGCCGGGCGGTAAAGAACATGCTGCGTATATCCTTGGAAGCCAGCTTGAATGCGCACCGAGTAGTAAGGCGGCGTAGACATCCCTGACATCGCGTCGGTTTCAATACTGGTCACCGCGAATTGAAGTTCGGAGTCTGGCGCGACATTCGCACTGGTCCATTCGCCCCATACATTTCCTTGTTCGGTGAGCAATGAAATGGTCGCGGTGCCAGATTGAGTGCTTGTGTTGTGCACCCTCAAAAACGATCCGGACTCGGTTTGCAGGCTCGATGATACCAGTCCCATATGCACCAACGCATCGGGCGTTAGGTGCGCATCGAGTTGAGAAATGACCTGAGCTATTTCGTTGATTTTGCGTGCGGCATTTGCCGCTTCCGGCGTTGAATCCCCGGCCCCGGTCGGCCGCCCGTTAAAATTTACGTTTGGATTGCTGAAATGCTGAATCAGCGGGCAACTCTGACTTTCCGATTCACATTGATCGGTATAGGCCATGATGGTGCGGAAAAATCCGAGATCAATAAAGCCGTAGTTATACCCTTCTGGACCTGCAACATCGTCCTCGGTCTGAAAACGATCATGTTCGGATCCAAGATTGTGCCCAAGTTCATGGGCAATAGTGTCGGTGAGACACCCGCCACCGAAATCTGTTGTAACCGCTGAGACACCAAAGGGCGCGAGAGATGCAAGGTTTAAATTGGGCTGATCTGCATCCGACAACACGTATCCAATCCCGCAAGACTCTGGGGAACCATTCTCGCCGACCCAAACTTGAACAAGATCGGCACGAAGGTTCGCCCGCAGGGTTTGAATACGCGCGAAATCTCCATTGCTCTCTTGGAAGTCCGATAAAATTGTCCCCATTTCAACGCCAGCTTCTTGAATATTCACAGTGCCGGTGCCAGCAAGCGTCACCTGCACATCGGCTTGAGAGTTGCTCAGGGCCGTATTGGTGTAGGCAACCGCCAGTGAAATCGCCGCGTTGATATCTTCGACATCTGCTGCGGCCGCCGCGGTGTAAACAACTAGTAAGTTAATCGTCGCCGGGGTTGTCGCGGCTGTCTCGAATTCATTGGCTGGAGATTGGGCGGGAGACTGGGCTGGAGCTTTTACATTTTGCGGCTGCGGTGCCGTTGGAAGATTTGGAACGATCGCATCATTGCGGTTCCGCGGCATGCCTGCTGCATCGAACTCTATAACCCGGTGCGCACCGCGCTCTGGCTGAATACGAAATGAGCGTGTACCGGCGCGCACAACACCCGTAACCTGGTCGCCATTGATAGCGAACATTGCTTCCCCGCCACCAACGACGGCGCCGCGCCATATGGTGTGACCAAGCTCGTTCTCGGTCATATCGAGTTTCACGATACGAACGCTGACATCATCAAACAAATCGAGCGTAAATGTTGATGGCCGCGTGGTCAGCGAACCACTGACACTCACCTTCAATCCGTCAGCACCCATTAAATCACTAAGGCCATCCGCAGAAACATTTGCGCGACGTGACCGAGCGATCGCGGAACTTGACGGTGCAGGCGCGCTCGCCGTTGGTTTCTCGGAAATCGGTGACAGTAATCCGGCACCAGAAGATACCGGCAATGACTCGAGCTCGGCCGCGATTTCATAAAGTTGTGTCGGCGTTGGCACACCGGAAAATTCTTCCCCGCCTGCATGCACCGTGGGGATACAAATAACGGAAAAAATAAAAGCGGAGACGATGCCCCAGGAGAGCGATAATGGTCGCGAAATCATGACGGGTCCCAGTTCAATTCCTATTCAGCGTCGGGAGTTATGCAAGTATTGCGCGTACTTCTGCTTTAGGCGAGAGGATAGTGGTGGGTCATCAAAGTGACACTATTCACGTCCTTCGTGAGAGCGGCCTAGGTCGTTAAAAATTGATGGATTTTTGCCAAAATGATCTCTGCGGTTTCTTCCGTTGGTGAAGCATCCAACTGTGCATCGGCCTCAAACTGATGGCGAAACCACGTGACTTGGCGTTTAGCGTAGTGCCGAGTCGATGTTTTAGCCGCTGTGATGGCCGCATCTAGCGTCAGCTCACCGGTAAGGAATTGCGACAGCTCACGCGCACCGAGCATTTTCATAACAGACGCGTGGGGAGACCCGCCGGTTGCAAAAAAATTCTTTAGTTCCTCAACCGCTCCCCCATGGATCATACCATCGAAACGAGAATTACATGACGCGTACAAGTCCTCGCGCGCAGGCAGTATCAATATAGAGAGGTACTTTGCGAACAACGGGGGCGTTGGCCGCACATCTCGCCATTCGCTGAGCGGCTTTCCTGTGGCTTCAAAAACTGTCCAGGCTCTGAGTAAGCGGTGTGTATCGCTCGGCTTAACGTCACGGGCCGTTTTGGGATCGCTGTTTTTTAGTCGCTCATGTAAATCGGCATTTCCGATGTGCGCCAAAAGCTTTTCGGCATCCTTGCGCACGTCCTCAGGCACCGGCGGGATGTCGTTCAAACCATCCATGAGCGCGCGTAAATACAAACCTGTTCCGCCGACAACTACGGGAAGTTTTTCAGCAGCCTGCGCAATATTAATTTCAGCCGCTGCCTTTTGTGCCCATTCCGCCGCCGATCCGATCTCTTCCGGACCGAGATCTCCGAACAACTTGTGCGGCACACCGTTCATATCCTGAGGCGTCGGCCGCGCGGAGAGAGTTGGTAAATCTTTGTATCGTTGCTGACTGTCGGCATTGATCACAACGCCGCTAAATTCACGTGCAATCTTAACAGCTAAACTGGATTTGCCTGTTGCCGTGGGGCCTGCGACAACGACAACGCGCGAAGTCACTGCATCGTCAGTCGAGGACGTGGCTAACAAGACCGTCGGCCAATTTTGGTTCAAACCACGTTGACTTTGGTGGCATGACCTTGTCTGCGTCCGCGACAGCAATTAGCTGTTCCATACTCGTCGGAAACAACGCAAACGCGACTTGCATTTCGCCCGAATCAACGCGCCGCTCGAGTTCATCTAACCCGCGGATGCCGCCGACAAATTCAATGCGGTCATCGCGCCGTTGGTCTTTGATGTTCAAAAACGGCTCAATCAAATTGTCTTGAAGCAAACTGACATCAAGGCGTGCAACAGGATCCTCGTGAGGGATAAATTGAGGCAATATTTCTAGGTGATACCAATTCCCCCCGAGATACATTCCAAAATCGCCGGGCTTATAGGGTTTAACCTGAGCTTCCTCTTTTCGAACTTTGAAACGCTCTTCAATCTTTGCCAAAAACACTGCGTCAGTTTGTCCATTGAGGTCACGTACCACACGGTTGTAGTCGAGGATCTGTGTTTGATCGTGTGGGAATGCGACCGTCAGAAAATAATCATGGTTGTGGTCGGATGCCGAGCCATTTTGCCGCGCAGCAGAAACTCGCGACGCTGCGGCGGAGCGATGATGTCCATCGGCAATGTAAAGAGCGTCCATGGCATCGACCAGCTGCGTTAAACGCTCAACTGCCGCCGGATCGTCCATCTTCCAAATGGTATGAACGATACCGTCGTCCGCGGTCACGCGATACAAAGGTGATAGCGCTGTGACTTTCGCGAGAAGATCATCAACTTTTGGATCAGCTTTATATGCGAGCAACACCGGCCCGGTTTGGGCATTAAGCGCATCAACTTGGCGCACGCGATCATCTTCTTTTTCGGGCCGGGTGAATTCGTGTTTGCGAATGCGGTTAACATCGTAGGCGGCAATTGATGCAACGGCGACAAATCCGGTTTGCGTATGTTCGCCCATCTTGAGTTGATAGACGTAGTAACACGGGGTTTCGTCGCGAATGAGCACCCCATCCGAAACAAGTTTTGCGAGATTCTCGGCGCCTTTCGCGTAAACCTCATCAGCAAAGGGATTGGTATCTGGCGGGAGATCGATTTCGGGCTTGGAGATATGCAGGAAACTTAAAGGTTTGCCATCGACCCGGCGGCGCGCTTCATTTGTATTCAAGACATCATAAGGGGGAGCAGCCACATCTGCCGCTTTCTCTGGCACCGGCCGAAGCCCTCTAAAAGGTCGAATAAGCGTTGTCATGACCGGGTTCCCGTTCTCCAAAAACACTACGCTTGCAGGTGTTTAAAGCTTCGGGCTTATCACCGCAACGCGTAAACCCAAGGGTCTACCATGCAGCGAATTCTCTCAACGGACGTTTGTCTGCTTCTACCTTTAACAAAAATGCGGTTGCGGTTCTAAAACCTATGGTTATGTTTTGGCGACAGTGACTCGCGTCCTAGGAGAGATAATAAAAAATGCCGAAGAGCAAATCAGAGATTCTCGACGATTTTCAGGGTTTTATGGCCCGCCATGGTGGCAACTATAAAGAATGGTATGTCGGGAGCTCGAAAGATCCAAAACAGGATCTGTTTTCTACCCACAATTTCAAGAAAGGCGATAAAGGCCTCTTTCGCCAAGCCGTATCAGAGATTCAGGCTGCAGAGATCGCGGAGTTCTTCACCAATCTCGGCGCGAAGGGCGATGACGGGGTCACACGAGATGCCGACTTCGTCTACGCGTACAAAATGTCATCGCACACCAAGCCTTAGGCATACGTTTACGTTCAGCAAAGAGCTGTCGTCACGCTAGCGTCAGTCTTCATGGTTGTCGGCGATAAATTTGTTCAAAAGGCCAACGCCAAACCCGGTGCTGCCCGGATCAGATAAAGCGGTCCCTTTTTCGTTCCACACCACTCCGGCGATATCCAGATGCGCCCACCGGGTATTTTTCACAAAGCGCTGAAGGAATTGCGCAGCGGTAATACTGCCTGCGCGGGGACCACCGATGTTTTTCATATCGGCGATGAGCGAGCGCAGCTCTTTGTTGTATTCTTCCCCCATGGGAAATCTCCAAAGGCGCTCGTTGGTGGCTTGTCCCGCTGCAGTAAGTTGCTCGGCCAATTCGTCGTTGTTTGAAAAGAGTCCGGCGTAGTGATTGGACAGAGCAGCGATAATCGCACCTGTTAGAGTGGCGAGATCAATCATTGTTTTTGGTTTGTATTTTTGCTGCGCGTACCACATGACATCGGCAAGTACGAGCCGGCCTTCCGCATCGGTATTTTGAACCTCAATCGTTTGGCCTGACATAGAGGTCACAACATCTCCCGGACGCTGGGCAGCCCCGTCAGGCATATTTTCGACCAGGCCGCAAAGACCAACGACATTTGCTTTGGCTTTGCGTTTTGCAAGGGCGCACATAAGGCCAGCTACAACCCCTGCGCCGCCCATGTCCCATTTCATATCCCACATTCCGGGGGGGGGCTTAAGGCTGATGCCGCCCGTATCAAAACAAACGCCCTTGCCAACGATCGCAATGGGCGCAGATCTTTTATTCTCGGCCCCATCCCAGCGCATGACCAACAATTGAGATTCCCGCACCGACCCGTCACCAACGCCCAAGAGCGCGCCCATCCCAAGTTTGCGCATGGCCGCTTCGCCGAGCACTTCGACCTTCACACCCATTTTCGATAATTCTTTGGCGCGCGCTACAAACGACTGGGGATAAATAATGTTGGCGGGCTCGGAGATCAGATCGCGCGCGAAAAACACGCCGTCGGCGACAGCGGAGACCGTCGTATATTGTTTTTTTGCGGCGGATGGCGCGCCACACTGAATGGTCACCGCCTTCAATTTGGGTTTACTGCTTTTTGGTTCTTCCGTGCGGTATTTGTCGAAACGATAGGATCTGAGCTTTATGCCGCCTCCGACATGAGCCGCAAATAGGGCCTCTCCCATCTCGACGTCACCGACGTTATCTAAAACGAGGGTTACACCAGAGTCTTTCGACAACGATTTATATACCGCCGCGCCTATGCGTTCCGCAGTCGTCTGATCTAAAGATTTGAGGTCACCGAGACCGACCAACGCAGCTTTGTCGAGACGCGTTCCGCCCGGAGCCAGCACTTCAAGAACTCTTTGTGCCTTACCTTTGAAATTCGCCGCCTTCATTGCCCGGCTTAACGCCCCACGCGCCCGCTTATCGAATTTGGCCGCTGCCGGACCAAGCTTGCCATTGCTCGTCACGGTAAAAACGACGGTGCCTTGCGACGGGGGCGCAATTTTTGCGAACGAAATTCTCATTACGGTTCCTTAGGAAAGTGTTGGTGAATGGATTTGTTGAGAGCCAGGGTATGTAGGCCGCGCGCACGAATCAACACCGGTAAATGCGACGCCCCATGGACCTAGACAAAAGGCGGGCAGGCAGTATGGTCCTGGCGGGACAAAATTGAGGATCACGCGATGGGCAAATTTGGCGTTGGACAGTCTATTCGGCGAGTCGAAGATCAACGCTTCTTAACGGGCCGTGGCCGGTATACAGACGACATTACTGTTCCCGGTGAAGCCTACTTATATATATTGCGTTCCCCATATTCCCACGCGGACATTAAATCCCTAGACACTGCCGAAGCCCGCCAAGCCGAAGGGGTTATTGGCGTCTTAACCGCCAGCGAGCTCGAGGCGATGGATATTGGCACGATTCCCGTCGATGTCATTCCGCCTAACCGCGATGGATCAAAGCCGACACCACCGCCCCGGCCCGTCTTGGCTAAAGATCGGGTGCGTTATGTCGGCGAGCCGGTCGCGGCAATTGTTGCGCGCACTCTTAACCAAGCTAAAGACGCGGCCGATCTGATCGAAATCGACTACAAGGAGCGGACACCGGCGCCCTTACACCGCGCAAAGCGTGGACGATGACGCGCCGCAAATTCATTCCGAATCTCCAGGGAATGTGTTTGTTCATTGGCATCTTGGCGATGAAGATAAAACGAAAAGCACCTTTGCCAAGGCAGACAAAATCGTTTCCATAGATTTAATCAATCACCGCTTGGCACCAACCGCCATTGAACCGCGCAGCTCTATTGCCGAGTACGACCCTGACTCAAACCGCTACATATTAACAGTGGGCTGCCAAAACACGCACAAAACTAAAGAATGGGCGGCAAAGACTCTCAACATTGATCCGGGGCAATTGCGCATTCTATGTGACGACGTCGGCGGCGGATTTGGCATGCGGTATTTTTTTTATAACGAGTCCGCTCTGTGCTTGATTGCTGCAAAAGCAACCTCCATGCCGATCAAGTGGACGGCGGATCGCTCGGAGAGTTTTCTGGCCGATACCCATGGCCGCGATCACGTAAGCCATGCTGAACTGGCGCTGGATAAAGATGGCACCTTTCTTGCGATCCGCGTATCAACCATTGCCAATCTCGGCGCCTATCTCTCGCAGTTCGGCGCAATGATCCCAACGATGGCGGGCAGCGGCATGTTATGTGGGGCGTATCGCATTGGCGCCGCGTATGTTGATGTCAGAACGGTGTTTACAAACACTGCACCGGTCGATGCCTATCGGGGCGCGGGCCGGCCCGAGGCTGCGTATTTGGTCGAGCGGCTTGTTGAAAAAGCGGCCCGCGAGATAGGTATTTCGGCCATAGAGTTGCGGCGGAAAAACCTTATTCGTGCCGACGAATTTCCTTATCGCACGGCACTTGGCCCTGTTTATGACTCCGGCCGCTACGAGGAGCTCATAGACGCGGCGCTCAAGCGCGCCAACGTTGATGGGTTTGAAAAGAGGCGGGCTGATTCAAAGGCGCGCGGCGCTCTGCGCGGATTAGGTATAAGTTATTATGTTGAAGCCTGCGCCGGCGGAAATCACGAAGAACCCAAAATGTTTTTTGATAAAGACGGTCAGCTGCATGTCTTGATCGGGACCCAATCCACAGGACAAGGCCATGAAACCGTATATGGAACAATTGCCGCCGAGGCTTTTAGAATTCCGCTTGAGCAAGTCACAGTCAAACAAGGAGACACAGACCTCATTAAGACCGGGTTTGGGACAGGCGGGTCTCGCTCTGTGCCCATTGGCGGCAGCGCGGTCGCGCAGACCTCTTTAAAAATGATCGAGCAGGGAAAAACCCTCGCTGCGGATTTGTTGGAAGCCTCTACAACCGATATCGAATACGAGAACGGAGCATACAAAATAGCCGGAACGGATCGCGCGGTTGAATTGAGCGCGATCATTGCCGTGTCGTTCGACGACGTTGCTCGACCAGAGGGCGTGCAGCCGGGTTTAAGCGCAAGCGAAATATACAAACCCGAGGGCGCAACGTTCCCCAACGGCTGTCATGTTTGTGAAGTGGAAATTGACGAAGAGACTGGCTCTACAACGATTGTAAACTACACCGTTCAAGACGACTTGGGGTACGCCATGAATCCCCTTTTGATGGAGGGACAGATCATCGGCGGTGCGGTTCAGGGTATCGGCCAGGCTCTCTTTGAAAATGCGGTGTACGACAGTGAAGGACAGCTCATAACCGGCTCGTTTATGGATTACGCAATGCCGCGCGCGAGCACGTCACCGACGTTCGATTTCGCGTACACCGAAGTGCCGTCTCCGCGAAACACATTGGGGATTAAGGGCGCGGGCGAAGCCGGTACGATCGGCGCGACGCCCGCGGTTGCGAATGCTATTGTCGATGCACTGGCCGCGGTTGGTGTGAGCGAACATATTGATATGCCCTTTACGCCTTTGAAAGTATGGCGCGCCATTCAACAGGCAAAACGTCAAGCGGCATGACATCTTCGAAAACAGAATTTGCGTTGCTCAATCAGTGGGCTGAAACGTTGCGGGCCACGGCGGAAACCGCGGGCCGCGCCATACTCGATGTGCGCGCGAAGGGCTTCGACGTTGAAACAAAGTCAGACAAATCTCCGGTCACAAAAGCCGATCAAATCGCGGAAGGCATTGTCCTCGCAGATTTGGAAGCGCTTGATGTCGTTTTTCCCATTGTTGCCGAAGAGCGCGTGGCGGCCGGTCAAGTTCCCGCTCTTGATGGACCGGCGTTTTGGCTTGTGGATGCCCTCGATGGGACAAAAGAATTTATTAAGAACGGCAAGGATTTCACCGTAAACATCGCTCTGGTTTACAACGGTGTTCCAACCCTTGGCATCGTACACGCCCCCGCGCGCGGCGAAACTTATACCGGTGTAATCGATATTGAGGGAACCCAGCGACACGCCGAGGTGTGGCGCGACAATACCGCCAAGTCTATATCCGTTCGCAAATCTCCTGCCAAAGTCACCGTGGTGGGAAGCCGTTCACACGAAATCGCGGACGATATGAATGCGTTTTTATCGGATTTTGATGTGGAAGAGCGCAGGGCGATCGGCTCATCTCTAAAGTTCTGCTTAGTCGCAGAAGGTCTTGCAGACTTATAT
>CBDDHW010000047.1:0-28276 GCA_965228575.1 Rhodospirillaceae bacterium | reverse complement strand
CGGCCTGATGGCTAAGCCATCCGGTGAGATCATCGAAACGCCGATTATCTCGAACTTCAAGGAAGGCTTGAACGTGCTGGAGTACTTTAACTCCACCCACGGTGCACGGAAGGGTCTTGCGGATACAGCGCTCAAGACCGCGAACTCCGGTTACCTCACGCGCCGTCTTGTAGACGTCGCCCAAGATGCCATCATTGTTGAAGATGATTGTGAAACCACCTCGGGCGTCACAGCGACGCCGCTTATGGAAGGCGGCGATGTGGTTCTGTCTTTGGGTGAGCGTGTGTTGGGCCGCGTGACCAACGAAGATGTCTTGCATCCTGAAACTGGTGAGAAAGTCTTCAAGCGCGGGACGCTCTTGTCTGAAGCGGAAGTGGAAGTGATTGAGAACATTGGGGTGGAGCGCCTCAAGATTCGCTCGCCATTAACCTGCGAAACCGTCGGCGGTGTTTGCGCGACATGTTATGGGCGTGATCTCGCGCGCGGAACCATCGTCAATACCGGCGAAGCGGTCGGCGTGATTGCGGCCCAATCCATCGGTGAGCCGGGCACGCAGCTAACAATGCGGACGTTCCACATCGGCGGCGCGGCGCAACGCGGCGCCGAACAATCGAGCATCGAAGCCCTTTTGGATGCGAAAGTGAGCATCGTCAATCGCTCGGTCGTGAAGAACAGCGAAAAAATCATGGTTGTGATGTCGCGCAACTGTGAAATCGTTTTGGAGGATGACCAAGGACGTGAGAAAGCGCGGCATCGCGTTCCTTACGGTGCGAAGCTTTTTGTGGACGACAAGCAAAAAGTCGAGAAAGGCCAAAAGATGGCTGAATGGGATCCATACACCCTGCCGATCGTGACCGAGAAGGCAGGTGTTGTTCACTATATGGATCTCGTGGAAGGCATTTCTGTTCGTGAAACCTTGGACGAAGCCACGGGTATTGCGTCGAAAGTCGTTGTCGACTGGAAGCAGCAGCCCAAGGGCTCGGATCTTAAGCCGCGTATTACTCTACGCGATAAAGCGGCAGAGCAGGGCGGCGAGGTTCTAACCTTGGATAATGGTCTAGAGGCGCGCTATTTCCTCAGTGTGGATTCAGTTCTGTCGGTCGACAATGGACAGAAAGTGCACGCAGGCGATGTTCTTGCGCGTATTCCGCGGGAAAGCTCTAAAACACGTGATATCACCGGTGGTTTGCCGCGGGTGGCGGAACTCTTTGAGGCCCGCAAGCCCAAAGACCACGCGATTATCGCTGAAACCGAGGGCCGCGTTGAATTCGGGAAGGATTATAAAGCCAAGCGCCGCATTATCGTAAAGGCGGACGACGGCGAAACCTCCGAATACATGGTGCCAAAAGGTAAGCACTTGGCCGTGCAGGAAGGCGACTATGTTCGCCCCGGTGATCCGCTGATGGACGGCAATCCCGTTCCGCACGACATCTTGAAAGTCATGGGCGTGGAAGCGCTTGCCCAATACCTGATCAAGGAAATCCAGGATGTTTACAGGCTTCAAGGTGTGAAAATTAACGACAAACACATCGAAGTCATCGTGCGTCAAATGTTGCAGAAGGTTGAAATTGTCGACGGCGGAGATACCACCTTTATGGTCGGTGAGTTGCCCGACAAGCTCGAATTCGACGCGGAAAACGAGAAGGTGCAAGCTGAAGGCGGAACGCCAGCGACGGCAACACCGGTTCTGCAGGGTATTACGAAAGCCTCTCTGCAGACCCAATCCTTTGTCTCGGCGGCGTCGTTCCAAGAAACAACGCGCGTTCTGACCGAGGCCGCGGTTACCGGTAAGGTGGATAGTCTTATTGGCCTTAAGGAGAATGTGATCGTTGGGCGTTTGATCCCGGCGGGAACGGGGGCGTTGATGAACCGCCTCAAGTCTCTCGCCGCGACTCGTGACCTTGAGCTTCAATCTGTGGAAGAGCCCCCCGCAGCTCTTCCTTTGAGCGAAGGTGAGGCTGAGCCTACGGATGCCGAGGCCGCAAGCTAACGCGATCTCGCAGAATCGCAGTTTTTGGCGAAAATGGGGGGTGTAGACCCCCCATTTTTTTGCCTTTGGGCCGGGCGGGTTGTTACCGTAACCCTGTGAAAAATAGGCAAAAAACTATATCTAATCAGCCCTTGACGGGGTGTGGGGCCGTACGTATATTCCGCCGCGTTCTTGAAGGCGTCCAGTGGTAGAGCCGTTTTTGCGCTCTAGACGGGGATAGCAGTCGAACAAGCAAAGACATAGTGGCCCCTTGGGGCCAATTTTCGTAACCGGGTTAGACCAGGGAACGTCTGGCATACCGGGTTTGCGTGCCCTGAAGGCGCTCCGATCATTTTTTTGATTGTAGCGGAGCTTCATCGGGCGCGTTTGACGTTTTTTTGAGGCTAAGCCGAGTAGGCCAGGGAATTTAGGATGCCAACGATTAACCAAATGGTCCGTAAGGGCCGCCGTGTTCCGGTCAGCCGGAATAAAGTACCGGCGCTTCAGGCGTGTCCGCAAAAGCGCGGCGTATGCACGCGCGTTTATACAACGACACCGAAGAAACCGAACTCGGCATTGCGTAAAGTCGCGCGCGTCCGTCTGACCAATCAATTTGAAGTCACCAGCTACATCCCCGGCGAAGGCCACAATCTTCAAGAACACTCTGTTGTTATGATCCGCGGTGGACGCGTGAAAGACTTACCAGGTGTTCGCTATCACATCATTCGCGGCACGCTCGATACCCAAGGCGTGAACGACCGTCGGCAACGCCGTTCGAAATACGGCGCCAAGCGGCCGAAATAAGTCAGGGAAGAGGGCCTTAAAATGTCACGTCGCCGCGCAGCAGAAAAACGCGAAGTTATTCCCGACGCCAAGTATGGCGATACGGTGCTCGCGAAATTCATCAACTCCATCATGGTCGATGGTAAGAAGGGTGTATCAGAGCGCATTGTGTACGGTGCATTGGATCGGATTTCACAAAAGGTTGGGCAAGATCCGCTGAAACTGTTTCACGAAGCGATCGAGAACATTAAGCCCACCGTTGAAGTTAGATCTCGCCGTGTAGGTGGCGCGACGTATCAGGTTCCTGTTGAAGTCCGCCCGGAGCGCCGTCAGGCACTCGCGTTTCGTTGGCTCGTAACAAACGCACGCGGCCGCAATGAATCGACAATGGTTGATCGTCTCTCAAATGAACTCATGGATGCCGCGCAAAATCGCGGTGGGTCCGTCAAGAAACGCGAAGATACGCACCGTATGGCCGAAGCCAATCGCGCGTTCTCGCACTACCGCTGGTAAAGCGGCACTGGTCTGCGTGAAAGAACTGAATTATGGCGACTGACACTCCTCTCGACCGCTACCGCAACATCGGCATCATGGCTCATATCGATGCCGGTAAGACAACAACGACGGAGCGGGTTCTCTATTACACAGGCCGTTCGCATAAGATTGGCGAAGTCCACGATGGCAACGCCACAATGGACTGGATGGAGCAGGAACAAGAGCGCGGTATTACAATTACGTCTGCTGCGACAACCTGTTTTTGGAACGATCACCGCATCAATATTATCGACACGCCGGGCCACGTTGACTTCACAATCGAAGTCGAGCGGTCCTTGCGCGTTCTCGATGGTGCGTGCGCAGTGTTCGATGCGGTCGCTGGTGTAGAGCCGCAATCAGAGACCGTTTGGCGCCAGGCAGACAAGTACCGCGTTCCGCGAATTTGTTTCGTCAACAAAATGGACCGCATGGGCGCTGATTTCGATCGCTGCGTCGACATGATCAAAGACCGCTTGGGCGCAACGCCTCTGGTCATCAACTTCCCGATTGGATCGGAAGCGGAATTTAAAGGTGTTGTCGATCTGGTGACCATGAAAGCGTTGGTCTGGCAGGGCGAAGACCTCGGCGCGAAGTTTGATGAGGTCGAAATTCCTGCCGAGTTAAAAGACAAAGCTGACGCCCTGCGCGTAGAGCTTCTGGAAGCTGCCGTTGAAATGGATGACGCGGCGATGGAAGCTTATCTCGACGGAAATGAGCCCGATGTTGATACGCTTCGCCAGTGCATCCGTAAGGGAACGATTGCTGAAAAGTTTGTCCCGGTTTTGAGTGGTTCTGCCTTCAAGAATAAAGGTGTGCAGCCATTCCTTGATGCCGTTGTCTATTATCTTCCGTCCCCATTAGATCTGCCCCCAGTTAAGGGTATTGTGCCGGGCAAGGAAGACGAAGAAGTCAACCGCAAGTGCGATCCCGACGAGCCGTTTTCAGCGCTCGCCTTTAAGATTATGAACGATCCGTTTGTAGGTTCGCTGACCTTTGCGCGTATTTATTCCGGCCGCCTTGAGAGCGGGTCCGGCGTATTAAACACAGTGAAAGATAAGAAAGAACGCATCGGCCGTATGCTGTTGATGCATGCGAATAACCGCGAAGAAATTAAGGTTGCATCATGCGGTGACATCGTTGCGCTCGTAGGTCTCAAAGACACGACCACCGGCGATACGTTGTCGGACTCCTCCAAACCGGTAATCTTGGAGCGCATGGAATTTCCTGATCCGGTTATCGAAGTTGCGGTCGAGCCAAAAACCAAATCCGACGTCGAGAAAATGGGTGTTGCGCTCGCCCGTTTGGCGGCTGAAGACCCGTCGTTCCAAGTGTCCTCTGATGTGGAAAGCGGACAGACGATCATCAAGGGTATGGGTGAACTTCACCTTGAGATTCTGGTGGATCGTATGCGCCGTGAATTTAAGGTCGATGCAGATGTTGGTGCCCCTCAGGTGGCATATCGTGAAACGATCTCGAAAGAGCACGACGTCGATTACACGCACAAAAAGCAATCTGGTGGATCCGGTCAGTATGCGCGGGTCAAAATCAAGTTTGAGCCGTTGGAGCCTGGTTCCGGGTATGTTTTTGAGAACACCGTTGTCGGTGGTTCGGTACCCAAAGAGTACATTCCGGGTCTTGCCAAGGGGGTAGAATCGGCATTGCAAAATGGGGTTATCGCTGGGTTCCCGATGATGGACTTGAAGGCGACTTTATATGATGGCGCCTACCACGATGTGGACTCCTCCGCTTTGGCATTTGAAATCGCTGGACGTGCGGCGGTGCGTGAAGGTCTTCCGCATGCGGGTCCAAAACTTCTTGAGCCAATCATGAAGGTCGAAGTGGTGACGCCGGAAGAGTACATGGGCGACATCATCGGCGATTTAAATAGTCGTCGTGGTCAAGTTGGCGGTATGGATCAGCGCGGCAATGCGCGCGTGATCAATGCGATGGTGCCGCTTGCGAATATGTTTGGGTACGTAAATACGTTGCGCTCAATGAGCCAAGGGCGCGCACAGTTCACCATGCACTTTGCTCACTACGAGCAGGTGCCGAGTAATGTGTCGGATGAAATTCGCGCCAAGATGGCCGGGTAGCCGAAGGAATTGGGTCACAACTTCCCTATTAATGGAGTGAGACATGTCTAAGGAAAAATTTGAGCGGACGAAGCCGCATTGCAACATAGGGACGATTGGTCACGTTGACCATGGGAAGACGTCTTTGACGGCGGCGATTACGAAGGTGCTGGCTGAGGCTGGGGGTGCGGAGTTTACGGCGTACGACCAGATTGATAAGGCTCCTGAGGAGAAGGCGCGCGGGATTACGATTTCGACGGCTCACGTTGAGTATGAGACCGATACACGTCACTACGCGCACGTGGATTGCCCCGGGCCATGCGGACTACGTGAAGAACATGATCACGGGTGCGGCTCAGATGGATGGAGCGATTTTGGTTGTGAACGCGGCTGACGGTCCGATGCCGCAGACCCGCGAGCACATTCTTTTGGCGCGCCAGGTTGGTGTACCGGCGATTGTGGTGTTCCTGAACAAGGTTGACCAGGTTGACGACGCTGAGCTTTTGGAGCTGGTTGAGCTTGAGGTTCGTGAGCTTTTGTCGAAGTACGAGTTCCCCGGGGACGATATCCCGATTGTGGCCGGCTCTGCCTTAGCGGCTCTTGAGGACAAGACCCCTGAGATCGGCAAGGAGAAGATCCTTGAGCTGATGAAGAAGGTTGATGAGTACATTCCGCAGCCTGAGCGTCCGAAGGACAAGCCGTTCTTGATGCCGATTGAGGATGTGTTCTCAATCTCTGGCCGGGGTACGGTTGTGACGGGCCGTGTTGAGCGCGGTGTTGTGAAGGTTGGCGAGGAAATTGAGATCGTTGGCTTGAAGGAGACGACCAAGACGACGGTGACGGGTGTTGAGATGTTCCGCAAGCTCTTGGATCAAGGCGAGGCGGGCGACAACATTGGGGCGCTGCTGCGTGGCACGAAGCGTGAGGAAGTTGAGCGCGGCCAGGTATTGGCCCATCCCGGTTCGATCACCCCGCATACGAAGTTTGAGGGAGAGTGCTACATCCTGACGAAGGATGAGGGTGGTCGTCATACGCCGTTTTTCTCGAACTATCGCCCGCAGTTTTACTTCCGTACGACGGATGTGACCGGGACGATTGAGCTTCCTGAGGGTACGGAGATGGTGATGCCTGGGGATAATATCTCCATGAAGGTGAACCTGATTGCGCCGATTGCGATGGACGAGGGTTTGCGCTTTGCCATCCGTGAAGGCGGGCGTACCGTCGGTGCCGGCGTCGTCGCCAAAATCGTCGAATAACGAAGTGTCTGAGTTCAGGCGGATTTAGGCCCAGATTTCAGGCATTTAAATCCACTTGATCAACTGGCCGGGGCGGGGTATAGACCCCCCACCGGTCGGGGCACTCGTGTCGACCGGCTATTTTCGTATTGCTTGGTGTCAGCGTCTTCCGGGCGCGGGTGCGAGGCAGGTGAGTTGCGGCTGAAGGGCGCAGTAGCTGACGCACCGGGAACTTCGAAAGCGGAAGAGAATCAAGATATTAGGGGTGTAGCTCAACTGGTAGAGCACCGGTCTCCAAAACCGGGGGTTGTAGGTTCGAGTCCTATCGCCCCTGCCAGATTGGACCGCCAGACCGAAGCGGCGCGGTGGGCACCTTATAAATACCTCGATTCTTTAAATGCGCGATATGCGCGCACGGGCGCTGCATCGAAAGTTCACGGAGTTGGCCTGTATTTTTCAGCACTATTGGTTCGGGCGTGTAACTAACAAATGGCTAAGACCTCTCCAGGCGTATTTGTCCGTCAAGTGCGGCAAGAAATTTCGAAAGTCACCTGGCCGAGCCGACGGGAAGTCGTGGTGTCGGTGATTTTGGTATTCGTGTTTAGCGCGCTTATTGGGATCTATTTTCTTATTGTCGACCGAATTTTGCAGTTCGGTGTGTCGTTGATATTTGGTTAGGGGTCGGCACATGAGCGCAAATTGGTACGTCCTGCACGTTTACTCGGGCTTTGAGAACAAAGTCGCGCAGTCGATCCGCGAGCAAGCGGCGCAAAAGGAGATGTCCGACAAGATTCAAGAAGTCTTGGTACCGATGGAAGAGGTCGTGGAAATTCGCCGCGGATCTAAAGTCAACGCTGAGCGTAAATTCTTTCCGGGCTACGTCCTCATCAAAATGGATTTGACGGATGAAGCTTGGCACCTGGTGAAGAACACGCCGAAGGTGACTGGATTTTTAGGAAACGCGAGCAAGCCTCAAGCGATTTCCGAGCGCGAGGCTGAACAAATTATGCGCCAGGTTCAAGAAGGCATCGAGCGGCCCAAGCCCTCGGTGGTTTTCGAAGTTGGCGAACAGATACGTGTGAGCGACGGACCGTTTTCGTCGTTCAACGGGGTTGTCGAAGAAGTGGACGAAGAAAAGGCGCGGCTCAAGGTGTCCGTGTCGATCTTCGGGCGATCGACACCTGTCGAGTTGGAATACGGTCAAGTCGAAAAGCTTTGACCGGTTGAGATCCGCCCAAGTGCATGCACTTAGGCGGGAACTTCTGCGGGAGGTTCCATCCTTAAGTCCAGGGGTGGCCGTACCGCGGACCCGGCCCGCCAGAGGGTGATCTGGCGTAGACGCTGAGGATACGATGGCAAAGAAAATTGATGGCTATATCAAACTCGAGATACCGGCAGGGAAGGCCAATCCGTCGCCGCCGGTAGGCCCCGCGCTAGGTCAGCGCGGTGTCAACATTATGGAATTTTGCAAAGCGTTTAATGCAGCAACGCAACAGTCCGAACCTGGAGTGCCTACTCCGGTGATCATTACGGTTTACGCTGACCGCAGTTTTACCTTTATCACCAAAACACCACCGACGAGCTACTTCCTTAAGCGCGCAGCGAAGTTGCAGAAGGGCTCGGGCACAACCGGCCGGACCGCTGCAATTGCGAAAGTCACCAAAGCTCAGGTGCGCGAAATCGCCGAGAAGAAATTGCCCGACCTCAATTGTGCGACCGTTGAGTCGGCGATGTTACAGGTCGAAGGATCCGCCCGGTCCATGGGCTTGCAGGTGGTGGAGTAAGGTCATGGCAAAAATCGGAAAGCGTTTGAAAAAAGGCTACGGCGGCTTTGATCGCGAAGCGAGTTACTCCATCGCCGATGCCGTCAAAATTCTAAAAGACGCCGCGGTTGCGAAATTTGATGAGACCATCGAAGTCGCGATGAACCTTGGTGTCGACCCTAAGCACGCCGATCAAATGGTGCGTGGTGTTGTCGCTCTGCCGCATGGCACGGGCAAAACCATGCGCGTTGCTGTGTTTGCGAAAGGTGATAAAGCGAAAGATGCGGAAGCCGCGGGTGCTGATCTCGTTGGTGCGGAAGACCTCGCCGAGAAAATCAACGGCGGCGAAATGGGATTTGATCGTGTCATTGCAACGCCTGACATGATGGGCGTTGTTGGACGGCTTGGTAAAGTCCTCGGCCCGCGCGGACTTATGCCGAACCCAAAACTTGGGACTGTGACTCCTGACGTTACAACCGCCGTTAAAAATGCGAAAGCGGGTGAGGTGCAGTTCCGGGTTGAGAAGGCGGGTATTGTGCATGCCGGTGTCGGCAAAGCGAGCTTCAGCGCCGACCAGTTGCAAGAAAATGTAAAAGCCTTTGTCAACGCGATCGTGAAAGCGAAGCCGTCGGGTGCAAAAGGCAATTACGTAAAGAAAATCTCTCTGAGCTCCACAATGGGGCCGGGAGTGAAGATTAATCCCTCAGACGCACAAGTGGTGTAGCGAGGGCAACAAGTTTCATGCCGGCTTGGATGCTTGAGCTGGTGTGAGAGCGCAATGACCGAGGGACCTTGGTTTCGAAGTCGTTGTGAACCTGTCCGAGACTGATGGTCTCCGATCCGATTATCGGTGAGGAGGTAATGGGAGAGCCCACCATCACAGACGGGAGTGGCAAGACCGTAAGTTCGATTGCGCGCGAGCGCTTGCGAATGAATGGCTTGGGCTTCTGGGGCAGGACCGAGGCCACTGGACACAAGATTGGTTTGGTCTAGTGGGTGGTTAAATTGGTCTGAGACCGCCGAGATGCGCAAGCGAACCGGTAGGACAGGCCTCAGTAGCGGAGACGAAAGTGAACCGAGAGGAAAAGCAAGAGTTGGTATCCTCACTCAATGCTGCGCTCGCGGAGCAATCCTTTGTCGGCGTCACCCATAACCTTGGGCTGACGGTGGCAGAAATGGAGGATTTGCGTCAGCGTATGCGTGAGGCAGATGCCAGCTTCAAGATTTCAAAAAATCGGCTCACGCGTCTCGCCCTTGCGGGCACGAAGTTCGAGGGTTTGGCCGACTTTCTTAAGGGACCGACGGGAATTGCATTCTCGAAGGACCCTGTAGCGGCGGCCAAGGTCTGTTCGAAGTTCGCGAAAGAAAACGACAAGTTGGTCATTCTTGGCGGCGTTCTCGATGGAGAGGTAATGGATGCAGCGGCGGTCAACGCCCTAGCGACCCTTCCATCTCTCGACGAGTTGCGCGGCAAGATTGTGGGTCTTCTTCAGGCTCCTGCGACGAAGGTCGCCGGTGTCTTGCAGGCGCCCGCTGGACAGCTTGCACGTGTCTTATCAGCACGCTCTCAGCAAGGCGAAGCCGCGTAACGCCAAAGTCGAAACTTACATATTGAATTAGGAGACCTAAAAATGGCTGATCTTGCCAAACTCGTAGACCAACTTTCCGAGCTCAGCGTCCTTGAAGCCGCTGAACTATCAAAATTGCTTGAAGAAAAATGGGGCGTTTCTGCCGCTGCTCCTGTTGCTGTCGCTGCTGCTGGCGGTGCTGCGGCTGGTGGTGGCGAAGCTGCGGAAGCGAAAGACTCATTTGATGTCATTCTCGCCGAAGCCGGTGGAAACAAAATCAACGTGATTAAAGAAGTTCGTGCGATCACAGGTCTTGGCCTCAAGGAAGCTAAGGATCTCGTAGAAGGTGCGCCAAAACCCGTGAAGGAAGGTGCAAACAAGGACGAAGCCGAAGAGATCAAGAAGAAACTCGAAGATGCAGGCGCCAAAGTCGAACTGAAATAAGCCCCTGTTACGAAGGTATCGATGCGGGCCGGTGCGCAATGTTTGCGTACTGGCCCAATCGGCCTCAAGGAGACGAGACGAGAAACTGCACTGTCGATAGAAGCATCCGTCAAAAGATTGAGTTGCTTTTATCGCGAGTGCAGTTCGCGGCAAAACCGCGAACGAATAACAAGTGGGTATTGGCAATGAAGCTGATTACCCCATCGAAAAAGGACGAGGAACGCTTATGACCAAATCCCTCAGCGGTCTTAAACGTGTACGTAAAGACTTCGGTCGTATTCCTATGGTTGCGCCGATGCCTAATTTGATCGAGGTGCAAAAAAGCTCCTACGATAAATTTCTCCAGGCTGAATCACCTCTCGAAGTGCGCGAGAAGTCCGGTCTATGGGATGTCTTCAAATCGGTTTTTCCGATCAAGGACTTTGCGGGCAAAGGTGAGCTTGAGTTTGTCGCGTACGATCTTGAGGCGCCCAAGTACGACGTTGAGGAATGCCAACAGCGCGGAATGACCTTTTCAGCGCCATTAAAAGTCACGTTGCGATTGGTGGTTTGGGACATTGACGAAGAAACTGGTGCGCGGTCCGTACGCGACATCAAAGAGCAAGATGTCTACATGGGCGATATGCCGCTGATGACCGATCACGGCACATTCATTATCAATGGCACTGAGCGCGTTATCGTATCTCAAATGCACCGTTCCCCTGGTGTGTTTTTTGATCACGACAAAGGCAAGACACACTCTTCGGGCAAATATTTGTTTGCCGCGCGTGTCATTCCCTACCGCGGGTCATGGCTCGATTTCGAATTTGATTCAAAAGACCTCGTGTACGTTCGTATTGATCGTCGCCGTAAGTTACCGGTAACGACGCTTTTATATGCGCTCGACAATCTTGAAACTGTCAAGCTACGGGAGAAGAGAGCTAAGGCCGAGAAGCCGGTAGACCCGCACGAGGTTCAAGGTATGTCGTCGGAAGAAATTTTGAGCTTCTTCTACGATAGTCACGTGCTAAAGCGCGACAAGAAGGGTTGGCGCACGGCTTATGACGCCGAAAAAATGCGCGGCATGAAGTTGATGTTTGACTTGGTCGACGCCAAAACGGGCCGAACCAAAGTCGAAGCTGGCGGCAAACTCTCACCGCGAGCTGCGAGAAAGCTCGAAAAGGACGGTGTGAAGGAATTGCGCCTGCAGCCCGAAGAGTTGGTCGGCAAGTTCGTTGCGGAAGACCTCGTCAACACAAAAACCGGTGAAATATACATCGAGGCTGGTGACGAGATCACAGAAGAAATTATCGCGACCTTGGACGAAGCGGGCGTTGATGAGATCAGTGTGTTGTACGTGGATGGTATTCATGCCGGTCCGTATATTCGCAACACCCTGGCGCTCGATAAAAACACCAGCCGCGATGAAGCGCTCGTAGATATTTATCGGGTCATGCGCCCTGGAGAACCGCCGACGCTTGAAACAGCGGAAGCTCTTTTCCAAGGACTGTTTTTTGACCCTGAGCGTTACGATTTGTCGTCGGTTGGTCGCGTCAAAATGAATGCGCGGCTCGACATGAGCAACGACGACGTGCCGGACACCCTTCGTCATCTGCGAAAAGACGACATTCTCAATATCATTAAAGTGCTGGTCGAGCTGAAAGACGGCCGTGGTGAAATCGACGATATCGATCACCTCGGGAACCGCCGCGTGCGTTCGGTTGGTGAGCTGATGGAAAATCAATATCGCGTTGGCTTGTTGCGCATGGAACGTGCAATCCGAGAGCGCATGAGCTCCGTTGAAATTGATACCGTCATGCCTCACGACTTGATCAACGCGAAGCCCGCGGCCGCGACCGTGCGTGAATTTTTTGGATCATCACAGCTTTCCCAATTCATGGATCAAACCAATCCACTGTCCGAAATCACTCACAAGCGCCGTCTATCTGCACTAGGTCCGGGCGGGCTGACACGCGAGAGAGCGGGCTTCGAAGTGCGCGACGTGCATCCAACTCACTATGGTCGCATTTGTCCGATTGAAACGCCCGAAGGACCGAACATTGGATTGATCAATTCATTGGCGACGTTCGCGCGTGTCAATCAGTACGGGTTTATTGAAAGCCCCTATCGAAAGGTCGAAGACGGCCGTGTCACCACCGATGTTGTCTACCTGTCGGCCATGGAAGAGGGCCGATACAATATCGCTCAGGCCAACGAAGAGGTGGATGACAAGGGTAAACTCATTAACGATCTGGTGAGTTGTCGTCGCGCGGGCAACGCAATGCTGCTCCCACCGAGTGAAATCCATTACATGGACGTTTCGCCCAAGCAGCTGGTCTCGGTGGCCGCCGCCCTGATTCCATTTTTGGAAAATGATGATGCGAACCGCGCGCTTATGGGCTCGAACATGCAGCGGCAAGCGGTGCCATTGTTGCGCGCTGAGGCGCCGTTCGTTGGAACGGGCGTGGAAGAAGCGGTTGCGCGCGATTCCGGGGCCGCGACCGTTTCGCGTCGTTCTGGTGTTGTTCAGCAAGTGGATGCAGAGCGTATTGTTGTGCGCGCGACCGAAGAAACAGAAGCTTCGTCTCCTGGAGTTGATATTTATCGATTATTGAAGTTCCAGCGATCGAATCAAAATACCTGCATCAACCAAAGACCTCTGGTGAAAGTGGGCGATATGGTGACCAAGGGCGACATCATCGCCGATGGTCCGTCGACCGATCTTGGAGAGCTGGCACTGGGTCGCAACGTGCTTGTCGCGTTCATGCCTTGGAATGGATACAACTTTGAAGATTCCATTCTTATTTCCGAACGTATTGTTCGCGACGATGTCTTTACCTCAATTCATATTGAAGAATTCGAGGTGATGGCGCGCGACACCAAATTGGGCCAGGAAGAAATTACGCGCGATATCCCGAACGTTGGCGAGGAAGCGCTGAGAAGCCTTGATGAAGCTGGGATTGTCTATGTCGGTGCGGAAGTTGCTGCCGGTGACATTCTCGTCGGCAAAGTCACGCCCAAGGGTGAGTCGCCAGTTACGCCGGAAGAAAAATTGCTGCGGGCAATTTTTGGGGAAAAGGCGTCTGATGTTCGCGATACATCTTTACGTGTCCCTCCGGGTGCAACCGGCACGATTGTTGAGGTCCGCGTCTTTAATCGTCGCGGCGTCGACAAGGATGAGCGTGCCCTTGCGATTGAACGCATGGAAATCGAGAGCCTTGCGAAAGACCGCGATGACGAAAAAGCGATTCTCGATCGCAGTTTCAACGATCGGCTAAAGTCCCTAATTATGGGGCGGAAGATTGTGTCCGGTCCGAAAGGGATGGAAGCGGGCGGTAAGGTTACGGACGAAGTTTTGGCGTCCGTCTCACCGGCGCAATGGAAACAAATTTCCGTCGCCAACGATAAGGTTATGGAAGAAATCGAAGACTTGAAGAAGTCTTTGAATGAAAGCTCTACGATTATCGACAAGCGGTTTGAGGACAAGGTCGAAAAACTGCAGCGCGGTGACGAATTGCCGCCTGGCGTGTTGAAGATGGTCAAAGTCTTCGTGGCTGTGAAGCGCAAGCTTCAACCGGGAGACAAAATGGCGGGCCGCCATGGCAACAAGGGTGTCATCTCTAAGATCCTTCCGATTGAAGATATGCCGCACCTTGAGGACGGAACGCCTGTTGATATCGTTTTGAACCCATTGGGTGTGCCATCCCGTATGAATGTCGGGCAAATTCTTGAAACGCACCTCGGGTGGGCGTGCCGGAGCCTTGGTCAACAAGTGGGCCATGCGCTCGACGCTTACGAGGGCGGTAAGTCTGATCGCGAGCTGCGCTCGACGATGAAGAAGATTTACGGCGAAAAAACCTACAAAAAGGATTTGCAGAGCCTTGAAGACACCCAACTCGCCGATATTGCCAGAACGGTGCGTAACGGCATCTCAATCGCCACGCCGGTTTTCGATGGTGCTCGTGAGGCGGACATCGTCGAGATGTTGGAAATGGCCGACTTGGACACCTCCGGCCAAGTCACGCTCTATGACGGTGCGACTGGTGAACCGTTCGATCGCAAGGTGACTGTTGGGTACATTTATATGCTCAAGCTTCACCACTTGGTGGACGATAAGATCCACGCGCGTTCGATTGGTCCGTACTCGCTTGTCACACAGCAACCGTTGGGCGGTAAGGCGCAGTTTGGTGGTCAACGTTTCGGTGAGATGGAAGTGTGGGCGCTCGAAGCCTATGGCGCTGCATACACGTTGCAGGAAATGCTGACGGTAAAGTCTGACGACGTATCCGGCCGTACCAAGGTCTACGAAGCCATCGTGCGCGGCGACGATACATTCGAAGCCGGTATCCCAGAATCCTTTAATGTGTTGGTGAAGGAAATGCGGTCACTGGGTCTCGATGTCGAACTGAGCCACAGCGAAAAATAGCGTAAGCGGAATTTGAACAAGTCGATCTGAAGCAACATTTTTACATCTATCGTTTCAGTCGGTGGTCAACGCTCCTTTAGGAGAACAGACGGATGAATGAACTAACAAAGATTTTCGGCCAAGTTGCAGGGACATCGGAGTCCTTCGACCAAATACAGATCTCTCTCGCGAGCCCTGAGAAAATACGGTCTTGGTCCTACGGCGAAATCAAAAAGCCAGAGACGATCAATTACCGCACGTTTAAGCCGGAGCGGGATGGTCTGTTCTGCGCGCGAATCTTTGGCCCCATCAAGGATTACGAGTGCTTGTGCGGCAAATACAAACGCATGAAGTACAAAGGTATCATCTGCGAAAAATGCGGTGTGGAAGTGACGCTGTCGAAAGTCCGGCGCGAGCGCATGGGGCATATCGAACTCGCAGCGCCCGTCGCACACATTTGGTTCATGAAGTCGTTGCCGAGCCGCATCGGACTCTTGTTGGACATGACGCTCAAAGATCTTGAGCGGGTTTTGTATTTCGAAAACTACATCGTCATCGAACCTGGTATGACGCCGCTTCAGCCCAAAGAACTGCTCAACGAAGATCAGTTCCAAAATGCGGTTGAGGAATACGGACAAGACGCATTCCGCTATGGCATTGGCGCGGAGGCGATTCGAGAAATCCTGCTTTCAATTGATCTCGAGGAGCTTCGGGATGAAATGCGGATCGACCTGAAAGAAACCGGGTCAGAAGCGAAGCGCAAGAAACTGGTGAAGCGCCTAAAACTGGTTGATAGCTTCTTAGCGTCTGGTGCGCGTCCGGAATGGATGATCTTGGAAGTCATTCCTGTGATCCCACCCGAATTGCGTCCGTTGGTTCCCTTGGATGGTGGCCGGTTTGCGACATCTGATCTTAACGATCTGTATCGACGGGTTATTAATCGTAATAACCGTCTAAAACGACTCATCGAGCTTCGTGCGCCGGAAATTATCATTCGCAACGAGAAGCGCATGCTGCAGGAATCTGTCGACGCATTGTTCGACAATGGACGCCGTGGCCGCGCGATCACGGGCGCCAATAAGCGCCCGCTGAAATCGCTCTCGGATATGCTTAAGGGTAAGCAAGGCCGTTTCCGCCAGAATTTGCTCGGAAAGCGCGTGGATTACTCGGGCCGGTCCGTGATCGTCGTTGGTCCTGAGCTCAAATTGCACCAATGCGGCATTCCGAAGAAGATGGCGCTTGAGCTCTTCAAGCCCTTTGTCTATTCGAAATTAGAGCTCTACGGGATGGCCACCACCATTAAGGCGGCCAAGCGTATGGTTGAAAAAGAACGTCCCGAAGTCTGGGATATTCTTGAGGAAGTCATTCGCGAGCATCCGGTGCTTCTCAACCGGGCGCCAACCCTGCACCGTTTAGGTATTCAGGCGTTCGAACCTGTACTGATTGAGGGTAAGGCGATTCAGCTGCACCCGCTGGTCTGCACGGCGTTTAACGCTGACTTCGATGGCGACCAAATGGCTGTGCACGTTCCGTTGTCGCTAGAAGCGCAACTGGAAGCACGCGTGCTGATGATGTCGACCAATAACATCCTCAGTCCGGCGAACGGCAAACCCATTATTGTTCCCACTCAAGATATGATTTTGGGCTTGTACTACGCCACCATGGATAATGAGGGCGAGAAGGGCGAAGGCATGATGTTTGGCGGCGTGGCTGAGATCGAACACGCGCTCCAAAATAAAGAAGTATCTTTGCACGCACGCATTAAGGCGCGCTACGAAACAGTCGACGAAAACAATAAACCGACGACCGTTATTGTGGAAACAACGCCCGGTCGCATGCTGCTCGCCGAAGAATTGCCGCGTCATCCTTTGGTCCCCTTTGACCTCGTAAACCGTCTCTTGCGGAAAAAAGATATCACTGAGGTTATCGATATTGTTTACCGGCACTGCGGTCAGAAGAAGACTGTGATCTTTTGTGACCACATCATGGTGCTTGGTTTCCGTTTTGCCGCCCGAGCAGGGATTTCCTTTGGCAAAGACGATTTGATCATTCCCAAAACCAAAGACGGCATGGTCAAGAAAACCGAAAGCCAAGTGAAGGAATTTGAGCAGCAGTACCAAGACGGCTTAATCACGCAAGGTGAGAAGTACAATAAAGTCGTTGATGCGTGGTCGCATTGCACCGAGGAAGTGGCGGAAGCCATGATGAACGAAATCCAGAGGATTGAATCTGGAAAATCGGTGAACTCGGTTTACATGATGGCGCACTCTGGTGCGCGTGGCTCTGCCGCCCAGATGAAACAACTGGCTGGTATGCGCGGCCTGATGGCTAAGCCATCCGGTGAGATCATCGAAACGCCGATTATCTCGAACTTCAAGGAAGGCTTGAACGTGCTGGAGTACTTTAACTCCACCCACGGTGCACGGAAGGGTCTTGCGGATACAGCGCTCAAGACCGCGAACTCCGGTTACCTCACGCGCCGTCTTGTAGACGTCGCCCAAGATGCCATCATTGTTGAAGATGATTGTGAAACCACCTCGGGCGTCACAGCGACGCCGCTTATGGAAGGCGGCGATGTGGTTCTGTCTTTGGGTGAGCGTGTGTTGGGCCGCGTGACCAACGAAGATGTCTTGCATCCTGAAACTGGTGAGAAAGTCTTCAAGCGCGGGACGCTCTTGTCTGAAGCGGAAGTGGAAGTGATTGAGAACATTGGGGTGGAGCGCCTCAAGATTCGCTCGCCATTAACCTGCGAAACCGTCGGCGGTGTTTGCGCGACATGTTATGGGCGTGATCTCGCGCGCGGAACCATCGTCAATACCGGCGAAGCGGTCGGCGTGATTGCGGCCCAATCCATCGGTGAGCCGGGCACGCAGCTAACAATGCGGACGTTCCACATCGGCGGCGCGGCGCAACGCGGCGCCGAACAATCGAGCATCGAAGCCCTTTTGGATGCGAAAGTGAGCATCGTCAATCGCTCGGTCGTGAAGAACAGCGAAAAAATCATGGTTGTGATGTCGCGCAACTGTGAAATCGTTTTGGAGGATGACCAAGGACGTGAGAAAGCGCGGCATCGCGTTCCTTACGGTGCGAAGCTTTTTGTGGACGACAAGCAAAAAGTCGAGAAAGGCCAAAAGATGGCTGAATGGGATCCATACACCCTGCCGATCGTGACCGAGAAGGCAGGTGTTGTTCACTATATGGATCTCGTGGAAGGCATTTCTGTTCGTGAAACCTTGGACGAAGCCACGGGTATTGCGTCGAAAGTCGTTGTCGACTGGAAGCAGCAGCCCAAGGGCTCGGATCTTAAGCCGCGTATTACTCTACGCGATAAAGCGGCAGAGCAGGGCGGCGAGGTTCTAACCTTGGATAATGGTCTAGAGGCGCGCTATTTCCTCAGTGTGGATTCAGTTCTGTCGGTCGACAATGGACAGAAAGTGCACGCAGGCGATGTTCTTGCGCGTATTCCGCGGGAAAGCTCTAAAACACGTGATATCACCGGTGGTTTGCCGCGGGTGGCGGAACTCTTTGAGGCCCGCAAGCCCAAAGACCACGCGATTATCGCTGAAACCGAGGGCCGCGTTGAATTCGGGAAGGATTATAAAGCCAAGCGCCGCATTATCGTAAAGGCGGACGACGGCGAAACCTCCGAATACATGGTGCCAAAAGGTAAGCACTTGGCCGTGCAGGAAGGCGACTATGTTCGCCCCGGTGATCCGCTGATGGACGGCAATCCCGTTCCGCACGACATCTTGAAAGTCATGGGCGTGGAAGCGCTTGCCCAATACCTGATCAAGGAAATCCAGGATGTTTACAGGCTTCAAGGTGTGAAAATTAACGACAAACACATCGAAGTCATCGTGCGTCAAATGTTGCAGAAGGTTGAAATTGTCGACGGCGGAGATACCACCTTTATGGTCGGTGAGTTGCCCGACAAGCTCGAATTCGACGCGGAAAACGAGAAGGTGCAAGCTGAAGGCGGAACGCCAGCGACGGCAACACCGGTTCTGCAGGGTATTACGAAAGCCTCTCTGCAGACCCAATCCTTTGTCTCGGCGGCGTCGTTCCAAGAAACAACGCGCGTTCTGACCGAGGCCGCGGTTACCGGTAAGGTGGATAGTCTTATTGGCCTTAAGGAGAATGTGATCGTTGGGCGTTTGATCCCGGCGGGAACGGGGGCGTTGATGAACCGCCTCAAGTCTCTCGCCGCGACTCGTGACCTTGAGCTTCAATCTGTGGAAGAGCCCCCCGCAGCTCTTCCTTTGAGCGAAGGTGAGGCTGAGCCTACGGATGCCGAGGCCGCAAGCTAACGCGATCTCGCAGAATCGCAGTTTTTGGCGAAAATGGGGGGTGTAGACCCCCCATTTTTTTGCCTTTGGGCCGGGCGGGTTGTTACCGTAACCCTGTGAAAAATAGGCAAAAAACTATATCTAATCAGCCCTTGACGGGGTGTGGGGCCGTACGTATATTCCGCCGCGTTCTTGAAGGCGTCCAGTGGTAGAGCCGTTTTTGCGCTCTAGACGGGGATAGCAGTCGAACAAGCAAAGACATAGTGGCCCCTTGGGGCCAATTTTCGTAACCGGGTTAGACCAGGGAACGTCTGGCATACCGGGTTTGCGTGCCCTGAAGGCGCTCCGATCATTTTTTTGATTGTAGCGGAGCTTCATCGGGCGCGTTTGACGTTTTTTTGAGGCTAAGCCGAGTAGGCCAGGGAATTTAGGATGCCAACGATTAACCAAATGGTCCGTAAGGGCCGCCGTGTTCCGGTCAGCCGGAATAAAGTACCGGCGCTTCAGGCGTGTCCGCAAAAGCGCGGCGTATGCACGCGCGTTTATACAACGACACCGAAGAAACCGAACTCGGCATTGCGTAAAGTCGCGCGCGTCCGTCTGACCAATCAATTTGAAGTCACCAGCTACATCCCCGGCGAAGGCCACAATCTTCAAGAACACTCTGTTGTTATGATCCGCGGTGGACGCGTGAAAGACTTACCAGGTGTTCGCTATCACATCATTCGCGGCACGCTCGATACCCAAGGCGTGAACGACCGTCGGCAACGCCGTTCGAAATACGGCGCCAAGCGGCCGAAATAAGTCAGGGAAGAGGGCCTTAAAATGTCACGTCGCCGCGCAGCAGAAAAACGCGAAGTTATTCCCGACGCCAAGTATGGCGATACGGTGCTCGCGAAATTCATCAACTCCATCATGGTCGATGGTAAGAAGGGTGTATCAGAGCGCATTGTGTACGGTGCATTGGATCGGATTTCACAAAAGGTTGGGCAAGATCCGCTGAAACTGTTTCACGAAGCGATCGAGAACATTAAGCCCACCGTTGAAGTTAGATCTCGCCGTGTAGGTGGCGCGACGTATCAGGTTCCTGTTGAAGTCCGCCCGGAGCGCCGTCAGGCACTCGCGTTTCGTTGGCTCGTAACAAACGCACGCGGCCGCAATGAATCGACAATGGTTGATCGTCTCTCAAATGAACTCATGGATGCCGCGCAAAATCGCGGTGGGTCCGTCAAGAAACGCGAAGATACGCACCGTATGGCCGAAGCCAATCGCGCGTTCTCGCACTACCGCTGGTAAAGCGGCACTGGTCTGCGTGAAAGAACTGAATTATGGCGACTGACACTCCTCTCGACCGCTACCGCAACATCGGCATCATGGCTCATATCGATGCCGGTAAGACAACAACGACGGAGCGGGTTCTCTATTACACAGGCCGTTCGCATAAGATTGGCGAAGTCCACGATGGCAACGCCACAATGGACTGGATGGAGCAGGAACAAGAGCGCGGTATTACAATTACGTCTGCTGCGACAACCTGTTTTTGGAACGATCACCGCATCAATATTATCGACACGCCGGGCCACGTTGACTTCACAATCGAAGTCGAGCGGTCCTTGCGCGTTCTCGATGGTGCGTGCGCAGTGTTCGATGCGGTCGCTGGTGTAGAGCCGCAATCAGAGACCGTTTGGCGCCAGGCAGACAAGTACCGCGTTCCGCGAATTTGTTTCGTCAACAAAATGGACCGCATGGGCGCTGATTTCGATCGCTGCGTCGACATGATCAAAGACCGCTTGGGCGCAACGCCTCTGGTCATCAACTTCCCGATTGGATCGGAAGCGGAATTTAAAGGTGTTGTCGATCTGGTGACCATGAAAGCGTTGGTCTGGCAGGGCGAAGACCTCGGCGCGAAGTTTGATGAGGTCGAAATTCCTGCCGAGTTAAAAGACAAAGCTGACGCCCTGCGCGTAGAGCTTCTGGAAGCTGCCGTTGAAATGGATGACGCGGCGATGGAAGCTTATCTCGACGGAAATGAGCCCGATGTTGATACGCTTCGCCAGTGCATCCGTAAGGGAACGATTGCTGAAAAGTTTGTCCCGGTTTTGAGTGGTTCTGCCTTCAAGAATAAAGGTGTGCAGCCATTCCTTGATGCCGTTGTCTATTATCTTCCGTCCCCATTAGATCTGCCCCCAGTTAAGGGTATTGTGCCGGGCAAGGAAGACGAAGAAGTCAACCGCAAGTGCGATCCCGACGAGCCGTTTTCAGCGCTCGCCTTTAAGATTATGAACGATCCGTTTGTAGGTTCGCTGACCTTTGCGCGTATTTATTCCGGCCGCCTTGAGAGCGGGTCCGGCGTATTAAACACAGTGAAAGATAAGAAAGAACGCATCGGCCGTATGCTGTTGATGCATGCGAATAACCGCGAAGAAATTAAGGTTGCATCATGCGGTGACATCGTTGCGCTCGTAGGTCTCAAAGACACGACCACCGGCGATACGTTGTCGGACTCCTCCAAACCGGTAATCTTGGAGCGCATGGAATTTCCTGATCCGGTTATCGAAGTTGCGGTCGAGCCAAAAACCAAATCCGACGTCGAGAAAATGGGTGTTGCGCTCGCCCGTTTGGCGGCTGAAGACCCGTCGTTCCAAGTGTCCTCTGATGTGGAAAGCGGACAGACGATCATCAAGGGTATGGGTGAACTTCACCTTGAGATTCTGGTGGATCGTATGCGCCGTGAATTTAAGGTCGATGCAGATGTTGGTGCCCCTCAGGTGGCATATCGTGAAACGATCTCGAAAGAGCACGACGTCGATTACACGCACAAAAAGCAATCTG
Organism: Rhodospirillaceae bacterium; assembly: GCA_965228575.1. GTDB lineage: Bacteria > Pseudomonadota > Alphaproteobacteria > Rhodospirillales > Rhodospirillaceae > UBA11612. The sequence continues at coordinate 6,406 of CBDDHW010000047.1, read as the reverse complement.
GTGGATCCGGTCAGTATGCGCGGGTCAAAATCAAGTTTGAGCCGTTGGAGCCTGGTTCCGGGTATGTTTTTGAGAACACCGTTGTCGGTGGTTCGGTACCCAAAGAGTACATTCCGGGTCTTGCCAAGGGGGTAGAATCGGCATTGCAAAATGGGGTTATCGCTGGGTTCCCGATGATGGACTTGAAGGCGACTTTATATGATGGCGCCTACCACGATGTGGACTCCTCCGCTTTGGCATTTGAAATCGCTGGACGTGCGGCGGTGCGTGAAGGTCTTCCGCATGCGGGTCCAAAACTTCTTGAGCCAATCATGAAGGTCGAAGTGGTGACGCCGGAAGAGTACATGGGCGACATCATCGGCGATTTAAATAGTCGTCGTGGTCAAGTTGGCGGTATGGATCAGCGCGGCAATGCGCGCGTGATCAATGCGATGGTGCCGCTTGCGAATATGTTTGGGTACGTAAATACGTTGCGCTCAATGAGCCAAGGGCGCGCACAGTTCACCATGCACTTTGCTCACTACGAGCAGGTGCCGAGTAATGTGTCGGATGAAATTCGCGCCAAGATGGCCGGGTAGCCGAAGGAATTGGGTCACAACTTCCCTATTAATGGAGTGAGACATGTCTAAGGAAAAATTTGAGCGGACGAAGCCGCATTGCAACATAGGGACGATTGGTCACGTTGACCATGGGAAGACGTCTTTGACGGCGGCGATTACGAAGGTGCTGGCTGAGGCTGGGGGTGCGGAGTTTACGGCGTACGACCAGATTGATAAGGCTCCTGAGGAGAAGGCGCGCGGGATTACGATTTCGACGGCTCACGTTGAGTATGAGACCGATACACGTCACTACGCGCACGTGGATTGCCCGGGCCATGCGGACTACGTGAAGAACATGATCACGGGTGCGGCTCAGATGGATGGAGCGATTTTGGTTGTGAACGCGGCTGACGGTCCGATGCCGCAGACCCGCGAGCACATTCTTTTGGCGCGCCAGGTTGGTGTACCGGCGATTGTGGTGTTCCTGAACAAGGTTGACCAGGTTGACGACGCTGAGCTTTTGGAGCTGGTTGAGCTTGAGGTTCGTGAGCTTTTGTCGAAGTACGAGTTCCCCGGGGACGATATCCCGATTGTGGCCGGCTCTGCCTTAGCGGCTCTTGAGGACAAGACCCCTGAGATCGGCAAGGAGAAGATCCTTGAGCTGATGAAGAAGGTTGATGAGTACATTCCGCAGCCTGAGCGTCCGAAGGACAAGCCGTTCTTGATGCCGATTGAGGATGTGTTCTCAATCTCTGGCCGGGGTACGGTTGTGACGGGCCGTGTTGAGCGCGGTGTTGTGAAGGTTGGCGAGGAAATTGAGATCGTTGGCTTGAAGGAGACGACCAAGACGACGGTGACGGGTGTTGAGATGTTCCGCAAGCTCTTGGATCAAGGCGAGGCGGGCGACAACATTGGGGCGCTGCTGCGTGGCACGAAGCGTGAGGAAGTTGAGCGCGGCCAGGTATTGGCCCATCCCGGTTCGATCACCCCGCATACGAAGTTTGAGGGAGAGTGCTACATCCTGACGAAGGATGAGGGTGGTCGTCATACGCCGTTTTTCTCGAACTATCGCCCGCAGTTTTACTTCCGTACGACGGATGTGACCGGGACGATTGAGCTTCCTGAGGGCACGGAGATGGTGATGCCTGGAGATAATATCTCCATGAAGGTGAACCTGATTGCGCCGATTGCGATGGACGAGGGTTTGCGCTTTGCCATCCGTGAAGGCGGGCGTACCGTCGGCGCCGGCGTCGTCGCCAAAATCGTCGAATAACGAAGTGTCTGAGTTCAGGCGGATTTAGGCCCAGATTTCAGGCATTTAAATCCACTTGATCAACTGGCCGGGGCGGGGTATAGACCCCCCACCGGTCGGGGCACTCGTGTCGACCGGCTATTTTCGTATTGCTTGGTGTCAGCGTCTTCCGGGCGCGGGTGCGAGGCAGGTGAGTTGCGGCTGAAGGGCGCAGTAGCTGACGCACCGGGAACTTCGAAAGCGGAAGAGAATCAAGATATTAGGGGTGTAGCTCAACTGGTAGAGCACCGGTCTCCAAAACCGGGGGTTGTAGGTTCGAGTCCTATCGCCCCTGCCAGATTGGACCGCCAGACCGAAGCGGCGCGGTGGGCACCTTATAAATACCTCGATTCTTTAAATGCGCGATATGCGCGCACGGGCGCTGCATCGAAAGTTCACGGAGTTGGCCTGTATTTTTCAGCACTATTGGTTCGGGCGTGTAACTAACAAATGGCTAAGACCTCTCCAGGCGTATTTGTCCGTCAAGTGCGGCAAGAAATTTCGAAAGTCACCTGGCCGAGCCGACGGGAAGTCGTGGTGTCGGTGATTTTGGTATTCGTGTTTAGCGCGCTTATTGGGATCTATTTTCTTATTGTCGACCGAATTTGCAGTTCGGTGTGTCGTTGATATTTGGTTAGGGGTCGGCACATGAGCGCAAATTGGTACGTCCTGCACGTTTACTCGGGCTTTGAGAACAAAGTCGCGCAGTCGATCCGCGAGCAAGCGGCGCAAAAGGAGATGTCCGACAAGATTCAAGAAGTCTTGGTACCGATGGAAGAGGTCGTGGAAATTCGCCGCGGATCTAAAGTCAACGCTGAGCGTAAATTCTTTCCGGGCTACGTCCTCATCAAAATGGATTTGAGGATGAAGCTTGGCACCTGGTGAAGAACACGCCGAAGGTGACTGGATTTTTAGGAAACGCGAGCAAGCCTCAAGCGATTTCCGAGCGCGAGGCTGAACAAATTATGCGCCAGGTTCAAGAAGGCATCGAGCGGCCCAAGCCCTCGGTGGTTTTCGAAGTTGGCGAACAGATACGTGTGAGCGACGGACCGTTTTCGTCGTTCAACGGGGTTGTCGAAGAAGTGGACGAAGAAAAGGCGCGGCTCAAGGTGTCCGTGTCGATCTTCGGGCGATCGACACCTGTCGAGTTGGAATACGGTCAAGTCGAAAAGCTTTGACCGGTTGAGATCCGCCCAAGTGCATGCACTTAGGCGGGAACTTCTGCGGGAGGTTCCATCCTTAAGTCCAGGGTGGCCGTACCGCGGACCCGGCCCGCCAGAGGGTGATCTGGCGTAGACGCTGAGGATACGATGGCAAAGAAAATTGATGGCTATATCAAACTCGAGATACCGGCAGGGAAGGCCAATCCGTCGCCGCCGGTAGGCCCCGCGCTAGGTCAGCGCGGTGTCAACATTATGGAATTTTGCAAAGCGTTTAATGCAGCAACGCAACAGTCCGAACCTGGAGTGCCTACTCCGGTGATCATTACGGTTTACGCTGACCGCAGTTTTACCTTTATCACCAAAACACCACCGACGAGCTACTTCCTTAAGCGCGCAGCGAAGTTGCAGAAGGCTCGGGCACAACCGGCCGGACCGCTGCAATTGCGAAAGTCACCAAAGCTCAGGTGCGCGAAATCGCCGAGAAGAAATTGCCCGACCTCAATTGTGCGACCGTTGAGTCGGCGATGTTACAGGTCGAAGGATCCGCCCGTCCATGGGCTTGCAGGTGGTGGAGTAAGGTCATGGCAAAAATCGGAAAGCGTTTGAAAAAAGGCTACGGCGGCTTTGATCGCGAAGCGAGTTACTCCATCGCCGATGCCGTCAAAATTCTAAAAGACGCCGCGGTTGCGAAATTTGATGAGACCATCGAAGTCGCGATGAACCTTGGTGTCGACCCTAAGCACGCCGATCAAATGGTGCGTGGTGTTGTCGCTCTGCCGCATGGCACGGGCAAAACCATGCGCGTTGCTGTGTTTGCGAAAGGTGATAAAGCGAAAGATGCGGAAGCCGCGGGTGCTGATCTCGTTGGTGCGGAAGACCTCGCCGAGAAAATCAACGGCGGCGAAATGGGATTTGATCGTGTCATTGCAACGCCTGACATGATGGGCGTTGTTGGACGGCTTGGTAAAGTCCTCGGCCCGCGCGGACTTATGCCGAACCCAAAACTTGGGACTGTGACTCCTGACGTTACAACCGCCGTTAAAAATGCGAAAGCGGGTGAGGTGCAGTTCCGGGTTGAGAAGGCGGGTATTGTGCATGCCGGTGTCGGCAAAGCGAGCTTCAGCGCCGACCAGTTGCAAGAAAATGTAAAAGCCTTTGTCAACGCGATCGTGAAAGCGAAGCCGTCGGGTGCAAAAGGCAATTACGTAAAGAAAATCTCTCTGAGCTCCACAATGGGGCCGGGAGTGAAGATTAATCCCTCAGACGCACAAGTGGTGTAGCGAGGGCAACAAGTTTCATGCCGGCTTGGATGCTTGAGCTGGTGTGAGAGCGCAATGACCGAGGGACCTTGGTTTCGAAGTCGTTGTGAACCTGTCCGAGACTGATGGTCTCCGATCCGATTATCGGTGAGGAGGTAATGGGAGAGCCCACCATCACAGACGGGAGTGGCAAGACCGTAAGTTCGATTGCGCGCGAGCGCTTGCGAATGAATGGCTTGGGCTTCTGGGCAGGACCGAGGCCACTGGACACAAGATTGGTTTGGTCTAGTGGGTGGTTAAATTGGTCTGAGACCGCCGAGATGCGCAAGCGAACCGGTAGGACAGGCCTCAGTAGCGGAGACGAAAGTGAACCGAGAGGAAAAGCAAGAGTTGGTATCCTCACTCAATGCTGCGCTCGCGGAGCAATCCTTTGTCGGCGTCACCCATAACCTTGGGCTGACGGTGGCAGAAATGGAGGATTTGCGTCAGCGTATGCGTGAGGCAGATGCCAGCTTCAAGATTTCAAAAAATCGGCTCACGCGTCTCGCCCTTGCGGGCACGAAGTTCGAGGGTTTGGCCGACTTTCTTAAGGGACCGACGGGAATTGCATTCTCGAAGGACCCTGTAGCGGCGGCCAAGGTCTGTTCGAAGTTCTGCGAAAGAAAACGACAAGTTGGTCATTCTTGGCGGCGTTCTCGATGGAGAGGTAATGGATGCAGCGGCGGTCAACGCCCTAGCGACCCTTCCATCTCTCGACGAGTTGCGCGGCAAGATTGTGGGTCTTCTTCAGGCTCCTGCGACGAAGGTCGCCGGTGTCTTGCAGGCGCCCGCTGGACAGCTTGCACGTGTCTTATCAGCACGCTCTCAGCAAGGCGAAGCCGCGTAACGCCAAAGTCGAAACTACATATTGAATTAGGAGACCTAAAAATGGCTGATCTTGCCAAACTCGTAGACCAACTTTCCGAGCTCAGCGTCCTTGAAGCCGCTGAACTATCAAAATTGCTTGAAGAAAAATGGGGCGTTTCTGCCGCTGCTCCTGTTGCTGTCGCTGCTGCTGGCGGTGCTGCGGCTGGTGGTGGCGAAGCTGCGGAAGCGAAAGACTCATTTGATGTCATTCTCGCCGAAGCCGGTGGAAACAAAATCAACGTGATTAAAGAAGTTCGTGCGATCACAGGTCTTGGCCTCAAGGAAGCTAAGGATCTCGTAGAAGGTGCGCCAAAACCCGTGAAGGAAGGTGCAAACAAGGGACGAAGCCGAAGAGATCAAGAAGAAACTCGAAGATGCAGGCGCCAAAGTCGAACTGAAATAAGCCCCTGTTACGAAGGTATCGATGCGGGCCGGTGCGCAATGTTTGCGTACTGCCCAATCGGCCTCAAGGAGACGAGACGAGAACTGCACTGTCGATAGAAGCATCCGTCAAAAGATTGAGTTGCTTTTATCGCGAGTGCAGTTCGCGGCAAAACCGCGAACGAATAACAAGTGGGTATTGGCAATGAAGCTGATTACCCCATCGAAAAAGGAAGAGGAACGCTTATGACCAAATCCCTCAGCGGTCTTAAACGTGTACGTAAAGACTTCGGTCGTATTCCTATGGTTGCGCCGATGCCTAATTTGATCGAGGTGCAAAAAAGCTCCTACGATAAATTTCTCCAGGCTGAATCACCTCTCGAAGTGCGCGAGAAGTCCGGTCTATGGGATGTCTTCAAATCGGTTTTTCCGATCAAGGACTTTGCGGGCAAAGGTGAGCTTGAGTTTGTCGCGTACGATCTTGAGGCGCCCAAGTACGACGTTGAGGAATGCCAACAGCGCGGAATGACCTTTTCAGCGCCATTAAAAGTCACGTTGCGATTGGTGGTTTGGGACATTGACGAAGAAACTGGTGCGCGGTCCGTACGCGACATCAAAGAGCAAGATGTCTACATGGGCGATATGCCGCTGATGACCGATCACGGCACATTCATTATCAATGGCACTGAGCGCGTTATCGTATCTCAAATGCACCGTTCCCCTGGTGTGTTTTTTTGATCACGACAAAGGCAAGACACACTCTTCGGGCAAATATTTGTTTGCCGCGCGTGTCATTCCCTACCGCGGGTCATGGCTCGATTTCGAATTTGATTCAAAAGACCTCGTGTACGTTCGTATTGATCGTCG
>CBDDHW010000046.1:0-8896 GCA_965228575.1 Rhodospirillaceae bacterium | reverse complement strand
TTTGCGGCAGGTGCCGGTGGTCACGCCGGGAGCTGATAGTTTATTCATGAGCGACCTGTGGATCGGCGCCACTAATTTTAACATCCGCAAACCTAATTACGTTATTATTCACCATACGGCCCAGAGTTCGACGGCCCAAACGCTGCAAACCTTTACCCAGCCCCGCACTCAGGTAAGTGCCCACTATATTATTGGGCGGAACGGTAAGATTTACCACATGCTGAACGATTATTTACGCGCCTGGCATGCCGGAGCGGGTAAATGGGGCAACAATACCGATATTAATTCTTCTTCCATTGGCATTGAACTGGATAATAATGGCTCCGAACCGTTTGCCGAAGCCCAGCTAACCAGTTTGCTGCAATTACTGGCCATCCTAAAGAAAACCCACAACATTCCGGCGGCTAATTTCATCGGCCACTCGGATATAGCTCCACCCGCAAAAACGACCCGCACGCTACTTTTCCGTGGCAGCAATTAGCGCAGCAAGGTTTTGGCTTATGGTACGATGCCGAAGCGCTGCTACCTGTACCTTCGGCCGATACCACCGCCCGGCTGGTAGTTCCCGTTGGAGCTGATACCACTTTAATGCCGGTAGATAGCCTGGTAAACCGCAGCGCCGTACCCGCCAATTTTAACCCCGCCGAAGCCTTACGGATTATTGGGTACGATATCACTGATTTAGCAGCCGCCATTAGAGCCTTTAAACTGCATTTTATTCAAACCGAAGTAAATGCCATTTTAACCGATTCGAATAAACGAGTTCTTTACAATTTGTATAAAAAGTATTTGTAGCGTAAATACCAGCCACGAAAAACCTAGCAGCCGTTTTCGGGCATTATACTTCCGGCCGGAGAAAGAAGCGGACCAGTCGGGTAAATTAGCGGGGGAATAATTCTAGGAAAATAGCAAAAGAATCTTCTATATTACTTTTCTGTTGCTTTTTGCTAACCTACGCTTATGCTTTAAATCCTCCCTATACTCTTACCTATTCTAAAATCTACTCTAAACTAAAATCGATATGCACAACAGACGTTCCTTTTAAAAGCATCCGGTGCCTTGGCATTGGCGGGTTTATTGCCCCGGTTCGGTCAGGCCGGTTCCCCGGCTATGTACCTTGCCCCGAAATATCCGCCCATCGGGATTCAAACCTATACTTTAAACTTTTTACTGAATGGCCCCGACGTAGATACCAAAGCAGTACTAAAGCAAATGGCGGATATCGGGATTAAAGAATTAGAAACTGCCACCGGCACCGCTACTGGCTTGTATTACGGGCATAAACCGAAAGAATTTAGCGCTATGGTAAAAGATTTAGGCATGGTTTGGATCGGGAACCATTACGGCGGCCTGCCTCGCGCTAAACCCAACCCGGTTGCCGGGGCAACCGGCGCCGTGGGAGCCATCGCCACGCCCCCCACTCCCACCCGGCCGCCCATGCCCGGCGGTCCCCGGACTAACTTAGCCGATAACCTGCAACAAATTGTGGACGAAGCCGCGGAAGGCGGTTGCTCCTGGGTGGTTTGTTCCAGCTCCGCCGAATCGACGATGGACGAAATAAAGAAAACCACCGAAATTTTTGCCAAAGCCGGTGAAGCGGCCCGAAAAAACAAGATGCGCTTTGCCTACCACAATCACCAGTCGGAGTTTGATAAGGTAGAAGGCATTAGCGCCTATGATTATATTTTAACCCAAACGAACAAAAACGAGGTGTACATGGAGCTGGATTTGGCTTGGGCTTTTCTGGCTAAAATGGACCCGGTAGCCATGTTTAAACAATACCCAAACCGTTTCCCACTGTGGCACGTGAAAGATATTGATCCGGCCACTAACCGGCCTTGTCCCGTCGGAGCCGGTCAGTTTGATTTTAAACGCGTCTACGAAAATTCCAAATTATCCGGGGTGCAGCATACTTTTATTGAACAGGACGGTGCCAAAACCATCGACGACCCCGCCGCCAGCGTTAAATGGCTCAAAACAAATATTTATGCGTAAAAGATAGTGTCGAGTCGTAAGTTAAGTTTGGCAAATTCCTGCTAGGGCCACCGCCTTTTCTTTGCAAGCGGGTTTATAAAAAGAATGGGGTTCACAACTGTGAACCCCATTCTTTTTGTTCCTCTTTCAGCTACCCAAAAAATCAATTGTAAGTACGCCGCCTAAATTCGTTGAGACTACAATTGGCGGTAAATTCCTGATTACTAGAATGTATAAATCGAATAATGAACAACTAATAACAATTAATTCGCAAAATAAGCCGCGTATTGCTTCCGGTAGCTCGGGTAGTTTTTTAATTTTAACGTCTTTGTAGAATACTTCGGCGGCTTCGCTTTGCAGCTGAAGTTTGCCTTTGGTGAGCGGTATTTTTCTGTCGTTCTCCAGGTACCGGGAATTTTGCAACACCATTACTACGTGCCCGTTTACTACGTGCAGGCTTTTGTCTTCGAAACAGATTAATTCAATGTCGGTCCATTCGCCGGCGGGGCTTTCGTGGTCTGCGCTGCGCAAGCAAAAACCGCTTAAGTCAGTGCCTTTGCCCAGGGGTAGAAACGGCTGTTTGGCGCCGGCTACTGTGTTCATGGCTCCTTCGGGTAAAAAAGCCCGAACATCCATGGCCGAGGAGGCAATGGTCCAGTAGTCGCCCATGTGGCCTTCCATAATCTGAAACTCCTGGCTCAGCATCCAGGCTCGCCAGTAATCTTTACCGCTCTCCCCGATGGAATGATACAAAATGCCGGAATCTTTTAGCAGGTTGGTGCGGGGCACCCACTTTTTCGCGCCCCATTTTACCTTCAGCTTTAAGTGATAGTTCTGGAATTCCTGTTTTGTAAAAACACAGCCGTAAATTTCGCCGCTGATGCGCAAAACCGGCTGCCCGTTTTCGGTTAGCACGGAGAAAACGTTGCTGGTGTTTTTATTGTAGCCAATGGGCGGAATGGGCGTACCATCAGCATCTTTGGGTATGTCGCCTTTGTAGCCTACCTGGTGCCGGTAACTCAGATACATTTCCCATTTACTTAAATCTTTGTCGAGTAAGTTTACCCAATCTTCTTTCGGGTTAAAAGAACTCAAACCAACTAAAGTACAAACTGCTACAATTACACTGCTTAAAATCCAAATTACTTTTTTCATAGATTTTCTACTAATTACCGGGTTTAATTATTTGCTTGGCCTACCTACCAATTATTAGAGAGATAAAGCTCTAAAAGCATTCTATATGCCTTACATACAATTTATTACTACTGGTAAAAGTAAGATGGTAAACCCGCTAAAATGTGGTAAAAATCTATTTTATAATAGTAGATTTTCTGTTCAGCTAGCTGAAAAGCTGATATGGCTTTATTCTTCTAATCAAGGGTTTTCGGTGGAGCCTTTTCAAGTCTCCAGGCTTTGGCGCTGATGCGACTTCCGCATTCAAGTTTGCCTTGTTGCCGGCGGGCCCCATTTGGCTCTTCCGGACGGTCTAAGCTTCCTTTCCTCGACTGTGTCTGCGGAATGCTGCTGCGCAGCACCGGAACCTTAGAAGGTCCTCCACAGCCAAACTAGTGTCGTTTGTCTTTTGCTACCGCTTTTCTGATTTGGACGGAGGGAGAGTAGAGCTTACTTTGCATTCGAGCTAATGCGAAGTAATTTTGAATTTTTAACTTGTATTTCTTTTCTGTTATTCAAAGGGAACTGTTTCGCTTCGTAGCTCAATAGATTCCTCCTGAATGACTGAAAAAAATGACACCTCATTTTACTGAGTATAGCTTATTGGAACATCGCTGCTAGTTATGAAATAAATAGCTTTAGCCTTGTGCAGAGAATGATGCGAACCGATTCTTTTGGCGGAATCACTCTGCAGTAAATAGCAACTGATAACTGGTAATTGATAACTGCCAAAGCCGCATCTCCTTCCCTGTTTTTAGGGAAGGTGCCCGCAGGGCGGAAGGGTGAAACCCAACTTAACTTGAAAGCAAAGCAAATACAGCCAGCTATGCGAACAAAGACTTTATCTTATTTCCGCATTAGCTGAGAAACAAAAAGCTAGAAATGTACAACGCATCCCTTAAAACCTACTACCTCCTTAATCTTCGTGGTCGCGGTGTTTGAAACCCCAGTTTGCCATTTCCTGCATAGCGGGGCCAAGTTCGTGGCCGGCGGGAGTTAAGCTGTATTCTACGTGCGGGCGGCACTACGGCCAGGGCTTTACGGCTCACGAGTTGGTCTGCTTCGAGTTCTTTTAAATGCTGGATCAGCATTTTTTCGGTAATGGCCGGAATCAGCCTTTTTAATTCGCCGTACCGTTTGGGCCCCGGGAGCAGGTTATAAATAATTAGCGGCTTCCAGCGGCCCCCAATTTTAGCGAGCGTATAGGTTACCGGGCAGGTAAACAAAGCCGTGGTTTTATTACTATTATTCGTGGAAGCTTCTTTCACTTTGGTCATGGCAATGGCTACCTACTTTGGGGTAAGTACTTGTATAAAAGTAAGTACGAATATACCTTTGAACCAACAATAATCAAAAATAATATTATGAAATACGTTGTAACTGGTTCTTTAGGACACATCAGCAAACCCTTGGCGCAGCACTTAGTTAATGCCGGCCACCAGGTAACCATTATTAGCAGCAAAGCCGCTAAAACGGCCGAAATAGAAAAACTCGGCGCCAAAGCCGCCATTGGCTCGGTAGACGATGAGGCCTTCTTAGTTCAGGCTTTTACCGGCGCCGATGCCGTTTATACCATGGTGCCGCCTACTATTTCGGAGCCCAATTGGCCGCAATACATTGCCCAAGTGGGTAAAAAATATGCCGCCGCTATACAAGCCACCGGAGTGAAATACGTGGTAAACTTAAGCAGTATCGGGGCGCATATGCCGGCAGGCTGCGGTCCGGTAAGCGGCATTCATTACGTAGAAGAAGCTTTAAATGAGCTGGAAGGCGTGCATGTTTTACATTTACGGCCGGGTTATTTTTATTACAACTTTCTGAACAACGCGGCCATGGCTAAGCACATAGGGATTTTAGGAAGTAACTTTGGGGCAGAAACCAAACTAACGTTAGTAGCCACGGAGGATATTGCCGAAGTGGCCGCGGAAGAATTACTTCATTTAAACTTTAGGGGCAAAAGCATCCGGTATCTTGTATCCGACGAACGCACTACCACCGAAATCGCTGCTGTTTTGGGCCAGGCCGTCGGCAAACCCGACCTGCGCTGGGTAGACTTCCCGGATCAGGATACGCTGGGCGCCATGCTGCAAGCCGGCTTACCCGAAGAAGTAGCTAAAAATTACACCGAAGTGGGGGCCGCCATGCGCAGCGGGGAAATGTTTGCCGAATATCGGCAGCAAAAAACGCCGGTATTCGGCAAAACAAAATTCGAGGCTTTTGCTCCGGCATTTGCCGAAGCTTATGCTACAGCATAGAAAAAGGGGCCAAAGCCCCTTTTTTATTTATAACCTGAACGTCACCTTAGCTAAGTAAAAGGACGTATTTAATGATGTAATCCTAACTTAGAAATACATATTCAACCTGTTGAATAACAAACAAGTAGGTATTACTTAGTTTTAATACTAGTGTCTTGGTACTGGTGTCTATTTATAATAAAGTAAGTTGTACGGTACCGAAAGCGCCGTACTTCTGGGTGTAGTTTTCAACTACACCCTTCTATATGAGCCATTGCGGCATTATCCTTCTCCTAATTAAATGACCAGTAGCTGTTGCTTCCTGTAAACCGAATAAAGGGGGTGTAGTTGAAAACTACACCTAGAAAAAAGTACTTTACCGCACAAATGGCGTTATAATACCTGCGGCGTCACTAAGCCGGGCAAAAATCTGAAGTAAGCTCTTTGTTTAAGTAAAATTATTTTTTAGCTGTAACTTCTTTACCGGTTAGTATTTTAATCATCTCCGGCTGGTAATTTTCGCCTTGGGCGTTAGTAAAGCCAAAGCCCCCACCTTTATAGTCCCAGTTGGCCCAGGCTATGTTGTTTTTCTCTAATACAGCTACCATATCCTGGTACCAGCGCAAGCGGTCAGGTTTCGGCGCCGTATTCAGCGCTCCCCATTCGCCGCAGTACAATTTTAAACCGTGCCGGCGGGCAAAATCCAGGGGTTTCTGAAAATCTTCCTGAAATTTCACGGCGTTGTAAACAGTTTTAATCTTGCTCTTCTCGTAGTTGGTTACCAGTTTAGCTATTTCGGTGGGTTGGGCAGCCAGTTCTTCGTCGGTAACGGTGCGGCCGGGGTAATGCACCGGGCCGTTGTATTTGGCCGTTTTCGTCCAGCTGGCCTGGTAGTGCGTCAGCAGGAAAGGCAGGTAATAATGAAAGCTCAGCAGCAAATTTTTATCGTTGGCGGGGATTCGCAGTTTATCAAATTCCTCGTGCGATTGCCAGCGGTTAGAACCTACCACTATTATCCGGTTCGGCTCCCTGGCCCGAATTACCTGAATGGCTTTTTCCACTATCTTGTTCCAGTCCTCCGGGTTGTCCGCTACGGGTTCGTTCATGAGCTCGTAGGCTACCTGCGTTACCGGGTACTTTTTCATTTCGGCGGAAAGATCGCGCCAGCATTGGTAAAAACGTTCTTGGGCAGCAGCCTGGGTAAAGAGCGGCTTCTCGGCAGCATCAAAATAATGCGAGCGCAGAATGTGCAGATCCACCACGGTTTTTAGCTGGTATTTCTGGCACCAGTTAAGAGCCTGGTGCAACAAGGCAAATGCTTCCGGTTCTTTCTCTCCGGCTTCGTTCCACAGCTGCATTTCGTCGAGGGGCAACCGGATATGGTCGAAGCCCAGCGAAGCAATGTTAGCCACATCTTTTTCGGTAAAAAAAGCTTCGCGCTCTGCTCCCACCCGCGTACTTTGCGACAGCCAATGGCTAATGTTGGTTCCTCGTTTTACCGGGAAAAGCGTAGGACTGTTGCTATTGGTTTGCGCCCACCCGGTAGCCGGCAGTAAAATAAATAAGCCTAGCCAAACAAGAATTACAAATGTTACTTGGTACCCGCGGCTGAATAAAGTTGCTTTCATAAGTTTTCCGGTTTAGGCAGATAAGAAACTAAATTTTGAGCACCCAAACAAGCAGTTTTATTTAGCGGAATGCCCCAAGCGAGCAGATGTTTTCGAGCTTTAAAAGGAATAGTATTTTTTGGCGCAAATGCCCCGATTCTTGTCGTTTTTGTACCTCTTCTTTCTCGTTATAATCCGGCAGATTTGTTTAAACCGTTTAGTTATAAAAGATTATGGAAAAAGAGCAAAAAAGTAAGCAGAAAAATTACTCCGTTTATGTGGTTCGACCATCAAGCGGAAGAAGCAATTTATTTTTACACCTCTATTTTTAAGAATTCAAAAATTAACAGCTTGACCCGCTACGGCGACAATGGACCGGGCCCTAAGGGAACCGTAATGACCGGTTCTTTCACCCTGGACGGCCAGGAATTTATTGCTTTAAACGGCGGTCCCCGGTTTCCTTTTACCGAGGCCATCTCGTTTGTAATTACCTGTGACACGCAGGAGGAAATTGATGAAAAATGGGAGAAACTTACCGCGGGTGGGCAAGAAAGCCAATGCGGCTGGTTAAAAGATAAATTTGGTTTATCGTGGCAAATTGTACCGCTTATTTTAAGTCAGTTGCTGCAGGACCCGGATAAGGAGAAAGCAACACGGGTGATGGCGGCCATGCTGCAAATGAGAAAAATCCATATACCTACCCTGTTGCAAGCCTCCGAACAGGAATATGTAGCAGCCGGATAATGCAAAGACTCTCGTTTGAAAGATGACCCGGATCTCTGGCTGAAAAGTTTTCGGAAAATTATTTAAAATGGGTGGATTAAATTTGGTAATAACTTCTAAAATCTACTAAAATACCGCCAAAACCGAGAGCTAGGTCCGGCGCTTTTGCGGTATTTTATTTAAAATGAGAATTGTAAATTCCTGGTTGTTGCCAATTGGTTTGTGCTATGGCCAGGATAAAGTTTTGTGGAGCCTTTTCAAGTTTCCAGGCACTGGTGCTACTGCGATTTCCGAATTCAAGTATACCTCCTGGCCGGCAGACCCCGTTGGGGCACTCGGGCGGGCTGCTTTTCCTTTCCTGTAAGAACGTGCCGCGGCACGTTCCTACGCATGACGGAATGCTTGCGACACCGGAAAACCAGCAGGCCCTCGTTGCCCCGATTGACGTAGTCTCTTCTTTGCTACCGCTTTCTTGGCCGAACCATTTACAATTTACCTTCCCTAATTTCTATTTGGTATGATTGGTTTTATAATAAAAAAGGCAGTGACGGTTGTACGCCACTGCCTTTTTGTTTTTTGATTGTACTGCTTTTTTAGATTGGGTTTCCGACCCGGAAAAGCAGTTTAATTATTTATTTCACCTGGTAGGTCAGCAAAGGAGCTACGCCGTAATCTCCCAGATCCGATAAAATAAGTCCCACTCCTTTGGCAAAATAATAATGAGCGGTTAAGTTAAGGCCCGAATCCTCGCCAAAGCCAAAATCTTCGCCCGCCAAAGAGTAACTGGTTACCATTTTTACGTGAATAACGTTAGCATACGTTTTGCCTTCTACGGTTTTAGAAACATTCTTTTCTTCAATGGTATAGGTTAGTTTCGTGTCTACGCCATTGGTAGTGGTTGTTTGCTCCCAAGGTTTGCCAACGGGGGTTTCCTCTTTTAATATCATTATTTCCAGGGTGCCCATACCCGGCACCATGCCAATAGCGGTATAAACTCCTTTTTCCTTCAGGATATAAGACTTATTGACCGAAGAGCCTTGCTTGGTTTCCATCTCGTAATAGATCTTACTGTTAATGTCTTTGGTAGTGCCGGTGGCGGTGGCGGTATAAGGCTGACTGCCGCCATAAGTCCAGGTATTGCCGGCAGTGGTAGGCAAGTAATCTTGTTCCTTGACCGGAGCGGGA
>CBDDHW010000045.1:0-96778 GCA_965228575.1 Rhodospirillaceae bacterium | reverse complement strand
CTTGCAGACTTATATCCGCGCTTTGGCCCAACCTGCGAATGGGATACCGGGGCAGGTCATGCTGTTTTAAGGGCTGCGGGCGGGCGCGTGCATACCTTTGATGGCAAAGAACTAGCGTATAAGAAGCTGCCCAATTTTCTAAACGGTCGCTTCCTAGCGGACGCGGACGCGGGCGCATGAGCCTGCGCCAAGCCACACCTGACGCAATCTCTGAAGGTGCGCGGATCCTTCGAGCGGGCGGTCTGGTCGCCTTTCCGACAGAAACCGTTTATGGGCTTGGCGCTGACGCCACCCAGCCGGACGCCATTGAGCGAATATACAAAGCTAAAGGCCGGCCGTCCTTTAACCCGCTGATTGTTCACATTCCCGATTCCGAGACGATCGGCAATTATGCCAAACCTGACTCGCGTACGTTGTCCCTGACCCAAGCGTTTTGGCCCGGTCCACTAACACTTGTAGTGCATCAACTTGAAGCGTCTCCCATTGCCCGAACGGCGACAGCCAACCTTCTGAGCATTGCTCTGCGCGCGCCTGCGGCCAAATGTGCACAAGCTCTATTGAAAGCCGCAGACCGCCCACTCGCCGCCCCCAGCGCAAACACCTCGGGAACCGTTAGCCCCACTCTTGCTGCGCATGTACAAGGCTCGCTTGGCAACATCATAGATCTCATTCTTGACGATGGACCTTGCGACATTGGTTTGGAATCAACGGTTCTTGATCTTACAACCGATTCAGCGACCATTCTAAGGCCGGGAGCAATTACACCGGACCAGATCAAAGCCGTCATCGGTCCGGTCTCTTTATCCGCAGAGGCGACAAATGCGCCTAAGTCTCCCGGCCAATTGCAAAGTCACTATGCGCCGACGTTGCCGCTGAGATTAAACGCACAGTCTGCCAAAACCCATGAAGCGCTGCTCGGCTTCGGGTCAATCTCAGGCGCGACCCTTAACCTCAGTCCTCGCGGTGATTTAAGCGAAGCCGCTGCGAATCTGTTTGCGATGTTGCGCGCTTTGGACGACCCGGAGCGTTTTCAAGCCATCGCCGTTGCGCCCGTTCCCGATACAGGCATAGGACTCGCGATTAACGATCGGCTGCAGCGGGCGGCAGCAAAATAACCGCGCAAATATCTTCTTCTCACCCGTTGCCTTGCGCCAGCCTTTAGCCCATTTTGAATTGTCCATATTGAATAGACGGTGTGATTAACCTGGAGCGCGATACCGTGCCACCTTCGGCCCTGATCAAAGACATACAAGGCATTGTCGGTGAGGCCGCCTGCATCTCCGACCCTTCATCTATGGCACCGTTCCTGCACGAAGAGCGCGGGTTATATGAGAGCAAAGCAGCGCTCATTGCACGACCGAGTTCAACAAAAGAGGTTTCAGCCGTCGTTCAGGCGTGTATCAAGGCTGGCGTATCCATAGTCCCGCAAGGTGGGAATACGGGTTTGTGCGGCGGCGCGACAGGGCATGAAAACGCAGATCAGGTCATCGTCAACCTCGGCCGTATGAACAAAATTCGCAATATTGATGCGATCAACTACAACCTCACTGTCGAAGCCGGATGCATCCTCGCCGATATTCAAAGCGCAGCCGCTGAACAAAATTGTCTCTTTCCGCTTAGCCTCGCCGCAGAAGGAAGTTGTCAGATCGGCGGTAATCTGGCGACCAATGCCGGTGGTATCAACGTCCTTCGGTATGGCAATACCCGTGACCTTGTGCTTGGCCTTGAGGTTGTTCTCCCCGACGGGCGCATATGGAACGGTCTCAGATCTTTGAGCAAGGACAACACGGGCTACGCACTAAGACACCTCTTCGTCGGCGCGGAGGGTACACTTGGTATTATTACAGCCGCGGCCCTCAAGCTTTTCCCCCGGCCAGTGGAAACCGCGACCGCGTTGTGCGCTTTGAACACATTGGAAAGTGCGAACATACTTTTAAGCCTGGCGCGCGAGATGTCGGGCGACACTGTCACCGCGTTCGAGCTTATCCCGCGACTTGGTGTGGAGATGTGCTCAAAACACATCTCGGGCGTCAACGATCCATTCAACGACCCGCACTCATGGTACGTTTTGATAGAACTGTCGACCTCAAGGCCCGACGCGGCTATTCGGCCCAACTTTGACGCCATGCTCGAAAAAGCATTTGAAAATGGTCTCATTGCCGATGGCATCGTTGCCGAAAGCCTTGAACAATCGAAAACCCTATGGCGCCTGCGTGAGTCCTTGCCCGAGGCGCAAAAACACGAAGGCGGAAGTATCAAACACGATATTTCGGTTCCCGTCTCGCGTGTGACAGAGTTCATCACCGCCGGGACTGAAGCCATCATCAGAGATTTTCCGGGGTCCAGGCCAGTTCCGTTTGGACATATCGGAGATGGCAACATTCACTTCAATATCACCCAACCTGTTGGCGCGGACAAAGCCAAGTTCCTTGCTCAGTGGAGTGACATGAACCGCATTGTGCACGACCTTGTCGCGTCAATGGGCGGGTCTTTTTCCGCCGAGCACGGTATCGGCCGCCTCAAAACCGAAGAGATGATCCGCTACAAAGATCCGGTGGAACTCCAGCTCATGCGCGCAATCAAACGGGCCATCGACCCAGAAAACGACATGAATCCTGGGAAAGTTATCGATTTAGATACGTTTTCATGAAACTTCTCAACCGGCCCAGTCGTTAGGGCCTCGAAAACAGTGCCCAATACTGTGCACCCTGTGGTAAGTACCCGCAGCACCCCGAGGCGACAAAGAGCCAGCGCTTCAAAGGGTTAGCGTAGCCTTGGGCGTAAATTTAAATTCCGTGCATCTCTGTAGGAGCTACACACTATGAATTCGCTATACCGCACACTGTTGGCCTTGATCGCCGCAGCTGTTGTTTCCTCTCCGGCCGTCGCGGCTGAAGAGTACGGCCCGTATATCGCCTTGGGCGTCGGGTACCATAAAGCTCTGAGCTCCGACGTCTCTTCGGAAATTCCGGTGGGCGGCACAACGACCCAAAATCGAGTGACGTTTAATGACGGATGGGGCATTCACGGCGCTATTGGTTACAAATGGCCGGAAGATTTCCGCAGCGAATTCGAATTTGGTTTTCGTAACGCCACGGTCAGTGCCGTCGACAGCGCCAGTTGGCTGGGCCGCCAAAGCGCCGTAACGTTTATGGGCAATCTCCTCTACGACGTCGGTGTCGGAACCGCATTTCAGCCCTACGTTGGCGGCGGCGTCGGCCTCGCAATCACCAAATGGGATGACGTGCGCGGGACCGGATCACCGGTTTTCAAAGACACCAGCTCTAAGTTCCAGTGGCAAGGTATTGTCGGGGTTACGATTCCTTTGCGGGATCGCGTCGATATGTACGTTGACTACCGTTATGCCAATAGCTTGAAAAATAGGTTCGATAGCAACCCTGCAGGCTCGCGTGTCAGCGGACATGATGACGCCAGTCACAACGTCTTTCTCGGCCTAAGATATACGTTCGGCAAGAAAGACGAACCGGCTGCAGAACCCACACCGCCACCTCCACCTCCGCCGCCACCTCCGGCGCCAGCGCCAGCTGCACCGCCGCCGCCGCCAGCACCACCCGTGCCTCAGAATTTCTTGGTGTTTTTCGATTTTGATAAGTCGAATTTGCGCGATGACGCCCAGAAAATAGTGATGGAAGCTGCCGAGCACGCGAAGACGTCGGGAAAGTCATCGATTTCCGTGACCGGCCATACAGACACCTCGGGCTCGACGGCCTACAATATGGCCCTGTCAGAACGGCGCGCACTGGCTGTAAAGCAAGCACTAGTTGCACAGGGCATTGCAGAGGGCGAAATTGCTGTTATGCACAAAGGCGAGTCAATGCCGCTCGTGGCCACGGGGGACAATGTAAAAGAACCCCAAAACCGGCGCGTTGAAATCGTCATGGAATAATTGTTTTGGGAGTGCGGAGCCGAGCGCCCTTCGCACTCCCAAACATCTTAATTAAAACTAATTGAGCGAAGGTGTCCTGGTGGCGCTTTGATCTTTTTGCTGAGCGCGGCATGCGGACGGACTCGACACCGAATCAATGTGATTTTCCGCAGCGGCCTTGACGAGATTTAAGGGGGTTTGCTCAAGCTCCCAGAACAATTCCCAAGTCTTTGAACAATAAACCGAAGGTCGCGCCGCGCGCTCCAAGCCTGCAGCGTTGGCAAGGTCCGTTACATGTTGATTGATTGCAGACGGGCCTTTACCGATGCGTTCAAAATAATTCACAAGATGATCGCCTGCCGACACCAAAAACGGGCGAAACCGCTTAACGAACTTTGTGTACGCCTCACGCTGATTGCAGGCGAGAGCCGCGACCATGAATTGGCTTTGAAGATTTCGAACCTGGAACGCCTGAGCTTCACTAACAGTCGCACAAGGTAGCTGGTCGGCAGCCAAGCTTTCTTGCGAAACGCAGACCACCAAAGACGCGGAGATCACGCAACTCAGAAAAACGAGAGACGAAATTTTTGGTATCACCGATGCTTGCCTCAGTTGAACGCAAACCAGTTTGATTCAGCTCTTTCGTTTTGTAAATCCACAAGGCACTTCATGACGTCGCTTGGTACAAATAGGGCGGTTAGCCCTGGTTTTCTGTGCTTTTCAGCCCTTATAATCGTCTCAGATGTCAAGCATAACCCTTTACATACTTCGCCAACTTGTTGTGGGCACGATCCTCGTGAGCGTCGCCTTGGCGTTTATCGTATGGCTCACCCAATCGCTGCAGTTTCTGCAATTTGTTATCAACAAGGGCCTTGATATCGGGACATGGCTGAAGCTCACCACGCTATTGTTGCCTTGGTTCGTTTCCGTCATTTTACCGGCGGCCTCATTCTTCGTCGTGCTCTTCATATATAACAAGCTCACTCTCGATCGTGAATTGGTCGTCGTCCAATCCGCTGGCGTCAGCCGCCTGGGGTTAGCTGCCCCTGCGCTCCTGAGTGCATTGGTATTTACAGTCGTCGGCTATGCCCTGACATTATTTATCGTGCCAGAAACATTTCGGTCGTTTAAAGAGCTGCAATGGTCGATTAGAAATGACGTTTCGCAAATTCTGCTTCGCGAAGGCGCATTTAATCAATTGGCAAAAGAATTGACCGTTTATGTTCGCAGCCGCGGCCAAAACGGCGAGCTGCTCGGAATCCTTGTTCACGACACACGTGAAGCACCAAAGAACATGACCTTAATGGCCGAAAGCGGTATTGTTGTGAGTAACAATAACCAACCTCGAATCTTGCTAGCCAATGGAAGCCGGCAGGAATTAGAACGCGGATCGGGAGAGTTGTCGGTGTTATATTTTGACAGCTACTCACTAGATTTTGGAGCGTTGTCGCGTACAACCGAGGACCGCTTTGCGGACAACCGCGAGAGAGACACGTTTGAACTGCTCCGCATGTCTGAGTCCGACGGCATTTCTTCGATCAATGTTTCACGCATGAAATCGGAAGCTCACCAACGCATTGTTACGCCGATCACCGCGCTCGGATACGCGGTAATCGGGTTGATTTTTCTTCTCCGCGGCAGTTTTGACAGACGCGGGCAGATCACCAAAATCGCCACAGCAATATTCGCGGTCATTGCCTTGCAGGCGGCGAGCCTCGGCGCAGCCAATCTTGCATCTCAGTCCGCGTCCCGTGTCGGCGTAATGTACGCGGTCGTCGCCCTCCCCATCATCGCCGGACTTATCTTTTTTTTGCTGCCGCAAGCAGCTCTTTTTCTTAAAAACTCTTCCTCATCCGGCGCGGCGACGGCATAACACCCTGGTAATGAAAAATTTAGCCACCTTGTTTTCACGCGAGCCCGCATGGGCGGCCAAACATTTACGGTTGGGCCGTGGGATTTCGACATTTGGCGTTGCTGTTCTGCTGATAACTTTTGGAATGCCGTTTGACGGTCTGGCGCTCGCCCAAGACGCACCAGATCCGACACTCAACCGCGAGGACCATTCACTTCTTCTTGCCGACGAATTTCAGTATGACGCGGATACCGATACCGTTACAGCCTCGGGCAGCGTTGAAGTTCAGCGTGGCTCCCTCATATTACTTGCGGACTCGATAATTTACGACCGAACCAAAGATATCGCGAGAGCGGTTGGCAATATTTCACTTCTCGATGAAAACGGAACCGTTTTCTTTTTCGAAAGCATTGAAGTCACGGGTGATCTGAAAGAAGGGTTAGCACGCGACTTGCGTGTTCTGCTGTCCGATGGCTCACGCATGACAAGCCGTACGTTTCTGCGTCGTCCAGATGGCATAAGCGAGCTATATGAATCCGCATATACCGCCTGCGATAGCTGCGAAGGGGAAACGCCACTATGGCAAATTAACGCCGGTCGCGTTCGCTACGACGCTGACGAGGAGATGGTTTATTACCAAAACGCTTGGCTTGAGCTCGGCGGAGTGCCCGTTTTTTACACGCCTTATCTCGCCCACCCGGATCCCACAGCGGGATCAAAGAGTGGTTTGCTCTTGCCGACCATTGGCGGGGGCCGAAACTTAGGGGTCGCCTATCAACAACCGTACTTTTTCGCGATAGCGCCAGACAAAGACGCAACGCTCACGCCATTTTTGACTTCAAGCGCTGGAAACGGCGCCACCGGAGAATACCGCCAGAATTTTCGCACCGGCGAAGTGCGGTTGTTTGGCAGTTTGATGGGCGGTGACCCAGAACTAAATGAAGACATTCGCGGCCATGTCGACGGTTTGGTTCGATTTGATATTGATCGGCATTGGCGCATGGGCGCGGACATTAATTTGGCGACAGATCGCACTTACCTGCGCCGCTACAGTTTCGACGCCCCCACATGGCTTACGACCAATGCCTTCGCTGAGCGGTTTTCCAGAAACACCTACCTATCTGCGAACACTTATTATTTCCAGCGCCAACGCCTTCCGATTGCGAGGGGATCCGTACCCATTGTCGCGCCGGCCGTCGACTTCAATTACGTCAGCGATCCCGGTTTTTTGGGTGGATATTGGGAAGTCGATGCAAACGGTCTGGTCATTGTTAGAGAAGACGGCGCCGATACCAACCGTCTATCTGGGAAAGTCGGATGGAATCTTCCGTTCACCACGTCTCTCGGAGAAGTCTATACGTTTCGAGCAAGTGTACGCGCAGACGGATACTACATCCGTGATTTTGAACGCCCCGAACGCGGCGACGTTTTTACCGGCACAACCGGGCGAATTGTACCCGAGGCGTCACTTGAGTGGCGCATGCCGTTCGTCAACGATCAATGGGGTTTTCATCAGGTTTTCGAACCCATTGTTATGGCGGTCGTGAGCCCAATCGGATTGAACTACGATTCGATACCGAACGAAGACAGTCTCGACTTAGAATTTGACGATACAAACCTCTTTCAGACTCAGCGTTTTGCTGGGCTCGACCGGGTGGAATCGGGACCGCGCGTCAATTACGGGTTTCGTTGGTCTGGATACAACGGGCAAGGCGGCGCTATTTCGGCGCTTATCGGCCAAGTTTATAGATTCCATGACGATGATGTGTTTTCCCCGCTTTCGGGATTGGACGGACATCTCTCCGATTTTGTGGGTCGTATAGATGTCTCTCCGCACCCCTATATCAGTATGCAGTACCGATTTAGGTTGGATAAAAAGACGTTCGCAAACCGGCGCAGCGAGTTGAGCGCCGCGATGGGCCCCAACTTATTTCGCTTCCGCGCGAACTACGTGTTCTTAGAAGCCGACGCCTCACCGACAAGTCCGGGTGATACCGAAGAACTTTTTGTATCGCTTTCAAGCCGCCTGTCCCGCAATTGGAGAATCACCGCTAGCCACCGGGAAAACCTCGGCCCCGGCGGAGGTCGGATTCGAACCAACGTGGGAATTACCTATGAGGACGAATGCATAATTGTTGGCCTGGATCTCGCCAACGACAATACAGAAGATCGGGATTTTCGCCGGGGCGTTTCCGTTCTCCTGCGCGTCAATCTGAAGACCATCGGCGACATTAGTTTCAATACGGATATTGGAGCCCGCAGATAACGCCAACCAGCGCTTTCCTGATTTTGCGCCACCCATAAAATTTTGAAAAGTTTATGCAAACTGATAGGGTTAGCGCCTAGTTTTCACCGCAATTTCTACATATGTTACGGTGCTAAAACCGCCTCACGAACCTTTGCCCGAATGAAAGCCATGCGCATGTTGAACGCCTTGTCCGCTGTCCGAACGTCACTCGTGGGACTAGCTGTTTTGAGTTGCATAAGCATCACGCCAGTGACCGCTCAGCAAGGAAATGGCGCAATGGGCATCGCGGCGGTCGTCAACGAAGATGTGATCACGGGGTTTGATGTTCAATCGCGCTTGGGGTTCTTTCTTATCACCTCCGGACTACCGAATACGCTTGAAACCCAACAACGCATTCTTCCGCAAATCATTGACTCGCTCGTTGAGGAGCGCCTCAAAATTCAAGAAGCGGAGCGACTGGAGATACAGGCGACCGAGGGAGAAATTCGAAATGCCGTTGCTTCGATTGAGGCGCGCAACGGAATGCGCCCTGGCGACTTTCGGCTTCTTCTGGAAGAACAAGGCGTCAACGTCGAAACCTTTTATAGCCAGATCGAAGCTGATGTCGCGTGGAACAAAATCATTCGCAATGTTTTAGAGCGAGACGTCAATGTCGCCCCTGAAGAGGTCGATACCGTTCTCAATAAAATGCGCACCAATCAAGGTAAGGAAGAATTTTTTCTTTCAGAAATTGAACTCCCCGTTCGCTCTCCCGCAGAAGAGTCGAGCGTTCGTCAACTGGCCGAAACCTTGATAGAACGCGCACGCAACGGCACGCCGTTCTTCTCGTTGGCGCAACAGTTTTCTCAAAGTCCGACCGCGGCCGTTGGTGGGACCCTTGGCTGGGTGTTCCCCGAAGACCTTGATCAGCAACTTAGTCGAATCGTCTCGACGATGAGTCCCAATCAGATATCCGTCCCTATTCGAACGGCGACCGGTTATCGCATTGTGATGGTTCAGGACCGGCGGAGATCGAGCGCACCCGATCCATTGCGACATATTCTCGAAATTAGCCAGATTTATTTGCCGACCCTCGGCGGCCGGGCACTGACTGATCGTCAACTAGCACTTTACAGTAACCGTGTTCTGACAGAAGTTCGAACCTGTGACGATATGAATCGTCTTGCCGAGGAAATCGGTGGGCCAGGATCGGGAGAACGACCCCCACTGTATGCAGGAGCTCTTCCCGAAAACGTGCGCAATGCGGTTGTCGATCTCCCTCCAGGGCGGGTGAGCACACCAGTTAAAGTCGGTGGCGCTCGATTATTTTTGATTGTTTGCAACCGCCAAAACGATACTGGCTTGCCATCGCCACGAGAAGTTTTTGCGCAGCTCGAGAACGAAAAGCTGCAAACTCTTGCTCGGCAGAAACTTCGTGATCTACGCCGGCAAGCTCTTATCGACATCAGAATTTAGCGCCCGTTGGGGGCACACGTTCCATGGAGAACTCCGCGACTCCCGCGCCAATCGCCGTTACCCTTGGAGAACCCGCAGGAATAGGATGTGAAATCACCTTAAGGGCGTGGGAGAAACGCTCCGAAGACTCGCGTCCGTTCTTCATAATTGCTCCTGCCCAGCACCTGCGAGACCTGTCAGCCAAATTCAACATCAATTGTCCAATCGTAGAAATTAGTGAACCCCACCAAGCGGTAAGCGCCATAGCGTCGGGGCTTCCTGTAATTCCCCTCGCCGAGGACGTAAAAATCCCCATCACACTGGGACTCCCATCCGCTGAATCCGCACCAGCAGTGATCGGCGCTATCGATCAGGCCATTGAGTTCGTTAAGGCCGGTACGGCAAGCGCAATAGTTACAAACCCTATTCAAAAGTCGGTCTTAAAGGCCGGTGGGTTTTCTTTTCCAGGTCACACCGAATACCTTGCTCATTCGGCGAACATCGCATCGGTAGTGATGATGCTCGCTGTAGAGGGGCTTAGAGTCGTTCCGGTGACAGTTCATATGGCGCTTGAACAGGTCGCCCGCGAACTGACATCTGACGCAATCGTCCGCTGCGGGCAAGTGACTGCGCGGGCGTTGCGGCAGGATTTCGGCATTTCATCGCCGCGTATAGCCGTTGCGGCCCTAAACCCTCACGCAGGAGAAGACGGACATTTTGGCGATGAGGAAGCGCGGATTATTTCACCGGCCATCGATCAATTGAATGAAAATGGGTTCGATGTCTTTGGACCGGAACCTGCGGATACGCTTTTCCATGAGGCCGCCCGCAAGAAATACGATGCCGTTCTGTGCATGTATCACGATCAAGCGCTCATCCCACTCAAGACGATTGATTTCGCAAACGGAGTAAACGTAACCTTAGGACTTCCATTTGTTCGAGCGTCTCCGGATCATGGGACGGCATGCGATATCGCGACAGAAGGCATCGCCGACCCGACAAGTTTTCTTGCCGCATTGCGCATGGCATCCAAGATCGCGACTTCGCGTGAGAAACAAACCAATGCCTAACGAGTCTTCGCTTCCACCTCTACGAGACGTAATCGCCAAGCACGGGCTCACAGCCAATAAAGCTCTGGGGCAACATTTTCTTCTGGATACAAATCTTACAGATCGCATTGTGCGCTCTATAAACGGAGTGACAAACGGTCTGACGATTGAAATCGGACCCGGACCGGGTGGCCTGACCCGGTCTTTACTTGCAGCGGGCGCCAAAGTTATTGCAATCGAGAAAGACAGCCGGTTTGAAGGGCCGCTTTCCGAGCTAAAAACAGCATTTTCCGAAGGGCAACTTACAATCGTGCCGGCCGATGCGATGGAGGTCGATATCGCGCGACTTGGAAATGCACCGCGCCGCATCGCTGCCAACCTTCCCTACAACATCGCGACCGAGTTATTGTTGCAGTGGTTAGAATCGGCGGCCTCCTTTGAATCTCTAACCTTAATGTTTCAGCGCGAGGTTGCTGCGCGTGTCGCCGCACCACCCGGAACTAAAGCCTATGGACGTTTAAGCGTCATCACCCAGTGGACATGCGACGTCGAGATTTTGTTCCATGTTAACCCGCGCGCCTTCATGCCTCCGCCCGCGGTCGATTCAACGGTGGTTCGTCTCACACCGCTGCCGGAACCCCGTTATCCGGCATCGCGCGAAATGTTGGAAAAAGTGACAGCGGCTGGCTTCGGTCAACGCCGCAAGATGCTGCGGCAGAGCCTTACCCCTCTGATCCTGGGGACGTCGTGGGCGAATACAGAGCGTTTGTGTCAAGTTGTGAAGATCGACCCTACAGCACGCGCGGAAACACTTTCGATTGAACAGTTTTGCGCGTTGGCAAATGCGCTCTCTCAACCGCCGCCTTAAGGCGCCTTACGCATAGAATTTACGAAGTCCGCGAGTCCCTTTTGCCGGGACCGACGCTGACGTTCGGCGGCCAAAATGGCTCGGGTTTGCGCAATGCTCTCATCGACATCTTGGTTGACGATCACGTAGTCATATTCGGGCCAGTGACTCATTTCGTTTGATGCGCGAGCCATACGATTTCGAACAACTTCATCAGAATCCTGACCTCGTCCTTTCAGACGTCGCTCCAATTCTTCCAATGACGGCGGCAGAATGAATACACTCGCGAGATCATCCCGCGCATTCGATTTGAGCTGCTGCGTGCCCTGCCAATCAATGTCGAACAATACAATGCGTCCGGCGTTAAGCTCGTTCTCTACGTGAGCGCGCGGCGTTCCGTAGTAGTTGTCGAATACGCGCGCGTGTTCGAGCAACTCCCCAGACTTTGTCATTTCGTGAAATCTTTCTTCGGAAACAAAATAATAGTCTTTGCCGTCTTCCTCACCGGGGCGGGGCGGACGCGTGGTGACCGAAATGGACATCACAACATCCGGCTCACTCTGACGAAGAGCGCGCGCAATCGTCGTTTTTCCCGCCCCGGATGGAGAAGAAAGAACCAACATGAAGCCACGGCGGCTGATGGACGATTGTGTCATACGCGTCGAGATTCCCTCGCCTCGTGCTGATCGATATCAACGCAACGGCGATTTAGTTACTCTATATTTTGAATTTGTTCACGCAACTGATCAATGGTGGATTTGAGATCAAGGCCAATACGCGTAAGCTCGATGTCCGCGGACTTTGAACACACGGTATTTGCTTCCCGGTTAAACTCTTGACATAAAAAATCAAGCCGGCGGCCACATGCACCGCCATTATCCAGCAATTCACGTGCCTGGGTCACATGGGCCTTTAAGCGATCTAATTCTTCTCTGATATCGAACTTTACAACCAGCAAAGCAATCTCTTGCGCGAGCCGGTCTTCTGGCACTTGAGGCGTGGTGTTCATAAGGTCACGAACATGCTCGGTTAACTTTGATTTCAATTTGTCGGGCTGCGCTGCGGCGAGCGCACCGGCGGCCGAGCACAGCGTTTCGATACGATCGAGATGGTTTTGAATAACCGGTAAAAGTTCTGCACCCTCTTTGCTGCGCGCGGATGCCAGGGCTTCAAGCGCATCATGTAAACCAGAAATCAAAATTTCCGCGCGTTTAGACTTCGCGGCGGGGTCGACATGCGTTGCGGGCTCCCGTCCTAGCGCCATGCTCATGAGGCCATCGAGACTCGCAGGTGAAATCTCGCCTCCCACGACCCCGGGTCCCAGTTGACGAGTCGCTTTACGTGCCAGTTCGATCAATGACTGCAACACATCCTCATTGATCGCCGTATCGTCAACTGCAGTATCCGTCGCCAGCGTCAACGAAAGGGATAGCGCACCACGCTTGAACACCTTGGCCACGGCGTTACGGGCGGGACTCTCTAGTGCATCAAAGCCGTGCGGCAATCTCACCCGAACGTCGAGACCCTTGCTGTTCACGCTTTTTATTTCCCACACCCAAGAAAATGGGGTCGGTACATCGGTGCGGCCTTCAATACGCGCAAATCCCGTCATACTTCCAACAGCCGGTGGCATTCGAGGGTCCCCCAGAATCACAAACCGCTTCTTATATCGGGCAAAGGCCAAATTGCATAGCATAGGGTGGGGCGCATACGCGGGTAACGACTTAGCCGAGTAACCCGCAAGCGAAGTATTTAATGAAATAGGCGAAAGGCTCAGAGAGGCGGACCCTTGAAGGTCTCCATGAACCGGCGAAACTCAATGGGCGGTAGAGGCTTGGAGATGAGGTAGCCTTGAATTTTTTCACAGCCAAGATCTCTGAGAAACTGCAACTGTTCGAGCGTCTCGACCCCTTCGGCAACAATCCCCAATCCCATGCCCTGGCCCAGACGAATAACCGCTTCGACGATGCGTTCGTCATCACGATTTTCACCAATACCCATGACGAAAGACCCATCGACTTTGAGGCGGTTCACGGGAAACGCTTGTAAGTTAGAAAGTGAGGAATACCCTGTTCCGAAATCATCCAGAGAAATCGAAACGCCAGCCAGCGTAAGTTGCTCGACATTTTCTTGCACGCGATCACTACGTTCCATGGCAACGGTCTCGGTAATTTCAATATCCACCGCATCGACCGGCAAACCTGCATCCGACAAGCCATCGATCACTTGGTTGACTAGGTTCCGCTGCCTGAACTGCACCCCGGAAACATTGAAGCCGAGCTTGAGCGGCGGCACACCTAAGGCCATCCAGACTTGCGATTGCCTGCAGATCTCTTCGATGATCCAGTCGCCGATGGGAAGTATTAGACCCGACGTCTCGGCAATCGGAATGAATTCTCCGGGCGAGATAAGTCCGTGTTTTGGATGAGTCCACCGCAGCAATGCTTCCGCACCAACGAGTTTTCCCGATTTAAGATCGACCTGCGGTTGGTAGGCCAGCCACAACTGATTATCGTCCACAGCCGCGCGTAAATCTGCCTCAAGGGACACGCGCCTTCGAATTTCAGCATCCATGTTTTGGTCAAAGTATTGAAACGCATTTCCGCGTTCGGCCTTAGCTTTATGCATGGCGATCTCGGCCTGGCGAATTAGCGATGATGGCTCCGTGTCGTCTTTGGGATAAGCAGATATTCCGATAGACGACGTTACGTCGATCGCATGACCCTGAATACTTATGGGATCACTAATTTTCTCGAGTATTGTCCGTACACTACGATTGGCAGCCGCCATATCCGTCACATTTTCCAAGAGCACTCCGAAAATATCTCCGTTCAAGCGTGACAACGTATCGGTCGTGCGCAAATGACCAGATATTCTTTTGACAACCGCCACCAAAAGAGCGTCTCCGACATCATGGCCGAGGGCATTATTGATCGTTTTAAAATTGTTAATATCCATGACCATAACCGCAGCCATAGCGTGACTGCGATCAGCTCGCTCCATCGCCGAGCGCAGCCTATCCATAAATACACGTCGATTGGGCAATCCCGTCAACGCGTCATAGTCGGTCAAGTGCGCCAGTTTATCTTCTGTTTCAAGCCGACCGGAAATATCTTCCAGCGTTACAACAAAACGAGATAACTGCCCGGTCGCGCCCTTGGTCGGAAGGATGGTTTGATCAACAATATATGTAGACCCATCCTTGCGCCGGTTCTCGATGCGTCCGCGCCAGGGCTCACCTGAGTTAATCTGCGCCCACATTTCCTTATAGAACACTGCATCGTGCGCTCCTGATTTAAAAATCGATACGGGCCGGAAGATCAGTTCATCGAGAGCGTATCCACTTATTTTTTCTAATGCCGTATTAGCCCAGCAAATGACGCCCTTCGAATCTGTAATAAAAACACCGTTTGCAATCGCTTCGAGTGCAATTGTCTGCATACCAAGCTCTGCGTTCAATTCCTGCGTCTGCGTAACATCCCTGAACGCCACCAACGTCGCATCCCGATCGCGCCAAAGCAGCGGCTTCGTTCTCATTTCAACAAAGCGTGGCTGGTCCCCGGTAAAGATTTCCAAAGGCGTGACATCTGTGTGAGCCCCAAGGGGGAAACCAAAATCGCGGCCAATCAAATCCTCGGGGGTCGTGCTCAGCAGCTCTGCCGCTGCCGCATTGCAGTACGCCACGCGACCTTGGCGGTCGACGATCGCCACACCGTCCTCGGACTCATTTACGATGGATTGGAACAATGCGGTATTTGTCGGTGTGGCTAAAGGCAGCGAACCAGCGCGCCGACGGTGAGCGCGGAGAGCGACATTTCCGAGATAGCGCCCGCCTGAAAACGAGGAGTCCGAGCCATGGTGAACGATAGAGGTCATTTGCGCCCCTCCGTTCCAGGCCGACATCTTCTATCTCGACGTCCCATTAACATGACCCATCCCCAGGTTTATTTTCATACCGGGTTTATATTGTTGTTAATCGAAACTATATTGGAGATCAAGGCTCCGCACGAGGGCCGGAGAAATAAGCCTCAAACATCACATTAATGTGGTGGGCAAACAGGCGGTAAATGGGGGAATACCTACATGAAACGCATCCTTGTGGTCGATGACGACGAGAATGTCCGCGAATCGTTCCTCGCAACTCTCGAACCATTGGGATACGAGGTCGTGCTGGCCGCGGGGGGATTAGAAGGACTCGAGTCGGCAGCGAATAAACGTCCAGACCTCGTATTCCTTGATCTTAAGATGCCGGGAATGAATGGCGCTGAGACCCTCGAAAAGCTCCAAGACATATGCCCTGATGTTCGCGTCTACGTAATTACGGCGTTTTACGCAGAATTCCTGAAGCCGCTGAAGCAACTTCAAGGCCGCGGTATATCTTTTGATGTCGCCCGCAAACCTTTGACCGTGACTGAAATTCGCGCGATTGCCCAGGGCGTCCTTGAAAACACACCCGCTCAAGATGCTGGTGAACCATCATGAAGCGGGTAGTTCTTCATCTTTACGTGACCGGAAATACATCCAGTGCCGCGCAAGCCATCGCGACGCTCACTGAGTTGTGCGACGAGCTTGGCGATGAAAACGTGACCTTGGACATTATTGATGTTCTCGAAGACCCCGAGGCCGCACTCAATGCCGACGTCTACGCAACGCCGACTGTGTTTCGTATTGAACCTGAGCCGACAAGACGCGTATTCGGAAATTTGTCGTCAAAGGAAATGTTGATCGTAGGCTTACAACTCGAGACCGGCAGCGGCGACAACTAAGGTGCGGCGGCGTGATTTATTGGGTTCTCTGTGGTTGTGCGTTTAGCCCTACTGTTTTTGACTGCGCCGTTCACGCTCGATGCGCCGCCACTTCGCCACGTTTTCATTGTGCTCGCGCAAGGTTCTCGCGAACGCATGGCCGCCCGTGCCGTCCGCCACAAAATAAAGCTCTTGTGACTCGAGCGGATCGAGAACAGCAGCAATAGCTTCACGCCCGGGATGGCAGATGGGACCGGGCGGCAAACGATCAATCGTATAGGTGTTGTAGGGTGTTGGCTGTGCCAAG
Organism: Rhodospirillaceae bacterium; assembly: GCA_965228575.1. Lineage (GTDB taxonomy): Bacteria > Pseudomonadota > Alphaproteobacteria > Rhodospirillales > Rhodospirillaceae > UBA11612. The sequence continues at coordinate 80,410 of CBDDHW010000045.1, read as the reverse complement.
TCCGCTCGGCTTAGAGGACGTCCGAGATTGCCGGTGTCGGGCGCCAGACCGTAGATAACCGTCGGATCTGATTGCAGCCGCATGCCCCGCCTAAGCCGGTTGATGAAAACGGCGGCGACCCGGCGGCGCTCGGTATCGATACCGGTTTCTTTTTCGACAATCGACGCAAGGATCACAGCTTCCTCAGGGGAATTTAACGGCAGGTTCTCAGCCCGGTTTTCCCACAAGCGCTGAAGTAGTGCTTGGCGGTCTCGGCGCATACGATCGATCAACCCCGCCCGGGTGTCGCCAAATTCAAAGCTGTAGGTTTCCGGCAAGAGTGAACCTTCAGAAATATCCGTCGGCACATCGCCAGATAGGGCGTCCTCAGCCATCAACGTGCGAATGATATCTGCTGTCACAACCCCCTCGGGGATCGTGACGAAGCGGACGACGACATCGCCGCCTACAATTTTCTCTAGAACGCGCGTGATACTCGCACCTTGATCAAAAATATATTCGCCGGGTTTAAGCGCGCGCGTGTTCGATGTTCGCCGAGCCTCCAATTCGAAAAGCCACGCCCGGTCGATCACATTTGCCGACATAAGCCGAGCAGAAATCGCCGAGAGGCCCTCGCCAGACGGAATAACCACCCGCGCAGACTCCGCTAATGGGCCCGGAGACCGAACCTCTTTCAAGAACCAATAGAAAGTCCCGGCCCCGCCCAAAGCAAGAACGGCGACAAAAGCAAAAAATAGAACAACGATTCGGGCGCGTGTCATTTTTGATTAGCGCGCGGGTTCGGTCTTAGGGTGCGGGACCGATGATAACCGCCGCGTTTGTGCCGCCAAATCCAAAAGAATTTGAAAGAACATAACGGAGCTTTCGCTCTTTGGCGGTATGAGGCACGAGATCAATGTCGCAACTGTCGGAGGGGTCATCGAGATTAAGTGTCGGCGGTACAATTTGATCACGCAAAGCGAGCAGCGAGAAAATCGCTTCCACCGCACCCGCCGCGCCAAGTAAGTGTCCGATCGCCGATTTCGTGGAAGACATCGAGAGCTTATAGGTGTGATCACCAAACAAGCGTTTCACCGCCGCCAATTCGATTTCGTCTCCTTTGGGGGTCGATGTGCCATGAGCATTGACGTAATCGATTTGGTCGGGATTCAATTCTGCATCGCGTAAGGCCGAACGCATTGCTCGAAAACCGCCAGACCCGTCTTCTGCTGGCGCCGTCAGGTGGTAAGCGTCCCCAGATAAACCGTATCCTAAAATTTCCGCGTAAATTTTCGCGCCGCGTTTCTTGGCATGCTCATATTCTTCGAGAACTAAGACGCCAGACCCTTCGCCCATCACAAAACCGTCTCGACCTTTATCCCAAGGCCTTGATGCCTTCTGCGGCGTATCGTTGTAACTTGTTGACAGCGCCTTCATGGCTGCAAATCCGGCGATACCGAGCCGGCACATGGCGGCTTCTGCACCACCAGCGACCATGACATCGGCGTCTCCATATTTTATCAAACGCGCCGCATCGCCTATGGCATGCGCTCCGGTTGCGCACGCCGTAACCGGGGCATGATTTGGGCCCCTGAAGCCATGTCGAATAGAGACCTGCCCCGATGCCAAATTGATCAGGCTCGCGGGAATAAAGAACGGTGAAACCCGGCGCGGTCCTTGCTTCTCAAGAGTCTTGGCCGTGTCGTCAATTGTTTCCAGTCCGCCAATGCCCGAGCCAATCATAACGCCCGTGCGCTCGCGATCTTCTTCGTTCGCAGGTTCCCATCCGGAATCTTTTATCGCCTCTTCCGCAGCCCCCATGGCATAGACGATGAAATCGTCCATGCGCCGCCGCTCTTTTGGCGCAACAACATCATCGATAAAAAATTTATTCGGGTGATCGTCGGCCGTCGGCACCGCGCCGCCGACGCGGCATGGCAAATCTTCCACCTCGAATTTGGTGATCGGGCCAATTCCTGATTGCCCCGCGGTCAGGGCGGACCAAGTGCCTTCTACGCCCGACCCCAGAGGGGTGACAAGGCCAAGGCCGGTAACAACAACGCGTTTTTTGGAATCAAAGGTCATGGTGAACACGCTTCCATTTACAGTCTAGCTCTTCAGCCACCGTAACTTTGAAGGCAGCAATGAGACCCAGAATTTTCCAAGATCTCATTGCCCCACATCTGGATCGACCGGCCATGACCTGGCCCGGTCGGCGACTTACTTGCTGCCGTTCGCCTCGATAAAGGCGATCGCGTCTTTAACGGTTAGAATTTTTTCGGCCGCATCGTCGGGAATCTCTACGCTAAATTCTTCTTCGAAGGCCATGACGAGTTCAACGGTATCCAAACTGTCGGCTCCCAAATCATCAATAAAGCTGGCATTTTCGGTGACCTTGGGCTCTTCAACGCCCAGGTGTTCCACGACAATTTTTTTAACGCGGTCAGCGACATCACTCATTCGTCATTACCTCAATTAGTTTTTCATTGGTTATGATGGTGTCAGCAGCCCGCAACTTCACGAAATCGGGAAGGCGGCGGCCTTCAAAATACCCGGCACTCCCCCCAGGCGGAGTGTCAGTAGCATATAACATTTTTCTTGGCTAGAGGCCGGAAATCGGCGCCTAATCCCCTTAAATCATAGCCATTCCGCCATTTACATGGAGGGTTTGACCGGTCACATAGCTCGCCTCATCGCTGGCGAGATACACCGCAGCGCTCGCCACGTCGGCACCTTCTCCAATCCGGCCCGCCGGAATTCCGGTTAAATATTTTGCCCTCTGATCCTCGGTAAGTTTTTCGGTGATCGCGCTTTCAATCAAGCCCGGAGCGATCGCATTGACCGTAACTCCGCGGTTCGCCACTTCCTGAGCGAGCGATTTTGTCAAACCGATCAAACCGGCTTTGGAAGCCACATAATTCACTTGCCCGGGATTGCCAGTGACGCCGACAACAGACGAGATATTTAAAATGCGCCCGCCGCGGCGTTTGATCATCCCCCGCACCGCCGCACGGCTCAAGCGAAATGCCACCGCTAAATTAACGTTGATGACCTGCCAGAAGTCTTCATCCTTCATGCGAAGAACGAGTCCGTCGCGAGTTATCCCCGCGTTGTTCACGAGGATATCGAGCGAGCCCATTGCAGCTTCGGCGTCCGGAACAATTTTGTCGACGACCTCATCGCCCTCGGACAAATTTGCGACGACAACATGTGCACGCTCACCAAGATCGTTTGCCAGCGTCTCCAATACCTCTCGCCGCGTCCCGTGAAGACAAACCGCCGCACCCTGATCATAAAACGCGCGGGCGATCGCAGACCCGATACCCCCGCTCGCGCCTGTGATCAGCGCACATTTTCCGCTTAGATCAAACATAAACTTCTCCTGCGCCGCATCGGTCCGCGCTCCGAACCAATGTCGTTTAACTGTTTTTGATAAAGGCCTCGATGTCGTCAGGCGTTTGCAGGCTGACAGCAGAAAGGTCCTTACTGATGCGTTTCGCGAGACCCGTCAAAACCTTGCCAGCGCCCGCTTCCACAAGTGTATCGACACCTGCTTCGGTCATAAGATTCACGCTTTCACGCCAGCGCACCATCGCCGTGACTTGCTCGACAAGTAAATTGCGAATTTCATCCGGATCAATAACCGACGATGCGGTAACATTGGCGATCACCGGGACGGCCGGAGACTTTACGTCCACCGCCGCCAACGCATCCGCCATCACCGCAGCCGCAGGTTTCATGAGCGGGCAATGGAACGGTGCGCTCACCGGCAATAGCATCGCGCGTTTTGCCCCCAACTCTTTTGCCAATTCAATGGCCCGTTCCACAGCCGGACGATGGCCGGATACAACAACCTGGCCCGGGGCATTGTCGTTCGCAGCTGCACAGACCTGATCATCTTCCGACGCGTCTCCAGCGACTTCCAATGCTTGGTCGACATCCAAACCAATTAAGGCCGCCATCGCGCCCTCACCGACCGGCACGGCCTTTTGCATGGCCTGCCCGCGGGTTTTCAGCAAACGCGCCGCATCAGACAATGTTATGGATCCGGTCGCGGCAAGAGCGGAGTATTCGCCCAAGGAATGCCCAGCCACATAGCGCGCTGTATTGCGAATGGAGATTCCGCCTTGGCTCTCGAGCACTTTGATCACCGCCATGCTCACGGCCATGAGCGCGGGCTGCGCGTTTTCAGTCAAGGTTAAATCATCAGCCGGGCCTTCAAACATGAGCTTTGAAAGATTCTGTTTCAAAGCTTCATCGACCTCTCCGAAAATCTCTTTAGCTTCGGAGAACGCTCCGGACAAATCCTTACCCATGCCAACGGCCTGAGACCCTTGTCCGGGAAATACGTATGCCCAACTCATAACGCCCCCAATCATTTATTATTTTGCGCCAATTCAGAGCGCAGAGGTGCCCGAGCAACCCAGAACTGTCAAGAAACCCGCTGTATTCCCGCTGCCGCCCGGCCCTCGTGCCTCCACTTAGAAACACCATAAATATATGATTTTATTGTATATTTATGTGATTTATCCGCACAGTACACACTCCATCCCCTGAGTCCGCAGACGCCCGCCGAACCCTGGCGAAACCCTTGTTCCCGTTGGGGGAATGTGTATATTCCGCGCCTTCACATAGCTCCTTGCCGGCCTTTTGGGGGTCGGCTATGCCGGCCGGCGCCGATGGGCGGTGCAGGTCTGGACGAGACAAGCCGAAAGGAGTGCTTGATCCATGCCCTTATACGAGAGCGTGGTGATCGCCCGTCAGGATATTGCAACCACCCAAGTGGATGCTCTGGCGGACGAACTCACCAATATTATTAGCGAAGGCGGCGGCAAAGTTGCCAAGAGAGAAAACTGGGGCCTAAGGTCCCTCGCCTATCGCGTTAAGAAAAACCGCAAAGGTCATTACGTACTGTTCAACATCGATGCGCCAGCAACGGCGATCGGTGAATATGAACGGCGCATGCGGCTGAACGAAGATGTTCTGCGGTATATGACCATTCGCGTCGATGAACTTGAAGAAGGCCCGTCTGCTATTTTGCAGAACAAGGATCGCCCTTCGGACCGCGGAGGATTTTTTGGATCCGGACGACGCGGAGGCCGCGATGACGGTGGCCGGGACGGTGGCCGGGACGGCGGGCGTTTCAGTTCAGGTCGCCGACCAAAGCCAGCCGAGGATGACTCTTCAACTTCAGACGAAGGAGACGCGTAATGCCCCCAGCAGGACGCAAACCTTTCTTTCGCCGCCGCAAGACATGCCCTTTCACGGGCACGAATGCGCCGAAGATCGATTACAAAGATACCAAGTTGCTGCAGCGTTATATTTCCGAGCGGGGTAAAATCGTGCCCAGCCGTATCACTGCAGTGTCCACAAAAAAGCAACGTGAATTGGCGCGCGCGATTAAGCGGGCGCGTTTCTTGGCGTTGCTGCCTTACGTGGTTGCCACGTAATGGGCGGATGCGCCGCCAGGGCGGGGGCATCCCGGTCTTGTGGCGCTTGCTACGAGAATGCTTGTGACACGCGCTAGCACCATTGTCGTTGTCGCAGGCGCCCTTGGCGCTGTGTTGCTTATCGCAGCCATGCGCCAATCGTTGTTTGGCGTCCTATTGGGCGCGATGTTGTCTCCTCTGCCCTTGGCGATGGCTGTGCTGGGGTACGGGGTTAACTTTTTGCCGATCGCGGTTGTAAGCGGAGCGATAACAGTCATGGTTCTTACCGGTTCTGGCGGATTAGCTGCCGCATACCTTTTTATGGACGCTGCTCCCGTCGCGCTTTTTTCGCGTTTGCGGGGGTCGTCGCCTGACGGGTCTGCCGTGTCCGGCGAAGCGATCGGTCAGTCAGTATGTCTATTGGTCGCAGGGGCAACAGTTTTGTTGGTTGCTGGCCTTGCTTCTGTTCCAGTTGGACCCGAAGGACTTCAAGCCGCATTGCTCGAGCATCTTGATGAGGCCCTATCAACCATCACCGCTGCGGCGCTCGTGCCACCGGGAGGGGAGATAGCCTCTGAGGCGCGCGATCAAATGCGATTGTTTTTAGCGGGTGCGCTCCCGGCTGCGGTCGCCGCCCATTGGTGCTTACGTGCGATATTGAGCACAGGGTTGGCGCAAGTCGCTTTAGGCCGCATGGATATGGCGCCGGGACTTAAACCTAACTATCGCAGCTTTGGTGTCCCGGTTTGGTTTATCGTCCCCACTGGCATAGTCATGGCTTTAGCCTGGGCCGCGAGCGGTGATCTCGGGTTTATCGCCAAAAGCGCAGCAGTTGTTCTCAGTCTTCCGCTTGCGCTCCAAGGTTTGGCGGTTGTGCATTGCGCGGCGGCGCGCTCACCGCAACGTCTCGTTTTCTTGGTTGTGTTTTATGTATTGGCTTTGCTCATGGCGAGCGTGGCCCTCGGATTGCTCGTGATACTTGGAGTGATTGAACAGTTTTATAAGATACGCGCGCGACATCTTGTTGCGCGTTCAGGAGGTGAATAATGGAAGTCATTTTATTGGAACGTATCGACCATCTCGGACAGATGGGAGATGTCGTAAAGGTCAAAGCCGGGTTCGCACGCAATTATCTTTTGCCGAAAAAGAAGGCTTTGCGCGCAACCAAGGAAAGCCGCGAGTATTTTGAGTCCAAGCGCGTGGAGTTGGAAGCGGCGAACTTGAAGCGCAAGGACGAAGCCGAATCTGTTGCCAAAAAAATGGACGGCACCAAATTAATCATCGTGCGTCAGGCTGGTGAAGGTGGGCAGCTCTACGGATCTGTCACCGCGCGTGATATCGGTGACTCCTTGAAAGAAGCTGGCTTTACCGTCGACCGCGGCCAGGTGCTGCTGCACACCCCTGTGAAATCGCTTGGCGCGTTCCAAACAGCGGTGAAACTTCATCCGGAGGTGAAAGTCGATATCGATTTCACCGTCGCGCGCTCTGTCGAAGAAGCCAACCTAATGGAGAAGAAATCGGCCGAATTTCTTGAGCGCCAAGAAGATGCCGAGAAACTCGCCAAAGCCAACTCCGAGGAAGCAGCCGAAGAGGCCCCAGAGGAGGAGGTTGCCGCTGAAACCCCGACCACCGAGGAGCCTGCAACACAAGGCTCATAGCAACCTCAAAAATTTTGAAGGCTCAAGAACCGGCGCGGCGTGTGAATGCTGCGCCGGTTGTGATTCAACCGAGCTCACATTTCTTGGTCCGCTCAGCGAAGCGATAAAATGGCCAACATCAGAGCGCCGATAAAGATGCGGTAGATCGCAAACGGCACGTAACCGTGCTTTGAGATAAATCCTAGCACACCGCGCACGACGACCATTGCGACAATAAAGGCCACAATAAATCCCACCGCAATCACGGCAACATTGTCGACCGTCAGAACGTCTCTGTTTTTGTAAAGATCGTACACCGTTGCGGCGAACATCGTCGGAATGGCGAGCAAGAACGAGAACTCGGCAGCCGCGCGGCGCTCCACACCCACCAGCAAAGCGCCCATGATCGTTGCCCCGGACCGGGACACACCGGGGATCATGGCCGTACATTGAAAAAAACCAATGGCGAGGGCACGGCGCCAGGGTATGTCTTCGGGTGCATGGTAGCGCTCGGATTTTTGCGTGCGCTCGATAACAATAATTGCGATCCCGCCGACAATCAGGGCCACGCTCACCACCCAAGGCGAAAACAAAACGCCTTTGATGAACTCATAGGCAAACGCCCCGATCACCATCGCCGGCAGGAAAGCCAAAAGAAGATTGCCGGTAAAACGCTGAGCTTTCGGATCGTGGGGCAACCCCACCACGACGTCGAAAATTTTGCCGCGATAGACCCAAGTGACAGCCAATATCGCGCCCAGTTGAATCACGATTTCAAACAGAGCCCCAGGCGGTCCTTCAAAACCAAGCAAATCGACAAGCAGGATCAAATGGCCGGTGGAGGAGACCGGCAGAAATTCCGTCAGCCCTTCAACCAAACCCAAAAACGCCGCTTGTAGGAAAACCAGCAAGTCCATCTTGGTGCATATACCTTATGAATACGGCGCGAGTGTGCCGCGATCACCTGCCATCAGGACAGAGCGACCCCCAATTGGCAAGAGCGCGGATCAATGGGGAAAATAGCAAGCCATACAACCATTGTCTTTCCGATGAGACGCGAAGGTGATCGATTGATTTATCCCCACTGAATTTAATTATCCACAGGTCTGGGGAATTCCGTTGGACGTTAGATATGTATAATGTCCGCGTCCCATGGCTGAGCCCTTACGCACTCCTGAACCGGTCGACGTTGTCGGCAACGCACTCCGTACGCCGCCTCACAACTATGAGGCGGAGCGCGCGTTGCTGGGTGCGATCCTGATGAACAATCGTTCTTATGAACGAGTCTCTGATTTTCTGCTTCCTGAACATTTTGCCGATCCGGTCAACGGAATCGTTTTTCGGGCCTGCGGCAAACTGATTGAGCAGGGCAACCAAGCCAATCCTGTCACTCTTAAAACCTATCTTGAGAGCGACGAGCTTGTGTCTGCGGCCGGAGGAACGAAGTATCTGGCCGCGATCGCTGCGGGTGCGGTGACAATTATCAATGCTGCAGAGTACGGAAAGCTCATTTACGACCTGTTCCTCCGCCGCGAACTGATCGCCATTGGCGAAGATATGGTCAACGAGGCGTTCGATTCAGCGCCGGACGACCCAGCGATGGGGCAAATCGAATCATCAGAGCAAAAACTCTATGATCTTGCGTCATCGGGAACAGCGGAAAGTGGCTTTCGCACCTTCGAGAATATTCTAGTGGAGGCCATTAACCTCGCCGAAGCCGCCCATCGCCGCGAAGGCGCGCTCGCGGGTGTGACCACTGGACTGACGGACATAGATCGCAAATTGGGAGGACTACATAAGTCCGACCTTTTAATCTTGGCAGGACGTCCCTCTATGGGCAAAACCGCTCTTGCAACAACAATCGCGTTTAACGCCGCTCAACATTTCGCAACAACAGAGAACGAAGAAGACCGCGGAAAACAAGTTGCTTTCTTTTCGCTGGAAATGTCGTCGGAACAACTCGCAACCCGCATTTTGGCAGAACGCGCAAAGATCAACAGCCACAACATTCGAACAGGCGGTTTGTCCAACGACGACTTTGGGCGGCTTGTCGTTGCCAGCCAAGAGCTCAATGATCTTCCCTTATTCGTGGACGACACGCCGGCCGTTACAGTCTCCACCATTCGCACCCGGTGCCGCCGCCTTGCACGGCAAAGCAAAACTCCGGGCCAGAGCGGGCTTGGGCTCATCATTATCGATTATCTACAACTTATTTCACCGGGTCGCAGTGAGCGCACCGAAAACCGGGTGCAGGAAATTTCAGGAATCACCCGCGCCCTCAAAGCGTTGGCGAAAGATTTAAACGTGCCCGTACTTGCTCTTTCGCAGCTTTCCCGTGCAGTGGAACTGCGCGAAGATAAACGCCCACAACTATCAGACCTGCGCGAATCTGGAACCATCGAACAGGATTCCGATGTGGTCATGTTTGTCTACCGTGAGCAGTACTATTTAGAGCGAGCGGAGCCGCAGCAGAAGCCGGACGAACAAGCGGACAAATTCCATGAACGGCACGTGAAATGGCAGGAGCGCTGCGAACAGGCGCACAATATTGCTGAGGTGATTGTCGCGAAACAACGCCACGGGCCGATTGGCACGGTTAAGCTGCACTTTGAAGCTGATTTCACTCATTTCAGCGATCATATCGACGCGTCCTACTTACCCGAACCTATCGAATAGAGTGGCCGCCCAGGCCCTTGCCCTCTCGCGGTATTCCGGCGATACACTCCGGCTATGACCCCTCCTCTCAAATCAGGTCCAGAAGAGCGCGCGGGCGCGGTGCTGACGATTGATCTCGCCGCGCTTGTGGAAAATTGGCGAACCCTTAGGCGCAAACTTAGCGCGCGCTGTGATCCGGGTGCTGTGATTAAGGCCGATGCCTATGGCTTGGGATTGGAGCCCGTCGCGCGCGCGCTCCAAGCTGCAGGATGCTCGACTTTTTATGTGGCTCATTTGGACGAAGGACTGGCTTTAAGGCCTGTTGTTGGGCCCGAGGCGCGCGTGGTTGTGATGCACGGCCCTAATCCCGGGACGGAATGGGATTTTGCCGCTCACGATCTTATTCCCGTTTTGAACTCGCCCGACCAAATCAAAGGCTGGGGAAATTTCGCGCAGAAAAACGATGTGCTCATGAACTCGATTGTCCACGTTGACACAGGTATGAAACGCCTCGGACTCAGCGCAGATGAGTTTGCCGCGCTCATCGAAGATCCAGATGGGTTTTTGGGACTAACCCCTCTCGCTCTTATGAGCCACCTTGCTTGCGCGGAAGTCTCCAGCGATCCGATGAATGAAAAACAGCGCGAGATGTTTGCCTCTCACCTTGCCACCTTTCGCAGTAAATTCGACGACGCGAAGGGAACGTTGGTCAACTCGTCGGGTATTTTTCTTGGCGAGGTTTTTCACTACGACTTTGCGCGCCCGGGGGTCGCGCTCTATGGGGTCAACCCAACCCCTGGGCAAACTAACCCAATGATCCCTGTTGTGCGGCTCCAGGCTAAAATTCTTCAGGTCCGCCGAGTCAACAGCGCGGGAACGGTGGGATACGGTGCGACGTATACAGCTCAGGATGGATCGAAACTCGCGACGGTTGCAGTTGGCTACGCCGATGGAGTCTTGCGCTCTTTAAGCAACGCCGGGCACGCCTATATCGACGAATTTCGTGTGCCGGTCGCGGGCCGCGTGTCGATGGATTTGGCGACATTTGACGTTTCAAATGTGCCGGAGTCGATTTTGGATACAGCTTCTGCCATAGACCTGATCGGCAGACAGTATACAGTAGACGATATTGCGCGGGATGCCGGAACCATCGGATACGAAATCCTTACCTCCCTTGGCCGCCGGTACCATCGGCGCTATCTTCCCGCCCAGGTAAATTAGAGCCGACCACACCTTATGAATTTTCTCGCACCTATCGGCCGTGTCGTCCTTGCGTTTCTGCTCCATCTCGGGCGCCTGACGATATTTGCGCTGACAGCTCTGTCACACTGCGTTCGGCCGCCGTTCTATCCGCGTCTCATCGGAAAACAAATGATCGACATCGGTTACTACTCGCTGCCGGTTGTGGGTTTGACGGCGATTTTTTCAGGGATGGTCCTCGCGCTGCAGACATACACCGGCTTTGCGCGGTTCGCTGCAGGCAGCGAAACGGCTGTCGCAAACGTTGTCGTTGTATCGCTCACTCGCGAACTCGGCCCGGTGCTTGCGGGCCTCATGGTTGCCGGGCGCATTGGCGCCTCTATTGCTGCAGAAATCGGAACCATGCGTGTGACCGAACAGATCGATGCGCTCACGACCCTGTCGACCAACCCATACAAATACCTGGTGGTTCCGCGCCTTCTCGCCGGACTCCTTATGCTCCCGTTGCTTGTTCTGATCGCTGACATCATTGGTGTCTTTGGCGGATATATGGTTTCGGTGTTTAAGCTTGGATTCAATCCATCCATTTACATCAACAACACTATCGATTTTGTCACCGCCACCGACATTATCTCCGGCCTCGTGAAGGCTGCAGTGTTCGGATTTATCATCGCGCTGATGGGATGTTATTCGGGGTATTATTCTAAAGGCGGTGCGCAGGGTGTCGGTGCGGCAACGACCAATGCGGTTGTTTCTGCGTCAATTCTGATTCTGACATTCAATTACATTATTACTGAATTGTTCTTCGGCACATGACCACGCCTCCAGATCGCGACCTCATCATCCGCTTGAAAGACGTTCAAAAATCTTTTGGTTCGAAAGACGTACTCACGGGTATTGATCTTGATATCAAGCGCGGCGAATCCGTTGTGGTGATCGGCGGCTCCGGGTCGGGAAAATCTGTTCTTATTAAATGCATCCTGGGAATTGTTCAGGCAGACAGCGGCGCCATTGAAGTTGACGGCGAAGATGTCACACACCTTTCCCCGTCATTGCGCGATGAAGTGAACCGCAAGTTCGGCATGCTTTTTCAGGGCGCCGCCTTATTTGATAGCCTTCCTGTTTGGGAGAATGTCGCCTTCGGGCTCATTCAAGGGCGCAATATGGGCCGCAAAGCCGCCAAAGATCGAGCCATTGAGACACTTGGAAAAGTGGGTTTAGCGCCAACGGTTGGCGACTTATTTCCCTCCGAGCTTTCAGGCGGTATGCAAAAACGGGTGGGCCTGGCCCGTGCAATCGCCGGTGAGCCCGAGATTGTTTTTTTCGATGAACCCACGACCGGACTTGATCCGATTATGGCCGATGTGATCAACGACCTCATTGTCAATGTCGTCAAGCAGCAAGGGATCACCGCTTTGAGCATTACGCACGACATGCACTCGGCCAAAAAAATCAGCGATCGCATCACCATGCTCTACGAAGGTAAATTGATTTGGGTGGGTGATGCGAAAGACGTCGAACACGCGGGCAACCCTTATGTCGATCAATTCGTTCATGGCCGTGCCGAAGGGCCAATTAAAATGCAGTTGAGGCGATAGAGCTGTGGCCAAGGAACGCAAGTCATTCGTTTGTCAGAACTGCGGCGCGGCGTTCACCAAGTGGGCCGGAAAATGCGAAGCCTGCGGCGAGTGGAACACCATCGCTGAAGAAGCGCCGCGCGAGTCCCTGCCCAAAGGGGTGAGCGGCGGACGGGGCGGGCGAAAAATAGACTTCACCGATCTAAAAGGTGCTGCGAAGCAATTGCCGCGCACGTCCACAGGAATTGCCGAGCTCGACCGGGTGTGCGGCGGCGGACTTGTACCGGGCTCTGCCGTACTTGTCGGCGGCGACCCTGGCATTGGCAAGTCGACAATTCTTTTGCAAGCGTGCGGAAACTTAGCGGCAAAGGGTCACGCGGTTGCATATATCACCGGCGAGGAAGCGGTGGATCAGATTCGCCTGCGCGCCGCACGGCTCGGTCTTGAAAAACAACCGGTTCAACTGGCGGCGGCCACAAACGTTCGCGACATTGTCGCAAGCTTGGATAACGGGTCCCCGCCCAACGTGGTGGTGATCGATTCCATTCAAACCATGTACGCCGATACGGTTGAATCGGCGCCCGGCACCGTCACTCAAGTCAGAACTTGCTCCCACGAACTCATCCGTCTTGCTAAGCGGCGCGGTTTTGCGTTGTTCCTGGTGGGGCACGTGACCAAGGAGGGCACCCTCGCGGGCCCGCGGGTTTTGGAGCACATGGTTGATACGGTGCTCTACTTCGAGGGAGATCGCGGCCACCAATTCCGCATTCTCCGTGCGGTCAAAAATCGCTTCGGCGCCACCGATGAAATTGGCGTTTTTGAGATGACCGACCTCGGTTTGCGCGAGGTCGCCAACCCCTCGGCGCTCTTTTTGGCCGAGCGGCGCGGCAATGTATCGGGATGCTGTGTGTTCGCGGGCATCGAAGGCTCGCGTCCGGTGTTGGTGGAAATCCAAGCACTGGTCGCGCCGTCCAGCTTAGGCACCCCCCGGCGTGCGGTGGTCGGCTGGGACAGCGGCCGGCTTTCGGTGGTCCTTGCCGTATTAGAGGCACGCGCGGGCCTTGCCTTCGGCGGCCACGACATATATCTCAACGTCGCGGGCGGCTTGAGAATTCAAGAGCCCGCCGCGGATTTGGCGGCGGCGGCGGCATTAACGTCGGCTTTGACTGGTGAGCCGGTGCCGGCCGGCGCGGTGGTGTTCGGTGAAATTGGCCTATCGGGCGAGGTGCGCGCAGTCGCCCAGACCGATTTAAGGCTGAAAGAGGCGGCGAAATTGGGCTTTGAATCAGCTTGGGTGCCCCGGTCAACCGCGCGAAATGCACGGTCAGAGACGCAAAAAGGCGTGGTAAAAACCGATTCTAGCGTGGTGGAAGACGCAAAAAGCGCTCTTAGTGTACAACACATGGGTCATGTACAAGACGTGGTCGATAAATTCGCCCTATCGGCTCCCGGATTTCGGGACCACGACACTGCTGATGCCCAGAGAGGCCACCACTGATGGACGGCTTGCCGATTAACGGTCTCGATCTTGCCGTTGGAATTGTTCTTCTGATTTCAGCATTGCTCGCCTTCATGCGCGGCTTTGTGCACGAAGTGCTTTCGATTGCCGCATGGATCGGTGCGCTGTTGGCGGCGATTTACGGCACGGCATTGCTGCAACCGATTTCTCACGACATCATTCCTCTCGCCTGGGCAGCCGACGCGGCGGCCGCGGTTGTTATTTTTCTCGCCGTTGTCTTCGTCTTATCGATGGTCACCCATGCTCTGGCCAAAACCATTCAAGCGAGCGCTCTGAACAATCTCGATCGCACGTTGGGGTTTGTGTTCGGGATTGCACGCGCCATGGTCATTCTTGCGGTCGGCCTCTTGCTCATGAACTGGCTGATGGATGTGCAAGACCGTCCCGACTGGATGGCCAAGGCCAAAACCTTACCTCTGATTGAATTGACCGCTGACGGCATGGTCGCATTGATTCCCGAAGCGCTGATGGCGGCTGAAGACATGGCCGATAGTGCTATGGATCAAGTCGAGCAAGCGGTCGAAGCCACTGAGGCTATCGAGGCGCTTGCTGACGATATGGATGCGCTGACCGGGCTCGGCAACAGCGGCGAGGAAAACGCCGGTGACGACACCGATGCGGGATACAGCGATCAGGAACGCGATGCGCTCGATGCGTTGATCGAGGATGCCGGCATGAACGAGAGCGGAGGAACCGAGTAATGATCTTCCCGCCCGCGCATCCCTTCGCCCGCACCACGGACCAGGACGACGACGATCATCCCAAAGAAGAGTGCGGGGTATTTGGAATCATCGGCGACGCGGACGCCGCCGCCCATACGGCGCTCGGCTTGCACGCGCTCCAGCACCGGGGACAGGAAGCCGCAGGCATCGTCACCTATGACGGCGAGCAGTATTATTCGCACCGGGGCCTTGGACACGTTTCGGAAAACTTTAAATCCGACGATGTCATGGACCGGCTCAAAGGCTCGGCGGCGGTCGGGCACACCCGCTACTCCACCACCGGCGATACAATTTTGCGCAACGTGCAGCCGCTGTTCGCCGAGTATGAGTTCGGCGGCTTTGCCGTGGGGCATAACGGTAACCTCACCAACTCACGCACCTTGCGCCGCGAGTTGCAGCATCGCGGCTGTTTGTTTCAGTCCACCTCGGATACGGAAGTCGTCACCCACCTGATTGCGCGCAGTTATCAAACCACCATTGAGGACCGCTTTGTCGATGCTTTGCGTCAAATCGAAGGCGCGTATTCCTTTGTGTGCATGGCCGACAACGCCATTATCGGTGCGCGCGATCCGTTGGGCGTGCGCCCGCTGGTGCTGGGCAAACTCGATAAGGCCCATATCCTCGCCTCGGAAACCTGCGCGCTTGATATTATCGGCGCGGAGTTCGTGCGCGATATCGAGCCCGGTGAAGTTGTGTTTCTAACGCCCGAGGGCGTGCGCTCGCTGCATCCTTTCCCCAACCAACAATCGCGTTTTTGTATTTTCGAGCATATCTACTTCGCCCGGCCCGATAGCCAGGTCGATGGGCGCAATGTGTATGACGTGCGCAAAAGCATCGGCGCGGAGCTCGCCAAAGAAAGTCCGGCGGATTGCGATGTGGTGGTGCCGGTACCGGACTCCGGCGTGCCCGCCGCACTTGGGTTTGCCGCCGCCTCGGGACTTCCGTTCGAATACGGCATTATCCGCAACCACTATGTGGGCCGCACCTTTATTCAGCCGACGGACAAAACCCGGCACTTAGGCGTGAAACGCAAGCACAACCCCAATAAGAAAGTACTCGACGGTAAGCGGGTGGTGCTGGTTGATGATTCCATTGTGCGCGGGACAACCTCGACCAAAATCGTCGACATGGTGCGCCAAGCGGGCGCAAAAGAAGTGCACTTGCGCATTTCTTCGCCGCCGACGGCTTACTCGTGCTTCTTTGGCATCGATACACCGAGCCGCGAGAAACTTTTGGCTGCACAGTTTGATGTGCCCGCCATGGCGAAAATGCTCGGCGTCGATAGCCTTGCGTATATCTCAATCGACGGACTCTATCGCGCGGTAGGTGAGGCCAAACGCAATATGGACAAACCGCAATATTGCGATGCGTGTTTTACCGGTGAGTACCCGCTGCCGCTGACCGATCATCACGAAGGCTCGCCGCCGCAACAGTTATCGTTGCTCAACGAACAGCAACGGTGAGATTTAAAAGAGGGTTTTACCTTGTTGTCGTGCTTGCGGCGAAGTCGCGAGCATCCAGGGTTATGTTTAGGTTTATAAAACAGTAAACAGATACCCCTGGAGTCTCGGCGCTGCGCGCCAAGAATGACCAAAACGGACACGAGGAGGACACACGCGTGAGCGCAAAACGTTTGGACGGGCGCATCGCCCTTGTGACCGGGGCCAGCCGAGGCATCGGCCGGGCTGTGGCATTACGGTATGCCGCTGAGGGCGCCCATGTGATCGCCTTTGCCCGCACCCAAGGGGCATTGGAAGAGCTGGACGATGAAATCCGCACGATTTCCGGCAAGCCCGCAACTCTGATTGCCGAAAACCTCACCGACTTTGACAAGATCGACCAAACCGGCGCGGCCTTGTTTCAGCGTTTTGGCAAACTCGACATTTTGGTGGCCAACGCGGCCATGCTGGGGCAACTCTCCCCGATCGGCCATTACAAACCGAAGATGTGGGAAGACGGATTTAAACTGAACGTTCACGCCCAGTTTCGCCTCCTCCGCTCCCTCGATCCGCTGCTGCGTGCTTCGGACGCAGGCCGGGCGATTTTTGTAACCACCGGCACCGGTCCGCGCAAACGCATGTACTGGGGATTGTATGCGGCGAGCAAAGCGGCGCTGGAAGCCATGGTGACGGTCTACGCGGACGAGATGAAAGACACGGGTGTGCGCGCGAATCTGATTAGCCCGGGACCGGTGCGCACCAAGATGCGCGCCCAAGCCTTTCCCGGCGAAGACCCCATGAGCCTGCCGCCGCCGGAAGCGGTGACGGAAAGCTTCGTGGAGCTGGCAGAGCCGAGCTGTACTTTGAACGGGGAAATCGTGCAGGCGAAGATCGCGGGTGTGGAGAGGGTTTAATACAATGAACGCGCTCAAAGCTGGCGCCTCATATTTCGCGCTCCTTATTGCTATCGACTATTTGACTGGTATGACCTTTTTTCCATTGCTTGAGATGTACGTGGTTGAGACCGGCGATCTTGAGAGCTTCGATTCATTGTTTTTTCAGATGGAAATCTTTCTGATTTTTCCTCTGAAGCTCATTGCCGCTTGGTTCATTAGCCGGTGGATGGTTCGACAATTCGCTATTGTACGCGGACTGGGAAGGTCATATTCACCGGGCATCATGGGCTTGGTTGCCTTTTTGCTCCTGATTTCCACAAGACCAGTGCTCGCTATTTTTGACATTGGGCCAGGGTTTTCCACGCTCCTTCTCACCGTTGATTTTTTTGGAGCAATCCTCCTGGCATTTTTTCCAAGATTTCAATCTCCGCTCGCGACAACAATTCAGTTAGAACGCGCAAAAAACCCACACCCAAACTCATACCCACGCGCGTCTTCGCAACACAACAGGCCCGATCGTTGAGCCACCGAATCTCATGCGTTTGAGAAATTTACGATGAACAACCCCAATTGGACCCTTCGCGCGTTTGCACCCGGCGATGAACCCGCGTTGCAAAACGTGCGCGCGGCAGCATTCGCACCGATTTTCGACGGCTTTCGCGCGGCTGTCGGCAATGAAATTTTTGAGTCCGCCCTTAAGGATGATGAAAAAGAGCAAGCCGAGTTGCTCGATACGCTGTGCCGGGAGAGCGCCGATAAACTTTTTGTCGCCGAGGTGGAGAGGCAGATCATCGGGTTTGTCTCTTACAGTTTGGACGTAAGCAAAAGCACCGGCGAGATCGGCCTCAATGCCGTTCACCCGGACCATGCGGGCCAAGGCATCGGAGCGGCGATGTTTGAGCACGTGATGGACTTGATGAAAAAGGCCGGAATGAAAGTCGCGACCGTCAGCACCGGGGGCGATGCCGCGCATGCGCCCGCGCGCCGCGCCTACGACAAAGTAGGGTTCAGCAAAACCATACCTGCGGTGTACTTTTACAAGACGCTCTAAAGTTGAAAACGTATATGAAACGCCTTCGATAACTAAACGGCCCAAGAACGCAATACTTTGCGCGCCTGAACCGCCGCCCGTAAATCGACATTCGGCGAGTCTTCTACATTGACCAGGCCTTCAACAAGATCTCTGACTTGATTGTCGGGCCAGGAAAAACTCCCGCTCATAAGCATCGCATCCACAACGTAGCTAAATGCGGCTGGTGTTAATTCAGAAGTCAAAAGTGCATCTAGTAAATTTGCAATAGCGGTCGAAGTCACTGTCGTAGATTCAGCTGGGCCCAACAGACTTATGGGAGCGGAGCTTCCTCGTTTTGCTAAAAGCACAACCCATTCGTCCACTTCTTTTGAGATGCGAAATTGGAGAGCTTTCGCATCCAAATTTCCATGCAAAAATTTGATTAGATCGGAGGTCTTCATTTGTACTGAATTACCTAAAATTCGCTCCCGCCAACTTTGGCCAACTTCGCTCCCCACCATAGCAAACGCTTGTCTCGTACACGCACATATCCTTGGCCCTTCGGCACCGAATCAAAAAACTGATAGGTACCGATCAGTGCGGCGATTCAGTCAACGCGCGAGACGGATGACCGAGCACGCCGAACCTGCCAAGATACGCACGTTCACGTCCCTTCAAGCCGAAAGACCGCCCTATGCCTAAAATCGCCGCCACTCCTAAGCCCCCCTATTACGCTGTGATCTTCACCTCGGTGCGCACCGAGGGCGATAACGGCTACGGGGAAACCGCCATGAAAATGGCCGAGCTCGCTGCCCAGCAGCCCGGGTATCTGGGCATGGAAACCGCGCGGGACGGAGCCAGCATTACGGTGAGTTATTGGGACAGCCTGGAGGCGATCGCCGGGTGGAAACGCAATATGGATCATCAGGCGGCCCGCAAGCGCGGCCATGAAGAATGGTATTCGGCCTTTCGCGTGCGCATCAGCAAGGTCGAGCGCGAATACGGCATGGAGAAAGACAGCTAGTTGATTTTTAGTTCGGCTTTCCGCCCTCTTTGGTGGAGGTCACGGTTAATCCCACAATCAGAAACTTCACTTCTTCGGCTGCGACCGGGCGGTGCTCGGTGCCTTTGGGAACGGTGAACATATCGCCCGTGCCAAGCCCGATGTTGCGGTCGCGTAACTCGATGGTCATGGCGCCGTCGAACACAATAAACAACTCGTCCTGATCGTCGTGTTTGTGCCAGTGGGTGGGGCCGATTCCTTTGGCGACCTTGAACTGTTGACCGTTGGCTTCGGTCAGAACTTTCTGCGACCAGTGTTCGGTCAAGGCGTCAAGTTCGGCCATGATGTTTGCTTTTTCCATCGTTGCTCTGCGCAATCTTGAAATTTGACATCACCCTACATTGGGGCACTGCGCCGTGAGAAGCGCGTAACGCGCGCGGCTAGTGTGCGGCGCGTAGGCGGGAGTTAACTTTGGCCGTCGAAAGGATTTTTCGGTTTGCGCACATGAAGGCGGATCGGCACGCCGTCTAAATCAAATGTGTCGCGCAGGCCATTGATCAAATAGCGCGTATATGCATCCGGTAAATCTGTGGGCCGGGTAGAAAAGGCAATGAATGTGGGCGGGCGGGCTTTGGCTTGGGTCATGTAGCGCAACTTCACCCGGTGTTTGTGCACGGATAGCGGCGGCGGGTGCATGCGCACCATTTCCTCGAGCCAGCGGTTTAAGGCAGCGGTCGGCAAGCGCACATTCCACACCTCGTGAATACGCAGCACTTCGTCCATCAGAGTCTCAACACGTAAACCGGTTTTCGCCGAAATGGTGACCGTGGGCAGGCCGCGCACCTGGGTGAGTGAGGTTTGCAATTTGTCCGAAAGGGTTTGCAGCGCTTCGCGTTTGTCCTTGGCCGCATCCCACTTGTTGACGGCGATGACCAGGGCGCGCCCCTCTTCAACCACATGGCGGGCAAGGGTGAGTTCCTGTTTGTCGAGCACCGCCCCCGCATCGAGCACCAAAATGACCACCTCGGCCATTTTGACCGCCTCGAAGGTTTCGCCGACGGAAAGCTTTTCCACTGCGTCGGTGACCTTCGCGCGCCGGCGCACCCCGGCGGTATCGACCAGCCGAATGGGGCGGTCTTTGTACGACCAATCAATGGCGATGGCATCGCGGGTCACCCCCGGCTCGGGGCCAGTGAGAAGGCGCTCGTCACCGAGAAGACGGTTGATCAGCGTGGACTTACCGGTGTTGGGGCGGCCGATGATGGCGAGCTGAAGCGGACGGGAGGGATCATAGTTTTCAATTTCGTCGCCTTCGTCAGATTGCTGTTCAGCGTCACCATGAGACTCATCATCGGGATCATCTTCACTTTCATCGTCGCCAAGGGGCGGACCAAAGGGCGCGAGAACCTCATACATTCCATCGAGCCCTTCGCCGTGTTCGGCGGAGATCGCGACCGGATCACCCAGACCAAGACGGAAGGACTCATAAAGACCCTCCTCGCCGCCGCGCCCCTCGCATTTGTTCGCCACCAGAGCAACCGGCGTTTCGGTTTTGCGCAAGAGCGCGGCGAATTGTTCGTCCAAGGGCGTGATCCCTGCGCGCGCATCGATCAGAAACAAAACGATGTCGGCGTCTGCGACGGCCCTGTGGGTTTGCTCGCGCATGCGCGCTTCAAGCGTATCGGAACTGCTTTCCTCGTATCCGGCGGTATCGATCACCGTAAACGCGAGGCCGGCAATCTCGCCGCGGCCCGACCGCCGGTCGCGGGTTACGCCCGGCCGGTCGTGCACCAAAGCATCGCGGCGACCGACAAGCCGGTTAAACAAGGTCGATTTGCCGACATTGGGGCGCCCGACAATTGCGACGGTAAACGCGGGCGGCGCATCGGTGCGGCGGGGTCTTGCTTTGGAGGCGCGTTTAGACATGGCGTTGTGCGCTCATACAGGGCGGCCACTTTAAAAACGGCCGGATGAATTACCGATAGGCGGTTAGATCGCCGTCGTCGTCCAACACATACATGGTTTCGTTGGCAAAGACCGGCGGCAGGGATGCGCTGGGCGCCCAATTCGATTTGACCCAGAACCGCACCGGTATATGGCGAGATCGAAAGCGCGCGGCCATCGGAGCCCACGAGGATTAGTCGGTCCGAAGCGAGGACGGGGCCAGCCCACGTGATGCGGTCCTCCTGATCGTCTTCTTCCTCGAAACGCGGCAATTGAGTGACCCACAAGATGCGGCCGGAGCGGGCATCGATTCCAACCGCCTCGCTGTCGATGGTAACGGCAAAAAGAAAATCACCGGCGATCCACGGCTGAAAGATGCCGGGCACCGGGGCTTCCCACGCGCGGCGGCCGGTGCGCAGATCGATCGCAACCAGCAATCCCGATTGACCAACGGCGAACACGCGGCCCCGGTCGATTACCGGACGGCCGACAATGTCGGTCAGATTGGCCGCAGCCTCGGTGCGCCGAACCGTGACGACACTATCGCTCCACAGCAGCGCGCCGGTATCGGTGCGCAAAGCCAGCAGTTCACCATTGGTGAAGGCCACCACCGCGACACCACCGTCGACAGCCGGCGCGGTGCCCCCGAGCAAAATCGTCGGCGTCGAGGTTCCGGAGTAGGTCCACAGTTGGCGGCCGTCGTCAGCGGCTAGCGCAATGACCTGGTTTTCGATGGTAAGAACAAACACCCGCCCGCCATTGACCACGGGAGCGGCGCGAATGGGAGCTTCGACCGCCGTGCGCCAATTTTCTTCACCGGTTTCCGCGTCAAACGCCAGCACTTCGGCGGCGCCGCTGGTTGCAAACAGTTGGCCTTGAGCGAGAGCCAACGCGCCGCCAAGAAACGCCGGGTAATGACCAAAGATTCCGCCGATGTTTCTTATGCCGCCTAAGAGCCCTGGTTTCTCGCGATCGGGAATTGTCGCGCGCCGCCAAACCCTGCGGCCAGTGTTTGTGTCAAACGCAGAAATCACGCCTTCGGCGTCCATGGTGTAGATCAAGCCAATGCCAACCACAGGTTCGGCGAACACCCAATTTCTGAGATCGGTGCCTTCACCGATATTGGCCGTCCACACTGGTTGAGGCGCATTGCCGATGACCAAATGATGCATGGCGTGATGGGAGAACCCGCCCGCGCCTGGCCATACCGGCGTGTCTTCCGGGCGCGGCAGAATGATTTGTGTGTCGACGGAATCGATATTGGGGCGAAGCTCGCGCTCAAGAGCGAGGATGGAAATTCGCGTGCCCGGCAAAATCACATCGTCGTTGCTTGAAAAGACACTATCAAGGGTGTCGCACCCCGCGAGCATCACCGCCGCCAGTCCGGCGACAAGAGCCGAGCGTGCCGCGCGTGCGTTGATCGAGACTATTTTTTTCACAGGCGTTTGCACCGGACGGCTTCCTCAAATGGTTTTTTTATTGATCTCAAAATTAAAATGTAACGCCAAAGCTTTATGACGACGCGGGCGCCGTCTCGTCCGGCGCCTCTTCGCCCGGCGGCAACGTGCTTTCGTTCGCGTACTGATCGGACAAATCCCGCGCCCGGGAGCGTAATGCCGGGGGCGCGTCCGGATCACTCAAAATTTCTGACAAATAGTCTAGGGCGCGATCGCGCGCGCCTTGTTTGGCGGCGAGCAGCGCGGACATTTCAAGGGCGGAATGGCGGAACGGCTGGTCGGGTCCGGAAACTTGCGCGAGCTCAGCTTCAAGCGCGCTCGGATCGGATGTGTCCATGCTGTGCATGGCTTTCAATACAACGGCGAGATCTTGAAACACCGGATCGGCCGCACCACCCGATGCAAGCGCTTCGTAAATGGACAGCGCACCCGCGCGATCTCCGCTCTCAACACGCAAAGACGCTTCTGCCAGGCGCGCGACCGTGCTGTACCCTTCGCCGGGGACATCAGCGATCTCACTGAACTTTGAAAGAGCCCCTTCCATATCGCCAGCATCAACGGCGGCGGCCGCATCGGCGTATAACATCGCCATAGTCTCGCGCCGCTCTTCCACATGCCCAACGTACAGCTGGTAACCAAAGACGCCGGCGATGATCGCAGCTGCGCCGCCAATTATATGCGCGCTGTATTTTCTCCAAGCGTTCGAGAGCGCTTCATCGCGCATATCCGTCTCGACTTCGGACAGAAAACTTTCGAACGCTTTTTGGTCAGCGTCCTCCTTGTCTTTCTTACGTTTGTCGTCCGAGTCTTTGGGCACCGGAACTTTGGTGTCCTTAGGCTTGTTCACGGAAGATCCTTTCGCTTGGGGCGGCGCCCATCTATTTCACCACGGGCCCGTTCGGGGCGGAAAACGGCCCTGAACATAATGACTTGGGCCCCTTAACGCAATTGCGGCTGGAGGGTCGGCCCCCCGCGCCGTAGCCTTCAAAAACCCCTAAATTATGGCGGATTCAGAGATTCTTAACGCCTGGTATATGAAAGTCTGACTGGCGTGAACGGGTTGTAAATGAACTGGGCTAAAGCGCCAGAATCAGTGAGGTTGATATGCAAATTTCCAAAGGCTCCCCCATTTTCAAAGCCTTGGCGGCTTCTGCAGTCTTAGGGTTAAGCCTTGCTGGATGTGGCGGCAACCCCGACCCTATTTACTCCCAAGCCTTCGGTTTTCAATGCCCCAACCACGACAGCGATGCCGCGCGTCTTATTTGTCAAAACAATGCGCCGGGCGGCCCGACGGAAACGGTCAGCCGGTATTGCTATCAGACGCTGGGGGACACCAATTGCTTTGACCGGCCAGACCAGGACCGGAAAAACCAAGAGCTTGGCTCCTCGGGGTACTAACCCCACACTTCAAGCTCACCACCGCAAAGGCGTGATCGGCCTCTTGCACACCGGCGTGCGGTCTGAAAAGATTACTGCATGTCACATCCCGTTGCGTTCTTGGGCTAAGAGACCATGTCATCGGTCGTTCGCATAACCGACTACCGACATAAACCCGCGTTTCTTCATTTCACCCGTCCAGAACTTAATCAAATCCTCAACCTCTATGCGTCGCGTGTCAGCCGCGGCGAGTGGCGCGACTATGCGATAAATTTGGGCGCGGACGCGGCAAGCTTTTTAATTTTCAGAAGTTCTCATGAACGTCCCTTGTTCGAGATTTCCAAACTCGCCGCCCGTAAGGGCCGGACGAAGGCGGCAAAAAATGGCCGGTATCTAGTCTCGAGCCATGAGCGCCGTTTGCGGCAAGGGCACAAATTGGAAGACGTGCTGGACGTGTTTAATAAGCCGCTAAAACTCGTGACAAAGTAAATCAGCGATTCAGCGCCAAACCGCTGCGGCAACCTCCTCGAAACGACAACCCGGCACCTTGCCCTGCCCCAAAACACCCTCTACGCTCGTCATTCAATTTTCGGAATTCTTGGGGGCGGGTATGAATACACATATTGGGATCTGTACTTTTGCGGCGGGAGTTTTCATTGGCGTAAGCGGCATTGCCGTTGCCGATACAAGCGATGTGAAATGGCAAGACAAGGTCATTATCTCAAAGAGCGGCGATCATTGCGTTGATGACCCGAATTGCTTTAACCGCTACCACCCGGCCATTCCGCCGGCGGTGAGCGCGAAGCCCGGACAGATGATCGTATTTGAAACCCGGGATGCCGTAGACTCAGACCTAACCCTCGACTCCAACGCCGATGATTTGGCGGCGGCCGACTTGAACCTCGCTCATCCCATGACCGGTCCGGTTTACATCGAAGGCGCGGAACGCGGCGATGTTTTGGCTGTAACCTTGATCGATATTGAGCCCGACGAATATGGGTACACATTCATCGTCCCAGGATTTGGATTTTTGCGCGATATCTTTACCGAGCCGTTTTTGGTGAATTGGAAACTCTCACGTACCCACGCGGTGTCCGATCAGATGCCCGGCGTTAAAATTCCCTATGAAGCGTTTATGGGATCGGTTGGCGTTTTACCCGGACCCGATGAAGTCAAGGCGTGGGCGGCGCGCGAGGCGGACCTTAGCGCAGCCGGAGGCATCACGCTGGCGCCGCAACCCATTGGCGCGCTTCCGTCCGCTGTTTGCGGACCTAATGGAACAAATAAGGATGAGTGTCTTAGAACAATTCCGCCGCGGGAGAACGGCGGAAACTTAGACGTTCAGCAGATGCAAGTCGGAACGACGGTGTTGCTGCCATGCTTCATCGATGGCTGCGGGTTGTTTGTTGGCGACGCCCACTATGCCCAAGGCGACGGCGAAGTTTCCGGCACGGCGATTGAGATGGGTGCGGTGATTACCGTCCAGACCGAAATTCGCAAAGGGCAAGCAGACGTTATTAAGGGGCCTGAAATATTTGGCGGCGATCAAATCAAGGATATTGAACCCGCTAAGTTCCACCAAACCATTGGCCTGCCCATAAAAGAGGCTGGCTCAGTTCCGCCCCAGTACACTTACTTGGACAGCGAGAAGATCGCGAACTTAAGTAATTTGTCGGAAGACATGACGGTGGCCGCGCGCGATGCGCTCATTAAAATGATCGACTACATTCAACGCGAACATGGATTGAGCGCCGAGCAGGCCTATATTCTTGCAAGCGTTGCGGTGGATTTGCGCATTGGGCAGATCGTTGACGTTCCAAATTTTGTTGTCACGGCAGTGCTCAAGGAAGAAGTGTTTGACGAATGATGAAACGCAGACACTTTCTCGAAGCCGGACTTGCGACCGCCAGCGCAGTGATGCTGTGCGGGCATTCGCCCTATCAACAGTGGATCATCTACCGGCGAAAACATTTGCTCATCGGGTGCCATAGGGGCGACCCGCGCACCTACGATCTCGCCAAGTTCACCGTCGAGATGCTCGATGCGCGCCTGCCGGCCGCAAGGGCGCGCGTTGCCCGAGCCCCCTACGCTGGACGGCTTGCGAGTTTACTTGGGACCGGGCAGATGGAAGTAGCTATCATGGACCGGGACGAGGCCGCAGCCATGGCAAAAGGCGCAGGTCCGTTTGAACCCTATGGCGCCATCGCATTGCATGTCTTGGCGCCGATCAACGACCGCCTCTTGATCGCGCAAGCTGATCTGCCCTCTCATCACGCCTGGATGCTGACCGAAGCTCTTGTCGAAAAAGATCAAATTGCAGAAGGCGATTTTAATGGGCCGTCCGAGTTAACTTGGCACCCGGGCAGCGCGGACTTTTTACGCGGGCACCCGGAACCAAGCTCCGGGCAAAGCCAGTCAGGTTAGTTCCTTGGCATAGACATCCGGCTTAAATCCTACAAGGCGGCGACGGCCAAGGTCCAATACGGGCCGTTTAATCATCGACGGTTGAGCAACCATGAGTCGGATGGCTTTCGCGGCTGTAAGATTTGCTTTGTCATCGTCAGTTAATTTTCTGAAGGTTGTCCCCGCGCGATTGAGTAAAACCTCCCACCCAACTTCGTCACACCATTTTTTGAGCCACGCGCGATCAATCCCTTCGGTTTTGTAGTCGTGAAAAACATAGTCGATATTGTGCGCTTTGAGCCACGCGCGCGCTTTCTTGACGGTGTCGCAGTTTTTTATTCCATAGAGGGTTTTGGGCATTACGCGCATCTTTCGTCGTCTAAGTTTTTATGGATTAGTTGGCGCCCGCACCGCTGCATATATTTCTTAGGCCGCGCCATTGCGCTGCAGTCAATATGGGACGCTCGCGATCGGGTTTTTCCAATGAGGAGACGGCAGCGATACGGTCCGACCATGCCGGATGAGAGGATAAATATTTAAGCGGCGTATTATCCAGCCCAGACCCGCCCTCACTCATACGATTGAAAAAAGAGTTGAGGTGGCCTGGATCTACATCCGCCGCCAAAAGCATTTGGCCCGCTAGGCGATCGGCTTCCAATTCGTCCTTGCGGCTATAAGACAGGTCATAAAGCCCGAGCGCCGTCGACGCAGCACCACCTGCATCGCCGCCGCCCAACATCACTTGAACCGCGAGCGATAACCCCAAAGACCGTATCGCCCCGGCAGTGGGATGATTTTCAACAACATGGCCGATTTCGTGGGCGACAACCCCGGCAACCTCTTCCGCACTTTCCGCCTGGTCGATGAGCTCACTGAATATCACGATCATGCCCCCAGGCGCGGCAAAGGCGTTGACCTGACCAAAGTCGATGACTTCGACCGTCAATGGCTGTTCTAGGGCCTGACCCTCGCTAAGTTTGCGAACGATAGACTCCAGCGCCTGTTGACCGGGCTCGCCTACACATACGGCTTTCCCTTCGGTAAGAATGTCCGTGACGAATTGCCCCAATTGAGCGCGCCAACTTTGGGGAACATAAGGGGCGGCTAATGAACTTAAGGCCGGCGCGGCAAGCACGGCTGCAGTCAACGTCGCGGCAGCCACGGCGAACCATCCCACCAAAGACCAGGTTCCAAGCCCCACGCGCAACGAGTGCTCGGGTTTAATATCGAGCGTCTCCCGCGCCATGCGCGCTTCATCGGGTGAAGAAAACACCAATCGCGACATTGGTATATCGACATTGGTGAATGTAACAGCCGCACCGCTATCGGCGTCGTCTACGGTGCGAATTCTGTCGCCCGGCCAATGTTCCTGCCGTACCTTTGCATTCTGATCGTCGGAGAGTTTAAAGACGAACTTCTCAGATTCAATTTTGACCTGCACGGAATATGAGCGTGCAGATTTTCCATCGGAAAACCTGGCGGCCATAGTTTTTCTGCGCGAGATGTCAAAGGTCATATGAGACAATCCGGGATCAATACCGGTGTAACCTAGAAGAAGCCAGAGTCATTGGACAGGAGTCCATCCAAACCTTCGCCGGTTGAGGATAGATCTTCCGTCGACTGAAGGACTGCGGCGGCCTCTGCGTCCAAGTCTCCGGTCAAGAAAATGCGGTCCGAGATAAATTTCAATTCCCGGTACACGGTAATCGGTCTGCCCAGACCCAGTGTGAAAAGGAGAATAAGGGCATTGAACACAACAAGGTCGAACACATGCGTGCCTGAAAGCACCGCATTCAACTTCACCCGCCCGATGCTGAAATTCCCATACTGATATCTCAGCAAAGCAGCGCGATACCACAATCTCGATAGGCTAAGTGTCGGAATAAACAACAACCATGTGATCCAATGCATGCGCCACAACTCTCTGGGCGTGTCATTGAATTCGCCTTGTGTGTTCCCAAACCAAACATTGCGCATTTGGTATCGGATGGCCATGCGGTCCGACCATGGGATCATAACGCCGAGCGTAAGGATGTTTACGACGGAAAGTCCGAGCACCAAGGCACCGTACTCGAAGGGTGAGCCGGTAAGCCGACCGCGAATTCCTCTCCATACGGTTCGCGATAGCCTGTAACGCAATGCGGCGTATACGCCGACATAAATAAAATACAGGATGGGGATAAATGTAAGGGAGACGATTGGGTGCGTCTCCATCGGGTAGATTACCAGCGGAAGGTACAGAAGAATGATAATTGGAAAGGCGATTAAGAATCCTCGAAAAAGCTCGCCACCGGTTCCTGTATACTCCAAGCGGTCTCCGCCAAGCTCAAACGCGGACGCCGCATATTTGCGCATGCGCGTGCGTCCCCAAAAGCTGTAAACGCCGAATGTTACGATCGTGAGGAAAATATTTAGAAGCCAAATTCGATAAAGCGTGCCAATTCTACCGTGATAAACGAAACGATGTGTTTCTTCTGATTGACCTTGCGTGGACGGTTGATGACGGGCCTCAGATAATTCACCGGCAGACGCGTGATTAGTTTCAGACATAGACTCTCCCCTTGAGGTGATAATCACCTCTCACGCCGCTCCTCACCATAGATTTAATTATCTCTGGTTTGCAACATTATCGAGATATTCTGACACGTGAATTGACGGGTTGGTAGACCGCCTCAGCAAATCAGGCGATCACACGGCTTTCTTAAGAAGATCAAGGCGCATGGGCATTTTGAAGGTGGCACCTTGCGGCTTCAATTGACGTTCGAACTTTTGACGAACTTCCGCCCGCTGAGCTGTGGTCAACCGAATATCGGAGTGGGACACGTTGATATATTTTTGCTCAAACGCATCGAAATCGGGAACCGTAGTAGACGTGAAGAAAAATCTTTCCTCTACCAATTCCATAGCGTTCGAAGAGACTGTTTTGCGTACCGCATCGAATGCGGCCAAACGCACTTCTTTCTCGTCATGAAAGACGCGCAAAATATCGTTCAGGGCTCCGCCGAAAACGGGCTCGACAATAAACGCCAATCCGTCCATGTGCAGGACACGTCGCACCTCGCGCAAAGCCTGATCCATGTCATTGGCAGGAACATGGTGCAGCGATTTCAGCATCAGTACGACATCGAAGCTTTCATCACGTTCGGGAATTCTCTCCGCTCCTCCCAATTTAAACTCTAAGTTTGGGAGCTGATCTGCCTTGAGGTTTTCTTCGTGTTGGACGGCATCGGTTTCCATTGCAACCACATCGGACCCCGAAACAGAATCGGCGATCGCACGGCTCACCTCGGCGGCCCCACACCCCAAATCGAGAATTCGCGCATCCTTTAGGGGCAGCAGTTCGCTGAATAGGTCCTCAAGGTCGCAAACTTTCGCGCCGCGCGGATCCCACGTTTGCATTGTATCTGCAGCCGACATGTCTCAAATCCTAGTAAAGTGGAACAGAGCAATTGATTTGCCCGCAGACAGGTACAGGAATTTCAGTTGGAAAAAAAGACCAGCTCGGGCACCGTGCCGTCGATTAGGAGGCAGTATTTTTGCTCATTCGGCTTGAACACTTGAAATCGCCTATCGGAGTCATTTTGCTCGCAACCGACGACGCCGGGGCGGTGCGTGCCTTGGATTTTAAGGGGTACGAGGCGCGCTTTAAGCGTTTTGTCGAACGGTATTGCGGGCGGGATGCCCTTATTGAAAAAGGACCGTGTCCGGCGTCTATAACTTCTGCGCTTGCCGCGTATTTTGACGGCGATCTCGGAGCCATCAATACCGTTCCAACCGGGTCTATCGGCACCGCGTTTCAGCGCAAAATGTGGGCGGCGTTACGTAAAATTCCTGCGGGCACGACCTTAACCTACGGCGCTTTCGCCAAGCGCATACGGCGACCCACAGCGATCCGTGCGGTCGGCGCAGCGAATGGTGCAAACCCTATTAGCATCATTGTGCCTTGTCACCGGCTTGTTGGCGCGGACGGGAGTTTGACGGGGTATGGCGGGGGACTAAAACGAAAACGTTGGCTCATTGATCACGAGAAAACGCACGGGCCTTCGCGAAATTAAAGCGCGAAATTGGTCCAATTAGCCAAGTCAAAACCCCCAACTCTAGTTGTTAGAGTTGGGAGTTCAGATTAAAACGCCGAACAAAGTGATTGCTTAAGGTGTGTGCGGCGGAGGCACCCGTTTCATTGTCGCTTGTTCAAACGCGTAGGCGATAGAAATGATCCGCGGGTCCTGGCAATGGCCGCCAACGAAGCTAAATCCATAGGGCCGCGTTTTTTCCTCGGACTCCTCGTCCGCGTCATTGTTCACCATTCCAAATGGCACCACCATGACCGGGTATCCGGCTCGGCTGGCGATGTTTGACGCTGAGGTTCCGGGAAAGATAAGCGCATTAAGATTATACTCCGTCAAAACGGCATCAATTCCCTCCTCCCGGGATAATTGAAGGTCCTCGGTGCGGTTCAGTTCATAGCGTGCGCGATCCGCTTCAAGGTCAACTGCTTCAGCTGCATCAAGACGACCTTGGCCATATTTGATAGCCCCATCCGCTTCATGCGCCGTATTCCACTCGATGAGTTCAGCGAGTGATTTGACCGGCGCAGACTCTCCGAGGCTCTCCAGCCATAGGTTAAAGTCCCGTTTCATCCCATAACGAAGGACGTTGGAGCACAAATCGTCAGGCGCTTCGCCGTCCGGTGCCAACTGACATATGTTGCGGGTCCTGATGTTATCTGCGGGATCTGTGGCAACAATACTGGGTAAATCCGTTGGGTCGATAACCTCCGCGCCAGCGTCTTTCAGCACCGCGATTACGTCTTCCATCACCTGTTTTTCGTCAGGCTTTAGCCCTTCGAACGGCTCTGCCAAACCCGGAAACTCGTGCGGCTCATAAAATCCCGTGCGCGGAACGCCAATGCGCATGCCTTTAAGCCCGTCCGTACGCAAGACAACGGTGTAGTCGTCAAAGGCGCGGCACTCACTTGTGCGTGGATCGTTCGGATCAGGCTCGCTCCCCTCCATCGCCGCGAGCATGATGGCCGCCCCGGCTACAGTTTTGGTCATGGGACCGGCCGTATCCTGATCTAAGGTCAGCGGAATAATGCCATGACGGCTGATGCGCCCGGTTGAAGGACGCAGACCAACGAGCATGTTGTAATTAGATGGCCCTTCGATTGAACCCGCGGTGCTGGTGCCCACGTTCCCCGCCCACATATTCGCCGCAACGCCAGTCCCAGAACTGGATCCGGCCACCGACAAAATAGGCGTGCCGTCTTCCTTTGCCCGTGGGTCGTACGGGTTGTAGCTCTGCCCAATCGCGCCGTTGTATCCACCTGGCCTGAAATCGTCGCCAAACCATCCGGCAAGCTCGCTGAGGGTTGATTTTGAAATGATGATAGCGCCCGCTTCCTTTAAATTGGTCACCAAAGTCGCGTCATAGGGAGCCATGTAATCTTTAAACGCCAACATGCCGCCTGTGGTTGGCATGTCGTCTTTGGTCATGATGTTGTCTTTCAAAGAGACCGGAATGCCATGCATTGGACCGCGCACTTTGCCTTCGGCTCTCTCTTTGTCGAGCGCTTCGGCCTGGGCGATCGCGTTGGGATTAATTGAAACCGCTGTATTGAGCTGATCTTCGTATTTTTCGATGCGTGCCAAGTATTGCTCAACGATCTGTTTGGATGTGACCTCACCGCGCGTCATAGCCGCTTGCATCTCGGGGATCGATGCTTCGATAACGCTGAAAGATGTGGTCGGTTCCTGCGCTCTGTCGCAAGACGTCAGCACAAGGGCTGAAGCCGCGGCGACCAAAAGACTTTTCTTACTTACGTTCATCTCTCTCTCCACCTTTGAGAAAAGAAAAAGGGCCCAACCCAGCGTACACCGGATTGGGCCCTTTGTCTGAGTTAGGCTTACATCAATTACATTCTAACCTTGACGCCTGCCCGGAAGACTCGGCCGAGGACATCATAAGCACCACCGGACGGTGTTGGCGCGAAGTCCCAGCTCGATCCGCCTGGACCGCGCGGTGCGATCGCCGGATCGGTATTCGCAATATTGCGAATGTTCAAGAACAATTCCGTTTCAGCTGTATCGCCGACCGCAATGGTGTATGCGGCGTTGAAGTCTACAAAGAGCTTCGCAGCGACCGAGTTGTCATCAACGTAATTGATCCCAGCTCCAGGATCAGGACATCCCGTGGTACATTGAACAAAATTGATGTTGTTTATACCCGATGAGATGTACCGGAAGTTAAAGCCGAAATCGACGGGAGCGAGGCTATATTGCATCGTCGCGTTGACGACCCAATCGGGAACACCACTTTGCCCGTTCCCAAGGCCGGCGGAATCACCGTTCACCCCAGCCCATTGATCCACAGAATCGCCTTCAACACCGCTGAAGCTTTTATAGCTCATGTAGTGAGTGGCCAACATGCGCATCGCGATCGAGCCTTCCCAGTCCGAAGATATCATCTCCAGCGGGAGGGTGTAGCTGGCTTCGATGTCGATCCCCTTCGCAGTTTCACTGGCAAAGTTTTGCGGACCATTGAGAACATTGAGCTGCTCTTCCGGTGTTCCGATATTCACCCGCTCAACTGACAAACACGCATTCGCATTGCCTGCAGCGCAGAGATTAACGGTGTTTTGCGAGCCAACCAGATTGACCGCGTCTTTGATCTTTATGCGGTAGTAATCCAGCGAGACGCTAAACCCATCGAACCAGGATGGCTGGTACACAACACCAACGCCGAGATCGTTGGACTTTTCAGGCCCGAGGTTTGGGTTCCCCGACGTCGTCACTTGGCTGTTGATCGGCACGTTATTATTGAACGCATCGAGCAACGAGCTACGTGATGTCGACCCGGCTTGGAAGAGATCGACCAGCGTCGGGCTCCGGATATTTCGAGACTGCGTGACGCGGAAACGAATGTCATCCATCGGCTCATACGTCGCACCGACCTTGTAAGTAGCAACCGTCCCGTAGGCCGAGTGCTTGGTCCCGCGCACGGCGGCGTTAAGTTCTAACGAGTTGGCCCAATCTTGGTTGGTCGCAAGCGGAACAACCGCCTCAAGATAGAGGTCATGAACGTTAAACGAGCCGGTGTAGGGTTGACCCGCACCTTGGAACCAGATGGAGGGATTTGCCTGCTCTTCGGGGTCCGAGAGCTGACGCATTTTTTCGTTGCGGAATTCATACCCGAACGCCAGGGAGATTGGACCTGCCCAGGTCGAGAACGGCTCGCCCGCGAAATTGACCGCCCACACCGTTTGTTTCAAACGTTGCAAGTTCCATCCATAGCGGCCTTGGAGGTAGTCGACCGCCGCTTGGCTGTTCACGCCGGTTCCGAACGGATTGTAAGTCACACACAAGGGGTCGTCGTTCGTCGGATCCGCATCGGCATTCACGCTACAAACCGGAGCGCCATTGACGAGAACCGAGTTCACCGCTTTCGGGTAACGTGTCCGGTCGATGGCCCCAATGGACTTAAGAGTCCCGAACATTTTGCCGTAGCTCAGGTAGGAGTCCCACGTCCAATCTGTGCCACCCGCTGCGAAGTCGCCTTCAGCACCGATGAGGAAGCGTTGAACGCGGCGGTCATACACCGCCCGGAAGTTGTCTAAGTCCTGGTTCATGGTTCCGAACCTGAACGTCGTCGGGCTTTCGCCGGCATCTGCCTCCAAGACCTGACGCATGGCATCCGGTAGATAAGCGTTGTCCGTGGAGAGCGTTAGGTTGCCGGGGAAGAAGTTCGGCGCCCCTGACGAGAACGAACCAAGGTGCCCCCAGGCTGCCTGGAAGTAGAGGTTCATATTGTCAGTGACGTCGTAACTGAAGCGCGTAAATACGTCCTGACGATTTTGCCGCGGCTGCGCGGCCACACCGCGCACCGGTGCAATCAGTTGCGATTGCCAGCTACCGCCGCGCATCAGCGCGCCTTGAGGCAAATCACCCGGAGAAATTTGGTAGGGCTCACCGCCTGGGCCAAACGCTGTCAGACCCAAGGGACCGCCGACAAACACGCCGCCCCAAGCTGCGATGGTTCCGAGGGCTACTTCGGTTGTGCGAACAATGTTTGGCAAACCGCTGCCCGGCGTCCACGCGGGATTATTGATGAAGCTGTGACCTTCGCGAACCCAAGGACGATCATAAACCAAGAGGCCCTGATCCCACACGTGCTCACCATACAGAAGGAAGTG
Source organism: Rhodospirillaceae bacterium (assembly GCA_965228575.1). GTDB lineage: Bacteria > Pseudomonadota > Alphaproteobacteria > Rhodospirillales > Rhodospirillaceae > UBA11612. The sequence continues at coordinate 45,970 of CBDDHW010000045.1, read as the reverse complement.
GCCTCGACCGTCGGCGAAGTCCGTGCCGTACGTCGCGTTGAGTTTGTAGTTGGGCACGTCGCCATAGGTTGTGAGCCCGCCGGAAACCTCGGCTTTAAAGCCAGTGAAGTCTGTATCGAGCACGAAGTTAACGACACCCGATAGACCATCAGATCCGTAGGCTGCCGACGCACCGCCGGTCACAACGTCTACGCGCTGAATCAAACCCTGCGGAAGCTCACTGATGTCGACCGCGCCGGTCAGGTTCGAGCCAACCGTCCGCTGACCATTAAGCAGTACCAAGGTGCGGGTAATGCCAAGGCCACGTAACGCGAGTGCGTTAATCGCCGACTGACCGGAAGTGGTGTTGGCCGCCGAGGACTGCGGTGTCGCACTATTAAAAACCGCTGGAAGTTGGTTGATGGAGTCCGCGAGGTTCGATGTCGCAACGTTTTCCAACTGCTCAACGCCAATGACCGACACCGGCGTTGGTGCTTCGTAGCCATCGCGCACAATACGCGATCCAGTTACGGTAATCTGCTCGATGGATGGTGCCTGCGCGTCTTGATCTTGCGCTACGGACACCGAGCTTAAGCACGTGGATCCCAAAGCCGCCACGGTTAATACCGCAACGGATAGTTTCGCCTTCGACTTTGAAGGCGCGCGAACGTGGTCAATCAACTTCATATGAACCCCCTAGAGTAAGTGACAGAGACACCCTAAGAGGTATCGAAAACGAAACCCTATCAAGCGCCCCCCCCTAGCACCCCTTGTCGCCCCCACAAGGCCACGCTGCATGCAAGTGCTTGCAGTTAAAGGTGCGAATGGTTTGAGTATCGGGCGCTCAAACAGAACGGGTCAAGCATAAATTCCCGTAAAACGGGGGGCATGGCATAAACACGCGTGGGTGCGGCAAATGCGCTACACCGCCTCTTACACTTAATAGCTGCATTCGAATCAATCGGGGGAAACTCGCCTAATCCTTGGCATCCTGCGCTCGAGGGTGGGGGAAATGCATCCAACCAGTAATGATGTACTTCACACCTGAGTTAACAACGCATCCAGCGTGGGTGTGAGTCCACTCAGCAGGCCAAATGAGAGTATTTCCGCGCTCGGGCTTAATCTTAAGCCCATAGTGGTGAAACTCGGTTTCACCGCCGTCGCCTACATCATTCAAATACGTCATCCATGCCAAAACGCGGTGCATAAGCCCAAAGGAAACCCGTTCGGCGTGGGGTTGTTGAAAATGCTCGCCGGGTCGATATCGCTGGATCTTAAAGGGTACAATTTCAACGGACGGCATCATTTCGGCAAAAGACGGCCACTGGGACGCGTAATCGCACAAGCACGCTTCCAACTCACGGAGATAAGCTTCAATGGGCTCAGAGCTTGGCGCCTTAAGGTCATTGGGAAAGATCGGCATGTCGGTCGCCTTCTTTACCGCGACATTGATCCCGAGATTTGTGCCGCCTTGCATGTGGCTGCCCGACCGCTCTTCAAAGTAGGCGATCAAGCCTTCGCAAAGGTCGGGGTTTTGCAGCGACCAACTCCCAATGAAATGTGGTTCGCTGCAATCTGTTAGAGGCATTCGTTGTACGCATGCGTCCGGGCTCTTATCGCCGGGTGTGGTCGACAACCGGACGAGACCCGGACCAGCGGCCATTGCAGCAAGGCCTTCGGCATGGCGCCCCAAATCATTTAACGCCGCCCCCAGTGCATATCGCGCCGCATGATCATCTGGGGTGCGCTCCAGCGCGCGCTCGAAGGCGGCGACGGAGTCTTCTAACTTGCCGAGAGCGTAATAGGTTTCGCCCAATGCGGCATGGACGTTTTCGTCGGGATTGAGCTCCAGAGCTTTCGCGAAGCACGCACTGGCCTCGTCCCACTTCCCAAGTTTGTGATACGCAATTCCGAGATTCTTGTGAATCTCAGGAATGTCCCCCGCAACTTCGAGAGCTTTGCGATAGGCCTTTACCGCATCGTCGAACCGAAAATGGCCCGTAAGGGCATTTCCCAAATTGGTGAAGGCAATGGCCGATCGCGGATCCAGGGTCGCTGCTTTTTCGCAAATCTCGACGGCCTCTTCGTACGATCCTTTTGCCGAGAGCGCATTGCCGAGGTGACTGAGAATGAGCGCATCGTCGGGACGCGACTTTTGCGCACGGCGAAACCGCTTGATCGCATCGTCGAAATCGCCGCGCACCTGAAGCACGTGCCCGAGGTTATTGTTCACATCGGGGTCGTCAGGCGCATCCTTGAGAATGTCCTCAAAAAGAGAGATGGCGTCGTCCAAGCGCCCCTGCGCCTGATAGGCGTTTGCTAAATTATTTCTGATCTCAATCGAGCTCGGGTCTATCGCCAGCGCATTTCGAAAAGCGCCTACCGCATCTTCAACCCGATTCTCAGCCAAGAGCGCCCCACCCAAAGTGTTGTGAAACACTGCGTTCTTAGGTGCCCGTTCGATCGCATGTTTGACCAAATCGATAGCAATGTCATTGCGCCCACCTTGGTGCGCGAGAACGCCAAATTGGTGAAGTGCATCTGCATGATTAGGGTCGGCATTGAGTACGCGCCGGTACAAGCGCTCGGCATCCACGAACTGACCCGCTTCATGACAGCGCGTTGCTTCATCAAATAATGCCTGAACACTTTGGGCCATCTAAATTTGCCAGCACGTTATGGGGAACATCTCTACGTAAGTCGGAAACGACTACGAATACCATAGCAGTTTCGATGTGCTGTAGTGATCAAGTTTGAAGCGCCGAACGAAAAAAGGATCCGGTGAAAATTCACCGGATCCAAATTTCAAGCTATCTGCAAACCTCGAGTTTATTCTGGTGGACGGCCGTTCGCGAGAGCATTCCAAAGCTCAATGGTCGGATTTCTTATTATCTCGATGCCTTCGCGTTGCGACGCCGCGATCGCTTTCACATCCGCCTCTTTTCCAAGAACGAATTTGTCGAACATGGGCGACATGATCTCGAGCATGTTCTTGGTACTATCGGGGCGGAAGTGATACCAGCCGTGCGGTTCTTCGGCGTAGGTCACCCAATCAAACCAATTGCCGTGGATTTTGGCTTGAATACCGTACTGTTCGATCTGCTGAAACCGAGCCGCCGAATCACCTTGTGCATAAAGGAATAACAAAGGCGTTTTCACACGGTCTGCATGATAGATGAGTGAGCGGTTGTAGTAATTTTCCGGATTTTCCATCGGCGTTTTGCCAATTAGAAATTTATTCCAGCGCTCCATACTGGCGTAGGTCGACAGTGTTACGAGATCGGTCGATCCGTACCAGACAATGCCGGCCTTAAACCGTGTCGGATCTTTGGTGACCGAGGCCGTCGTGAAGTAGCCGCCGGTCGACCCCCCAAAAGCACCAACGCGATCAGGATCAACCCAACCTTCCGCGGCTAGGTTATCCATGCCAATGAAAGCATCGCGCAGATCATCCTCGCCGCCGCGGGTAAACACGGCCTGGCGGTAATCCTTGCCGCGTCCGGTGCTTCCTCGAAAGTTCGGCGCAAACACCAAATACCCTTTGCTCACGAAGTATTGGATGTATGGGTTCCATTGCATTGGATGTTGGCCGTTGGAATTCGCCCGGTAGAAGAACAGCGCGGGAAGTTTGTCCCCTGCCTTGCTGCCCTTGGGCTTGTAGACAAGACCAGCCACTTCACGGCCATCGAAACTCTTGTATTCGACGAACTCCGGCCAAACAAAGAGATCGGTGTCCCGAATTGCTGGATCTTGATGGTTCGTGATCTGACGCTCTCGGCCTCCCGAAGCTCTCATGACCCAAACATCACCTGTGCGGCTGGGATCAGAGTGATAATAAAAAATCTGATCGCCGCTTCGGCTCCACACATGCGTGCCGCGAGTCTGACCGGTTGCTGAAGACCCGCCGTTTACACCGCCTTGCTCGGTGAGTTGGCGTGCGCGACCTCCGTCCGACGGGATTCTGAAGATGTGATACTGGTAATCGAGATTCTTCGTAAAGCTGATCCACTCTCCGTCGGGCGACCAGCGCGGTTCGCTATGTTCGATGTCTTCGGTGAGCAACATCGTCGCCTCACCGCTTGCGACATCAATTACACCGAGATTGTTGAAACCATTGCGGTCGGAAATAAACGCAATGGTTTTACTGTCCGGCGACCACATGGGCGCCGCATCAAGCGAGTTGAACGTATCCGGAGTTAAAAGCCTGGGTTCTCCGCCGCTCATCGGCAACGTGTAAATATCATTGTTGCTCTGATCATCGTCGTCGGGCTTTTCATTTCGCGTAAAGACGAAGGTCGTTCCATCCGGCGATAGGCTCGCCATCCCCCCGCCCGGGCCAATCTCTTTAATTTCGCCGCTTTCGATATCGACGCTGGCAATCGACCTCGACCAGAACATGTCGGTGACGAAATAGATCCGTTTTGCTGTCGGACGACCACATGGGATTGCTATCGTGGAGCGGGTGGTTTGTGAGCTGAATCGCATCACCGCCGCCAGCAGGAATTATATATATGTCGCTGACATCAACGCCTCGGTAATCGGCCTCAAAGGCGATCCATTTTCCGTCAGGGCTATAAACGGGCTTTATCTCCCGCCCGGGCATAGAGGTAATCTGGACGGGCTCGCCGCCGTCTACCGGCGCAATCCAAATATCGTAAGTGCCAGCCTTCGCAGATTTGTAGGCGACCATAGAAGCGTCAGGCGAGACATCGAATTCTTCGACCCAAACTGTATTGGCCAGTGCATCTATGGGCAGCCCGGTTTCAGCGCTGAGCGCTGGTAAGCTCGTCAAGCCAGATGCTATTGCGGCCGCACATGCCGGCCCCAGGAATTTGCGATATCGAAACATTCTCTCCCCCTACTCTTTGATTACGGCTTAAGGTTGTCCTATGCCTAGGGTGCATCTATCGCGCACCGAAGAAAACCGTTAATTCTATTTATCCTAACACATTGTTATTAAATAACTTTACCTCTGATTTGCAGGAAAGACACGCCCGACTGAATTCGAAGGGAAGGGCCCCAAGAGTTCTTCTTGTGAACGGACGGTCGTGTTATTAAATATAAAGGCAAGGTGGAGTTGGGTTGCGATTTCAACTGCGGTGGTGTGCAACCGATAATCAGATTTTTTAGACGTGGCAAGGCTCATGACCAAAAGTCATGCCTGTATGCCGCGAGAGGAGGAGTTTGACGTGCGTTTGTTTCCCCCTACGGTCCGGCGCTTTCTTAAGGTTTCTGGCGTCCTTGGCGCGGCCGCATTGACTATTGCTGCCTGTTCTCAGCCTGGTGCTGACCAATCCCCCATTGCAACCGTCCTTCCAGACCAAGTTTTACCTGACGAAAGCACGCCGGCACGTGTGCGCCTTCTCACGCAAGGGCAATACGCCAACATGATCGCCGATGTTTTTGGCGACAGCATTAAAATCGGCGATACCATGGCGCCCATGATGCGCACCGACGGGCTGGTATCGAATACCGCCTCTCGCGTCGGGGTTACCTCAAGCGATATGTTGAAGTTGCAACGCACCGCAGCAACCATCGCCGCGCAAGTCGTAAGTGACGGGGATATCGAGCAGGGTATCCCCTCGCATCGGGACTCTCTCATCCCGTGCGAACCTCAAAACATCGAGGGTCCGGATGATGAATGCGCCACCCAATTCATTAGCAAGGTTGGTCGGCTTCTTTACCGCAAGCCTCTTCCGGAGGATTTGCTGCAAGAATACGTAGCCAAGGCGCATACAGCGGCTGAAAACAATGAAGACTTTTATGTCGGTCTTTCCGGCGTGCTCGAAGGCATGCTTGTCGACCCCATGGTGTTGATGATCGCCGATATTACCGAGCCTGATCCAGATAATCCCGGCCAGCAACGTCTCGATGCCTATAGCATGGCCTCGCGCTTGTCGTTCTTCCTCTGGAACTCCGTGCCCGACGACACGGTGCTTGAGTATGCCAAGAACGGCGAGATTCTGACCCCTGAAGGACGAGCAGAGGTCATCGATATCATGCTGGCCAGTCCAAAACTCGCCGACGGCTTAGCAACATTCTTCGACGATATGTTTGCGTTCGAAGATTTCAATAGTCTGTCTAAGGACGGAACTGTTTATCCGGTTGTGACGGGAACGAGTCTTGAAGACTCTCGTGAGCAAACTTTGCGCACCATCACCGATCATCTGATCACGCGGGACGGGGATTACCGCGACCTGTTCACCACCAAGCATACGTTTATGTCGCCGGCCCTGGCGGCGATCTACCAAGTGCCAACGCGCCCAGGTTGGACGCCTTACACTTTCCCCGAGGACAGCCCGCGATCGGGCATACTCACACACGTCAGCTTCCTGACTGTTCACTCGCACCCGGGCCGCAGCTCGGCGACCTTGCGCGGTAAAGCCTTGCGTGAATTGTTCTTGTGTCAAAAAGTCCCACCACCGCCGCCGGACGTGGACTTTTCCGCGTTGGAAGATCCTCCGGAGGAGTTAAAAACCGCTCGCGCGCGGGTCGAGTTTCATTTGGAAAATCCGGTGTGCGCGGGATGCCACAAGATCACCGACCCGATGGGTCTATCTCTTGAGAACTTTGATGGAGGCGGACAATTCCGGTCCTTGGAAGCCGGTGTACCGATTGATGCCAGCGGTGTGTTGGATGGCACCGAGTATGATGACGTTCAGGGCTTGACCGTAGCGTTGCGCAATCACCCTGGATTACCAAGTTGTCTTGTGCGCCGGATTTATGCGCACGCGATCGGTGGGCCGCTTTCGCGAGAAAATGAACGGCAAGCGGAAGTTTTGACGGAGGTCTTCGCCGCCAATGGCTACCGTGTTCCCCAATTGATGCGCAAAATAGCGTTTAGCGATGCGTTTTCAAAAGTCGCCCAACCCGAATCCGTTTCAGCTGAGGCCGCCGCACCGCACGCGGTCGCGGCCAACTAACCCCTGAGGAGGTTAACAATGAATAACTCGTTTCTAGATTCACTTAGCCGGCGCCGTGTCCTGCGGGGCGCACTCGGCGGCTCTGCCATTACCCTCGGCTTGCCATTGCTCAATGTCTTCCTCAATGGAAACGGAAACGCACTCGCCAGCGGCGCGCCCCTTCCCGTCCGCTTTGGAACGTGGGGCTGGGGCCTTGGCATGAGTGAAAAGATTTTCACGCCAAAGCAAACCGGTGCGGACTGGGAGCTGCCGGAGGAAATCGAATCTCTGGCGCCCGTGCAAAAGCACATCAACCTTTACACCAACTTCAACGGCTTCCGCGACGCGGCCCCGAACCTGTGCCACACGACAGGATGGATGATTTTGCGGTCCGGCGCAGCGCCGATGAACAACAATGACCGTCCGGGCGAAACCATCGACGTGACCGTGGCTAAAAAGATCGGCACGACAACGCCGTTTGCCCATCTGACCATGACCGCGACCGGCGATCCGCGCGATACGCAATCTTATGAAAGCGCAACCTCGATCAATACGTCCGAAGGCTCGCCCCTTGGCCTTTACACCACAATCTTCGGGCCGGACTTCCAAGATCCGAACGCGCCTGAGTTCAAACCGAACCCGAAAATCATGGTGCGCCAAAGCGTGATCTCCAGCGTTATGGACAACACCAAAAAACTGTCATCCATGGTTGGTGCGGAAGACCGCCAACGCCTGGATCAATACCTCACCAGCCTGCGCGATTTGGAAAAGCAGTTCGATCGTCAATTGACCAAACCGGAACCGCGCGAAGCCTGCGTGGCGCCAACCTCCTTCAATGATGCGGACGATCTGCCGAGCGGTGTTGACGTCAATCTTCAACGGCGTCGCCATGAGATCATGACGGATCTCCTCACCATGGCGATCGCATGCGATCAAACCCGTGTGTTCAACATGCTCTACTCCAAGTCGTTCGCCTCAACGACCAAGGTCGGTTACGAGAAACCGCACCACACGGCGAGCCACGAAGAGTCTGTTGATCCGGAACTCGGATACCAGCCGATGGTCTCATGGTTCTTGCGCCGTGCGTTCGAGAACTGGGGCTACTTCGTCAACTCCTTCGCTCAGGTGAAGGAAGGCGACGGCACCTTGCTCGACAACATGATGATCTACGCCTCGACCGACCAGTCGTTTGCGAAGATTCACTCCATCGACGGCTTGCCGATGTTCTCGGCCGGACGCGCGGGCGGACGGATCAAAACCGGCCTGCATATCGATGGCAATGGCACCACCGGCTGCCGCTTGGGGTACACCATGATGAAGGCGGTGGGTCTGGATATCCCGCACTGGGGCAACCAGAGCAATCAGACCAATAAGGAAATCGGCGAGATCGTCGTTTAACGCGCGCTCATTCACACAAGGATCGAAGCATGAAACATCCGTTCAAGACGCTTCTCATCTCGGGCGTTGCTCTTACCGCCACCTGCGTTGGTGCGATCGCCCAGGACCAAAGGGTCGTCGAAGACTATGCCGACGTACCGATGCCGCCAGGCATTCAGGTCATCCATACGGTTTTGGATGGCCCGGTGTTCGCCACCGAGGAAGGTAAAACCCTTTACATATGGCCGCAAAAAGCCATGCGCGTTGGGTTTTCTGGTGACCCAAAAAACAAAACCGTGTGCACCGATGAAATCACCACCAAAACTGCGGGCATGATGAGCCCGTGGCCGCCGGGCATGGATTTGCCTGAACTTGATCAGCGCTTATCTTGCGCGGAAACCTGGCCGCCACTTTTGGCTGCCGAAGATGCTGAGCCCGTCGGCCGTTGGACTTTGGTCAAGCGGGACGATGAGACCATGCAGTGGGCCTATGACAAACTGCCGGTATACACGTCTATTCTTGACCGTGTGCCTGGACACACCAATGGCGGTTCTTGGACCCTGAATGACGGCGGCAGCGGAACCGCACCGGCACGTCTGCCGGTTGGCCCCCCGCCAAACATTCCGCCGGGCTTCAATGTGATTACGACGAAGTTGGGCCGCATGGTTGTCAACGAAGAGGGCTACTCGGTTTACACTTGGGATCACGACGGTGAAAACTTGTCGAACTGCGTCGGTGAGTGCGCACTGATATGGAATCCGGTGAACGCACCGGCGACCGCACAGCCCCAAGGCGAATGGACGATCATCGACCGTGCGGCCGGTGTGCGTCAGTGGGCGTTCCGCGGCAAGCCCGTTTATACGTATGCCGATGACGTCAGAATGGGCAGCTATGATGGCGGCGACGTTCCTGGCTGGAACAACGTGTACACCCAGCCCGGCCCGAGTTATCCGGAAGGGTTCACGACACAGGTTTCGCTCGCTGGTGACGTGTTGGCCGATGCCGATGGCAATACGATTTACTACTACACCTGTAATGACGATTCCTTAGATCAGCTCGCGTGCGACACTATGGAAAGCCCGCAGGTCTATCGCATCGCCATTGGCGGCGGTGGAGATTGGGACCGGGCCTTGGAAATGTGGCCATATGTTGAAGCCGCAGAGGACGCCGTGGCTCCAAATCTTTTGTGGAGCATCGTATATGTCGATCCAAACACCGGACGCCGCGCAACCGCCGATGATGAAGGAGCTCTGCGGGTATGGGCCTATCTGGACCGCCCGGTTTACACCTACGCCGGAGATGAATACCCCGGCGACATCGAGGGCAATGGCATCGGTGAGTGGCAAGGCAAGCGTAACGGCTACCGGGCTTTTTATATTCGTGAGGAATTTGCGCGCCGTCGCGGTTAACGCGTCGCGCTTAATACGTTTTCAGTGTGGAGGAAACACATGACGTCTCTAACTAAGAAAATCTGCAGCGTGGCCGCAGCCGGCGCGCTTGTTACCGGGTTCGCCGTGGCCACGCAGGCCGACGAGGGCGATTCCATTATCAAAGACCGGCGCATTGGATACGTGACCACCCAGCTGCACTGGACCATGTACCAAACGCCAAACGGGAAAGAAGAATGCCCGCGCGGCCTTTCACCCAATGGACCACGCGAGATTTTCAAAACCCTGTTCCCGGATATGGGACCGGTGGGTGACACCCAACTCGCCCGTGAATCGTTTAAGATGTATCCCGAGGATTTGGGCGGCAATAAGTTTGAATACATCAACGTGACCGGCAATATTGCCAAGGGACTGAACCTCGACGGCCGGGTGGACGGAAACGATTTCACCAGCCCTGAGGGTGAACCAGGTATCGACAACGCGTTTTACAACGTCACAGGATGTAACTCGCAATTCCGCGGCCCCGAAGGTCAGCTGCAACTTTTTGCCAACAAGCAGATCCCGGGCTTTTACTATAACCGCACGCTCCTCGAGATCACCGAAGTGGATGATCTCGCGAACGATCCGGAGGTAAAGGTAACCATTTATCGTGGCCGCGATCCGTTGTTGCTCGATGCTTCGGGCGAGAAGGTTGCGCCCGGCGGAACCCAGCGTGTGGAACGGCGCTATAGCGAAAAAGTCGTTCAGCGCTTCGATGCCGTGATCGAAGACGGTGTGTTGATGACCGAAGCCAAGGACGGCATTTGGCCGTGGATGATTTTCCCGGGCGTGCCGTATTCCTTGGAAGTTCGCGACATGCGCTTCAAGATGGACCTGACGCCAACCTCCGCGAACGGCTTGATCGCGGGCTATTATGACGTTGAATCCCTGTACAAGTGGCTGACAAGCTGGTCCTCGCACCACTTGTCCTACGGACAGCTGGAGGCGCCGGAGTTCTACTGGCAAATTCGCAAGTTCGCCGACGCCTATCCGAATGAGGAAGGCCGTATGACGGCGATCTCCAGCGCGATTACCTTGGACATGGCGCAGGTATTTATCCAGCACCCGGTTGAGACGGGCAATGAAGTCGCGGGCGCCGAGCCAGTTGAGGCGCACGTCACCCAAACAGCGAGCGCGAACGACTAAGACCCTCGCGCACAGCGCAAATTGAAACGGCCCTCACCTAGTGGGGGCCGTTTTGTTTTGGGCGATCTTCAGGATTGTTTCAGCGGGCGCTTTCTAGTCCCACTCGATGATTCTTGCGGTCTAACCATTTTGAAATAAGGTAGTAAAATATTTGCTCGCTACTGTTAAGAAAACCAAATGGGTCACTACCAGCCCGGCACACTCCACCCCATCTTGCCCCGCCAACGGTTAAAGGCTTACACGATTATGTAGTCGCTTACCATCGTGACTAAGCCAGAAGTGGAAGGGCTCTCCCACCTCAAGTTCTGCGGTTTAGCCATTGCTAAAAACCGTATGTTCACCTAATGTTCTTTCTTGAGATTGCCAAGAATAAAGGAAGATCAATGGAATTAATTAGCGGAAGCTGCTGCTGTGGGGCTGTGAAATTCGGCTTGTTGGCGGAGCCAACCTTAATGGGAACCTGTCATTGCACTAGGTGCCGCAAGGTCGGTATGAGCGCCCTTGTATTCGTCAAGAAACATGATCTGAAATGGATTAGCGGCAAGGATTGTGTTCAGGTTTTTGAACCTATTCCTCCTTATAAGTATAGACGTTGTTTTTGCAGGATATGCGGTACTGCATTGGGCGAAATTCTTTCAGAGAACGACAGCTTTCCGATTTCAGCGAACGCACTCGACAGTGAATTTAACGTAAAGAACCGTTTCCACGAATTCGTTACGGAAAAACCGTCATGGTATGTCATCGGCGACGATGCAGAGCAGTTTGATGGGCACCCATCGTTTACCGACTCATAAAGGTAAAGGGCCGATAATATTGTAAAGGACGCTATTTGAGAAAAATACTGCCGGTTGAGGAAGTTATATGACCTACCAAATAGCATGATTCGTTTGCGCTTAAGTTATCTAGGTACAGCCCCATTTGGCGATCAACAAATCGCATACTTAAGTATTGGACGGAATGCCTCTTGAAACTGGGTTAAATCGCTTTATTGAGAATCTGACGTTTTATAATTTCGCGTAACACTGTTAAATCCACATCGTCCAACTTATTGATGTAAAGGCACGCTACCGACTTCTTGTGCTTCCCTAACTTGCCATAAAGCGTCCCGGCCCCTTCAAAGTTATTGCCAACGTAGAAAGTCATGTTGGCTTTTCGGGGCGAAAAACATGCAACCGGTGCTTTTCCCGCTTTGCCTGATGCATACATGAAACTTCGTGACCCAAACCCAATGATTGAAGGGCCCCACATAACTGGTGCTTCCCCCGTTACGTCTTTGTACAATTCAAGCGCTATCAAAGCGTCTTTCCTACGGCGCGAGTTCTTTATTGCGGAGATAAATTCGTCGACAGAAGCACCTGTCGGTGTTGTCTTATTATTTTTTGTCATCGTCTGATCAGACTCACCTGGACGTTTAGAATCCACACCTCAATTTTGTCATCGTTCGACAAAGTATTTTTGGACTTTAGCTACCCGCTGAATTCGCTCAAGAATTTTCGATCAGAAACGGAAGATCTGTTTCCTCCAAGCGCAGTCATAGATTCGCCAAAATTTGGACAATGAACAATGCTAGATTGATGATTGTTGCTAACCATATAAAAAGCTAATGAAGTAATAGTGTTGCGAAATTAGTGGACTAATGACCTTTGGATATTCCCACTCGGTCGTCCCCGGCAGCCTCGAGGTCACATCACAAGCCACGCGCATCACGCATTGTTTGGGACCATATGGCTGTTAGGACTCCTTAGACCGAGGCACGGGGTAACGCGCCCCCTCTAAGATGTCGTCCATTGAAACCTGGTTCCAATTGAAATTTTCGACATCGCAGCGTTTCTTACAGAAAATTTCGCTATGACAGTACAACTCGGTCACGGGCATGTGCTTAAGATCGTCGTCGGCATCGTGGGCAAAATATCCGCTTACAGGATTGCTCATACCGTTTTCGATCAGATCAAAACCCAAGGCATCGTTAAACAAAGCCCGGAGCCCCATGTCCGAGAATTGAAAGAAATGCCAGGGGCGTTCGTGCGAAGAAAACGAAAAATGTGTCTCGACAAAAACGTGCCCGCCGACTTTTAGCAGCTTTTGAATTTCCTGCGCGACGAGCCAGGGCATATAGAGATGTTCAAAAACCGCGCTTGAAAAAATGAGATCGAACTTCTCGCCGCCCGGAAAATAGGTGGACAGCGCGTGGGCATCGCCGACGATATCGACGTTTTCTCCGTCGTAAAGATCAAAACCGGTATATTGAGCGTTCGCAAATTTATGCCGGAGGTTAGCGCCCGATACGTTTCTGGATCCAATCTCCAGAACTTTCATGCCCGGCTTGTTAAACGCCCCCGAGAGGTAGTCTTCCCATGCGCTGTGAGACGTATTCGGCGGCTCCGAGATTTTTCTGTTTCTAAACCGGAAGGGAAGCGTCGCAAGGTTGCCGTAAAATCTGAGAAGGATTTTCGTTACCGGACCCATGGCGTTTCCCTCGGCGTTGCTACTCCCACTCAATGGTTCCGGGAGGCTTGGAGGTCACATCGTAAGTGACACGGTTCACGCCCTTGACCTCATTGATGATGCGGTTCGCAACCCGGCCCAAGAATTCCATATCGAAGTGGTAGTAGTCCGCGGTCATCCCGTCGGTCGATGTGACCGCGCGTAAAGCCAGCGCATAATCATACGAACGCGAATCGCCCATCACACCGACCGTGCGCACCGGCAGGAGCACGGCGAAAGCTTGCCAGATAGAATCGTAAAGACCTGCATTTCGGATTTCTTCAAGGTAAATGGCGTCCGACTTTCGCAAAATGTCGAGTTTTTCCGCGGTGATCTCCTGCCCCGGGATGCGGATGGCAAGGCCCGGACCGGGGAATGGATGACGGCCGACCATTTCTTGAGGAAGGCCCAATTCCAGACCCAGCGCGCGCACTTCATCCTTAAAGAGCTCGCGCAGGGGCTCGACCAGTTTCATATTCATCCGTTCGGGAAGCCCGCCGACATTGTGGTGCGATTTGATGGTCACCGACGGGCCGCCGTGAAACGAGACGGACTCGATGACGTCCGGGTACAGCGTGCCTTGTGCGAGAAAATCGGCGCCACCGAGTTTTTTGGCTTCTTCTTCGAATACGTCGATAAAGGTCGCCCCGATGATTTTGCGTTTGGTCTCAGGGTCGGTTTGTCCGGCGAGCTTGCCGAGAAACAGATCAGAGGCGTCGCGATCAATGAGATGGATATTGAACCGGTCGCGAAACACGCGCACCACTTGTTCGGTTTCGCCTTCGCGCATCAAACCGTGATCGACCAAAACACAGGTGAGCTGATCGCCGATGGCTTCGTGCACCAGCGCGGCGACCACGGATGAATCCACACCGCCCGATAGGCCGCAAATCACCCGACCTTTGCCTACTTGGGCGCGGATCGCGTCTATGGCCTCGGTGCGGAACGCGGCCATGGTCCAATCGCCTTTGGCGCCGCAAATATCGAGGGTGAAGCGCTTGAGAAGCGCGGCGCCTTGCGGGGTGTGCACGACCTCGGGATGAAATTGAACGCCATAAAAATGCCGAGCATCGTCGGCAATGGCGGCGAACGGCGCGCCTTCACTGGTCGCTACAGGTTTAAAACCGTCCGGGAGATCGATCACCCGGTCACCGTGGCTCATCCACACTTGCTCGCGCGCGCCGGTGGGCCACAATCCATCGAAAAGGGCACACGTGTCTTTAATATCGATAAACGCGCGGCCAAATTCCCGGTGGCCAGCGTTGTCGACCTTGCCGCCAAGCTGGGCAACCATGGTTTGCTGGCCATAGCAGATTCCGAGTACGGGCAAGCTCATCTCGAATACAGCGTCAGGGGCTTTGGGCGTACCGATGTCCGTCACCGATGCGGGCCCACCAGATAAAATAATCCCGCGCGGACCGAAGCTTTTGATGGACGCCGCCGTGACTTTATTGAAGGGGTGGATTTCGCAATACACCCCCGCTTCACGCACCCGCCGCGCAATCAGCTGGGTGACCTGGGAGCCGAAATCGATAATGAGAATGCGGTCGGTGCTGTCTAGAGTCATGCCTTGTCCTTCGGGCCTTGTTTAAGGAACCCGGGTGAGAATGGCCACGAAAAAACCATCGGTGCCGTGCCGCGCCGGGGTCAAGGTCAGGAATGGACCGCCTGCCGGACAGGGTGATTTAAAAACGGATTGCCATGCTTCGGAAATCGGGCGGATTGTAAATGTGTCGTTGCGCGCCAGGAACGCATCAATCCGCGCTGTGTTTTCCTCATTTAAAAGCGAACACGTGGCGTAAACCAGATGGCCGCCCTTTTTGACGAGCGGCGCGGCGCGGTCCAGAAGATCGTCTTGAGTGCGGTTTAGAGCCTCTAGGTTGTCGGGAGAAAGATGCCACCGCGCGTCAGGATTACGCCGCCATGCGCCAATGCCGGAGCACGGCGCGTCGACCAACACGCGGTCAAACGTCCCGGATTGGCGTTTAACCCATTTGTCCGCGTCCTCAAGGACTCGTAGTGTCGCGTTATGAACGCCCGCACGGCGCAAGCGGCGCTTACTTCGTTCAAGGCGGCCAACGGAGACATCGCTTGCGATCAAACGGCCCTTGTTTTTCATGGACGCAGCGAGCGCGAGGGTTTTGCCGCCTGCGCCTGCGCATAAATCGAGAACCGCTTGGCCAGGGCGCGCATCAACGAGCTGCGCGCACACTTGAGAGGCCTCATCCTGCACTTCAAATAAACCGGCCTTAAAGCCGTCGTGTGCGCCGAGGGCGATGCGCGCTGGCAGACGAATACCGAGCGGCGAGAACGGTGTCGGCTCGGCGTCTATCTCTTCTGCCTTCAATGAGGCCAAGACATCTTCGCGCGTGGCTTTCAGTGTGTTTACCCTGAGATCGAGTGCGGCTTCTTCGCCCAAGGCAGAAATTTCTGTATCGGCCTCCTCGCCGAATGCCGCGTCCAATTTTTTAAGCAGCCACTCCGGACATTCAAATTTGATGGATTGCGGAGCCGTGTCGATCGTTTGAGTACCGGCGCGCTCAACCATACGCTTCTCATTGGTCGACAGTGGGGACGGGCCATGCCGCGCACCTGAGAACAATCCCGCGACAGCATCAATCGACTTGCTTTCACCGCGCACGAGGTTGGCCGCAATCAAGAGCCGTGAATTTGGCGTTTCAGTGCCCAATGCCCATGTCAGGCGGGCGCGATGCCTTAAGACGCGCCAAACTTGCTCGGAAACCGCGCGGCGATCTTTCGACCCAATAAACCGGCGCGCGCGAAAGTACGCTGACAGAACACCGTCCGCCGGACGGTCCGTGGACAGCACTTCGTCTAATAGATCGATCGCAGCTTGTATGCGAGCGGCGGGCGTCATGAGGCAAGGCTCCGCCGCGCTTGGGGCGGATTAAGAGTTGTTGAGGCGGTAGTTGGGCGCTTCGCGTGTGACCGTAACATCGTGAACATGACTTTCGCGCATACCTGCGCCCGTGATCCGCCGAAACTTGGCGTTCTTTTGTAGATCGGCAATGGTCGCATTGCCGGTGTATCCCATCGCCGCCTTCAGTCCACCAATCAATTGATGAACGACCGTGCCCGCCGGGCCCTTATAAGGCACACGTCCCTCAATACCCTCGGGGACCAATTTCATATTGTCGCGCACTTCTTCCTGGAAGTACCGGTCGGCCGATCCGCGTGCCATCGCGCCCAATGACCCCATGCCGCGGTAATCTTTGTACGTGCGCCCCTGGTACAAAATAACTTCACCGGGGCTCTCTTCAGTCCCCGCAAGGAGTGAGCCGATCATCACGCAATCAGCGCCCGCCGCGATAGCTTTCGCGATATCACCGGACGCCTTGATTCCGCCGTCGGCAATAACCGGTACGCCCGATTTGCGCGCGACCTCGCTGACCTCCATCACCGCGGTCAATTGCGGCACGCCCACTCCGGCAACGACGCGCGTCGTGCAAATCGAGCCTGGTCCGATTCCAACTTTAACTGCGTCGGCCCCTGCATCGATCAGGGCTTTAGCCGCCTCGGGAGTCGCAATGTTTCCGGCGACGACCTGGGTGTAATTCGATGCGCGTTTTATCCGATCAACAGCTTCGATCACCGAAGCCGAATGACCATGGGCGGTATCCACGACAAGTACATCAACGCCGGCCTCCAATAACACTTCGGCGCGCGCATAACCGTCATCACCTACGCCGGTGGCGGCTGCGACCCGCAGTCGGCCTTGTTCGTCTTTACTGGCAAGCGGATGAGCGCGCGCTTTTTCAATGTCCTTAACCGTAACCAAGCCGACGCAACGGTAGTCTTTGTCAACAACGAGTAATTTCTCAATGCGGTATTGGTGCAAAAGTTTCACCGCATTATCCCGGTCGATATTTTCAGGCGCGGTGATGAGCCGCTCTTTGGTCATGAGATTGCTCACAGGCTCTTTCATGTCCGTGGCAAAGCGCATGTCGCGATTGGTGAGAATACCGACCAGTTTGCCGGAGCCTTTTTCCACAACCGGGATGCCGGAAATTTTATGCTGCTCACGAAGACGAAGTGCATCGGCTAGCGTTTGATCGGGATAAATGGTGACCGGATTGACCACCATGCCGGACTCGAATTTTTTAACCTGCCGAACTTCCTGAGCTTGTTCCTCAGCGCTGAAGTTCTTGTGAACGACACCAATACCGCCTGCCTGCGCTAAAGCAATCGCCAGCCCGTGCTCGGTCACGGTGTCCATGGCCGCGGAGATAAGCGGAATGTTCAGCGATATGGATTTGGTCAAGCGCGTGGAAGTGTTGGTCTGGGCAGGGAGAACCGATGAGGCCGCAGGGACGAGCAGAACGTCGTCAAACGTCAGGGCTTCTTGTATCTCCATGCGTCCTCCGCGTCCCGCTCCTTCAATGTGTGCGCCAGCCTCGTGTGAAAATCTCGCTCACAAAAATTCGCTAGCACGTTTAAAAAGGTGCGGGGTTATTGCATGATTTATGGGGGGATACAAGGCTCGGACGGGGGCTGATACCTTTAGATTCAACCCTTAAAGCCGCTGGCCACCAAATAAACTTCCGCTGAATCCTGGCGGCTGGCGGGCGGTTTCGCATGGCGGACGGTCTCGCACCGTTTTTTGATCTCGGTGAGAAGCTCACCTTCGGTCCCGCCCTGCAGGACCTTACATATAAATACCCCGCCGGGGGCGAGCACGTCCGCGGCGAATTCCCAGGCTGCTTCCGCAAGGCCCATGATGCGCAAGTGATCGGTTGGCCGATGACCCGTGGCGGGCGACGCCATATCACTCATGACCACATCGGCAGGACCGCCTAAGCTGGACTTCAACTTGTCAGGCGCTGACGGATCGAGGAAATCGAGGGTCATACAACGCGCGCCATCAACTTCTTCCCACTCATTGATATCTATGGCCACCACGGCACCCTGGTCGGGTGCGTCCGCTTTAACCCGCGCCGCCGCCACCTGTGTCCACCCGCCCGGCGCCGCGCCAAGGTCCACGACTTTTAGACCAGGTTTTAAAAATTGAAACTTGTCATCAAGTTCCATGAGTTTATACGCCGCCCGCGAGCGATATCCTTCTGCGCGCGCACGCGCAACATAGGGATCATTCAGTTGGCGTTGGAGCCAGCGCGTTGAGCCAGCCGTACGACCGCGCGCGCTTTTGACACGCACAGTGAGTCCGCGGCCTGAGATTTTTTTCTCTCCCGAGCGTTTTCCAGAACGTTTCGTGGGGCTTTTACGGCCTCCGCCTCGCCGGCGTTGAGTCATGAGATCACTTAACTACACGTGTGCGATGGACGGTGAGTGCATTTCACCCGGTGCGATATTTAATAAAGACGGGTGTATAAGGTCCATCAAAACACCCTCTCTTAATCCCCGGTCAGCAACGCGCAATTTTCCTACCGGCCATAGGCGGCAAATTGCCTCGAGGATTGCGCAGCCAGCCAACATCAAATCCGCGCGTTGCCAGCCAATACAGGGCTCTGCGGCCCGCTGTTGCAAGGTCATCGCACACAAACTCTGACTTGTCGCATGCAGTGTTTCAAAATCAAGGGTGATTCCGTCAACCATCGTGCGGTCATAACGCTCTAACCCCATGTGCAAACCGCCCAAGGTTGTCACTGTCCCCGACGTGCCAATCATTTGCGCAACGCCTGCACTAATTTTCTCGCCAATTCCATATGCGCGTTCAAAAGATTCCAATAATTTCTGTACGCGAGTCACAACTGTCTCGTAGGTGCGTGTGCATAAGTCACCGCCGCCGCAGTCTTCGGCAACCGTAACAACACCCATAGGCAATGAGACGCATCCTTGGACGGACAAGGTGCGATCTGAATCGATCTTCACAAAGAGAATTTCTGTCGATCCTCCGCCAATATCGAAAATAACGGCGTAGGGAATCGCAAAATCCAATAGAGCCGAACACCCTTTAAGGGCGAGAGTGGCTTCTTCTTGTGCCGAAATGATTTCCAGATCCAGACCAGCCTCATCTGAGACTCGGTTCAAAAACTCCGAACAATTGGCAGCCCGGCGGCAGGCCTCGGTTGCGACATTGCGTGAAGCTAACACCCGGCGGCGCTGCATTTTTTCTGCACACTTTTTTAAGGCATCGACCGTGCGGTCCATCGCGTCTTTTGACAACTGTCCATTCGCACTCAAACCTTCGCCAAGACGGGTTATACGTGAAAACGAATCAACAACCCGGAATGCACCAGGGTGATCTGAAGTACCGTCAGGCCGCGCAATCAGCATTCGGCAGTTGTTGGTCCCAAGATCAAGCGCTGCAAAAGTTTGTGAAACTTGGGATGAGGCCGAGCGGCGGCGAGCACAAGGATCACTGGTCCCGTTGGCTCCATTTGTATGTGCGGCGGTCGCCGGGTCCCGGTCACCATTATCCGCCATTCGCCGCCACCTCCAAATAACATCAACCGTTGAGAATCGTACTGGCTGCGATCTCCCTCAAGTTTAATATGCTATCGACTTCCGCAGTCGGGGGAAAGGGCTTCGCGACGAGTGGGTTGCAGGTATTGGGGATTGTAGCTCCTCCAAAACCAGAGAATCGTGATACAGATTCGTCAAGGAGGCTGCCGCTCATTGTAAACTCAATGAGTTTGAAGCTGGCTATCTATGTGGTGAGATAGGCCATGTTTTGGGGGATCGTCTAATGGTAGGACAGCGGACTCTGACTCCGTCAATCTAGGTTCGAATCCTATTCCCCAGCCAATGTCAGACGCCATTTCTATGTCCCGGTGATCGAGAATATCACCAATCTTGCGTACCGATAGAGGCAACGATGAATTTGCGTGAACTGTCAAACCGGGAAGACTTAAGGCCGGTGGATTTCAAGTTAGGCAGCGATCTGGCGAATTGCTTTTGCAAATGTCTGCATATGTTTAGGTGTATTGAACAGGTTTGGGGAAATATAGACACCGTCGTTCGGACCGGGCCAATTGCCAAACGTAAAAATGCGAAACTCTTCACGTAGCTTTCGGGTGAGATCACGACCAGTTACACCGTCCACGGCTACGCGAGCAAGACCGGTGCGTAGTTCTGGATCACGTTCGGTAATAAATCGAACACCACTCACGTCGCTGAGCTCCTCGCGCACAATATCCGATAGGTGTAACATGCGCGCTGCTTTGTTTTTCGGTCCGACGCTTTCGTAGAAATCGAGTGCTTGGCTAATCGCTGCGACGGTTGGCCCGCTGCGGGTGCCAATAGATTCGAATTTACGAATGTTGGTAGCGTCTGCGCGCACCCCGTAAAGTGGCCATAGCTCTTCGATTAGTTCCTTACGAACATATAGAGCTCCAGTGCCAATCGGCGCGGTTAGGTGTTTGTGCAGAGACGTCGCGTAATAATCACACCCAAGGTCTTCGACATTGATGGGGATATGTCCAAACATCAGCGCGCCGTCTGCAAGCATTCGAGCGCCATACCTGTGCGCGAGTTCGGACAGTTCTTTGATGGGAAGTACGAAGCCCCAACCGTCGGTCAGGTGACTGGCGACAATGAGCTTCGTTCGATTGCCCATCTCAGCTTCGAAGCGAGATACAACGTCTTGCGCACTTGGTGACAGCGGCAGATCGATAGTTTTCAAAATGACTCCGCGCCTTGCAGCGAGTTGCTCAAAGATGGCCCCGGCATAGAAGCTATCATATTGGCTGACGAGAACCTCGTCTCCGGCCCGTAGATCAAGTCCCCAAGACACGATGTTGAGGCCTTCGGTTGTGTTTCGGGTGATCGCTAATTCATCGGGCGCACAGCCGAAATGTCCTGCGAGACGAGAGCGAATCTGCTCTTTGTGATTCAGCAGGACATAGTTGTGGGGCCTGGGGGCTGAGGATGCTTGCTTGTTAAAAGAAGAGAGAGCGTCGATCACGGTGGTCGGGTGCGGATTGTTCCCCCCGCCGTTTAGAATAATGTATCTGCTATCGAGGGAATACGCGCGGGCAACCTGAGACCAGAATGATTCGTCGCGTGCAATATCTTCCGCAGCGCGGTTGAATGACTGTGCCGCTGCGGCTGCCACAGAAACAGCGTTGCTCGCCAGCGCTACAGCACCTACCCCAATTAAGCTTTCACGCCTAGTAATCATAGCCACAAAGACTCCTTGAAGTCAGCCAACTTGGCTCAAAAATCCCGTCTGTTCTGGTGTCCCCTTTTATAGTTTCTCAATGCCCGCCCGGTGGTCGCACGTAACGCGGCGACAGAGGATATAGTTCCGCAAGTGTCCAGTCGCTATCGCAGTCGCCCCGATGAGTGTTGCAACGCGTTCGCCCTCTTCCCCAAGTAGGTCATGACCAAGACTTGCGGCGACAATCAGAAAAACCAAACCGACGAACCCAAGCAACGCCACCCAACGGTCCTTGTGCTCACGGCAGCCCAACGTGAGAGCGATGAGACTAAGGGGAATCACGAACCACAACAGCAGTACGTGAAAGGTCTCTTGCCCAAAAAGGGTCAAAGCAAGCGCAGGAAAGAAACTCAATAAAAGTGGAAGAGCAAGACAATGGACCGCGCAAATCGTCGAGATCGATATGGCGAACTTGTCCAGAATCGGAGTGGTATTCGAAAAACCATTCATGGAAAAAATCCCAGCAAAAACATGATTAAAACATGCCGAATCGTTATGTTATAACATGACATCTGAATTCAGAGATAGATGGAAGGTAGGGCTGGTGAACGAAATCATAGCTTGCGAAACGGTGGATGGGCTCGATGCCATCAATCAGCCGACATCCCAACTCGTAATCTGGAAGCGTTCACTCTCAACGGATTTGCGGGACTGGATTGAGCAATTGGAAGCGCCTCTCCTTCCAAACTTCCGTATCCTGGTAAAGCCTTGTGACCTTCGGCCAGCCATAGAAGCGACGCTGGACAGGAGTGGCCTAGCCTCCTGCGATATGCGCGATCTGCTGATTCATGATGTCGGCACCCTTGTTAGTACATTCGCTAAGATAACGAATAGCGACTGTGTCGATGTCCGTTTGGAACGCATCGAACATGACGCCTGCTGGAAGTTCCATCGCGACGTCGTTGCAACGCGCCTCGTAACAACCTACCGCGGACCTTCGACAGAGTGGGTTCAGATGGCGCAAGCCGAACACGCTTTGCGCGACCAGACTCTTTTCGCTGGTCCGCTGGAGCGTCTCGGAGACCATGATGTTGCGATATTCAAGGGAAGCCGTTCCGGCCCAAATGGTGGGGTCGTGCATCGATCACCGCCAATCGCCGATACTGGACAGGCACGACTCCTGCTTTGCCTCAATCAAAAATCAGTCGTGTCCCCAAATCTTTGGCTTGGTGCGTAAAAGGGAAGCTTATCGAATCTGCCTTTTTATATTGCTACGAGGTTTTCCCAATTGCTCTGCCCGCGCCGAATGCAACACCAGCGCAACGCACGGCTCTTAAGGTATTGACCACAAACGATTTGAAACGGACTCTGACTCCGTCAATCTAGGTTCGAATCCTAGTCCCCCAGCCAATTGCCTAATTTCCTGAACGTAAAACCCCCGCATATTACGATGCGGGGTATAGATAAGTCGCCAGAAAAATAATAGGCACATCGCCTGCACCTTTCAATTTAGCCAACTCTCACCCTACGTCACAAATACGCTAGTAGACTGGTTATGGCGGGTATCCCGATATTCGAAGTGTGTCAACTCTTGAATCATTCCTCTATAGAGCAAGCTATGCGATATACTCATCTTGCTCCCAATCATCTTGATGGAGCAGTATCGAAATTGGATTACCCGACAAAAACTCTAAAAGATGAATAGACACGCTATTCAATCTGTAGAGCCATTGCAGAATATATGAATCGAATTGCATACCTTCTTTGCGAGATCAAGAGTCGGGATTTGGATACTCGACTTTTGATCGCAGCGCATTTGTTGAACATGGGAGTCGCTGTTGCCGTTGGTCAGCGGTGGGGAATTGGCGAAAATAGACTAGTTTCTCCCAGGGGCTGCTATCTCTTTCCTACAGCCAACCACATACAAGGTGGCGGAATGGAGCAGGTACGTACCGCAGGGCATTACGTATTTGCCTCCGACGAAGAAGCATTCGCTGCAGTAGCAGACACGGTGCATACAGAAGAGTCATTGGCTCGAACGGTATCAGTGTTTACGTCCACCGCAGCGAACGCCATGGAGAATTGTCACAAAATGCTAGCATGTAGTGACACCCACGCGGAGTTATTGTCTCGTCAATTTCCCAAACAAAGAAAGAAAATCATTGTAGCAGGATCACCGCGCGTCGAGTTGTTGACCAACTCGCGCATTCAGTCACCCGAAAAAACTTCCTCTTATGTGTTGGTGAATACTAGCTTTCCACTGGTTAACTCTATTTGGCCTGATGATACTGCAGTACGTTCCGCAAGAGAGGTGTTTGGAGAAGCTGCCACGGAATTACGGGTTAAAGGGCAGGAAGCCGGTATGGAGATGTTTCGGTCAGTGATACAATGGCTGATCAAGAAACATGATGTGGTTATTCGCCCTCATCCTGGCGAGAATCCTTCTATTTGGCGAGACCAATTCCCAGAGGCTAGAGTCTTGACGGATTCCGCTCCATTGGCTTGGATTAAAGGCGCGAAAGCCCTGATACACGGAAACTCTACAACCGGTTTAGAAGCAATTTTAATGGGCGTCCCTACACTCAATCTTAATCCAATCTCGGAGTACGGCGAGATCAGTATAGTTGGGCGTATTAGCCCCTGTGCTAGTACAGTTGAGCAAACAATTTCAATTCTCGAGAGCTTTCTTGAAACAGGGATAGGATTGGAATCGAATTACGCGGCAGATGACCTTTTTCCTCCTAATGGGGGCTTAGCAATCGCAAAAGAGCTATCCCAAGAGGTGATCGATAAAGCACCATTAAGCAAAGAATTTAGCTGGTCGCGAACCCCGCGCACAGAGCTGCAGCGCAAAAAGTTCACTGTTTCTTTGAATGAGATTGTCGACAACCCAAACATAAAATCCGCTAGACGGCACGGCGTTATTCAGTTGGACGATTCAATTTTTCTGCTTAACCCAATGTAGTTACTACCAGTTTAGCCAAATTGAGGTGAAACCAAAATAAAGTCGAAAATATAGTTGTCGATCTTGGGCCTGTTAGAAATCATTCTTCTACAGGCCCATTTTTTCGATGTACTTTACCTCGACATATTAAAAAGGTTGTTTCTGACGCTCCCAATTGTGGCAGTCCACTGTCTCCCACTTTGTTTACTTCCTTACCGATGAGGGTAACACTCGCTGCTTCAAGAAGCTGACGCCCTTCAAGCAGAATCATTTCGCTGCGAAGCCAACCATTGCCCTCCCATGCGCAACTCTTCTTGTTGCTACGAGGCTTTCCCGAATGCTCCGTTCGCGCTGGATGCAACACTTGTGCAACACGCGGCGCGTAAGCTATTGAATACAAATGATTGAGAACAGACTCTGACTCCGTCAATCTAGGTTCGAATCCTAGTCCCCCAGCCAAAACTTTTTCCAAAACCCATTAGACGAAGGTAAAAATGTCGCGATGTGGCTTTTGAAACCCCTTCTTCTGATTGCGCTGACGTATACGGCAGCAGTCCTGGCAATGTATGTGATGCAGACCCGCTTGCTTTTCCCGGCTGGTATGGCCGCAAATCCAGGCTTCGCCTTGCCGCCAACCGCGGAACGGATGGAAGTCGCCACGCCGGATGGCGAAAAACTTGTCGGCGCCCGCGTGCCGCCCGCGATAAGCCAAGCCGAGGAGCCTTTTCTTATCCTAGGGTACGGCGGCAATGCCTGGAACGCGGATGATCTCGCTGTTTTCCTACATAGGCTTTTTCCGGAAGCGGAAATTGCCGCCTTTCACTACCGGGGATACAAGCCCAGCACGGGCACCCCGAGTGCAGCTGGGTTATTGGCGGATGCATCCATTGTTTACGACCGTGTCCGCGAGGTGGTCGGCGCTCGACGTATCGTTGTCGTGGGATTTAGCCTGGGAACCGGTGTTGCCGCACATCTCGCGGCTCAACGGCCGCTGGATGGCATGATTTTGGTCAGCCCATTCGATTCTCTCAAAGCCCTGGCACGCGAACACTTTTGGTGGGCGCCGACGACGTGGCTCCTGCGCCACCACATGCCGACGTTGGAAACTGTACGTGATGTAACAACACCCACCGCGGTCATTGCAGCAGGCGAAGATACTCTAATCCCACCGCAGAGCACCGACGCTGTCCGACATGCGCTAGGCTCTATTATTCTTGATCGCACAATTCCCGGCGCCGGCCACAATGATATCTACGGCCACCCAGCCTTTGTAGAAGCGATGACTGTAGCTTTAGTGCGCATTAGACAAGGTGGGTATGGCGCAGAAGGTAATGCCTCTGGCGAGAGTTTGATTGAGTGATTCACCGAATCACCGTTTCTCCGCAAGCCCACATCCTCTAAACTTGGAACCCACAGCGCGCGAGAATCCAGAGCACAAAATACGGGACGGATTGCCCATTCTATTGCCAAGGGGAGGCACGACATGATTGCCCGCATCTCGATACTTATAATCTTTTCAATCTCTCTATTGCTGGGCGCGTGTTCCGAGGCCGATCCGCCGCGTGTGCCCTATGACGTTGAAAATGTGTCGTTGCCACAAATTGCCGCTGATCTGGCCTCCGGTAAAACAACTTCGACGGAAGTCACCAGAGCCTATGTCGATCGCATAGAAACTTATGACCCGGTGTTGAACTCCGTCATTTCGATTGCGCCGGACGTTTTTGACCAAGCTGCGGAATCAGATGCACGCCGAGCAGCAGGAACAACGCTTGGACCACTTGATGGAGTCCCAATTTTGCTTAAGGACAATATTGATTTGGTGGGAATGCCGACAACGGCGGGCTCATACGCTCTTATCGACAATTATCCAGCTGAAGACTCAGAGGTGGCTCGGCGCTTGAAAGAAGCCGGCGTGGTGATTTTGGGCAAAAATAATCTTATGCAGTTTGCGGGCTTTCGCACTGCCGATGTGTTTAATAGCAGCACGGTCGGTGGGGGAACGCATAATCCCTACGACCTTACCCGCGAGGCCTATGGGTCGAGCTCCGGCTCGGGCGTGGCCGCTGCGGCAAGTTTAGCCGCTGGCACTGTGGGTTCGGATACCGATGGCTCGATCACCAAGCCGGCAGGGGTCAACGGCGTGGTGGGAATGCGCCCAACCATAGCAATGATCTCGCGCCGCGGCGTCGTGCCGATCAGTCACAGCCAGGACACCACCGGGCCGATGACGCAAACGGTGATGGGCACGGCGATGATGATGACGGTGATGGCGGGCAGCGATCCAGCCGATCCGGCGACAGCGGACGCGGACGCGCACAAGACGGACTTCGCCGCGAACCTCGATGCGAATGCCCTCAAGGGGGCGCGCCTGGGGGTGCTCCGCGGCACGCTGGACTACAGCGCGGAGATCGAGCCGACCTACAACGCCGCCCTCGAAGTGCTGAAGACGGCGGGCGCGGAGCTGGTGGAGATACCCCCGGACGCGTTGGAAGACTTGAGCCAGGAACAGCTCACGGTGCTGTACTACGAGTTTAAGCAGAACCTGAACGACTATCTGGAAAATACCCCGCCGGAGGTGCCGGTGCGCTCGCTTGCCGATCTGATTGCCTTCAACGAGTCCGATCCGCGCGAGAGCCTGCATGGCCAAGATATCTTCATCGCCGCCGAGGCAACCACCGGGTATGAGGCGCAGGAGTACATCGAGGCGCGCACAGGTGGACTTCGCATGGCGACCACCGAAGGCTTCGACAAGATTCTGGCCGAACACAATCTGGATGCGCTTGTCGCTCTGTCCAAGGGACCAGGCGCGAAGATCGTGCCGGACGGTACGGTGTATGAGAACTTCATCACCAAACGCGAGGCCAAAGGCGAGAAGCCCCCGCACGCGACTACCTACGGTGCGATCGCGGGCTATCCGATTTTGAGCGTCCCGATGGGCTTGCTGGACAATGGTTTACCCGTGGGCATCTCGTTCTTCGGCCCGGCGTGGTCAGACCAACTGCTGCTCTCGCTTGGTTACGCGTATGAACAAGCGTCGCAAGCACGCGTACCGCCAACAGCCTACAAAGACGCTGTTTCCAACAACTGACGGCTGAGTCCCACACTGGATCTAATGGAGAACTCTCCGTCGCAAACTCAATTACAAGACGTTATTGCCTTGTTTAACTCTGGGCGATCTGACGACGCGATCGCTAAGAGTGAAATATTGGCTGAGATGTATCCGGACTCGGCCGAGATCAAAAATATCCTCGGGTCGATGAATGCATTTCAAGGACAGCGGGAGAAAGCTGTTGAATGGTACACGCAGGCTTTAAATCTCAATCCAAAATATAGCCAAGCCTACAATAACTTAGGCGTCGCCCTCGCCGAATTAGGCCGACTAGACGCGGCGATCGCTAACTACAAGAAAGCGCTAGAGACCAATCCCAATTATGCCGAAGCCCTTAGCAACCTTGGTAACGCTCTGAGAGAACAGGGCGATTCAGATGGCGCCATTGAATGCTATGCCGAAGCTCTAAAAAGAGCGCCCAACTACATTCTTGCGCACTACAATTTGGGTGTTTGTCTTAGCGAGCGCGGCCAACACGAAGATGCCATAGCAAGTTATACCCGCGCTCTAGACATCGATCCGAACTATGCCGAAGCCCATCACAACCTTGGCGCGGCGCTCGCAGAACTAGGCCGGCATGGCGATGCCACTGAACACTTTCGCAAGGCATTGGCTATCAACCCTCAGTATGTCGATGCATTGAACAATCTTGGCAAT
Organism: Rhodospirillaceae bacterium; assembly: GCA_965228575.1. Taxonomy (GTDB): domain Bacteria; phylum Pseudomonadota; class Alphaproteobacteria; order Rhodospirillales; family Rhodospirillaceae; genus UBA11612. Next base: position 17,865 of record CBDDHW010000045.1, on the reverse strand, counting down.
GCTCTATCGGCACTCGGTAAGTATGACGCTGCCATCGAGAACTATAAAAAGGCGCTCGATATTTACCCAGACAGTGCGGAGATTTACAGCAATCTCGGCAACGCACTTAAGGCGGCCGGAAAACTTGAAGACGCAATCAACAGCTACACCAAGACCGTTCAGATCAACCCAGACTACGCACATACTCATTTCAACATAGGACTTCTTCAGTTCCAATGCGGCCGCTTTGAAGATGCGATTGCGAGTTACATCCGAGCGGTACAGGTCAAGCCGGATTATGCAGAAGCCTTCAATAACTTGGGGATTGCCCTGAATGATTCTGGCAAGTACGAGGACGCCGCTCTGAATTTCGAGAAAGCGCTAGAGATTAACCCGAGCTATGCCGAGGGGTACAACAATCTGGGCGTTTCACTGACAAACTTGGGTCGACCCGAACAGGCAATTGAAAAATTGACAAAGTCGATCGAACTTCGTCCTGACTACGACGACGCCCACAACAATATGGGCAATGCGCTTGCTCACCTTGGTCGAACTGAAGAGGCGGTTGCGTGCTTCGCAAAGGCCCTCGACATACAACCCGCCAATGCCGACGCTCTCCTGAATCTAAGTGCTCTCAAAAAGTTCGCGCCGGATGATCCTCAAATTGGTCAAATGCTCAAATTACTCAATAAGCCCGGGCTTCTTCACAGTGATGCGATGAAATTGAACTTTGCACTAGGGAAAGCCAACAATGACATAGGCCAATATGATCAGGCTTTTTCGTATTTCGTTGACGGTAATCGTTTGTTTAAGGAGAGCATCAACTACGATATAGCTGTGGATAGACAGTTGTTTTCAAAAGTGAAAGAGACTTTTGCGCAACGCAACACTCCCCAGCCCCTCCCATCGACACTGGCCGGGAAACCAAAACACACTCCCATTTTTATTCTTGGCATGCCGAGATCGGGAACCACCCTGGTCGAACAAATTCTCGCCAGCCATTCTTTGGTGTACGGCGCGGGAGAACTCACCTCGTTGGGAAAAAGTATTGGTGAAATTGACTGGGCACCTTCAAATCTTGGCACCGATCAATTGCGCCAAATCAGAAAAAACTATTTGTCTGATCTAGAGAAGTTGGACACGCCTGAACCATACGTGACCGATAAGATGCCGGCAAATTTTTTGTGGATTGGGTTCATTTTGTGCGCATTTCCGGAGGCAAAAATCGTTCATACCCGACGCGATCCTCGCGCGGTGTGCTGGTCGAATTACAGACGATTGTTTACTGGGTTGGAACAAAAACACACCTACGACATGAACGACCTGGTCTCATATTATAAAATGTATAGCGATATCATGACGTTCTGGCACAGGCGGTTTCCCGGTCAAATATATGACCTCTCATATGAGACACTCACCGAAGGGCAAGAACACCAATCCCGCATTTTGCTCGATCATCTTGGGTTGAGTTGGGAAGATCAATGCCTTGAGTTTCATAAGACGGCGCGCGTCGTAAGTACAAGCTCATCAACGCAGGTGCGGCAGAAAATGTATCAGGGCAGCTCCGATGAATGGCGGCGGTATGAAAGGCATCTCGGCGGCATGATTGAAGGCCTAAAACAGCTGTGAATTCACAGGTGAATCTAAGCTGGCAAACATGCTTCGTTCCGCAAACGATAATTGAAGAATGAAAATCTCGGCATTGATTTCTCGATTAATTTTACTCTTCGTTCCCGTCCTCTTTTTAGGAGGCGCCGTGAACGATGAGTGGTTTGAGGCCGAGCGTAACCGTATGGTTGAAAATGTGCGCGCCATGTCACGCTCGGTCGCCGGTCAAAGTGCGACACCGCAAGTCTCTGAGCGTGTCTTGACCGCCATGGGGCGGGTACCACGACATTTGTTTGTTCCAGAACGACACCGCGATGCGGCCTATCAAAACCGCCCGCTCCCCATTGACGCTGAGCAAACCATTTCCCAGCCTTACGTTGTCGCGCTAATGACCGAACTTCTCGACGTAGAGCCCGGGGATACTGTTTTAGAGGTGGGCACAGGGTCTGGATATCAAGCCGCGGTATTGTCCGAATTGGATGTATTTGTACACACCATCGAAATCATTCCCGAACTGGGCGAACAGGCGAACGCTCGGCTTAAAAACTTAGGATACACGAACATCGAAACCCGGACTGGTGACGGGTATCAAGGCTGGGAAGAGTCTGCGCCGTTCGACGGGATCATTGTCACCGCTGCCGCACCGCATGTTCCGCCGCCTTTGGTAGAGCAACTTAAGCCAGGCGCAACAATGGTAATTCCAGTGGACAATACATCGGGCTCTCAGGATTTATTGGTCGTTACAAAAAACAATAACGGCGCGCTTAGCGAGCGGTCGATTGCCACCGTTAGATTTGTACCGCTGACTCGTTAATTTTTCTTTGAATGCAAGGGGTTTGCGCATTGAAACCGCATGACTATAGTACGCGCGAGAATCTCGCACTGCGTGTACGTGTTCACATCTCACATCGAAACGTCGTTCTACCGAAATTCCCTTACATCTAGGTTGAAAAATCATGCGAATAACAAATTGCATCACGCTCGCAGCTATCCTGTGGGCATTTGCACTTCCGGCACAGGCCCAACGCGCTTCAGAGAACGCGGTCACTTCAGCGCAAGATGCTTTTGGAACATCAGTCGGCGACGACGACATCGGACTGTATAGCTCGACATCCGCGCGGGGTTTTAGTCCGAAAGATGCCGGCAATATGCGGATCGAGGGCTTGTTTTACGACGAACAGGGGAATTTCGGGTACGCCAACCAAGTCGGCAGAAGCACGACCATGCGTGTTGGCCTGAGTGCACAATCCTATCCGTTTCCAGCACCGACCGGTATTGCTGACATCCGCCTGCGGTTACCGAGTGATGAAACTATATTCAGCGTTGGATCCTCGTTTGGGCCATATAGCGGATCTTTCGCCGGACAACTCGATCTAGAAATGCCGATTGTCGACGATAAGCTCGGGATGGTGTTGGGCGCTGCCGCAGGACATCCGGAATTAGATTTCCGGGCCGATTTTCATTATGTCGACCTTTCAGCTTTGTTTCATTTCACGCCAAGCGATGACTTAGAGTTCATTACATTTTATCAGCGCAGTGACGCGAAATCGGGAGAGTCTCCGCCTTTGTATTTTACCGGCGGCGCGTTTTTGCCACCGGAAGTCGATCGCAGCGAATATGCCGCGCCGAACTTCCGACATCACAGAATGCGCCTCCAAACAAACTTCGGGCTTATTGGTCGCGGCCTGACATTTGGAAATTGGCGGTTGCAAGCGGGATTTTTCCGCTCAATAAATTCTCTCAGAAATGACTTTTCGATATTATTCACCAATATCCAACCGGATGGCACAGCCAATTTTAGCGTGCGAACACGACCCGATCCTTGGCTCGGTTCTTACTCAGGAGAAGTTCGCGCTTCCGGCGTATACACAGACGGACCCAGGCGTCATACCTTTCATGTCTCCGCAAAAGGCCGGTCGGGCAAACGTACCTTTGGCGGAGACGATACCTTATCCTTTGGAACGCGCACCATCGGCAACGAGTTTGATTTCCCAACGCCCACCGGATTTAATTTGGGCATTCAAAACCGCGACAAAACCCGCTACGGCGCAGCGGGAGTAAGCTATGTCGGACAGTGGCTCGGGGTTGGCGAAATCAGTGTTGGCGTGCAGAAAGCCTTTTACAAACGAAATGTTGATCAGGCGGGAACACTCCTCACAACCACGCAAAACAATCCATGGCTCTACAACGGAACACTTGCTGTTCAAGGGGCTGAAAATTTAACCTTTTACGCAAGCTACACGCGAGGCTTGGAAGATTCTGGAATAGCGCCCGAAAATGCAGCCAACCCCGGCGAAGCCTTGGCCGCAAGTTTGACAGAACAGATTGATGCAGGGGTGCGCTACAGGCTCACGCCGGACATCACAATGGTCGCCGGCGTCTTTGAAGTCAAAAAACCATACTTTGATCGCGACTCTACCAACGTATTTACGCGTGTAGGGTCGCTACGTCATCAGGGTGTAGAAATGTCTGTCGCCGGCGCTCCTCTGGACGGATTAAAAGTCGTTGCAGGGGCAGTGCTCCTTAAGGCTCGCGTCTCTGGAACAACCGTCGATCTTGGGTTAATCGGTGACGTACCCCCAGGGCAGCCGCCTGTTCTCGTACGTTTCAATGCCGACTACGGCCCCGCGGCGTGGCATGGATTTTCCGTTAACGGGAGAGTGAATTATGAAAACTCTCACAATGCTAATCGTCTCAACACGGTGAGAATTCCTTCAATCACGACGGTAGATCTGGGTGCACGGTATAATTTTAGAGCTTCAGATATTTCGGCTTCGCTTCGCTTTGATGTCCGCAATGTGACGAACGTTTTCGCCTGGACCGTTGCCGGTGCTTCGGGCCGATACTCGCCCTTGGCTGCTCGCCGTTACGTGGTGCGTTTGGCCGCAGACTTCTAGACTAGCAATCGGTTTGGAATAACTGATGTTTGAATATCGCAAAGGATTGCCAGACCGACCTGCGTCAATCGCAGCGCTACCCGTCGATGAACGCGGGTATCCTGTACCTTACTTTGTAAAGTACATTGACGGCGTACCCGATTTTCGGGTCGTCGATCATCCCAAGATTGTAAGGGCGACCAACGAGCGAAAGTGCTTTATTTGCGGCAGCGCGCTCAATCAAACGTTTCATTTTGCTATGGGTCCGCGATCGGCCATTTTTAAACAAACCAACCACGGGCCCTCTCACAAAGACTGCATCGAGTACTCGCTCGAAACCTGCCCTTTTATTCTCTATCCTAATGCGCAACGTCGCCGGGCGGCTTTGCCCGACATTCCTTTATCTTATGACACCGCCACCCAACCCGCGCGGCCGCCAATTTATGTAATTGCCCATGTTCCTTCGCAAGATGTGCACATTGTCAATAATGTGACGTCATTGGTGTGCTCATGGACCACCGTAGACTATCAGTTTTGGCGCGACGATCGATGGATCACATCTGACGTGGCAGAACCGTACTTCTTAAAAGAGTACGAAAAATATCAATTGGAATTGAAACAAGTGCAAAAGCCAGATGACTGGTCGCCAGCCGATTGGGAGAGTTGGCTCCAGGCACGACAACATGAAGCGTCTGAGAAACTGACAAGCCTCTTAGAGTGGATCAAAGAAAACGAGCCACCCGCTCCGTAGGCGAAGAACCAGCATAGCCAGCGGGTGGGCGAACATTACCGATTTTTTAGATTTAACACCGACCTCCAACTCTTGTGATTTGACGCACTGCAACTATACGGTGCTAATCACCTAATAAACGCCAGCTTGTTTGAGTCGCGCCGAAACAGCTCGATGCAACATGTGGGCTACGCCTGTTTCACCGACATTGCACTGGTACAAAAAATGACGAGCCCACAAAGATTTCGCCAAATCTCTATCCAATTGACGTGCGTGGTCGCCGTAATCCTAATCGCGGCGGTGCCAAGAACCGCGGACGCCCAACGCGCATCCGAAAACGTTGTTTCCAGCGCCCAGGATGCGTTTGGCGCATCTATTGGTGATGACGATGTCGGCCTTTACAGCTCTGACGAGGCCCGCGGATTTAGTCCCAAAGACGCAGGGAACATGCGACTGGAGGGCCTCTTCTATGATCAGCAAAGATTTTTTGGCTTTGGTAGTCAGCTAAGCAAAAGCACAGTCATCCAAGTAGGGCTTGCTGCCCAGGCCGACCCGTTTCCTGCACCCACCGGAATCGCCGATATTCGACTGCGGCTTCCTGGCGACAAAACAATTACGAGTGTCCGTGCGGAGTATGGTCCCTACGGCTCTTCTTATGGTGGTCAGGTCGATCTCGATACACCCCTCATCGATGGAAAGCTCGGCACCGTCTTGAGCATCGGGGTTGAACAGAACGAGTTAGATTTTCGCGGTATATTTACCGAATTCGCCTTCTCAGCATTAATGCATTGGACGCCGTTCGAAAACGCTGAAGTCATCACCTTCATTCAGCAAGAAAAGGGGTTCAATTCAGAACTCAAGCCTCTGATTTTCACAGCAGGCGCATTCGAACCTCCAAAAATTGATCGGAGCGTTTTCTTTGGGCAGGACTGGGCGCAACGCGAAAGCCGCACGCAAAGAGACTTCGGTCTGATCGCAAGGGGAATGGTGTCCAGCAACTGGCGCTTTCAGGCTGGTGTATTTCGGTCTTACAACGGGCTTGAGTCAGATTTCTCTGTTTTATATCGCAACACTCAACCCGACGGCACAGCCGATGTTGTGATCAGAAAACGGCCGCCACCTAAACTCGGCTCCTACTCGGGCGAAGTGCGCGCAACCGGTGTCTATGTCGAAGGCCCGCGGCAACATACGATAAATATTTCCGGACGGGGACGCCTTGTAGAAAAGAGCTTCGGCGGCGAAGACAGCGTTTCATTTGGTACGGCGCCTATTGGCGTAGCGGTTACGTTTGAGGAACCAACATTTAATCTCGGACCGCAAAGCATCGATAAGGTGCGCGAAGGAACGCTCGGCGTTGGCTATTCCGTCCTTTGGCCGAAGATTGGGAAAATTAGCGGCGGCGTGCAAAAAACCTATTACCAACGGAAAGTCATTGCGCCCGCCGCACCGCTCGAAATATCTGACACAAACCCTTGGCTCTATAACGCGAGCTTCGCAGCATATTTCAGCGATGCCTTGACATTCTACGGCGCGTACACACGCGGCCTTGAGGAATCAGGAATAGCGCCAGAGAACGCATCGAACCCAGGCGAAGCCTTACCAGCAAGCCTTACCGAACAAATTGACGCGGGACTTCGTTACCAGATCACACCCGATTTGACCTTAATCACTGGCGTTTTTGAAATCAGCAAGCCGTTCTTCGATCAGGACCTCACCAATTTATTTACCCGGGTAGGTTCATTGCGTCATCGAGGGATTGAGGTTTCTCTATCAGGGGAGCCGCTCGAAGGTCTCAATATTGTGACCGGCGCCATGTTCTTACAGGCGCGAGTTTCTGGAGAAAATGTGGTTCAAGGATTCATCGGCGAAGTCCCGCCTGGCCGGGTTCCCGTTATTGCACGGCTGGATGTCGACTACGGCCCAGATGCGTGGCGCGGATTCTCGGTCAACACCGGCATCAGATTCGATAAGGCGCAATTCGCCGACAGATTGAACACGTTCAAAGTCGGCTCCTCTGTGACAATTGATATCGGTTTGCGTTACGACTTCAATATATTTAACTCGTCAGGATCCATACGATTTGATGCTGAAAACATTACCGACGCTTATGTATGGACCGTTCAAGGGTCATCCGGGCAATTTGAGCCCATCGCACCGCGCCGATACTCGGCACGGGTTGCATTCGACTTCTGATTTCAATCTCGGAAATTCACGGGCGCGCGCACCGTCCGGTCGACTTCAAACGAGAAGATGTCGGGTCTGGAGTAATGACCACAGGTATCGAGGGTGCGGCGCGCCCGGAGCGCTCTGACAGAATCAATTTCTGTGTAAAGAATACGTTTTTCTCGATTTAATGGCCCAGCAGCAATTTGGCCCATTGGCTTGACAACAACAGCATTGCCGTCATTGATCCACTCTTCGGACTCAAAGAGCGTTTGCCGGCCAGGAAAATCTTCGGGAATGTCCTTGCCCTGCATGGCCGTGGACGTTCCAATCACCCAACACCCCGCTTCTTTGGCGATATGTTGCATGGTTGCGATCCAGCTATCCCCGGTGTCCCAGGTGGGCGCAACGTAAATTTCGATGTTCTGCGCATAAAGTGCGTAACGCGCCAGCGGCATATAGTTTTCCCAACATATCAGCGCACCCAACCGACCTACAGGCGTATCAACGACCCGCAAACCGGATGCATCACCCATGCCCCAGACCATGCGCTCTGGGTTTGTCGGCATCAATTTGCGGTGACGGTTTAAGATGGTGCCGTCAGCACCTATGACCGCAACGCTATTGAACAAAGTGGTTCCGCTATACTGGCTATCAAGCTCGTTAAACCCGACAACAATAGTCACGTTATGTTTCGAGGCGGCCTCCTTTATGGGTTGAAGGTCATCACGCTCCATATCAATTGCATTGTCTCGAAGGCGCGCATGAATCTCGTTTGATAACTTAATGTCGCCTTCAGGTTTCAAGCGCCACGCCCAAAAGGGGTATCCCGGGATATAGGTTTCTGGAAAAACGACCAGGGACGCGCCTTCACCCGCAGCTTCCTCCACGGCTTTCACGGCCTTTTCCATGGTTTTCGCCTGGTCTAACAAAGCTGGTGGCGTTTGAATTACCGCGACTTTGGCCATTATTGAGCGTCTCCCTCACCGGTCTAGGGTCTATTCGAGCATGTATTTAGCCCTTAGCGCCATATCTCGGATTGTTAGATTTATCGACTCTATACGGCGCGCGAATCGCCTCGTATATTCGCCTCATAATATTTGCTCTAAATGGCCGTCTAGGCCTATGAGAAAGTTAAAGCGGTTGAAGTAATATCTTTGAAAACTCACGTTACTCCTCGGAAATGATGAAGAAAAACACTCGGCTCTCTAGTGCCGCAACCCTAATCCTCGTTCTCTCTATTCTTGGAAATTCAGCAAACGCCCAGCGTGCTACCGAGAATGTGGTCACCAGCGCCGAAGATGCCTTTGGCTCATCGGTTGGCGACGACAGCGTCGGGCTCTACAGCCAAAACGAAGCTCGCGGATTTAGCCCCAAAGATGCGGGCAATATGCGTATTGAAGGTTTGTTTTATGACCAGCAATCCTTTGGCTTCGGCTTCGGCAGCTATCTCAGCGAAAGCACCACAATCCGCGTTGGACTGAGCGCCCAGTCCTACCCGTTTCCCGCACCAACCGGAATTGCTGATATCCGCCTACGGCTACCCGGGGAGGAAACCATTATCAGTGTCAGCGGGGTCTATGGGCCTTATCGAACAATTGGCGGTCAGGCCGATTTCGACTCACCGATCATCGAAGGAAAGCTCGGCACAGTCATCAGTGTCGGCGCTAAACAAACCGAGCAAGATTGGCGCAGTTCGTTTTACGCCCATGATTTTTCAGTGCTGATGCATTTAACCCCACAGGACAACACCGAAGTCATTGGCTTCTATCAAAGAAGCAAAGGATACGACTCCGAATCCAAACCGCTCGTATTGGTCGGGGGAGAATTCTTACCGCCCAAAATCAATCGAAACGTATTTTACGGTCAACCTTGGGCAGAACGCCGAAGCCGCATACAGAAAAATTTTGGCGTGATCGCGCGAACCATAGTTCAGAGTAACTGGCGTTTGCAGGCCGGCATCTTTCGTTCATCCAACAATTTGACGTCGGACTCCGCCCTTTTCTTTAGAGATACTCAACCGGACGGAACTGCAGAGGTACTTGCCCGAGAAGCTCTTCCTCCACTCTTACGCTCTTACTCCGGTGAAGCGCGCGCGTCCGGAGCTTATGCTGAAGGCCCGCGGCGGCACACATTCCATTTTTCGGCAAAGGGCCGGCTAGTTCGCAGAACATTTGGCGGCACCGACACAATCTCATTGGGAACAGCGACCATCGGCGTTCCCACCATATTTCCTGAGCCTACATTTTCGCCTGGACCACAGAGTAGAGATACTGTTCGCCAAGGTACAGTCGGGGCCAGCTTTGTCACCAACTGGCCGGGCGTCGGTGAGGTTAGTGCCGGACTCCAAAAATCTTACTATCGCCGCACTGTTGTACATCCGACGTTACCTACCGCTATTTCTGAGAATAACCCGTGGCTATACAACGGAAGTATCGCCGCGCATCTAACAAGCTCCATCAGCCTTTATGCGAGCTACACACGCGGGCTTGAAGAATCAGGAATCGCGCCTGAGAACGCTTCTAATCCCGGTGAGGCCTTGCCCGCCAGTATAACCGAGCAAATCGATGCCGGGCTTCGCTACAAAATCACGCCAGACATTACACTGGTGGCTGGCGTATTTGAGGTCAGCAAGCCGTACTTTGATCGCGACGCAACCAACCTTTTTTCCCGGGTAGGCTCGCTGACTCACAGAGGCATCGAGGTGTCGTTGTCCGGCCAACCCATCGAGGGTCTCAAAATGATCGCAGGAGCGATGCTTCTGCGGGCACGTGTTTCGGGAACAACGGTTGACCAAGGGTTGATTGGGAATGTGCCGCCCGGGCGAACGCCTGTGGTCGGACGGTTGAACGTCGATTACGGACCGGCTGCGTGGCGAGGCTTTTCCCTAAATGCTCAGGTCAATCATGAAGATTCACACTACGCAAATCGACTCAACACCGTAAGGATTCAGTCCGCGACAACTGTGGATTTGGGCGCGCGTTATAATTTCACGCTTTACGACACGTCCGCGGCGCTACGCTTCGATGTCCAAAATGTCACCAATGCCTTTATATGGACTGTAGGCGGCGCGTCAGGAATTTACTCGACGCTCCCCGCGCGGCGGTACACCGTGCGTCTTGCCGCCGATTTTTAAAAAACAGCTGGTCGCGCAGTTAAATAATCACGCTTTTTCGAGCGCCTGATTGATGTCGGCAAGAATGTCGTCCACGTGCTCTAGCCCAATGGAAAGCCGAACATATCCAGGTGTTACACCACTCGCCGCTTGATCTTCCTGCGAGAGTTGGGAGTGGGTAGTAGACGCCGGATGTATCGCGAGCGAACGCGCATCGCCAATGTTTGCAACGTGATACAAGAGCTCGAGGGCATTGATAAAGCGTTGACCGGCTTCCATACCGTCTTTCAGCTCGAACCCGATGAGCGCTCCATACATATCCTTTTCTAACGCTGCGTCCGCACGCTTACGGGCCTCGCCATCCATGAGACCAGGATAAATCACACGTGTGACCTTTGGGTTTTCATTTAGTGCGCGTGCGATCAATGCTGCATTTTCACAATGACGGCGCATACGAAGGGGTAAAGTTTCAACTCCCTGTATGAGCTGAAATGCACTGAAAGGGCTAATCGCCGCACCGATGTCGCGCAACAATGTCACCCGCATACGCAGGATATACGCAATGGGACCAAGAGGTTTCACAGCCTCGGTCCAAACAGCGCCGTGATAACTTGGGTCCGGTGTATTTAAGAGTGGAAAGCGCTCGGCATTTGCTCCCCAGTCAAAGTTACCTCCATCGATAACAACTCCGCCAATGGTCGTACCGTGACCACCCAAATACTTCGTTGCCGAATACATGACTACCGCCGCGCCGCTCTCAATAGGGCGACAAATCATGGGTGCAGCAGTGTTATCGACGATGAGAGGAACGCCTAACTTACGCCCGACGTCCGCGACTTCTTTTATAGGAAATACTTCCAGTTTCGGATTGGGCAGGGTTTCAGCGTAGTAGCACCGGGTTTTGTCATCGGTCGCGCGCGCAAATCCCTCGGGGTCCGCAGGATCGACAAATCGAGCCTCAATTCCGATCTGCTTCAGCGTATTAGCGAAAAGATTCCACGTACCGCCGTAGAGGTCTGTGGAGGTGACGATATTGTCACCGGCGCTCGCTAAATTGAGAATGGAATAGGTGCTGGCTGCTTGACCCGACGCTAGAGCCAGGGCGGCCACGCCACCTTCCATCGACGCAAGGCGCTGTTCGAGGGCATCCTGAGTGGGGTTCATTATCCGGGTGTAAATGTTTCCCAGCTCTTTGAGCGCAAACAAATTTGCGGCGTGCTCCGTATCCCTAAACTGGTATGACGTCGTTTGAGAGATCGGCACGGCCACAGCGCCGGTATTGGGGTCAGCACGCCAACCGCCATGTAAAGCTAGAGTTTCGGGATGAAGTTTAGATTTGTCCATTTTTGCCCTCAAATTGTATGCGAGCAGGGAAAGTAAGCAGATTTACCAAGGGGTCAAGAGGGTCGAGAATGAAGACGCTGCCGGGCGTGAACAGAATGTGTTAAGAGCGTGTGGTGTCCCCATGTGCTGACGCGAGAACGAGTAAATGTCCTCAAATTACTACGTATTAACGCTCTCTTGCCCCAACAAGCCGGGCATTGTCGCATCTGTCGCGTCCACGCTTTTTGCGAGCGGGGCCGACATTCGTGAAGCGCACCAATACGACGATGAGGAAACCGACATTTTCTTCGCTCGAATCGGCTTTCAATTTGTTGGGCAGCATGGCCTAGATGCTTTTGTCCAAAAATTCGAGCCCGTGGGCTCGAAATTTGCGATGCACTGGGATGTCAAAGACCTGGCGAACCGACAGCGTGTTCTCATTCTGGTATCAAAAGCGGACCATTGCCTAGCAGACCTACTTTATCGGTGGCGAACGGGCGAGCTCAAAATGGATATTGCCGGGATTGTATCCAACCATCCCCGCGAGACATTTCAGCACCATGAATTTGGAGACATTCCCTTTCACCATCTTCCGGTGGAATCTGACACGCGCACGGCGCAGGAAGATGAGATATGGAAAATCGTATCTGCACAAAACGTGGATTTAGTTGTGTTGGCGCGTTATATGCAAATCTTGTCTGACAGCCTCGCATCAAAGCTGGCAGGTCGCTGCATCAACATTCATCATTCATTTTTACCGGGTTTTAAGGGTGCTAAGCCGTACCACCAAGCTCATGCACGCGGTGTAAAATTAATAGGTGCCACCGCGCATTATGTCACAGCAACTCTCGATGACGGTCCCATCATTGAACAAGACGTTGAGCGGGCAGGACACAAGGACACACCCAAAACGTTGGCGCAAAAAGGCAGGGATATAGAACGTCGCGTTCTATCGCGGGCAGTGGCGTGGCACCTGGAGGGACGCGTGTTGCTCAACGAGAACAAAACGGTTGTTTTTAGAGATTGATGACTCGGCCAGTGTATTCGCGCTGTTAAACGCCACGTTATTCTTCGCACTCAAATTCAACGGCGCTTTCCAATTTGGGCTCTACAATCTCTGCGTTTGTAACCCTGCAAATTTCCTTGTCGTCGGAGATGGCAATTTTTCGATCGGGGCAGGTTGTAAAAGTGTGATGCCGCTCGCCTTCATATATAAACGAAAAATAAACCCAAGCCGTACAGATTTTTTCTTCGTCTGACTGGCTAAATATTTTTATGGTATCCCCCTCGGCCTCTGCTCTAAACGTAGTCGTCTCAGCAGACGCTATATTCGTGCCAAGGACAGCCAACACTAACGCACAAAATATTCTCATAGAAAACTCACTTAATGTCTCAATAATCTCGCCGCCAAAGTATGCCTAGATCAGCACCAGTTTCATCGCTCGCCGTCGATTTCAAAGACACAGAGGGCAGAAAACGCCATTCAACAACAAACTTGCGACTGTTATCCGTCAGATTCTGCTCGACGGCAACATAGATGTTTCTTCCGATCTGTTCACCGACAACAAGCGAATCCCCATCTTCTCCACCGACGCTAACCACATCCAAGCCAAACGTGCGTCTCAACACGCCATTAAATCCACCGTCGGACAGGCCAGAGAGCTCTGTAACAGCGCTAGCGAGTTGAACGGATTCCAGGGGACCAAGTTGCCCGGATCCCTTGCGAAAAAGAAGGCGGGAGAGTACTTCGTCCTGAGGCAAAGGTGGCCGCGACGACAATGTGATTGTCGGTTTACTCGCTCTTCCGGTAATCGACACAATAGCCGAAATGTCTTCTGTTTGACGCTCAGCTGTAACAGCAAGCTCGGGATCGATAGACCTTCCTCCGGTAAAATTAACCCTGCCCGAGTTGAGAACGAAGGTCTGTCCAAGAAACGTAAATGTTCCGCGATCAAGCACCATGGCGCCAACAAGTCTTGGGCGCAGAATGTCACCCTCGACGCGCAGCTGACCACGCCACAACGATTCAAGCCCACGGCCTTCCACGCGTAGCAAATCATTGATCTCTAGTCCGAGGTTCAATTTTATTGGAGAAGAATCCCCTTGTGCGTCTTGTAAGCCTCGAGCGGACGGTGAACGCAATAGGGGTACATCGGGCCGATATGATGCGTCCAAGCGTGCTGTTGAACGAACAACTCGTAGCTCGCCGCCCAATGTTCCGCTTCTTACCGGGCCTTTATAACTAAGTGCACCTGTCGCACTCGCCGTGACGTCATCGCGGTTGACGAAACCCAATCGATCGACATCAGCTGAGATATCTGCAATCCAACTTGCGCTCTCATCATTTTGGTAAATGGCTCCAGAGGCGTTGAGCGTTCCATTACGCACATCGGTTGCAGAGAGCGAAAACGAAAAATCATCCGCACTTTGTGCGAAGATATCCGCTGTCAAATTGCGTATCGTGGTCCCGCCTGGAAGGTAGTCATACGTGCCCTCGGCAACGCGAACTCCTCCTGTAAATTGTGGATCAGCCAAACTTCCGGTGACCGCTACATCGAGTTGCGCTGCTCCATCTAGGATATGGTCGTCTATCGGGAACAACCGCAGCACGGAAGCTAAGTTGCCGGACCAATTTAATGCTCCACTCACCGGTGCATCGACATCGGCTTCCAAACGACGATTTCTTACATCAAGTGTTAGGGGGAATTGCGCGGTCAGCTGAGCCGGATCTCCTGGAAAACCCGACGCTGTGCCCGACGCAACAGCGAAACCGTCATGGGCATTGAGCACCAACTCCATTTGAATCGGATCGGCGTCGCTATCGGTCGGAGGCGGAAATTCCCCACTCGCAACCAGTTCGATATCTGCTGACTCATCAAGACCGGACAAAGACACATGGACGTCCATCACCCCAGAGGTAAAATCACGCGGCTCGCCCATGAGAATGTCAGTCGACATATCTGTTGCTGTCAGATCAGCAGAAATCGTGCCATCTGCACGATTCCAATCGTAAGAGGCCTCAACGGTACCTTCTGCAAAATTAAGTGAGGTTGGCTCAAGGAACCACCGGTTTTCAGACACGACCAGCCGTGTCGAGTCTAGTAATTCCGCCTTATAAACTCCATCGCTGGTGATAAAGCGCCGTATCGACACTTCCGCGCCCTCGGACAAGAGAACGTCTGCTGCCATATCCAAATTCAAAGACGAAAATTCTTTACCTGACGTCGCCACTTCAACCGAAAAGCGATCAAATGTTCCATTTGATCGGGCAGTAAACGCGTTTGCCACACGCCCTGCGAATTGAGCTGCTTGGGCTTCAATCTGGACATCGAAATTAGCGGCACCTAGCACATCGTCAACTGTCGCTTGTGCGGTCAAAAACGTTGCCGAAACACCTGGTACTGATATCGCATTTGATTGCAAATTTGCCGTCACCGATACACGTCCGGCGGACGTTCCGACTAATGCTTCGAAATCAGCATCTCCGTAAGCTTCTATTCCGATCGCCCGTCCCAATGGCTCCAATGCCGAAAAACGACCAGATACATCTCCCGTAGCATATCCATCAAAATCGAATTCGAGACCTCCATCCATCTCAAAGGCGTTAGAGGAAAACCTAATTGCATTGAGCGATCCGCCAGTATCAGTGAGTATGAATTGCGATGCTGCTGAGAGCTCATCGTCACCAAATAACTGTCCGGTGCCGGTCCATTCTCCTGAGACTCTGCGATCCTCGACGTTTCCTCTCGCCGTTCCCGATAGGGAAATATCAGCAACGGAGGCTTGCCCTTGCAAAACTCTGGGCGCATGAACTGCAAATCCAATCACTAATGCGGAAAGAGAACCATCGACATTGAGCTCGCCTTCAACAGACTCCGGAAAAATACTCGAAAAATCTTCGCGTGATGTTTCAATAGAAACGCGCGTGGACGAATGATCTAGCCCCGCAGGGGATTTGCCCCAGGTGCTGTCTCCCTGAAAGCGAAGACCAGAGAAAAACGCCTTTAAGTCCCTGATGACTATAGTCTCGCGATCTGACACAACATTGGCAGTGGCGCGGATCACCTCATCAACTTGCGGACTTATTGAATCAATTCCTTCTAAGCTGATTTCTATATGGCCTTGAAAATCGTCCAGCCCACCAACGTTATCCGAGTCAAATTTAGCCTTAAAAACGGATTGCGGGTCATCTAGCCCGAGCAATCGACCTCCGTCCTGAATGGAAATTTCAGCAAGTAGCGAAGAAAGAACGGTGGGCCGTACAACGCTGGATATATCGACGCTAACATCTCCTGAGGTCAAAGTAGCGCCAGTGACATCAATGGCGTCATCTCGCACAATTGCCTCTAAGCTCCATTCTCCACTATCGGAAGCATAAGCCGAAATCTCAGGAATTGCGGAGACGACCCCGTCTATGCGGCCGCGTGACTTAACAGCGATGATGCCGATTTCAGATGCAAGATATGTGAGGTTCATGACACCGTGGATTTGCGCAAGTGTTCGCTTGCCCTCAATCAGTTCGGTTAAGGTAAATTGCGCATCGACAACAGGTTTTGCATATGTTCCAGCAAACGCCAGCGACACATTGCCGTCGTCAATTCCACCGCCTTGCCATGTGATACACGGCTGTGTTTCGCAAGCTAGGCGGGCCCTGCCTGAAAGAGCACCGGATTCATCCGCGCTTATCGCGCCTTGAGCGGAAAATCCCGCGGCCTGCCCCGACGCTTGAAAGTTGATGTCGCGCGAAGAGGCGCGCAACAAAACCAGGGCGGAATTTGGCTCGATGTTGTCAACTAACTCAAGCCGCGCATCAATAGTTTGAGCATTATCTCCCGTCGTTAGTGATGCTTGAATTCCAATATCGGTGGGTCGTCCCAAAATTGCAGTGCCCAGTCGGAGTGAATTAACTGAACCTGTTTCGAGCTCCATTGCTTGAAGCGATTCGTACAATTGACCCGATGTCGGGAGTGAAAATTGCCGCTGCGCATCACTTTGACTTGGTATTTCAGGAAACCGGCTTAACTCGACGACATTCATATCAATGAAATCAAATTGAATATGTCCGCGCAGGAATGAACTGAGTCGAAGCTGAACCTTTAACTCGTCGATTGTCAGCCAAACACCCTGGGAGTCGGCTATCGATACATCAGATAAATCTATCCTCGAGAACGAAGAGCTCATATTTTGAGTGAACGCGATATCCTGATTAAATGATCGGCCTATATGCTCAATCGCGGTTGATATAAGAAACGCGCGCCCATTTGGACTCGATGCAACAATAGCGACAGCAACGAACGCTGAAATGAAAATCAGAGAGAGCCAACCCCACCACACGCACGAGGCGGGGCGCCGTTTTGATCTTTTTCCTCCATGTGGCCAGCAATTGAGTCATCTCTAAAATGCCTGACCAAAGCTGATGTAAAATTGAAAGCCCTTGTCGACGCCTGAGCGCTTATTAAGTGGAAAGGCAATATCGACCTCGCAGCGGTCCGACAGCCGTATAGTATCGCCCACCTATACCTGCAGCTGTCCTCAACGTCCCACCGTCGCCAGGAATCGCAGACGTTGAGACCAATCCGGCGTCGAAGAACGGCACCACTCCGATTGTACCGCTCGCCCGAATCCTAAATTCGGCCGCAGCCTCAATTAGAGATCGTCCGCCAATTGGCTCGCCCTCGATATCTAAAGGGCCTACTAATTGATATCCAAAGCCACGAATAGAGCCGCCACCGCCTGCGTAAAAACGTCGATTTGCAGGCACTTGGTCAGTAGGCGAACCAACAAGATTCCCAACTGATGCACGCGCAGCGAACACGAAGCGCCTACCATCATCAATCGGGACGTAGGCGTTCCCCTCCACTTCAGAAACTAAAAAGGCAACAGATCCGTCGAATGCACCGACATAGGGTGTAGTGCCAAGAGACACTTTCCACCCAGACGTTGGATCCAAGATATCGCTCCGCGTGTCAAAGGTAGCCAGGAGAGGAAGAGAAGCAAGGTATGACGTACGTGAGGAACCATTCTCTGTTAAAGACGCTACTTCCAATCCTGTGCCAGCGCGCACTGTCCAT
>CBDDHW010000044.1:0-17451 GCA_965228575.1 Rhodospirillaceae bacterium | reverse complement strand
TGCTTTCCAAAGCCATCATAGTTCGCGGTAATGGTGCCCGCGCCAACATTCGCTTTCTCACCGATGCGCGCATCGCCAATATACGTCAGGTGATTTGCTTTTGCGCCTTTGTCCAAGGTCGCGTTCTTAACTTCAACAAAATTACCGACGTGAGCTTCAGGGCCGATGTTTGCGCCCGGACGCAGGCGCGCATAAGGGCCGACGATTGCGCCATTGGAAATACGGGCGCCCTCGATATGGCAGTGTCCTTTAATGCGCACGTTGTCATCAATCGTTACGCCGGGTCCAAACACCGTAAATGGGCCAATCTCTACATCGCGCCCTATTTTGGTATCTGCAGAGAAATACACCGTCGCAGGATCTATCAGGGTCGCGCCTTCGGCCATTGCCTGGTCTCGCAAGCGCCCCTGCAAAATGGCTTCTGCGGTGGCGAGCTCGGCTCGGCTGTTGATTCCCAAAAGCTCTTCATTCTCTCCTGTTACAACACCGCAGGTGAGCCCTGCTTTGCGCGCGAGACCAACAATATCTGTGAGATAATATTCCCGCTTGGCGTTTTCGTTTTTTACTTCGGCAAGCAACGTCCAGAGTTTAGCTGCATCAACCAGCACAATTCCGGAGTTGCATTCGCGCACCTCGCGTTCTTCCGCGCTTGCATCGCGGGCTTCCACGATGCGTTCAAGACCGTTGGCGCCGATGATTAGGCGGCCATAGGCGCCGGGGTCCTCCGGGCGAAATCCGAGGACGACGACCGCGTGATTATTCTTGCGCCGCACCGCTTTCATTTTCTGAAGCGTCGCGCCGGTGATGAACGGCGTGTCGCCGTAAACAATCAAAATGTCACCTTTGAAACTCTTCAGGGCATCTTTAGCCTGCAATACCGCATGGGCCGTACCCAAACGCTTGCGCTGAACAACCGCGCGGTGCGGTGCGACCGCCGCGCTCAAGTCATCCATACCAGGGCCCACAACCACGACAATGGGAGACATGCGCTCCTCGCCCAAAGTCGTCAGCACATGATCAATCATGGGACGCCCACCGATCGCATGCATCACTTTGGGGTGTGCAGATTTCATGCGCGTGCCCTCACCTGCGGCGAGAACGATGGCGGCGGTGGCAGTTGCTGTCGACGGACGTGAGTTCATAAGTAGGCCGGCCTCATTGGTGTGTGATCTGAAAATGGCATGCGAACGTGGCGCGATAAAGGCCCGCCTACGGCGAAAGTGCCCGCCAGCAATGAAAAATATGTCACCCGATCAAAGGTTTGCGGTCAATTTGGACATTCCTGGTCGGTCTCGCCATCTGGTTGACAGCGCCTAAAGCGGGTTTTAAGACCGGCATCCTTCTCAAATGACGGCTAGATCAGTGCGTCTTTGAGCCGGTCGGGCGGTTAGCTCAGCGGGAGAGCACACGCTTCACACGCGTGGGGTCACTGGTTCAATCCCAGTACCGCCCACCATTCCCGAACAAAACTGGGCACCCCTTTTGGGGTGCCTTTTTGGTGTTCAGTGATTGCGCTGGCAATGGCGGCTTTTGGGCCTGTGATGCGGATTTCAGTGTCTGCGACCTCAACCTTCTCCACAAACTGCCTGACATAAGCACGGCGGAACGCGGGGTTCTCATCTCTAAGCCTTGTTCGCATTTCCCTTGTGAAGCGCTCCAGATTTCTCTTTGCTAGAACCTTTGCTGGGAGTTTTGAGCGCTCGGCGGTCTGGCCCTTGCGCTGGATGATATCTTCCCGTTGGGCTTCCAACTGCTCAACCTTTCCCTGGAATGCGTCTGTGTGTTTAACGGTTCCCTCTGAAAGCGCATCGTATAGACGGTCCAGCTTAGCGGTTATCTCGCGTTCCTGGTGATTCAGCTCACGTATACGTGCGCGGTGATCCGTCGCTTCTGATTGAGCCTTGTCTATGAGCTCAGTCAGCATTGCTTCCAATCGGTCAGGCACAAAGATGCGGCTCTCGAGCTGCTCCAGCACAATTGTGTCCAACGTGTCCATGGGAATGGACTTGCGCGAGCAATCGCACGCACCTTGGTTCATATGCTTGGCGCAGGTGTAATAGCGATAACGCCCACCTTTGCCTGTACGTATGGTCATGCCCGATCCGGTTGAGCACTTTGCCAAGCCTGTAAGCAACGTTGGCCCATTGACCTCACGAGGCGGCGTTTTCGACGGCGCGCGACTGGCGAGCTGTCTTTGAACGCGGTCGAATGTGGCGGGCTTAATAATGACCGGTGTTTCTAGGGGTATCCATTCAGAGCGATCCTTGGCTTTGCCGCCTTTCTTTCGCTTATTGAAGTAGTGCACCCCCTTATAGGTAGTACAGGTCAGGATGCCATGGACCAGGCTGGCGTAAAACTTACCGCCCCTGCGATAGGCCGTTCCTTTATCATTCAGGTGTGTAACGATACTCCTTACCCCCATGGGTCCGGTTGCCCCGTCGCCGTGCTGAAAGAGGTGGAATATCGCCTTAACGATCTCAGCTTCTGAAGGCTCAATAGCCAGCTTTTTCTTGATGGCATCGCCCTTGGTTTCCACGGCAATGGTCTTATAGCCAAACGGTGGCCGGGCTCCATTCCAGTACCCCTGACGGGCATTCTCATTCATGGCCCGGAGAACATGTTTGGCGTTCTCCTTGGACTGGTATTCATCAAAGAGGGTGAGGATTTGGCGGACCATCTCACCCATGGGGTCTTCCCCCACTTCCTGGGTAATTGAGATTACGCCAACGCCAGATTTGTCGAGCTTGCGGCGGTGGTATTCGAACTTGTAGGCGTCCCTAAAGAAGCGTGAGAAGCTATGAACCACTATCACATCGAAGGGTTTGTCTGGCCCTAGCGCGCTTCCCAGCATGGACTGGAAGGCCGGACGGCGCTCATCGGAAGTCCCGCTGGCACCAGCTTCCACAAACTCAGCAGCCACTGTCCAGTCGCGCTGCCGACAAAACGCTTCCAATTGCTTGCGCTGGTCTGGAATTGACAGGTCTTTTTCCGCTTGTCGTTTAGTCGAGACACGAAGGTATAAAGCAGCGCGCATATTGGTACGTCCTGATCTCAGCTATTTAGTCTCGTTATCGTTGGCCAGAATCGAGTTCACAAAAGTACCCATGTATTTCTGCACAAGCACCAGCTCAGAGTCCAACAGGGATATCCGCTCCGGCAAATTGGTAGAAACCACGAAGCCATGTTTTTTAGTGCCCACGTATACGTGGGGTTCTGAGGCTTCGGGCCATGTGTTTTCATTTGCCGCACCTATAGGTGCATTGTCATTTGACGGCGCTGCAGCTCGTTTAACTCTGCGTGCTCTCTTTGACTTAGAAGCCATCCCTATAAAACCTCTCTAAGCGCCATATATGACATGCGCTTCTGATACCTAGTGATCCTCGGTGCCCGGCCAGGTGATCCGGTCTACGATTGCTCGCAAATCGAGGAGCAACGAACTCCGCGCCTTAGGCATACTGTCCTCAAGGGGAGGTTCATCCGGGCTGGTGCTGAACGTACGAACAGTTTCAAGGCTAAGACGACCGCGCGTGTCTACGCCGAACTCCAAAGAAAGGTATCCTAGGAACTCTCCCGTCATCGCTGCCATCAAGACATCGCGCGGGTCTCCATTCTCGAAATCGTCATAGAGGCGATCGGCGATCGGCCTGAGCTTCTCTATGGTCCACCCAAATAAGACCAGCTCTTGCAGAATTGCGGCGATAACCACGGTGGGCTCATCGGTATACTCCCGTGCCGTACCGCTCCCCGTGTCCAGCGTCGTGATAGCTTGCAACAAACCGCTGTCTGTCCAGTGCTTGACCTGACGCAAGGCTTTGGCAAAGCCGCGCTTATCTTTCTTGAAGGCAATCGCCTGAGCAATGTCTTTCGCCGTCAGAACGAGCTGGCCTTCAAAATACCGTGGTTCAGGGTTTTTAAGGGGTCGTGCATTCATAAACCCCTTAAAACACGCGTTATGTTTTATTGTCAACAAAAAAACACACAGTATGTGTTTTTACTTCCCATACGTTACGTATGAGTGAGGGTTCATTCTTTCTGTGGTCGAGCCAAATTCAACCAGTTCTAACCCTCGGGAATTCGCAGCGATTTGGAGAACGGCGCAGCACCTTTAAAGCGCCGATTTAAGCTTTCTACTACGCTCTTTCGACTTTAATGGGTTCAGCAATGCCTGTCAGCTTGTGCAAACTCCGCATGCGCTCGATGTGGGCGCTGGTCACGGTATTTCCTGCCGAAAGGAGTAGATTCCCGTTCTTGAGATGTACGTCAGACAGCAAGCGATCACCAGGCATAAGCAAAGTGAGAGTGACTTCTTTTTTCACGCCGCCCTGAGCTTCTACTCCAGCGGACGCCTCTCCCCACAAATCAAATACAGCCTCAAGAATCTTTGGGTCGTACTGATCGGCTTGGCTTTGAAGTTTTGCGACCTCTTTGGCTGTTGGACGCGATCCAGAGGTAAATTTTGAAAGATCAGTTAGAACCTTCAAAATACGAGCACCGTAGGGAATATCCTTTCCGGCCTTGTTCTCGTCGAAAGGGTAGCCATCACCCGAAAAAGCTTTGTTTTGATAGTAAACCATGTCGGCGACGCCGCTCAGCCGGGGAATGTTTGAAATTAGACGACGTCCGGTTCCGGGGGCCGAATCGAGAACTTCCCTTTCGGATTGTGTGAGTGATTTACCGTTTCTCTGCTTCGCTAGAATGTCGGGTGGAACGGCAACAAGTCCGAGGGGGACAAATGTAGCGGCCATATCGAGATCCCAAGTGCTCTTGAGATCGAGTTTCGGCGCTAGTTGTCTTGACCACTCACGAATTCTCGTGGCCTGACCGAAAGCCATGGGGTCGATAAGAGACAGAACGTCCATTAGGACTTTAACGCTGCCTGCCAAGGTATGCTGAAGCAGGGTTTTCTCTGCCGTTATCAGTTCGTGTTGCCGCAGGGCATCGTGCAGGGCATTCCGCAAAATATCTTCTGGGCACGGCTTGTTCAAAAAACGAAAAATCTGACCCTGGTTGATGGCCTCAACGGCGGTTTCTTGGTCGGCATTACCTGTCAGCATCATGCGTACCGTGTCAGGTGATTTTTTCGCGATCTGCCTAAGTGTTGCGACGCCGTCCATGCCCGGCATGCGCATGTCGCATATTGCAACGGCAAACGGCCCACTTGAACTAACGGCGGCGAGAGCTTCCTCTCCACCAATCGCCGTCACGATATCGAAATCCTTTCGAAGTTGACGCTGAATCGCCGTCAATACATTTTTCTCGTCATCGATAAAAAGTAATTTTTCAGTCATCAGGCCATTCCTTGCTTACTTCCTCGTAAACCATTTCCCATTGCTTCATGCTAGACTTATTGCCAACCTTTGCGAGATAATCCTTGTCCAGGGATTGATTTACGCTTGTTTCCTCTAACGATGCATTGCGCTTCACCCGCAACAGATGTTGAGCAACATGCATCGACAGCAAAACGCCTTGCGATGAATCTGAGCATTCGTTTGGGTAGTGATGATAAGCGACAGCCTCGACTATGGAATCGTTGAATCCCCATAGGCCCAGTAGGTATGCGCCCAATGCGCCATGTGTTGTACCAAATACTTCGAGCTCAGCGCGACTGATGGAATAGCTATTTTGTTCAATTAGAGAGATAACGTCTCTGAATTTTTCCGGCCAATTCGCTGCTAGTAAAAGCGTGCCCATGTGTCCGACCAAACCGGCGCAAAAAGCTTGCTCCTGCTCTTCAGGTGCAAGCCCGATGGCTTCCGCAATTGCGCGCGATAAGACACCCAACTGTGTACTGCGCCGGTTGAGGGTTTCTAGCATTCCAAGCGACATTTCATTTCCCTTGAACTGTTCGAATAAGCCGCCCAAAAGCACTACAGCCTTTACATTCTCAAATCCTAAAAAGGAAATAGCTTGTTTTGGCGTGCTGGCTGATATTGGCAGACCAAAATAGGCGGAATTTGTCAGCTTTATAAGATGAGCCGTTAGGCTCACATCCTGTGAGACTAAGTCAGCCAAACTTTCCGCGGATGCATATTGGTCATCGAGTTCTGTTAGGATCGCTTGAAATATCTTCGGCACCGCTGGAACATGCTTCATGCCAGCCACGACAGTTCGGAGTGCATCAGCGTAGAGCAAGGCACGAAGTTTCAACGAGCGCTGTATGGTATTGATGAGAATGTCTTGATTACATGGTTTTGCGAGATACTGGTGGGATGGACCCACCGTCTTAAGAATCACCTCTTTCTCTGCAAAGCCCGAAAGAACGATCCTTATAGTTTCGGGGTAATCGTCTTGAACCCGATTGAGCAATTCAGCCCCATCCATGCCCGGCATTCTCATGTCGGTCACGATAACATCAACATGCGTCTCTTTCAGGAGTGATAAAGCCTCGTCTCCGCTATTCGCGAAAAGTGTGTCCCATTCCTTGCGCTTTGGCCGCATCATGCGTTTGAGGCCGAGGAGGACATTTTCCTCGTCGTCGACAAACAGGATGGCCGCTTTGCCTTGATTCATTGCCTAGTCTCTTTTGTTTTCGGTGATAGCAATAATGTATCAATATCTTAGTGCTTCTCACCCCCATATAGGGGTAATGATCATAATTCTAATGGCGAGCTAATTTGACAGACAGTGGAGTTGGCAGGGCACAACATGGATAAAATACTGTTCGTCGATGATGAACGCCGTATTTTGGCGGGCCTAAAACGCCGGTTGCGACATAAAGCCGGGTTATGGGACATGCTTTTTGTCGATAATCCAAATGAAGCAATTGAGATTGTGAGCCAAAGCGACATAGCGGTCGTAATCGCAGATATGGTGATGCCCGGTATGTCCGGCCTAGCCATGATCAAAACCATGCGGGCCACTTCACCGCGGTCCCGATTTCTCATGCTCACCGGATCGGCGGACCTTCAAACGGCCATGGATGCTATCAATGAAGCGGCCGTGTTCCGCTTTTATACCAAGCCGGCGGACACGGACCTGTTGATTGAAGGGATTGAGCAGGCTCTGGCCGATCGGCCAATCGTGCAGGATGCGCCCTCTCAATTGATTCAAAACGGCGATATGAGCCACATTGGAATTGCCGCGCTGAATCATCTGAATGTCGGGGTCATCGTCACGGACTCAAATTGTCGCGTTCGCTTTGCCAACCGGATCGGCGGTATTCTATTGTCCGAACAAGACGGTCTGATGCTGAGCTCTGGCGAAATTTGTCGTGCGTGCTCGGTTGAAGAAACAAACACACTTCATGGTCTTGTCCGAACCGCATGCGGTAGCCTTGCTGACGTTGATATCCCAGCATTAGCCCTGTCTCGCCCCTCTGACAAAAGGCCCTTGGCCGTGGTTGTCTTGCCCATAAAAATTAACGCTGCGATGAAGAGCGGTGAGGAAGAGGGGAGCGCCTTGGCATCCCTTTTTGTGAGCGATCCCGAAAGGCGCCCGCCGCCTCCGCCGCACGTGCTCGAAAAACATCTTGATATTTCGCCTGCCGAAGCGCGCCTGGTTAGTGTGATCGCCCAGGGACAATCAATGGACGAAGCCGCCGAGTCTTGTGGCATTACGATCGCGACAGCGCGATCTTACCTGAAACAAATTTTTGCAAAGACGGGAACCAACCGGCAGGCTGAACTCGTCAAGCTGGTGATGACCTCCCCGGGGATCAATCGGGAGTCTTAGGAACGAGGGTTTCGTCAGCCTCTATCGGAAACGTGAGAATGAAGGTGGTACCTTCCCCCGTTTTAGACTCTATAGAAATCTCACCGTTGTGGGATTGCGTTACGATAGAGTGAGCAATCGCCAGTCCTTGGCCCGTGCCACGCCCGGGATCTTTGGTCGTGAAAAACGGATCGAACACTTTGGCGATAACCTCTTTAGGGATGCCGGTTCCATTGTCCGATATCCGGCATTCCACGGCTGCGTTCCTTTTCCTGGTTTCTATCGTGATGAGGCCGGGTGAATTTTCCTTTCCTCCATCCTCAATGGCATGAGCCGCGTTGACGATCAGATTGAGAAACACTTGATTTAATTCGCCTGCATTACCGAAGATCTTGGGCAAATTCTCGTCCAGTTTCAGATCAAGCTCGGCCACATACTTCCATTGATTCTTCGAAACCGTTGATGTGGTGCGAATAATATCATTGAGATCGTTCTTAATTTTTCCAGAAGACGTGGGGTGCGAGAATTTTTTCACCGCCAAGACTATATCCGCAATGCGCTTTAGGCCTTCGATGGATTGCTGTATTGCTTGGGGCGCTTCGTCGGCAATATATTCAAGATCGAATTTATCGCCGACCTCAGCCTTCTTTTCTGCGGGAACGAATTTTGCCAATTCATTTGCGGCTTTTATGAGATCAGTCACTGTGTCGGACAAGAAATTCATATTGTCTGTAACAAATTGAATCGGCGTATTCAGTTCGTGGGCAATGCCGCCCGCGAGGGTTCCAAGAGATTCAAGCTTCTGAGCTTGCCTCAGCTTCTCACTAAGCCTTTGGCGCTCTTTTTCTGCGGCGAGACGATCTGAAATGTCACGCACCATCCATATGACCCGCTTACTCTCGCCTTCGCCGATGGACGTGAACGCTAGTTCAACAGGGAATGTGCCCTGGTCGGCGCGAAGTCCTTCAATACGCAAGTCCCCCGCATCAATTGCAGCCTCAACTTGACTGGGGTCTACGGTGTCTGAAAGGTGCGGCAACAGCATGTTTACGTTTTGCCCCGTTGCCATTTTATTGGTTGTCCCAAACATTTGAACAGCGCGGAAGTTTATCGTTTCGATAATGCCGTTGGTGTCCACAATTAGAATGCCGCGGGGGAAATTATCGAGAATAGCTTTTAATTCTTCTACGGTATCTTTTTGTTCAAGATGTGATTGAGCGAGTTTCCGGTTCGCTTCGTAAAGGGACAGGCTTTTCTCTTCGAGTAATTTTTCGGCTTCAATTCGGGCCCTTTTTTCGCGGTCCACGCGTCGCAGCAAGCGGTCAGAGTTAGGTGATGTCATGACGTCAGACACTAAGTTTCTTCAGTTCAAATTCGACGACCCGCCCGCCATTTTCATCCTTACGGTTAACCAAAACCGTGTCATGAAAATGCGCAAAGCAGCCTTCCATTAATCCTTCGGCAAAATCACCAAGGCATCGTGGAGAGCGGTAAATCATGCGCATATGATCGGGCGATATTACAGTTGTCTCAAACTCAGGCAATTCGGCATCGGGGTAAAGTTTTTTAACCTCCACATGAATGAACGATTCAATTGTTTCGAGAAATCCAAAACTCTCGTTAATACCCTCAAAAAATTGAGGGTATCCTTCATAGAAACGCGTAAATAAATGCTTGCCATATATCTTCAAGAGGTCGGGCACCTTTGCGTCGGTTCTCTTGCTGAGTTCAATGACCAGCTTGGCCATTTCCGTATGTTCGTAGGTGCCCACCGTTGTGTAGGCGCCGCCAGACGGCAATTGAGCAGCATCTATGATGTCGTCCACCATGTCCGCTGAATATGCATCTTCGACCATATCTAAGAACTCTCTAAACACAACGCCCTTCATATTTTAGCTCCTTCCTTTTCCGGATTGGGGACCTCACGATTTCTATCACTCTATTTCATCGAGATAGGCATGATTACCCTTAAATGGGGGTGACGCTCGGCGGTTTTATAGAGGACAGTAATGCTGCATTTAAGAGGAGAGATTTAATGAGCAATTCACAAAGCAGATCGTTAATTAGAAAGCGCAACATCGTTATCGTAGATGATGATAGGTCTTTGGTGCTGGGGCTTGCGCGGCGTTTAATGAGGGAAATCAACGTTATTCCAGCAGTTTCGCCGACGTCGGCGCTCAAGTTAATGTCTAAAGAGCCAAGGATTGATATGGTCGCCTCTGACTTCGAAATGCCCGGTATGGACGGCGTGGAATTCCTTGAGGAAGTGAGGCGAACTTATCCGGAGGCAAAGCGTGTGCTTTTTACCGGGCAGATAGATACTGACAAGATACGAAAAGCGATCAACGCGCTCGATATCACAGCGATCATGTTTAAACCACTTGACCCATTCGAACTGCTCAGTCATGCGCGGGGTAACTACAAGTAAGAATGCGGGAGGAAACTACTGATGAGTTCTGTATTTGTTGACTCAACAGGTAAAATCAATTGGCTAGACGTTTAAATTGGTGTGAAAGGACATCTTTAGGGGATGAGAGCACCTTGACGTTAGGCGACTACATGGGGTTGTACCGTGTTAAGTAATGCCCGCGCGGCAAAAATAGTTACTCCACTTCTTCATTGAAACGTCCGCCAGTGCTCAAAGATTGCACTCAGAATCAGTCACTTTCTGACAACCATCACTGTTGTCGCACCGACGGATCTCTTCATTACGGTTCCAGAACAGCTTATCAATCAAGTGATGACCAATGATCTAAAGCTCATGCCACTACCAAAGGAATTAAGAACACCCTCGTTCACAGTTTTACAAGTCTGGCACCCCCGCGAGATTTCGACCTCATACCCGATGTCTAGTAAAGAGTGATCAGTAAATTCCAGTGCCCAAATTGGTCCCCATCGGCCCACCATTTTTCTGGTCACGGTGCCGGCAACAAATCAGACTGCGTAAAGGGATGGCCATGTTTCACGACGACGTCGATCTCTTGAAGATTGGCAATATTGTCGAGTGGGTTGGCGGACAAGATTAAGAAGTCTGCATACTTGCCTGCCTCAAGACTCCCATACTCCTTTTCAATTCCAGCCACCCGGGCTGCTGTCAGTGTCGCGGAAACAATGAGATCACCGGGCGTCATGCCAATCTCACTCATGCTCTGCAACTCAAGATGCATTGATGCACCATGTATCATGCCCATGAGGCCAGCATCGGTTCCGGCGCCAACCGCTACACCCGCTTCATAAAGCGTTTTAGAGTTTTCAAGGGCGATACGGGTCCCTTCTGTTCCCATTTTGTCGCCAGCCCCTTGCAGATCGGGCATATCGTCAAGCCCAACTTCAAACCAGGACTCGATTATTTCCGGGTTGCCGCATTTTTCTTCGATGGGCAGAAGCTTGTATTGCTTGTCAAAGGAGTTTACGAGCGCTCGCTCCCTTAAAGCCAGTGTCGGCACAACGATAACGTCATTGTCCAGGGCAAGCGTGATGAACTCATCATCAACCAAAGCGTCAGATGGAAGATGCTGCATACTGCTAATGCCCGCTTCCATCACCCTTTTGCCTGGTTCGAGTGCATGGATATGGGTGGTGACATTCAGTCCGTGCTCATTGCTTTCTTCAACGATAATTTCGTGAATTCTGACATAGTCCGCCTGCAGCCATTCCATGAAGTTTCTGCCTAGCGTGTCGTAAACTGTTTTGACGAGATCAGCCTCCGTGGCGACGGCATCTTCCACCAGTTCACGAGCCTGATCTTCAGTATATGCGGCTTTTAAGGTGAGCTCCCCGTCACTGAGGCCCATTACGCTCCGGGCCATCGGCGGCGGAAGGACGACTGTCGGCCCGTGGGCAACAAACACGGACGGGGCGTCGGCCATCGAATTGGCCAGGGCCAATACGCCGATCTCCGAACTCGGCCCTCCCATGGACACCGTGCCGGTCACACCCGAGCACAGATACCCGCGCAATGTCGTGGCCATGTTGTCCTTAATCCATTGCGTCTCCTCTTCTTGAGAAACGAGATGCGTGAGGTCAATAAACCCCGGACGGGTATAAATGCGGCCAGACGTGCTGAAGTGAACATGGGCGTCGATCAAGCCGGGAACAATCCATTTGCCCTCGACATCGACAATCTCTGAGCCTTCAGGAATATCGATGCCCTTCCCCACGGCTTCAATTTTGCCGTTTCGAGTGACCAGGACAGCATCTTCAAGGGGGTCGCCGCCAAGGCCGTCGATCAGCGTTGCACCGGTGTAGACAACAATTGAGGAGTCTTCGGAAACCGATTTTTCCGCCATTGCTGCTCGAATTTGCAGAGATCGCTCTCGCGTGAGGTCGATGGCAGAGTCGGTCGAGTAAAAAACCCAAATCGTTGCTATTAGAAGAGTTGCCACAATGGCCAAGGCAACTCTGCTCAAAATACGCATATTCGCCGTTTCCCTAACACTCAGTGTGTTCCGTTCGCCAAACGGCTGCCGGGAGGAATATTACTATTGCGCGCCCGCCGCAGTCCGCCCGTCTTCAAAGTCGTCCATGATCGTGAGGCGCGCGCGCCAGAAGTGCCAGGCCGACCAGAGCAGCAGGACCATAATGATCATCATACTGTAGCGTAGAGACTCGTCACCGTACTGAGGCTTGAGCAGATCACTAATCTTGCCCGTGGCCACCGGACCAATGCCATTGCCAATCAATGTGGTTGAGACGAAAAGAAAAGCGACGGCAGTCGCCCGGCGGGTTGCGCCCGCCACCGCCTGGACCGCTGCAAAAATTGGGATATACCCAATAGTCAAAATCGCCCAGGCCACGAAAAAGAAGGCAAGCCCAATTCTATAATCATCGAGGAACAAAAATAGACACAAAAGAGGAAAGACGACGACCATCGCAATGGCCGGAAACCTCAACATCCAGCGCGGATCAAGTTCGGAAAGTTTATCCGCGAGACGTCCCCCAATGAGTGCGCCCACCGCAGCGGCAGACGCTATTGTTAGACCGAAATAACGACCGACTAGGTCGATCGGTAGGTCTAGAGCGCGAATCATGTGGGATGGAATAAAAAGGATCGCGCCGCCGACGACGAAAAAATAAACCGTAGTGGCGATCAGAAGATGGAAATACGTGGGTTTTCGTAGAAGCTCGCCTACCGCAACAATGAAGCTTTGAATCGCGTTAGAAGAATCTCCATTCTCAGTTGTTGTCGAGCGAGCGGGAAACCCCCAGAGGACACGCGGCTCCTTGATCGCGCGATGAACGAAGTACGCCATCAGCAATCCCGGTAATCCCGCAGCAATGAAAGCTGCACGCCACCCGTATTCCAAAGCGATATATCCACCGCCGATCAGTCCGAGTGCTGTTCCGGCGGAATTGCCAAATGTAAGAACTGCGAACGCTATTGAGCGACCTTCCGGTGGAAAATAATCACCGACAAGGGAGTGGGTGGGCGGCAATAATCCCGCTTCTCCGACTCCCACGCCAATACGCGCAAGGAATAACTGAATGTAATTTTGCACCACGCCGCACAACGCCGTCATAGCGCTCCATGCGACCAGTGCAGCAGTGATGATATAACGCCGGTTGCTGCGGTCCGCCAATCGCGCGATTGGAATGCCGAGCACCGAATACAACGCGGCGAAAGCGAAACCAGTTATAAGACCTAGTTGAGTATCGGAAAGATTAAACTCCTCTCGAATAGGTTCTTGAAGGATGGACATAATGAACCGGTCCATATACCCAGACATCGAAACAAAAAAGAGCGCCACGATTACAACTACGCGGTCGCGGTTTGAGAACCCGAGCCATGGCCTCGCCGCAAAGTCAGGTGTCTGAGTGGTTTCGGCGCTCATAGCTTTACTCCTTGCTCGTGGCCGCAGCCTTTAGGCCGGTTTCAAATATTCCGATGAGACGATCTACTGTCGCATCATCGTGCGCGGCCGACAGAGCATGGTGCGAAAGCGGGTTTGGTAAAAAAAGCACGCCCTGATCAAAAATAGACTGCACGAAGGCACGGTAGGCGGCGGCATTCGTTGTCGCCGCGCTGCGATAATCCGTGACGGCCCTATCGGTGAAATACCATTGGAAGTGACTCCCTCCCCCATGCATGACCGCGGGGATACCAATTTTTCGCGCGCTGTCGCTGAAGGCCGCTTTAAGGGTTTCAACGCGTTTGTTGACCGCCGCGCCGATACGTCCGTCCGCGAGTAAGGTCAACGACGCAAGTGAAGCCGCGACCGAGATCGAATGTCCGTTAAACGTGCCCACGAAAACCGGCCCCTGCCCCGGTGCGAGTTTGCTCATAAACTGCTTGCGGCCCGCGAGCGCGGCGATGGGATAGCCGTTGCCCAGAGCCTTGCCGTATGTCGCGAGGTCCGGAACGACTCCCAGAAGCTCTTGCGCGCCTCCCGGCGCAACGTTGAAGCCCGTCAAAAGCTCGTCGAAAATCAAGACAATTTCGTGTTTGTCGCAAACCGTGCGCAGCGCTTGGAGATATTCTGTTGTCGCTGGAATGAACCCGACGTCGATGAGAATGGGCTCGAGAATCACTGCGGCTAAGGTTTCCGCGTGTCGTTCGATCGCCGCCACACTGTTTTCGATGTCGTTGAAAGGTAGAACCAATGTTTCCGAAACAAGGTCGTCGCGCTGGCCAGGCGAGCCAGATAATGGATGTATGGCGTCAACTTCGCCGGCCTTTGTCAAATCGGCCCAAACACTGATAAAGGCTTCGTCCGCCCAACCGTGATAGGATCCTTCGACCTTTGCGATCTTCTTTCGACCCGTTGTAAACCGCGCCAGACGAAGCGCATGCATAGCCGCTTCGGTGCCGGTGTTTGTGAAGCGTACCATGTCCATGGTTTTGACGATCGACAAAAACTTTTCAGCCAACGCGACGGTCATTGCCGATTCAACGCCGGTGGTTAAACCAGTCGCAACCACCTCTCGCACAGCGTCTTGAACTTCTGGGCAATTGTGCCCGAGCAATATCGCGCCATTGCCCATCAAAATATCAATGAACTGGTTACCATCGGCGTCGATTGCTATCGCGCCGTCTGCTTTTTTGAAATAGATGGGATGGGGTGCGCGCGCGCGAGTGTTTGAATTGACTCCCGCAGGGATGAGCTCGCCGCACGTTTTGTGCAGTTGCTCCGACTTGGCAAAACTAAATGTCACGAATAAATCTCCGGCTGCCGGGCGTACCCATTCAAGATTCTGAGCCTTTAAGATCGCCGACCATGTAGGCGTAGTCTCCCGGCTCTATAATGTTGCGGGTTAGATGAGAGAGAATCATGATGCCGTCATCCACCGGATTGTTCATGACCTCTAACTCTTCAAAGGTATATGGACTGATGATGCGTCCAAGAACGGCGCCACCGGCGATACGTTCACCCAGCGCCGGCGCCTCGGTTTCAATGAACCCGCCTTGTGTGGGACGAACGAGCTTAATGTCTTTTACGACAATCTGATCGGCGCGGCGCTGAACCTCCCCATCGAGCATGCCAAGATGGCGCATCACATTAAAAAGCGCTTCGACACCACGTTTCGCGTAGGGCGCTTGATCTATGACGCCGCCGCCTAACTCGATAACCGTCACCGGTGTATCATGATCCAAAACAGCAACGGCGCTGGTTCCCACAAATGCCCGGCCCTCGTTTTCGGGACGATAGAGAATTTTCGCGCCTGTACTTCGCGCTAGCTCTTCATCATTAAAGATATAACTGTAATCCACGGTCGGACGGTCTGTACCCGAATGTAAATCCACCAAAACATCGACGGTGTTAAAAAACACGCGCATGATGTGATCGGCGAGTTGCTCACTATACGTCCCTTTCGGATTTCCGGGGAAAACACGATTGAGATTCACGCGATCGATGGTCGTAAATCGCTCGACAGCCGCAAAACCGTGAGGGTTAGACACCGGGAGCATCCGTATGCGCCCGCGAAATCGCGTATCTTTCAAGGCTCGAAATAAATCAAGTATGATATGCGCGCCGGTAACTTCATCGCCGTGAATGACGCCGCTTATGCCAAGCGTCGGCCCCTCACCAAGATCTCCAACTAGATCATGGATGTGAATGCCCGTTTGCGAGCCGTCGACCATTTTCGAAAGCGGCTCGAAAGAGACGGAATGCTTCATTTGCCTTGATCCCCCGCGCGTTGTCTCGCCCTATTGCGCTCAACGCGAATACCCCCAGGGGAAATGGTAGCGGCCAGCCCTTGGCATAGCAACTAGGCGCGAATGTACCCTGGACTTGCGGAACAGCGATGCCACGTACTAGGGAATCTATACTCCTGCGCAACAGATCAGTTGATTCACCGTTACCTCTCTAAGGATTCTAGAATTGCCAGAACTTGTGAATCTGACATGAATAGACACGTTACCGGCGAACCCTGGGTGGCGGCGGTGGCCGCGGCGGCGGCAAACGGGGTGGAGTATCGCGGGGAGGTGTTGGACGTACATCTGAGATCGGCCGGCTTCTCAATGTATCGCTCCGAACATCGAGAACGTCAGTAGTTAATGCATCAGTTCGTGTAATAGTGGTTCGGTAAGTACCGCGCTCAGATTGCACCTGGTCCCGAGTTTGAGTATCTGTCCGCGTAGCGCCCGACACTTCTTGAGAATCGTCCTGGTTCTCTATCGAGCCATCGAACAACGGACTTCTATACTCCGGCACAACTATCGTTTGCACGCGAAGCGCACCATCGTTCTCGACTTGGCCTACGACGTTAACCCGCTGTGTTCGTGACAATTGGTCAAGCGTTGTTCGGCTCAACCGCTGATTAGAGCTCTCCGCGAGCGGAATACCTCTAATCCTATAGGGCTCGTTAGGTGCGCCTATTAGGTATCCTTCTATGGATAGACGCTGCATTGTTTCCGTATTGAGGTCGCCTCCTACAGTGAAAGTCTCGACTCTCAGTTGGCCGTCCACCCATTCGCCGGCGGCGTAAGCCCATTGACGGTTTAGCGTTTCTGGCTCGGCGGCAGAGCTGTCAGTGAACAATATCGGCACCGCGCCAACAGCCACTGAACCCTCTGTTACTTCTGCCACGCCGCGGATAAATGCGCCGCTATTGCTCGGCGCGGCAACGATACGCGTCGCATCAACAGTTCCGTCTTCGCGCTGTAGACCATCCACAGTAACAACATCATCGACGCTCAACTCCGAAACGTTGATGCCAGTTGCGTACGCGGTGACGATCGGCACACCCATAACCGTCAACTCACCATTGGACTCAGGCGCTACTGTTACAGGCCCTCTCAGGGTATGGGACACAGAAATGGATGTGGCCGACAGGAGACCACCGGCTTCCATCGCAGAGACAACGACGGTTTGGCCTTGAGCCAAGTTTTCTGCATTCGAGGGCGTTCCATCCTCGATGACGGGCGTTTCTTGGGTGTAGGCGATTTTCACACCATTGACGCAAATGCTTCCAAAGCCCGTGATGGTTCCGATAATCCCAATACCGGTTCCGCCCATCCCTCGGTCCTGGGCCATAACACCGGTACCACCTGAACCTCTCTCAGTTGAGATTCCCGTGCCGCCCATCCCGCGCTCGAAGGCGATGTTGGCACCATCGCGACTGTGGTCGGGTCGACATTGCAATTGCGCATTGGGCTGAAGGACGTCAGGAGCACCGGCGCAAGCACCGAGCACTGTCGCGACGACAATAAGGGCGAACCAATGAGAGGCTTTACGGGTCTTCATCGTCCGCCTCCTGATCTGCATTGTGATCAGGTCCGGAGTAGTAGTAGATGCCTACGCTCATTCGCCGATTGGCATTTGGTTTGTTTTCGTCGGAGTCGGCGAGACGCAGAGCCTC
>CBDDHW010000043.1:0-35269 GCA_965228575.1 Rhodospirillaceae bacterium | reverse complement strand
CATCTTCATCGAGCGCCTCTGGCGAAGCCTGAAACAAGAGGCCATCTACCTTGAGGAAATCACCGACGGCTTCCAGGCGCGGCGCGTCGTTAAGGACTGGATGGCCTTCTACAACACCAAGCGGCCCCATTCCGGGCTTGATCGGCGGACGCCAGACGACGCATATTGGGCAGGCTTGGAAGAGCTAAAAGCAGCATGAAACCTAAACCCGATACACCTTAGAAACGCTGCAAACCTGTCCGAAATGATAGGACCACTTCATCATTTTCAGAAAGCCACTTTTCGACAGCTTCCCAGCGTATTCTTTGGATACCACCGATATTGATGATAGCAGGTGCTTTCCTTGGCGTTTCAGCTTGTGCCAGGTGCTGCGGCTGATCCCAACGGCTTCACAAAACTCAGAGACGGTTAGAATGTCGAAAGTTTGGGTGTCACACTTGTTGCCTTTCAGGTTTATCGTGATTTTACGTATACGCATAATTGCGTAAGCGCGCAATTTTTGAGCGTTTTTGAAGGTTGTTAAGCCTTCTTCTTTTTCTTCTAGAATCTTCTTACTTCGGGGCGCGTAATATGATGATCTAAAAAGATAAATCCGCCAAACTCTTAGGGGTCGGGCGAGGACGGATTAGTTTTGGGGCGGTTATCTATTAGTTTTGGGGCGGTTATCGCTTAGGAATCGGGCGGTTTGTGCGCAGTCCGTATCGAGACACAACACCTTGCCTCTGGCACGGGTTTAATCTTAGCTTTGGGAGAATCGCTAACTAACGGAAACGCTTTGTCAGAATCGACCCGCCCCAGAACTAATAATAAGCGGACGCTCGATATTGCCCCTAACATGGGCGAGATGGTGAAGCCTGCTGAGCTGATCGAGGTTAAGGGCGCGTCCAGGCTGACGCTGGCAGACCGGCGCTTGTTCAATGTGCTGTTGCGCCATGCCTTTGGGCCAGACCTGGCGTCAGAGGGCAGGCGCTTTGAAATCGCGGTTGCCGACCTAAGAGAGACGCATGAAAGCAATGATCGGCTTGTGCAGTCGATTGAAGCCCTAATGACGACCGTGGTGACGATCCAGCGCCGGATGGATCAACCGACCGTGTGCAGCTCCTAGGCTGGAACAACCTGTCAGACCCAAAACGAAAACGCGGCAACCTGAAATACTCGATCCCGCCCGAGTTGGCGTTGCTGCTTAAAGATTCCACCGTCTTTGCCAAGCTAGAGCTGGAGGTGTTGCGGGCCTTCACCTCGAAGTATGCCCTGGCTCTCTATGAAGCCGTGGCACGGCGTGTGCGGCTCAAGCATGTGTTCACCGAACGGTTCGCCCTGGATGACTTTCGGGAACTCTTAGGCGTCGAACCTGGGAAGCTCGAAACCTATGGCAACCTGAACCAATACGCGATTAAGCCCGCCCTTTTGGAGGTGAACGCCCTGTCTGACTTCACCGTGACCGTGCTACCTGAGAAGACTGGACGGCGCGTGACCGGCGTTATGATCGGCTGGGGTGCGAAGGACATTGAGGGCCGGAAAGCCGCCTATGCCGAGCTGCAACGCCCCCGCGTAGGCCGCAAGGCGCGGATCACCGGGACCGTTGAGGAAATGTTGCCGCCGGAGGTGATAGAGTAGGAATGCCGGTAGGATCCGCGCAATACTGTTCCAGATGAGATCACCCAGCTTCGCCCGGATGAGGAAGCTGGGTGTGGTCAGTTTTTGTAGATCACTACGTTGCGTAGCTGGCTTTCTGCGCAAAGATTTCAATCTCCTCGTGCAGCTCCTTCAAAAGCTTTATTAAAGCGTCCGACAGGACTATCCACTCTTCGGGAGTTACTTTATTCGGATCAGGAAGCTCAACAATTTGGTTCCCAAGGTCGCTGATTGCATTGGCTCGGGTTCGGATCACGCGACCAATGGCGCGAGCTGTATCTAGGGGTTCTTCGAGAGAAGTCATAACTTCTGCTCCTTGGTTAGAGGTTAGAATTTGAGGCGTATCCAAAGCGATACAGACCCCAAAAAAATGAATCCGGGTCTCTTGAAAGAGACTTTCACTATCCCCAATTAAGTAAAGGATAATATGTGGGTTATCCCGAGATATAAGCTGATACTAAACCCACAAAAAAACCTTCAAAGATACTCTCTATATCCTATCAAGAATGCGCTCCAGCTGAGCCGGTCCCATTGGTTATGCTCGTCGCATAAGCTGCGCGTTCCTCAGCACCGTATGCCATCGTTAGAATATTCCGAACCGTGGTTGCGTACCATTTGCCACCACGTGCAGTTTTGATCCCACGCGCATTCAATTCCACCGCGACCTGGCGAAGGGACGCCCCCCCTGCTCTGATCTGCTCGATCACCGGCAACAAATTCTCCGCATGAGTAAACGCCCGCGCCTTGTTCACCGCCGCCCCCTTCCGTGCCGCCTGACGCTGCTCATAAGCCCGCTCAGGGATAGACCACCCCAGCTTGACCCCGCGGGCCTTTGCCGCCGCCAGTGCCGCCTTAGTGCGCTTTGAGATAGCCTCTGCCTCTTGTTCTGCGACTGCGGCCATGATGTGCAGCACAAAACGGTTCGCCTCTGGCATATCCGCCGCCGTAACCTCGACACCACTTTCTAGAAGGTTGGCGATGAAGGCGACGTTCCGGGCGAGACGATCCAACTTGGCAATGAGCAACACAGCCCCTGCTCGCTTCGCCTCTGCCAGCGCCCGCGCCAGTTCCGGGCGATCCGACCGTTTGCCGCTTTCCACTTCGACAAATTCCGCCACGACCTCGCCCCGACCCAGGACGTGCGCCGCTACCGCCGCGCGTTGCGCTTCCAGCCCCAGGCCGCTCTGGCCCTGGCGCTCGGTGGACACGCGGAGGTAGGTGACGAAGTTTATTGCCCTGTCTCCTTGCGGAGCGTGTTACCGTCCTGCTGGTTTTGGTAACGGTAGGTCCTGAGGTAGTAGCTGCGGCTGCTGGCCAGTGCGGCTCTAGCTGCTTCGTCCCTTTCTTCGGCGCTCTGGAACCAAACAGCTTGGTGTGATCCGAAAACCTTGCCGTCACGAGTCCCCTGAAGGGCGTATCCATATCGAAGGCCGTCAGGAAAGAAATGAATGTCGGCCAGACGCTCAGCCAAGGTGGGTGTTTCGGGGACTTCTTTCTGCTGCGTCCACTTCATTAACCGCTGGCCAATGGCGCGACTTCGGTCGTCCTTAAGTCGAAGGTCGATGTCTTCCTGGCTTCGCTCCGTAATCTCAGCTTTGCGAGCGAAACTCGTCATCCATGTTTCTCCTTTAGCCAGAGTTGGCGTTCCGGCGGATTGTACAAACTCTCTACGTCCGTTATGTTTTTATACGTATATATTTTTACGTATTTATGTAAATACGTAAACATGGTTCTGTGCGTTTGCGACATCACACATTTGCGGTAAGCTTCTTAACCAAGCTGGCGAAGCTAGGCCAAAAGTGGCCTATACTTGGGCGGGATGATCGACGTCACCGCGCCGTCAAAGGAGGCTGGCCTGCAACAAAGAGGGACGCGGCACGCGCAAAATGAAGACCGAACGCTGACCCAATCAAATATCTTTCCGCATGAAACCCAGTGCCCGCGCGTTGATCGGAAGTCTAGTCGATGCCGAAGGTAGCCCCATTGTCGAGGTCGTTGAATGGCGGTAGCAGCTTATGCAACGAACTGTAGGAATCGAACGATGGGCACAACACTGGATTCTTTAAAATCGCGTTTGCTCGGCCTTGATGGTCGCCTGTTGGAAGACGAACTTTACAAAATTCCTTGGGAAGAGATTGAAGTAGGTCAACTTGATTCAGCTGCACAAGCAAGATCGATAGCAGACGGCGAAGGCGACGATGGCAAGACACGCTCTGCATATATTAGACACAGAGTGCGGCGGCTGAGAGACGAAGTAGAAATTCTTCAGGCCCAGGCAAAAGCAAAAGCAAAAATTGCCTCATCCGGCCCACCCAAGGACCCTAAGGAACGCTACAAGTGGGCTAATCGCCTACCGCCATATGATGACTGACGCAGAAACGCAGTAGAACGCTTCGCTTCCCCTGCTGCGATCCTGGCGCGTGATGGGCAGGGCGCTTGCCGCAGGCCAGCAGCCTTCGACACAGGGTCGATCCCAGCGCACTCCCTGCAGATATGCGCTTACGTAACTCCGCAAGTGCGCATCTGTGAAATTATGCGTTTGCGGTTTTACACAACGGCATTAGCTTCTCCAACCATGAGAACGATATTGATAGCTGCTCAGAAAGGCGGGGCCGGGAAAACCACGCTGGCCCGCAACCTGTCCGTTGCCGCCGCTCTGGATGGCCAGAAGGTGCTTTGCCTCGATCTGGACCCGCAAGGCTCGCTCAGAGGGTGGTGGGAAAGCCGCGAAGCAGAAACCCCTGCAATGCTGGACCGTGATCCGGCACCTCACGCGCTACGCGCCACGCTGGACGCGGCTAAGGCACGTTTCGACCTTTGCATTATCGACACGCCGCCAGCCGCCCCAGAGTGGCTTGCTCAGGCGCTTGAGGTTGCTGATCTAGCACTAATTCCGGTTCGCCCCTCACCGGACGATCTGCGGGCCGTGGGGGCCACCTTTGCCGCCGTGAACGCCGCGAAGGTGCCGTTTGTCTTTGCTCTGTCTCAGACGCCGCGTGCGCGGATCACAGAGGAAGCCGCCCGCGTGCTGGCGCAACATGGCCGCGTTGCCCCGGTGAATATCGCGCAGCGTGTCTCATATGCCGAAACCGGCGCGACGGGGCAGGGCGTGTCTGAGACAACTGACCAAAAGGCAGGGGCAGAAATTGCCGCCGTGTGGGAATACGTGAAGGGGATACTAGATGGCTAAAAAACCCGTGGCCCTCGATGGCCTGTTGAACACTGAAAGCCGCCCGACCGATACCGGCATACCGCAACGCGGGGCAGGGCAGGGGGCGGCCCAGGACAAGAGACCGGCCAAGCGACCAGGCGAGAAGCGACTTACGCTTGCCCTCGACGGCGACACCTACAAGCGCCTGAGGCTTCATGCGGCTGAAACTGACCAGACGCACCAAGCTATTTTAGAGGCTGCACTAGCCGATTATCTGAACCGCGCAGATGCGTGATTATGTATTTACGTAATTAAGGAACTACGATTGCGCCTTAGCTTCAACGAAATCCGCACTCGCGCTGCCAACTTCGCACGCACCTACGACGATGCCACATATGAGAAGGGTGAGACACAAACCTTCTACAACGACTTCTTTGCGATCTTTGGCGTAGAGCGCCGATCTGTTGCCCGCTATGAAGGTGGTCACAAAAAGTCCATTGTAAAATGGCTCTGTGAAGCCTGAACAGTCGTATGCAGCGATGGAAATCCGCACCATCGCGCTTGGCGATCACAATCGAAAGACCGATCATGGTCTCGGTCATCGTGCTCTCCTTCGTTGTCGTCGGCCTTTGAACAACCTTAGACTACGAAGAGGTATGATAGCCATCATACCGGCTGCGCGCTGCGCTACGCCCAAAGCCTCCTTTGCTCAGAGTGAGCCTGGATCTTCATCAAGTTGATAGACATGCAATGCAAGCCTGCAGGTTATACTACATGTTGATCTTATAGCGACATGTTCTTTATACGTTCTCCCATATCTTGTTTTGCTTCCGTTTTTTCTATAAAACTGGCCTCAGAAAGTCTGAACATCGGTCAGTAATGGGCGGAGAATTTATTGATACAGAACGGACCACTTAACCCGGACACCGCAATAGCGGTTGAACCTGACACAAAGGGTTACCCGTCACTAGTATATTCCTCTCCAAGGGTATCAGTGCGGTATCCGGTGACGAACACCCTACCTATCGGCGCACAATCTCGGCTGATGAAGGCGGCGCGGTTCTCTGAGAAAATTGGCTGTCCAGTGAACACACTGCTGACAGTTAATGCGGAACACTTGCAGCGGCTCAGTTCCGACGGTGTCTTCGGCATTGGCCACCTATGGGACGGCATGCAGGGCTTCATCGAATTGGCGAGAAAGTGGACCGTAGCACGGGGCATTCCGTGGGTTGTAATCTGGTCCCGTGAATACGCAGGCGGCAAGCACGGCCAATCTGGCGAACATTGGCACCTTGGCCTTCACCTGCCACAGCACATGCACGGTGGTTTCGCCGAACAGGTTGCACGATGGACAGACGCGCCCACAGACAACACAAGTAAGGCAACCACCATTGCACAATCATTTTGCCGCTCGTGGCATTTTAGAACACGGGCACCACGTGGTCGCGGCGCAGAAGGGTTAGCGGCATATCTTGGAAAGTCGGAACCGTCATGGATACGCCGCTACGGAAGATCAGTGCCCAATAAGCGCAAGCCTGAAAGGTGGCAGAATGGCGGCACCGGCCCAATCCAAGGCAAGCGTTTTGGCATTTCAAAGGCCATAGGCGCAACCGCGCAGTACATGGCAGTGTGATTGGTGTGGAGAGGATTGGCAACCATGGCGCAGGTCAGATGCCAAGTATTGCTGTGAAGGATGCCGTAAGCGGGCAGCACGTCAGAGACAGCTTTGAGAATTTTTCAAATGATTTCGGAAAAATCTGAGGTGAACTATGGGCGGATCAGGTAGCGGGCGACATTTACAATTTGGGGCGAATACAACTGACGGCTACCGCTCGATTGACATTAGATGGTTGAAGCGTGAGGGGCTTCTGGGTTCCGGGGGCAGTCACCAAATTACCTGGTCGCGGGGGGGTGAGGTGACAGCCTCGATCAATCTTCAGTCAGAGCCGGAGCGTGTGATCTTGGACTATCGTCACCGGAAGTGGGGTGGCGAATGGCAACCGGAACGCTATCCCGTCTATCTCGACACCACGCCTTGTCACATGGGAGGCGAGCGGCATTGGTTTCTCTGCCCAGCTCGGGGCTGCGGTCGCCGGGTTGCCATCCTCTACGGCGGGGCAATCTTCGCGTGCCGTCATTGCTACCGGCTAGCCTACCCTTCCAAGCGAGAAAAGCCGGGAGATCGAGCTGCACGGCGGGCGGATCGTATCCGCGACAAGATGGGCTGGCCTAGGGGCGTCCTCGAAGGCTCCGACTGGGGCAAGCCCAAGGGAATGCACTGGCGCACCTATGAGCGGCTTTGCCGGGAACACGACGTCCTGTCTGATCGCGCCCTGGCCGGGATCATGGATTACCTGAACCGCCTGTCCGGTCGCTTCTAAAATAGGCGGATTTAGAGTGAACCATCGAACGCCCTACCTTTTTAACCGTTCCATTGTAGTTTGATGTTCTTCGCGCAAAGTATTGAACCGCCCCGGGAGAACGTGTCCACGACCGTCAAAATCCGAAGTTTCTTGCCCGTTGCCAGCTGGTCATGGACAAAATCCATTGCCCAGACATCGTTCGGCCCAACGGCGGCGGCGCGGTCGTCGCGCAGCTTCGCCTTTACCCGCCGTTTCGGCGTCTTGTTCCTGAGCTGCATGCCCAACTCCCTGTAAATGCGATAGACTTTCTTGATGTTGATGCCCCAGCCCTCACGTTCCAGAAGCACGTGAACCCGGCGATAGCCGTAACGGACCCGTGTTTCGCAGATCTCCCTGATCCGCGTCTCCACGGCAGCCTGGTCGGCGCGGCGGGATTTGTAGTGAAACGTCGAACGGTCAAAGCCGATGGCCCCACAGGCTGTTCGGATCGAGACCGCCCAATCGCTGCACATCCCGCGAACAAGTTCGCGCAAACGACCAGGCTTCAGATCTTTCGCCGGATGACATCCTGCAGCATCTCGCGATCTAGGCGGCGTCTGCATTTAGCTGATCCACGCCATAGCGCAGGCCAGGTCTACGAAGGCTTTGAACGAGGTGACCGATTTCTCGCAACGCAGTGCAATACGTCGGAAGCGTTTGAGTTTGTTGAAGAAACACTCAACCAAGTGCCGTTCCTTGTAGAGTGCCCAATCGATGTATCGGCCTTCACGGCGGGTCGGGTTGCGTTTGATGTGCGCTGTTGCGCCAAGATCATTGGCGATGAATGCCCGCAGATGATCGGCATCGTAGGCAGCGTCCATGATGACATGTTGCGCTGCGGTCAGACCTTCGATCAGCCCACGCGCCTGCGGGCTGTCACCCCATTGTCCGGGCGTGATTACGGTTCGGATCGGCAACCCAAGCGCATCCACCGCAGCGTGGATTTTGGTGGTCAGGCCGCCTTTGGAGCGACCAATACCGGCAGCTTCAAGCCCCCCTTTTGAGAGGTGGCGTCCGCATGTGTTTTGCAGATGGTGGCGTCGACCAGCACATATTCGAAGTCTGGGTCCGCGCTTAACGCTTTGAAAAGACTCTCCCAAACGCCTGCCAGTGTCCAGCGGCGGAACCGGGAATGGACCGTCCGCCAATTCCCCAATTCCGGCGGCAAGTCACGCCAAGGCGTCGCCCCGCGCGCCAGCCAGAGGATCGCATCAAGGAACAACCGGTTGTCGGCACCGGTGCGCCCACGGTCACCCTTCTTGCCCGGAACCAAAGGTTCGATGATCGCCCACTGTCTGTCTGTCAAAGTTCGTCTGCTCAAGATCGCCTCCCGTTTTAGATCTTGAATCAAACGAGAGGTGATTTGGGAACCCCTAAATGCAGACGCCGCCTAAAGTCAGGTCGGCCACGATCTTCTTCAACCGATTGTTCTCATCCTCGAGCTGCTTGAGCCGCTTCATTTCGGTCGGCAGCAAGCCCGCATACTTCTTCTTCCAGTTGAAATAGGTCGCCTGGCTGATGCCTGCCTTGCGGCAGATCTCAGCGACCGGCGTGCCTTCCTCGCCCTGCTTGATGATAAACGCCTTCTGCGCGTCCGAAAACTTCGATGCCTTCATGTGATTCCGCTCCTCTCCCAGCCGGGAAATCCTAACGGAAAACTCCAGCTTCAAACGGTCCAGTTTCCGGGGAGCAGATCACCCAGCGCGCTTTCGCGATAGTAGAGCGTAGGCGCGCGGTCATCCGAGGCATAGCGCGCGGCATAAAGCGTGCCGCCGTCGCTCCAGCAGCTGGAAAACTAAAAAACTCCAGGACCTGTGTGCGCCGCAACTTCTTGCGGAGAACCGCTCGGCTTGTACCGTCTGCGCCGTGAATCTGAAACACATTCCTCGCGAGATCGAGTCCGACCGTGATCTCCGACAGAACTGCCTCCCAAATTGGATTGTTGCGATCCCACCTTGGCACAGAGATGCTGTCGGGGGGCGGTTACAGCATCAGCCCCCCTGCACTTCGCTATGTAGCCAGTCCATGAAAATTGAGAAAAACGGATGGTTCTCGGTCGCCGCGGGCCGGATGACGGAAAATGGGCACGCGACCTCGACATTGTCACTGAATGCGACGGCTAGCCGGCTTGTATCAAACTCGCGGCTCAACAGTGCTTCGATTCCAATGGCGATACCGAGGCCGCTCATTGCTGCCTCGTACATCATTGATGCGTTTTCAAACCATTGGCCTCTTGTGGTGTCAACGGACACACTGTTTGCCTGCGCCCATCGGTTCCAGTCGC
The DNA here is from genome assembly GCA_965228575.1 of Rhodospirillaceae bacterium. Taxonomy (GTDB): domain Bacteria; phylum Pseudomonadota; class Alphaproteobacteria; order Rhodospirillales; family Rhodospirillaceae; genus UBA11612. The sequence goes on along the minus strand of CBDDHW010000043.1, from coordinate 25,797 downwards.
CGGGCCTAGTGTCGCAGTGCAGCAATGCGTTTTGCCAATCCGCAGCATCGCCGGTTAACGTGTCAGGCGGCAGGTAGTTCGGGCGGCACACCGGAACCAAAGTCGTTTCAAATAACCTCGTTGAGATATAGCGCGGATCATCCGAGCTGTCCGAAAGGATTGCCAGATCGATACCTTTTCTTTCAAACGGGATATCATGGGTGAGCGTTGTGACGATCCGAAGTTGGGCGTCAGGATGAGTTTGCAGGTAACGCGACCAGCGCGGTATAAGCCAGCTGACTATAAAACTTGGATAGGCACATATGACAAGCGGCCGATCAGCGCGCTGATCGGCCAGATTCTGTGTTGCCAACGCGATCCGGTCAAAGACATCGGCAAGACTATCGACATAGATCTGCCCTTCACGGGTCAGCAAAATCTTTCGGTTCAGTCGATGGAAGAGTTTGCAGCCGAGATAATCTTCAAGCGACCGGATCGAACGACTGACAGCGGCGGGTGTTACGCTCAGCTCACTAGCTGCTTTAACAAAGCTGCCCATGCGGGCCACCATAGTGAAAGTGCGTAGTCCATTAAGAGGGGGAAGTCCCGGGTCCAAGACAAGAACTCACATAACAAAAACTCAACTGATTGCTAAGAATAAATCTGTTGTGAGTCAACAACAATTGCTCTGAAACTGAAACACGATGGGCGACAACCGAAAGATTGTGCGTCAGCGCTGAATTGTTGAGGAGCGTTATTGTGAGCGAGAGACGTAGAAAATTCTATGCGTGGGGCTTTGAAGACCAAAGCGCTTCCCCCGAAGAGATGGCGCCGGTGCTGGACACTTGGCACCGTACTTTCGAGGTGGATTCATTCGAAGTGATGGCTGCGCCAACTCTTGATACCATCGATATGCCCGACAGCAGAATCACGCAATTTCCCGAGGCAATCAAGGAAATTTGCCGCACCGATCGGTATGAACGTGCCTTGCACAGCTACGGTCGTTCGTTCCTTGACAGCGCCAAAATGTTTCGTGGAGATTTCCGCAATGCCCCCGATGTGGTCGCCTATCCGCGCAACGAAGAGGACGTGCGTGCGCTTATCGACTGGGCGGGTGACATCGGTGCGGCGGTTATTCCGTTTGGTGGCGGTTCCAGTGTTGCCGGTGGTGTAAACCCTGAAATAGACGGAACCTATGCCGGTGTGGTGACCATCGACATGTGGTATTTGAACAAGGTTTTGGAATTCGATCCGGTGTCACGCTCGGCGCGTGTACAGGCCGGGATTTATGGGCCCGACCTGGAGACACAACTAAAAACCCACAATGCCACGTTGCGCCATTATCCCCAGAGTTTTGAACTTTCGACCCTTGGTGGCTGGATAGCGACACGAGCCGCCGGGCATTATGCGACACACGGTACTTACATAGACGATTACGTTGAAAACATTCGTATGGTTTCGCCCAGTGGAACAAGCGAAAGCCGCCGTTTACCCGCCTCTGGCGCTGGTCCGTCGCCCGACCGCTACGTGATGGGCACAGAAGGGTCCGTCGGTATCATCACCGAAGCTTGGATTCGGGTTTTGTCCCGGATCAAGCACAAGGCTAGCAAGACGGTGACCTTCGCCGAATACGATCAAGGTGTCGAAGCGGTGCGTGCGATATCGCAAGCTGGTCTTTACCCAGCAAACTGCCGGCCTGATTGACGCGCTTGAAGCCAAGTTGACAGGAGCATTCGATGGTAGCCGGCCAATCTTGGTGTTGGGGTATGAAAGCTCACACTATCCGGTGGATCACTTGATGGACCTTACCGTTGAGCTGTGCCGAGAGTTCGGAGGCACACCGGTTGATGAGGCCGAACAGGGACGCAACAGCGTGGCTGGCCAATGGCGCAATGCTTTCATTCGCGGCCCTTACTATCGTGAACACATGACAGCGCGCGGCATATGCCGTGAGACCTTTGAGACGGCTGTATGCTGGAACGATTTTAAAGAGCTGCACAGCACAGTCATAGAAACGGTGAATAAGGCGATCAAGCGTGTGACCGGTCGGTCAGGCACTGTCACCTGCCGCTTTACCCATGTCTATCCTAACGGCCCTGCACCATATTTCACTTTCCATTGCCTTCCGGATCGTGAGCGGATGGGCGAACAATGTATGGAGATCAAGATTGCAGCCTATGATGCCGTGATGAAGGCGGGGGGAACAATAACCCATCACCACGCCGTCGGCAGGCTGCACATGCCGTGGTATGAGAAGCAGCGTCCGGCCCCAATTGGCGCGGCGTTCACGGCGGCAAAAAAGGCGCTTGATCCCAAGTCAATCATGAACCCCGGAGTGATCATTGCCGAACAAGTGGGGAATAAATGAACTTGCCGCTTGACGGTCTTCGGATTCTTGATCTCTCGCGCATTCTTGCGGGGCCAAGTTGCACGCAGACTCTGGGCGATTTGGGAGCTGATGTCATCAAGGTGGAAAGACCGGGCATCGGTGATGACATTCGCGGATGGGGCCCGCCCTTTCTGAAAGATCGGGATGGCAACGACACCCGTGAAAGCGCCTATTTCATGTCCACCAATCGCAACAAGCGATCTCTGACCGTGGACATCGCATCAGACGAGGGGCTTGAGATTATCAATGCTCTTGTCGACAAAAGCGATGTTCTGATCGAGAACTTCAAGGTTGGCGATCTCAGGCGCCGTGGACTGGATTGGGCGTCGGTCCATGCACGCAACCCGCGTCTTGTCTATTGTTCGATCACTGGATTTGGACAGACCGGCCCTTATGCCACGCGGCCCGGTTACGATTTTGTCGTTCAAGGCATGGGGGGGCTGATGAGTATTACAGGCGAGGCGGAACGCCAGCCTATGAAGGTCGGTGTGCCCATCTCGGATATCATGTCGGGGATGTACGCGGCGGTGTCTATCTTGGCGGCCCTTCGTGAGCGTGATCAAACCGGGGTGGGGCGTCACATTGACATATCGTTGCTCGATTGTCAGGCGGCGTGGTTGTACAATCAGGCGTCAAATTATCTTGTCGGCGGGGCTCAGCCGGGGCGTCTGGGCAATGCCCACCCGAACATTGTTCCTTATGAAACCTTCGCCACGGCTGACGGCCACATAAACCTTGCCGTGGGGAACGATGGGCAATACGGGCGCCTTTGTCAGGCCATCGGACGGCCTGACCTGGCTGATGATCCGCGCTTTTTGACCAACACGCAGCGGCTTGCCAATCGTGACGCGGTTCTGCTCGAGATCCGTGAGGAGTTGAGCAAACGGAAATCGGCCCAATGGCTTGCCGACTTGCAGGATGCCGGTATCCCCTGCGGACCGATTAACACTATCCCCCAAGTGTTCGAAGACCCCCACATACAGGCGCGCGGTATAGTTCAAGAGGTCAACCATAGCGCTGCACCAGATGTGAAAGCAAAGGTGATGCGTACGCCGATCCGCATGGAAGGTCATGAATTCGGTGTCCGCCTGCCCCCCCCCATGCTGGGTGAACACACAGACGAGATCCTGTCCGAGGTACTTGAATATGACGCTAACAAAATTTCTAGGCTACGTGATAAAGGCATGGTGTGATAGTGAGCTACTCCCCATCCGTTGGACAGGATCTGGTGTAAATTAAGCTACTCTCTGCTCCTGCTGATCGGGTTGGGTTTCGTCTTTTCTCAGCCAATAGACCACGGCTGGGGGTTTGCCGCCAAGGGCGGAATGGGGGCGCTTGCGGTTGTAGAACTCGATCCATTTTCCGACGCCCGCCTTTGCCTCCGATCCGGTCTCCCAGGCGTGCAGGTAGACACACTCGTATTTCAGGCTCCTCCAGAGCCGTTCCACGAAGATGTTGTCGAGGAACCTACCTTTGCCGTCCATGGAGATGCGCACACCGGATCGGCGCAATCGGTCCGTCCAGGCAAACGACGTGAATTGGCTGCCCTGATCCGTATTCATGATCTCGGGCGGGCCGAACTTATGGATGGCTTCGTTTAGCGCCTCGACGCAGAACTCGGCTTCCAGCGTGTTCGAGATGCGCCAGGCCAGAACCTTGCGCGTGTGCCAATCCATGATCGCCACCAGATACAGGAACCCGCGCCGCATCGGCAGATAGGTGATGTCTGCGGCCCAGACCTGGCCGGGTCGATCCACCCGCAGCCCGCGCAGCAGATAGGGATAGGTCTTGTGCCCCTTCGCCGCCTTGCTGGTGTTGGGGGTAGTGCCCCGGGAAGTGGTGTAGGAACTGGCGTCCACCTGCTTCTTCATAGCCGGTGTTGCTCGTTCACTGAGCGGCGATCATCGCCGTCTCACCCTTGGGCGTGTAGTAGAACGACGACCGCGAGATCGACAGCAGCTTGCACTGCTTGCCGATGGACAGGTCAGAATTGGCGGGTTCAACCATCTTCCGCCTCACTTGCCGGTCCACGGCTTGAGCTTTCTGGACAAAAAATCGTTGGCCACAGCCAGCTCCCCGATCTTCGCGTGCAGTTCCTTGACCTGCTCCTCGTCAATCTCGGGGGCTTTCTTGCCGCCGCGCTCGAACACGCCGGATGCGCCCTCAAGCAACGCCCGCTTCCAGGTGTGGATCATCGTCGGGTGAATCCCGAACCGGCTCGCCAGCTCGGCCACCGTCTGTTCACCCTTCAGCGCCTCAAGCGCCACCTTCGCCTTGAACTCAGGCGAATGCTGCTTCCGTTTCGACATCTCTGATCTCCTTCTCGTCGAAGATCAGCAGACAGCAAATCGTAGCTTACGTCAGTGTCCGATTTTCTGGGGGTAGCTTAGTCCGGGATTTACCGAAACGCGTGTCCGGAAATTTGCGAAACCCGTACCTGTTTGAGATATGGAGTCCAATCCCACGGATCACCATTGCGGATCGTGCAAATGTAACGGTGCGGCAGCGAAGTCATCGAACGGACTGCGTATGGGATCAACCCGAAATGATTGTTTCGGCCGCGATCACACCAATCGCCATGCAGCTAAGATTGGTGTTTCCGCGCATAATCTCCGGCATGATCGAGGCATCCGCGACCCGCAAATTTTCGACGCCGCGCACCCGAAGCGCACTGTCTACAACGGAACCATCATCGTTCCCCATGCGGCAAGTGCCGACGGGGTGATATATGGTCTCGGCAGTGTTCCGCACCCAATTTCGCAAAACCTCTCGGTTCGAACTCAGCGCATCTGTATCGATAGCTCTGTCGAGATAAGCCTGCATCGCACCACCCTGAACTACCTCCGCCATGCGCGCGACTCCGTCTGCGAGCGCTTCAAGATCCCTAGGGCTCGTTAGGAAGCGGGGGTCGATGATCGGCGCATCGCGCGGATCAGCTGATGCCAGACGAATTTCGCCGACGCTATGCGGCTTAAGCTGGCAGACGCGCAGGGCGAAGCCGTCTTTGTGATGCGTGCCGCTCGGCGGCCATTTTAGAGCCAGGACGAGATGGCTCTGAAATTCGGCGTCGTTCGAAGTTTTGTCGCCCCAGAAGGCGCCGGCCTCGATTCCCTGCGTAGCGGCGTTGCCGGTGCCGGTCAGAAGATAGCGCGCGCCGGAGAGAGCGCTGTGGAACAAGCCTTCATAGGGCCGGAAATATTTAGTGAAGGTGTCGACACCCCGAGTCGACCAGCGCATTGAGCAATCGAGGTGGTCGCGCAGGTTTTGACCGATCTCGGGAGCATCGAACTTGGTGTCTATCCCAGCCTGACGTAGATGATCTGCCGGGCCAATCCCTGAGAGCATCAGAAGCTGCGGGCTTCCGATTGCGCCGGCGCTCAGGATCACCTCGCAATCGGCGCACAGCAGTAATTCTTCGGAACCGCGCTGTACCACGACACCCCTCGCAGTACCACGTTCGAAGTGGACCCGCCGTACCGGCAAGCTTGGTAGTATGGTCAGATTTTCGCGACCGGCGGCCTGCAAGAGGAATGCCGATGCGCCGTGCCGCTTACCGTTTGAGATATTGACGTCGAAAAACCCCGCGCCAAGTTGGCTTTCACCGTTGAAACCTTCATCATTCCGCGCAATTCCCGCCTGCTCGCAAGCATCAATATAGGCTTCTGACAGAGCATGTCCGATTAGCCTCCTTGACAGTTTGATCGGTCCATCCAAGCCGCGCCCGTTGCGATGGTTTTGCGGCAGGCCGCTGGCGTTCTCGATCTCGCGCAAGACCCGGTACATGTTCTCCGGGCCCCAGACCGAAGAGGATGCTGCAGCCCATTCCTCGAAATCTGTGTGGGCACCTCTGATGGCAATCATAGAGTTGATCGATGATGAACCGCCTACAACTTTGCCGCGCGGGATATATATCTGGCGCGACGCTAGTTCAGGCTGCGGCGTGGTACGGAATTTCCAGTTGTAAGCTGCGCCGTCATAAAGCAGGCGCACCCCAGCGGGCATGTCGATTAAAAAGGATTTGTTGGTCCTGCCCGCCTCGATCAGCGCAACACGGGCTGAACTGTTGCGGCTCAGACGTTCGGCTAGGGCGCAGCCGGATGAGCCTGCGCCGACGATGATGTAGTCGTAATGCTCACCCTCGATCATAGGTACCTCTTTCATTCGGTGATCCATAGCACGATCTCAGGCATTGCAAAGCAGACCGCAACCGTCAGCAGTTGTATGAGTACGAAAGCAGGCGTAGCAGAGTAAATAGTCAGCAAACTGATAGAGGCTGGGGCCGCCGCCTTAAGAAAAAAGATATTGTAGCCGAATGGCGGCGTCAGGTAGGCTGTTTCGAGGACTAGGATGGTTAACGCCCCAAACCAAATCAAGTTGACATCCAGCGCCAACAGCACTGGCAAAAACACCGGCATGGTTAAAAACAAAATGCCGATTGGATCGATTAAAAAAGCCCAACACGAAGACGATGACCAGCATGGCTGCGGTGACGAGGCCCGGCGAGATACTTAGATTTACGATTAAGTCGTTGACTACATCGCCGCCGCCAATACCCGAATAGACTGAGACAAAGAGCAACGAGTTAAGCGCGATCCACAGAACCATGGTGGTCTGCTTCGCGGCATCAACGGCGGCATTGAAGATGTCTTTGCCGTTGATAGCCCGCAGGATCAGCGCGATCAGCGCGCTGGCCGCGGCCCCTATGGCCGCCGCCTCGGTTGGTGTCGCAATCCCGGCGAGCATCGAGCCGAGTACTGCCAGCACAATCAGAATGGAGGGCAAGGTGCGGGAATAAATTTGTATCCGCGTCTGCAGTGATATTTCTTGCCGTGGATCATCCTCGGCGGCCGGGCACAGTTCCTTATTCAGCCAGCACCTGATGAAGACATAGGTCACAAGACAGAATACCAACGCGATCCCAGTCGACAGCCCCACGGCGAACATCTTTCCCACCGAGACGCCAGACAGTCCGCCATAGACAATGGCAAGGACGCTGGGCGGAAACAACTGGCCAAGCGCGCCGCCGGACATGATAACCCCCAACGAGATCTTTTCATCGTAATTCCGGCGCAACATTGCGGGTAGGGCGATCTTGGTCGAGGTTAGCACACCGACTGCGCTAACCCCCGACATACAGCCAATCCCAGCGCATACAAAGATCGTCCCGATAGCCAGACCGCCGCGGAACTTTCCGATCAGCAAATACATGGCATCATAGAGGTCGTCGGCTATACCGCTTCGGACCAAAATCGCCGCCATGAACATAAAAAAAGGCAGCGAGACCAACGAAGGGTTCTGCATTCCAGCGTAGACTTGGCTGGCCAGGATGAAGATTGAAGCTGGGCCCCAGATAAAGTAACCGAAGGTCAGTGAGACAATGCCGATGCCAAATGCGATGGGCACACTGAGGAATAGTATGCAGATCAGCGAGGCGAAAAGCAGGATGGTAAGAAGCGATGCGTCCATGTTCTTCGTGCTCAATACATATCGTTTTGCCACGCGTCTGGGTCTTCAACTCGCGCGTTTCTGGTGAGCGCCACCAGCGACTGCAAGAATATCGCCGTCACCGCGACGATCAGCAGTAGAGAAAGCGGCCACACTGGTGGATTCCAGGGCGTATTGGAGGTTTCCAACCTTGAAATGGATGTTATGGCTCGATTCCAAACAACTTTTAGAAAGACACCCGCATAGACGCAAAGCACAAGGCTGACGGTCCCGGCCAAGAAGCGGTTTGCCCGGCGTGACAGAATGCTTTGGATGAAGTCGATAGCAACATGACTGCGGGTGCGAATGTTGTCAGCAGCGCAAAGAAGAAAAATCGACCCGAACAGAATCTGCACAAGCTCCGCAGACCAGATCGTCGGTTTGGAAAGAACGTACCGCGCAAAGACCTCGTAGCAGGATGCAAACATTCCGGCGATTAGGGCCAATGCCCCAAGATACGATAAGTATTTCGACGCCCGATCCACCAATGATAGCAATTTTTTGCACTGTCCTACTCCCCTACTCTGTCTAATCCGGGCTAGATAGCCCGGATTAGTTGATCTAGATTGTAACGGTAGTGGACATTCTTCAGGGAGCTTCGACCTCGTAGCCGAGCTTCCTCAGGAAATCCATACGGGACTGTTGGATCTCACGGAACTCTTCAGAGGCGGGCCAGTATTTTTCGCGCACGATCTGATAGCGGGCCTTCTCGAACTGCTCTAAATCGCCGTCTGGCCAAGTGATAAATTCGATCCCAGCCTCCTTCAGCTTTTTTTCGATCTCGCCTTCTTCAAGACGCGACTGAACAAAGAATTCTTGACTTGCAGCCCGAAGCGCATGGTCGATAACTACCTTAAGATCGTCCGGCAGCGCGTTCCAGGAATCAAGATTGACGATCCAGTCCGAAGAACCTCCCATGATGAATTTCGGGTCGGTGACATATTTCTGTCACCTCGTGCCAGCCAAAGCCATAATGCACGGGTGTTGATACGAATTCGAACCCGTCGATTGTGCCGCGCTGCATGGCTGTGTAGATGTCTTCGGACGACATACTGACCGGCGAGGCACCCAGAATAGCTAAGGATTCAGCGGTCAGAGCGGAGGTGCGTAGCTTGAGCCCCTTCAAATCGTCAATGCCTCCGATCTTTTTGTTGGACCAGATATTTTCGCCCAACAGCGTCGTGACGCCAAGATAGTAGAGGTTGTGGCGTTCGGCGACCGGACGAAGCAATTCTTTGCCACCCCCGGAATAGAACCAGTCCAGCCCTTGCTGATCTTCGAAACCCGCTGGCCATTCATTGATAGCCTGAAGCGCTGGTTCCTTGCTCGCATAATACATCAAGAACGTACTGCCGAGATCGAGCGCTCCAGCGCGAACGGCCTCGGGCACCTCCGCCGAAGGCACCACTTGTCCCGCCGGGAAGACCTGTATCTCCATCCGGCCATTTGAGGCTTTTTCGACCTTCTCGGCGAAATTGGTGACCAGCGTGTTGTATTCCGACATGCCGGTGCTTGCATATGTCTGCATGCTCCATTTGATTTCCGCGGCCATGGCATTTAGAGGACCCAAGGTCATGGCTGCCGTAAGCGCAATGGATTTCAATTTGATTTTCATGTATTTCTCCCTGTTGATAGTGGTATTTTGTTGCGGCGCACTCATCCGCCCTTTGCCATCTGCGTGACGATTTTCGTATCCAAAAACTGTGCAACGACTTCGGCGCCGCCTTCGGTGCCCACCCCAGAATCGCGAAACCCACCAAAGGGAAGCTCAGGCAAGGCTAGCCCAAGATGGTTAACGGTCAGCATGCCGGCGGCGATCCCCTGACTCAGCAGCCCGATCGTCGCGGCACTTTTAGCAAATGCGTATGATGCCAACCCATAGTCTAGTCGGTTCGCCTCGGCCAGAGCATCGCCCAGCGTCTGGTATGGATTAATCAGCGCGACCGGGCCAAAAGGCTCTTCGTTCTGGATGCGGGCGGTGATCGGCACCTCGGTCAAGACCGTAGGCGCGTAGAAATAGCCTTTTCCAGCAATGCGCGCACCGCCGGTCTGAAGAATTGCCCCTCGGGCCACAGCCTCGTCGACCAACTCGCTGACAGTATCGACCCGGCGCTGATTGATAAGCGGACCCATCTCAGTTGCAGCGTCGAACCCATCTCCCACGACCAGCGCCATGCTTTGGTCCACGAATTTCTCAACATAGCGATCAAAGATCCGTTCCTGAACTATAAATCGCGTGGGAGAGGTGCAGACCTGCCCGGCGTTACGAAATTTCTGCTGAACCATCAGATTGACCGCAGCATCCAGATCGGCTTCTTCGGTGACAATGACTGGCGCGTGGCCGCCCAACTCCATGGTAATCCGTTTCATGTGATTAGCGGCCAGCGCACCAATCTGACGCCCGACTTGAGTTGAGCCGGTAAAACTGACCTTCCGGATCACTGGATTCGGAATCAAATGACCAGAGATCTTCGGCGGATCACCATAAACCAAATTGATAGTATTCGCTGGCACCCCAGCATCGACAAAGGCACGCACCAGTTCGGCGGGTGAGCCCGGCGTATCCTCCGGTCCCTTCAATACAAAGGAACAACCTGCCGCCAGCCCTGCCGCGAGCTTGCGCACGCATTGATTGATTGGAAAATTCCAGGGGGCAAAGGCCGCGACTGGCCCAACCGGCTGGCGCAAGGTCATCTGAAGCACACCCGGGCTGCGCGCGGGGATGACAATGCCATAGCTCCGACGCGCCTCTTCAGCGCACCATTCGATCACTCTCGGCCCCAGCCAGCACTTCGAGCTTAGCCTGCCGTAGTGGCTTGCCCTGTTCCAGCGTCAAGATCTCGGAGATGCGGTCGACACGGTCGCGTAAAATCTGCGCGGCATCGCGCAAGATTGCGGAACGTGCATGGGCAGACATGGCGCTCCAGTCTTGAAATCCGGCTTGGGCAGCTTCCAGCGCCGCATCGAGATCCTCGGCAGTGGCCGAGGCAACCTTGCCGAGAATCTCTTCGGTCGCTGGGTTCACAACGTCGATCACCTCGCCGCTACCGCCTGAGCGCCATGCGCCGTTGATAAAGAGCTGGACGTTCGGATAAGTCATACTTCGCTTTCATACTTCGCTTTGTATTTAAGATTGCATCTGGCTGTCATCGGTTGTATCGCCCCGCTACCGGAACATTTTCTAACCCTGCGCAGCAGTGCGTGATGACGGATCTGGCAATATTCCCTAGGATAAAGCACACTCATTTTACCACTCCGCCCATAGCCGTGTCTTCGATTGTCCAGCGTTAACAGCGACAGCATCTTCGCTCGTTAACCTATAGGTACCCTGAAACTGGCGCGTTTCTCGAACGCCTATTACTAAGAATTGCGATGCTCCTCTATTTGACCTTTGCTTTTACGCTTGGTCGCCTTCCTCGTTTGGCCGCGTCTGACAACAGAAGAGCACTGACCTACGTGATTTATTAATTCATTGCTCTTCTTGATTGGCAAACAACTAGTTATTATCGACCGAATAACATTATGTTTCCTGAAACTCATTGAAGTGGTCCCAGGAATCCGGACAGTCGGCTAAGGTGTATCCAAACCTTTGAAGGGATACGAGAATGGCGAAGCGCCGGAACTTTACAGACCAGTTTAAGGCCAAGGTGGCGTTGGAAGCGTTGCGTGGCGACAAGACCGTGCAGGAGATCGCGGCGAAGCATCAGCTACACCCTAACCAGGTCAGCACGTGGAAGCGGCAGGCCATCGAGGGCATGGCGGACGTATTCTCGGGCGGCAAGCAAAGCGGCCCGACCGAAGCCGAAGTCAAGGAGCTTCACGCCAAGATCGGGAGGCTGGCGGTGGAGAACGATTTTTTGTCGGAAGGGCTCAAGAGGTGAGCCCGGCAAAGAAACGGTCGATGGTCCAGCGCGACCATCCCGAACTGAGCATCAGCCGGCAATGCAAGCTGGTGAACCTGAGCCGGTCGGCGTTCTACTACACGCCGGTCGGTGTTGATGCCGAGACGCTGGCGATGATGAAAGAGATTGACCGCGTGTTCACGAAGTATCCGTTCTTCGGATCACGCCAGATCGCGGCCTATCTGCGCCGGGAAGGCACTGTCGTGGGCCGCCATCGCGTGCGCCGACTGATGGCGAAGATGGGGCTGGAGGCAATCTACAAGCGCCCCAGAACCAGCCAGCGGCATCCGCAGCACCCGGTTTATCCGTATCTGCTGAGGAAAATGCAGATCGACCGACCCAACCAGGTCTGGTGTGCGGATATCACCTTCGTGCCGGTCAAGAACGGCTTCCTGTATCTGCTTGCCATCATGGATTGGGCCACGCGCAAGGTGCTCAGCTGGCGGCTGTCGAACACGATGCATGCCGACTTCTGTGTCGAGGCTCTGAACGAGGCCATCGCGAAACACGGCCCACCGGAGATCATGAATACAGATCAAGGGTCGCAGTTCACGGGATCAGCCTGGATCGCGACGTTGACCGAGGCAGGCGTGCGCATCTCGATGGATGGGCGCGGCCGTTACCTCGACAACATCTTCATCGAGCGCCTCTGGCGAAGCCTGAAACAAGAGGCCATCTACCTTGAGGAAATCACCGACGGCTTCCAGGCGCGGCGCGTCGTTAAGGACTGGATGGCCTTCTACAACACCAAGCGGCCCCATTCCGGGCTTGATCGGCGGACGCCAGACGACGCATATTGGGCAGGCTTGGAAGAGCTAAAAGCAGCATGAAACCTAAACCCGATACACCTTAGAAACGCTGCAAACCTGTCCGAAATGATAGGACCACTTCATCATTTTCAGAAAGCCACTTTTCGACAGCTTCCCAGCGTATTCTTTGGATACCACCGATATTGATGATAGCAGGTGCTTTCCCTTGGCGTTTCAGCTTGTGCCAGGTGCTGCGGCTGATCCCAACGGCTTCACAAAACTCAGAGACGGTTAGAATGTCGAAAGTTTGGGTGTCACACTTGTTGCCTTTCAGGTTTATCGTGATTTTACGTATACGCATAATTGCGTAAGCGCGCAATTTTTGAGCGTTTTTGAAGGTTGTTAAGCCTTCTTCTTTTTCTTCTAGAATCTTCTTACTTCGGGGCGCGTAATATGATGATCTAAAAAGATAAATCCGCCAAACTCTTAGGGGTCGGGCGAGGACGGATTAGTTTTGGGGCGGTTATCTATTAGTTTTGGGGCGGTTATCGCTTAGGAATCGGGCGGTTTGTGCGCAGTCCGTATCGAGACACAACACCTTGCCTCTGGCACGGGTTTAATCTTAGCTTTGGGAGAATCGCTAACTAACGGAAACGCTTTGTCAGAATCGACCCGCCCCAGAACTAATAATAAGCGGACGCTCGATATTGCCCCTAACATGGGCGAGATGGTGAAGCCTGCTGAGCTGATCGAGGTTAAGGGCGCGTCCAGGCTGACGCTGGCAGACCGGCGCTTGTTCAATGTGCTGTTGCGCCATGCCTTTGGGCCAGACCTGGCGTCAGAGGGCAGGCGCTTTGAAATCGCGGTTGCCGACCTAAGAGAGACGCATGAAAGCAATGATCGGCTTGTGCAGTCGATTGAAGCCCTAATGACGACCGTGGTGACGATCCAGCGCCCGGATGGATCAACCGACCGTGTGCAGCTCCTAGGCTGGAACAACCTGTCAGACCCAAAACGAAAACGCGGCAACCTGAAATACTCGATCCCGCCCGAGTTGGCGTTGCTGCTTAAAGATTCCACCGTCTTTGCCAAGCTAGAGCTGGAGGTGTTGCGGGCCTTCACCTCGAAGTATGCCCTGGCTCTCTATGAAGCCGTGGCACGGCGTGTGCGGCTCAAGCATGTGTTCACCGAACGGTTCGCCCTGGATGACTTTCGGGAACTCTTAGGCGTCGAACCTGGGAAGCTCGAAACCTATGGCAACCTGAACCAATACGCGATTAAGCCCGCCCTTTTGGAGGTGAACGCCCTGTCTGACTTCACCGTGACCGTGCTACCTGAGAAGACTGGACGGCGCGTGACCGGCGTTATGATCGGCTGGGGTGCGAAGGACATTGAGGGCCGGAAAGCCGCCTATGCCGAGCTGCAACGCCCCCGCGTAGGCCGCAAGGCGCGGATCACCGGGACCGTTGAGGAAATGTTGCCGCCGGAGGTGATAGAGTAGGAATGCCGGTAGGATCCGCGCAATACTGTTCCAGATGAGATCACCCAGCTTCGCCCGGATGAGGAAGCTGGGTGTGGTCAGTTTTTGTAGATCACTACGTTGCGTAGCTGGCTTTCTGCGCAAAGATTTCAATCTCCTCGTGCAGCTCCTTCAAAAGCTTTATTAAAGCGTCCGACAGGACTATCCACTCTTCGGGAGTTACTTTATTCGGATCAGGAAGCTCAACAATTTGGTTCCCAAGGTCGCTGATTGCATTGGCTCGGGTTCGGATCACGCGACCAATGGCGCGAGCTGTATCTAGGGGTTCTTCGAGAGAAGTCATAACTTCTGCTCCTTGGTTAGAGGTTAGAATTTGAGGCGTATCCAAAGCGATACAGACCCCAAAAAAATGAATCCGGGTCTCTTGAAAGAGACTTTCACTATCCCCAATTAAGTAAAGGATAATATGTGGGTTATCCCGAGATATAAGCTGATACTAAACCCACAAAAAAACCTTCAAAGATACTCTCTATATCCTATCAAGAATGCGCTCCAGCTGAGCCGGTCCCATTGGTTATGCTCGTCGCATAAGCTGCGCGTTCCTCAGCACCGTATGCCATCGTTAGAATATTCCGAACCGTGGTTGCGTACCATTTGCCACCACGTGCAGTTTTGATCCCACGCGCATTCAATTCCACCGCGACCTGGCGAAGGGACGCCCCCCCTGCTCTGATCTGCTCGATCACCGGCAACAAATTCTCCGCATGAGTAAACGCCCGCGCCTTGTTCACCGCCGCCCCCTTCCGTGCCGCCTGACGCTGCTCATAAGCCCGCTCAGGGATAGACCACCCCAGCTTGACCCCGCGGGCCTTTGCCGCCGCCAGTGCCGCCTTAGTGCGCTTTGAGATAGCCTCTGCCTCTTGTTCTGCGACTGCGGCCATGATGTGCAGCACAAAACGGTTCGCCTCTGGCATATCCGCCGCCGTAACCTCGACACCACTTTCTAGAAGGTTGGCGATGAAGGCGACGTTCCGGGCGAGACGATCCAACTTGGCAATGAGCAACACAGCCCCTGCTCGCTTCGCCTCTGCCAGCGCCCGCGCCAGTTCCGGGCGATCCGACCGTTTGCCGCTTTCCACTTCGACAAATTCCGCCACGACCTCGCCCCGACCCAGGACGTGCGCCGCTACCGCCGCGCGTTGCGCTTCCAGCCCCAGGCCGCTCTGGCCCTGGCGCTCGGTGGACACGCGGAGGTAGGTGACGAAGTTTATTGCCCTGTCTCCTTGCGGAGCGTGTTACCGTCCTGCTGGTTTTGGTAACGGTAGGTCCTGAGGTAGTAGCTGCGGCTGCTGGCCAGTGCGGCTCTAGCTGCTTCGTCCCTTTCTTCGGCGCTCTGGAACCAAACAGCTTGGTGTGATCCGAAAACCTTGCCGTCACGAGTCCCCTGAAGGGCGTATCCATATCGAAGGCCGTCAGGAAAGAAATGAATGTCGGCCAGACGCTCAGCCAAGGTGGGTGTTTCGGGGACTTCTTTCTGCTGCGTCCACTTCATTAACCGCTGGCCAATGGCGCGACTTCGGTCGTCCTTAAGTCGAAGGTCGATGTCTTCCTGGCTTCGCTCCGTAATCTCAGCTTTGCGGAGCGAAACTCGTCATCCATGTTTCTCCTTTAGCCAGAGTTGGCGTTCCGGCGGATTGTACAAACTCTCTACGTCCGTTATGTTTTTATACGTATATATTTTTACGTATTTATGTAAATACGTAAACATGGTTCTGTGCGTTTGCGACATCACACATTTGCGGTAAGCTTCTTAACCAAGCTGGCGAAGCTAGGCCAAAAGTGGCCTATACTTGGGCGGGATGATCGACGTCACCGCGCCGTCAAAGGAGGCTGGCCTGCAACAAAGAGGGACGCGGCACGCGCAAAATGAAGACCGAACGCTGACCCAATCAAATATCTTTCCGCATGAAACCCAGTGCCCGCGCGTTGATCGGAAGTCTAGTCGATGCCGAAGGTAGCCCCATTGTCGAGGTCGTTGAATGGCGGTAGCAGCTTATGCAACGAACTGTAGGAATCGAACGATGGGCACAACACTGGATTCTTTAAAATCGCGTTTGCTCGGCCTTGATGGTCGCCTGTTGGAAGACGAACTTTACAAAATTCCTTGGGAAGAGATTGAAGTAGGTCAACTTGATTCAGCTGCACAAGCAAGATCGATAGCAGACGGCGAAGGCGACGATGGCAAGACACGCTCTGCATATATTAGACACAGAGTGCGGCGGCTGAGAGACGAAGTAGAAATTCTTCAGGCCCAGGCAAAAGCAAAAGCAAAAATTGCCTCATCCGGCCCACCCAAGGACCCTAAGGAACGCTACAAGTGGGCTAATCGCCTACCGCCATATGATGACTGACGCAGAAACGCAGTAGAACGCTTCGCTTCCCCTGCTGCGATCCTGGCGCGTGATGGGCAGGGCGCTTGCCGCAGGCCAGCAGCCTTCGACACAGGGTCGATCCCAGCGCACTCCCTGCAGATATGCGCTTACGTAACTCCGCAAGTGCGCATCTGTGAAATTATGCGTTTGCGGTTTTACACAACGGCATTAGCTTCTCCAACCATGAGAACGATATTGATAGCTGCTCAGAAAGGCGGGGCCGGGAAAACCACGCTGGCCCGCAACCTGTCCGTTGCCGCCGCTCTGGATGGCCAGAAGGTGCTTTGCCTCGATCTGGACCCGCAAGGCTCGCTCAGAGGGTGGTGGGAAAGCCGCGAAGCAGAGAACCCCTGCAATGCTGGACCGTGATCCGGCACCTCACGCGCTACGCGCCACGCTGGACGCGGCTAAGGCACGTTTCGACCTTTGCATTATCGACACGCCGCCAGCCGCCCCAGAGTGGCTTGCTCAGGCGCTTGAGGTTGCTGATCTAGCACTAATTCCGGTTCGCCCCTCACCGGACGATCTGCGGGCCGTGGGGGCCACCTTTGCCGCCGTGAACGCCGCGAAGGTGCCGTTTGTCTTTGCTCTGTCTCAGACGCCGCGTGCGCGGATCACAGAGGAAGCCGCCCGCGTGCTGGCGCAACATGGCCGCGTTGCCCCGGTGAATATCGCGCAGCGTGTCTCATATGCCGAAACCGGCGCGACGGGGCAGGGCGTGTCTGAGACCAACTGACCAAAAGGCAGGGGCAGAAATTGCCGCCGTGTGGGAATACGTGAAGGGGATACTAGATGGCTAAAAAACCCGTGGCCCTCGATGGCCTGTTGAACACTGAAAGCCGCCCGACCGATACCGGCATACCGCAACGCGGGGCAGGGCAGGGGGCGGCCCAGGACAAGAGACCGGCCAAGCGACCAGGCGAGAAGCGACTTACGCTTGCCCTCGACGGCGACACCTACAAGCGCCTGAGGCTTCATGCGGCTGAAACTGACCAGACGCACCAAGCTATTTTAGAGGCTGCACTAGCCGATTATCTGAACCGCGCAGATGCGTGATTATGTATTTACGTAATTAAGGAACTACGATTGCGCCTTAGCTTCAACGAAATCCGCACTCGCGCTGCCAACTTCGCACGCACCTACGACGATGCCACATATGAGAAGGGTGAGACACAAACCTTCTACAACGACTTCTTTGCGATCTTTGGCGTAGAGCGCCGATCTGTTGCCCGCTATGAAGGTGGTCACAAAAAGTCCATTGTAAAATGGCTCTGTGAAGCCTGAACAGTCGTATGCAGCGATGGAAATCCGCACCATCGCGCTTGGCGATCACAATCGAAAGACCGATCATGGTCTCGGTCATCGTGCTCTCCTTCGTTGTCGTCGGCCTTTGAACAACCTTAGACTACGAAGAGGTATGATAGCCATCATACCGGCTGCGCGCTGCGCTACGCCCAAAGCCTCCTTTGCTCAGAGTGAGCCTGGATCTTCATCAAGTTGATAGACATGCAATGCAAGCCTGCAGGTTATACTACATGTTGATCTTATAGCGACATGTTCTTTATACGTTCTCCCATATCTTGTTTTGCTTCCGTTTTTTCTATAAAACTGGCCTCAGAAAGTCTGAACATCGGTCAGTAATGGGCGGAGAATTTATTGATACAGAACGGACCACTTAACCCGGACACCGCAATAGCGGTTGAACCTGACACAAAGGGTTACCCGTCACTAGTATATTCCTCTCCAAGGGTATCAGTGCGGTATCCGGTGACGAACACCCTACCTATCGGCGCACAATCTCGGCTGATGAAGGCGGCGCGGTTCTCTGAGAAAATTGGCTGTCCAGTGAACACACTGCTGACAGTTAATGCGGAACACTTGCAGCGGCTCAGTTCCGACGGTGTCTTCGGCATTGGCCACCTATGGGACGGCATGCAGGGCTTCATCGAATTGGCGAGAAAGTGGACCGTAGCACGGGGCATTCCGTGGGTTGTAATCTGGTCCCGTGAATACGCAGGCGGCAAGCACGGCCAATCTGGCGAACATTGGCACCTTGGCCTTCACCTGCCACAGCACATGCACGGTGGTTTCGCCGAACAGGTTGCACGATGGACAGACGCGCCCACAGACAACACAAGTAAGGCAACCACCATTGCACAATCATTTTGCCGCTCGTGGCATTTTAGAACACGGGCACCACGTGGTCGCGGCGCAGAAGGGTTAGCGGCATATCTTGGAAAGTCGGAACCGTCATGGATACGCCGCTACGGAAGATCAGTGCCCAATAAGCGCAAGCCTGAAAGGTGGCAGAATGGCGGCACCGGCCCAATCCAAGGCAAGCGTTTTGGCATTTCAAAGGCCATAGGCGCAACCGCGCAGTACATGGCAGTGTGATTGGTGTGGAGAGGATTGGCAACCATGGCGCAGGTCAGATGCCAAGTATTGCTGTGAAGGATGCCGTAAGCGGGCAGCACGTCAGAGACAGCTTTGAGAATTTTTCAAATGATTTCGGAAAAATCTGAGGTGAACTATGGGCGGATCAGGTAGCGGGCGACATTTACAATTTGGGGCGAATACAACTGACGGCTACCGCTCGATTGACATTAGATGGTTGAAGCGTGAGGGGCTTCTGGGTTCCGGGGGCAGTCACCAAATTACCTGGTCGCGGGGGGGTGAGGTGACAGCCTCGATCAATCTTCAGTCAGAGCCGGAGCGTGTGATCTTGGACTATCGTCACCGGAAGTGGGGTGGCGAATGGCAACCGGAACGCTATCCCGTCTATCTCGACACCACGCCTTGTCACATGGGAGGCGAGCGGCATTGGTTTCTCTGCCCAGCTCGGGGCTGCGGTCGCCGGGTTGCCATCCTCTACGGCGGGGCAATCTTCGCGTGCCGTCATTGCTACCGGCTAGCCTACCCTTCCAAGCGAGAAAAGCCGGGAGATCGAGCTGCACGGCGGGCGGATCGTATCCGCGACAAGATGGGCTGGCCTAGGGGCGTCCTCGAAGGCTCCGACTGGGGCAAGCCCAAGGGAATGCACTGGCGCACCTATGAGCGGCTTTGCCGGGAACACGACGTCCTGTCTGATCGCGCCCTGGCCGGGATCATGGATTACCTGAACCGCCTGTCCGGTCGCTTCTAAAATAGGCGGATTTAGAGTGAACCATCGAACGCCCTACCTTTTTAACCGTTCCATTGTAGTTTGATGTTCTTCGCGCAAAGTATTGAACCGCCCCGGGAGAACGTGTCCACGACCGTCAAAATCCGAAGTTTCTTGCCCGTTGCCAGCTGGTCATGGACAAAATCCATTGCCCAGACATCGTTCGGCCCAACGGCGGCGGCGCGGTCGTCGCGCAGCTTCGCCTTTACCCGCCGTTTCGGCGTCTTGTTCCTGAGCTGCATGCCCAACTCCCTGTAAATGCGATAGACTTTCTTGATGTTGATGCCCCAGCCCTCACGTTCCAGAAGCACGTGAACCCGGCGATAGCCGTAACGGACCCGTGTTTCGCAGATCTCCCTGATCCGCGTCTCCACGGCAGCCTGGTCGGCGCGGCGGGATTTGTAGTGAAACGTCGAACGGTCAAAGCCGATGGCCCCACAGGCTGTTCGGATCGAGACCGCCCAATCGCTGCACATCCCGCGAACAAGTTCGCGCAAACGACCAGGCTTCAGATCTTTCGCCGGATGACATCCTGCAGCATCTCGCGATCTAGGCGGCGTCTGCATTTAGCTGATCCACGCCATAGCGCAGGCCAGGTCTACGAAGGCTTTGAACGAGGTGACCGATTTCTCGCAACGCAGTGCAATACGTCGGAAGCGTTTGAGTTTGTTGAAGAAACACTCAACCAAGTGCCGTTCCTTGTAGAGTGCCCAATCGATGTATCGGCCTTCACGGCGGGTCGGGTTGCGTTTGATGTGCGCTGTTGCGCCAAGATCATTGGCGATGAATGCCCGCAGATGATCGGCATCGTAGGCAGCGTCCATGATGACATGTTGCGCTGCGGTCAGACCTTCGATCAGCCCACGCGCCTGCGGGCTGTCACCCCATTGTCCGGGCGTGATTACGGTTCGGATCGGCAACCCAAGCGCATCCACCGCAGCGTGGATTTTGGTGGTCAGGCCGCCTTTGGAGCGACCAATACCGGCAGCTTCAAGCCCCCCTTTTGAGAGGTGGCGTCCGCATGTGTTTTGCAGATGGTGGCGTCGACCAGCACATATTCGAAGTCTGGGTCCGCGCTTAACGCTTTGAAAAGACTCTCCCAAACGCCTGCCAGTGTCCAGCGGCGGAACCGGGAATGGACCGTCCGCCAATTCCCCAATTCCGGCGGCAAGTCACGCCAAGGCGTCGCCCCGCGCGCCAGCCAGAGGATCGCATCAAGGAACAACCGGTTGTCGGCACCGGTGCGCCCACGGTCACCCTTCTTGCCCGGAACCAAAGGTTCGATGATCGCCCACTGTCTGTCTGTCAAAGTTCGTCTGCTCAAGATCGCCTCCCGTTTTAGATCTTGAATCAAACGAGAGGTGATTTGGGAACCCCTAAATGCAGACGCCGCCTAAAGTCAGGTCGGCCACGATCTTCTTCAACCGACTGTTCTCATCCTCGAGCTGCTTGAGCCGCTTCATTTCGGTCGGCAGCAAGCCCGCATACTTCTTCTTCCAGTTGAAATAGGTCGCCTGGCTGATGCCTGCCTTGCGGCAGATCTCAGCGACCGGCGTGCCTTCCTCGCCCTGCTTGATGATAAACGCCTTCTGCGCGTCCGAAAACTTCGATGCCTTCATGTGATTCCGCTCCTCTCCCAGCCGGGAAATCCTAACGGAAAACTCCAGCTTCAAACGGTCCAGTTTCCGGGGAGCAGATCACCCAGCGCGCTTTCGCGATAGTAGAGCGTAGGCGCGCGGTCATCCGAGGCATAGCGCGCGGCATAAAGCGTGCCGCCGTCGCTCCAGCAGCTGGAAAACTAAAAAACTCCAGGACCTGTGTGCGCCGCAACTTCTTGCGGAGAACCGCTCGGCTTGTACCGTCTGCGCCGTGAATCTGAAACACATTCCTCGCGAGATCGAGTCCGACCGTGATCTCCGACAGAACTGCCTCCCAAATTGGATTGTTGCGATCCCACCTTGGCACAGAGATGCTGTCGGGGGGCGGTTACAGCATCAGCCCCCCTGCACTTCGCTATGTAGCCAGTCCATGAAAATTGAGAAAAACGGATGGTTCTCGGTCGCCGCGGGCCGGATGACGGAAAATGGGCACGCGACCTCGACATTGTCACTGAATGCGACGGCTAGCCGGCTTGTATCAAACTCGCGGCTCAACAGTGCTTCGATTCCAATGGCGATACCGAGGCCGCTCATTGCTGCCTCGTACATCATTGATGCGTTTTCAAACCATTGGCCTCTTGTGGTGTCAACGGACACACTGTTTGCCTGCGCCCATCGGTTCCAGTCGCCGGGCCTAGTGTCGCAGTGCAGCAATGCGTTTTGCCAATCCGCAGCATCGCCGGTTAACGTGTCAGGCGGCAGGTAGTTCGGGCGGCACACCGGAACCAAAGTCGTTTCAAATAACCTCGTTGAGATATAGCGCGGATCATCCGAGCTGTCCGAAAGGATTGCCAGATCGATACCTTTTCTTTCAAACGGGATATCATGGGTGAGCGTTGTGACGATCCGAAGTTGGGCGTCAGGATGAGTTTGCAGGTAACGCGACCAGCGCGGTATAAGCCAGCTGACTATAAAACTTGGATAGGCACATATGACAAGCGGCCGATCAGCGCGCTGATCGGCCAGATTCTGTGTTGCCAACGCGATCCGGTCAAAGACATCGGCAAGACTATCGACATAGATCTGCCCTTCACGGGTCAGCAAAATCTTTCGGTTCAGTCGATGGAAGAGTTTGCAGCCGAGATAATCTTCAAGCGACCGGATCGAACGACTGACAGCGGCGGGTGTTACGCTCAGCTCACTAGCTGCTTTAACAAAGCTGCCCATGCGGGCCACCATAGTGAAAGTGCGTAGTCCATTAAGAGGGGGAAGTCCCGGGTCCAAGACAAGAACTCACATAACAAAAACTCAACTGATTGCTAAGAATAAATCTGTTGTGAGTCAACAACAATTGCTCTGAAACTGAAACACGATGGGCGACAACCGAAAGATTGTGCGTCAGCGCTGAATTGTTGAGGAGCGTTATTGTGAGCGAGAGACGTAGAAAATTCTATGCGTGGGGCTTTGAAGACCAAAGCGCTTCCCCCGAAGAGATGGCGCCGGTGCTGGACACTTGGCACCGTACTTTCGAGGTGGATTCATTCGAAGTGATGGCTGCGCCAACTCTTGATACCATCGATATGCCCGACAGCAGAATCACGCAATTTCCCGAGGCAATCAAGGAAATTTGCCGCACCGATCGGTATGAACGTGCCTTGCACAGCTACGGTCGTTCGTTCCTTGACAGCGCCAAAATGTTTCGTGGAGATTTCCGCAATGCCCCCGATGTGGTCGCCTATCCGCGCAACGAAGAGGACGTGCGTGCGCTTATCGACTGGGCGGGTGACATCGGTGCGGCGGTTATTCCGTTTGGTGGCGGTTCCAGTGTTGCCGGTGGTGTAAACCCTGAAATAGACGGAACCTATGCCGGTGTGGTGACCATCGACATGTGGTATTTGAACAAGGTTTTGGAATTCGATCCGGTGTCACGCTCGGCGCGTGTACAGGCCGGGATTTATGGGCCCGACCTGGAGACACAACTAAAAACCCACAATGCCACGTTGCGCCATTATCCCCAGAGTTTTGAACTTTCGACCCTTGGTGGCTGGATAGCGACACGAGCCGCCGGGCATTATGCGACACACGGTACTTACATAGACGATTACGTTGAAAACATTCGTATGGTTTCGCCCAGTGGAACAAGCGAAAGCCGCCGTTTACCCGCCTCTGGCGCTGGTCCGTCGCCCGACCGCTACGTGATGGGCACAGAAGGGTCCGTCGGTATCATCACCGAAGCTTGGATTCGGGTTTTGTCCCGGATCAAGCACAAGGCTAGCAAGACGGTGACCTTCGCCGAATACGATCAAGGTGTCGAAGCGGTGCGTGCGATATCGCAAGCTGGTCTTTACCCAGCAAACTGCCGGCCTGATTGACGCGCTTGAAGCCAAGTTGACAGGAGCATTCGATGGTAGCCGGCCAATCTTGGTGTTGGGGTATGAAAGCTCACACTATCCGGTGGATCACTTGATGGACCTTACCGTTGAGCTGTGCCGAGAGTTCGGAGGCACACCGGTTGATGAGGCCGAACAGGGACGCAACAGCGTGGCTGGCCAATGGCGCAATGCTTTCATTCGCGGCCCTTACTATCGTGAACACATGACAGCGCGCGGCATATGCCGTGAGACCTTTGAGACGGCTGTATGCTGGAACGATTTTAAAGAGCTGCACAGCACAGTCATAGAAACGGTGAATAAGGCGATCAAGCGTGTGACCGGTCGGTCAGGCACTGTCACCTGCCGCTTTACCCATGTCTATCCTAACGGCCCTGCACCATATTTCACTTTCCATTGCCTTCCGGATCGTGAGCGGATGGGCGAACAATGTATGGAGATCAAGATTGCAGCCTATGATGCCGTGATGAAGGCGGGGGGAACAATAACCCATCACCACGCCGTCGGCAGGCTGCACATGCCGTGGTATGAGAAGCAGCGTCCGGCCCCAATTGGCGCGGCGTTCACGGCGGCAAAAAAGGCGCTTGATCCCAAGTCAATCATGAACCCCGGAGTGATCATTGCCGAACAAGTGGGGAATAAATGAACTTGCCGCTTGACGGTCTTCGGATTCTTGATCTCTCGCGCATTCTTGCGGGGCCAAGTTGCACGCAGACTCTGGGCGATTTGGGAGCTGATGTCATCAAGGTGGAAAGACCGGGCATCGGTGATGACATTCGCGGATGGGGCCCGCCCTTTCTGAAAGATCGGGATGGCAACGACACCCGTGAAAGCGCCTATTTCATGTCCACCAATCGCAACAAGCGATCTCTGACCGTGGACATCGCATCAGACGAGGGGCTTGAGATTATCAATGCTCTTGTCGACAAAAGCGATGTTCTGATCGAGAACTTCAAGGTTGGCGATCTCAGGCGCCGTGGACTGGATTGGGCGTCGGTCCATGCACGCAACCCGCGTCTTGTCTATTGTTCGATCACTGGATTTGGACAGACCGGCCCTTATGCCACGCGGCCCGGTTACGATTTTGTCGTTCAAGGCATGGGGGGGCTGATGAGTATTACAGGCGAGGCGGAACGCCAGCCTATGAAGGTCGGTGTGCCCATCTCGGATATCATGTCGGGGATGTACGCGGCGGTGTCTATCTTGGCGGCCCTTCGTGAGCGTGATCAAACCGGGGTGGGGCGTCACATTGACATATCGTTGCTCGATTGTCAGGCGGCGTGGTTGTACAATCAGGCGTCAAATTATCTTGTCGGCGGGGCTCAGCCGGGGCGTCTGGGCAATGCCCACCCGAACATTGTTCCTTATGAAACCTTCGCCACGGCTGACGGCCACATAAACCTTGCCGTGGGGAACGATGGGCAATACGGGCGCCTTTGTCAGGCCATCGGACGGCCTGACCTGGCTGATGATCCGCGCTTTTTGACCAACACGCAGCGGCTTGCCAATCGTGACGCGGTTCTGCTCGAGATCCGTGAGGAGTTGAGCAAACGGAAATCGGCCCAATGGCTTGCCGACTTGCAGGATGCCGGTATCCCCTGCGGACCGATTAACACTATCCCCCAAGTGTTCGAAGACCCCCACATACAGGCGCGCGGTATAGTTCAAGAGGTCAACCATAGCGCTGCACCAGATGTGAAAGCAAAGGTGATGCGTACGCCGATCCGCATGGAAGGTCATGAATTCGGTGTCCGCCTGCCCCCCCCCATGCTGGGTGAACACACAGACGAGATCCTGTCCGAGGTACTTGAATATGACGCTAACAAAATTTCTAGGCTACGTGATAAAGGCATGGTGTGATAGTGAGCTACTCCCCATCCGTTGGACAGGATCTGGTGTAAATTAAGCTACTCTCTGCTCCTGCTGATCGGGTTGGGTTTCGTCTTTTCTCAGCCAATAGACCACGGCTGGGGGTTTGCCGCCAAGGGCGGAATGGGGGCGCTTGCGGTTGTAGAACTCGATCCATTTTCCGACGCCCGCCTTTGCCTCCGATCCGGTCTCCCAGGCGTGCAGGTAGACACACTCGTATTTCAGGCTCCTCCAGAGCCGTTCCACGAAGATGTTGTCGAGGAACCTACCTTTGCCGTCCATGGAGATGCGCACACCGGATCGGCGCAATCGGTCCGTCCAGGCAAACGACGTGAATTGGCTGCCCTGATCCGTATTCATGATCT
>CBDDHW010000042.1:0-82913 GCA_965228575.1 Rhodospirillaceae bacterium | reverse complement strand
AGCGATTACGAGAGCCCGATCTTCCCGAACATGGCCCGACATGGCTGTGTCCCAGGCAGTGGTGTAGCTGACGGGTGGTCATCGGCGGTTGCCGGGTAGGGTCGGGTTGCGACTTCCAGCCCCGAACCGGAGAGCTCCCCGATGACCGACGAGATCATGGCCCTGCATGGGCTGATGGAGGAGAGCGCCGACACCGATCTGCTGCGCGAAATGATCGGCTTTGCCGCCGAGCGACTTATGGAGTTGGAAGTGGGCGGCCTGACCGGCGCGGCCCACAACGAGAAGAGCGCCGAGCGGCTGGAGAACGACCGGATCGTCTCGGCCGCCGTCATCGTGACGGTCGGCGTCAACAGTGACGGCCGGCGCGAGGTCCTCGGCATGGACGTCGGCTCGTCGGAGGCCGCGACGTTCTGGACGGCGTTTCTCCGGAAGCTGGCGCGCCGGGGCCGGCGCGGTTCAAACAGTGGGTTGGTTTCGTTTCCGACCGCCCCTTGCCGCGACCCACCCAAGCGGGGTCAAAATACGTTTCCGGTTCCGGTAGCCCTCGAATGGTCCTCGCGTCGAGTCAATTTCGAGGCATCATAAAGGGAAAAAGGTGGTGGAGCACGCATCCCGTCGGAACCGGTCTCTGGCGCCGTTTCCCTGCTAACAGGGAAAACAACAGGGAAAACGGCGTGGTGCAGCTCCCAGGCACGTCTTAGCCCAGCAAAAGTGCAGCAGATTTAATAACTTAATGATCAATTCCCTACGCGGCGGAACAGGGAATTGAGTTTGGTCATCAGGGAGCGCGTATGGGCGAAACAGGCAAGCCGATCAGCGGGAACAGGGATCGCTTTCGGGCAAATGCAAAAAGGGCCGGAGAGCCATGAGGCTCCCCGGTTGATTGGGATTATGAAGCATCGGTGGAGGGGGCTAAGGTCTCTCCAAGCCTCGAGCGCATATCGCCAGCATCGACGAACCTGACCTCGATGCTAGGCGAGTACTTCGGGCGGTCGTCCAGGGCCGCCAGCCGTTCCTCGGGCGACATCCCATCGGGCTCATCCGCCGGCGCCAGAGCCTTGATGGTATCGAAGAGGAGCTTGGCGGCTTTCATGTCGCCCTGCAGTGCCTTCCGGGTGAGTTGCTGGGCGAGTGCCTCGATCTGGGTCGTCCGAATCGTGCGGCCATCCTTGGTGATGGCAATCGGCTCACGCGCGGCCTGGGTAAACGCGTCCAGAAGATCGCGCCGACCAAGCGGCACCGACTTGCCTCGGGGCCGGCCGCGAGGATTACCGGAATGACCTTTCCGGAAGCGATGGTCGGCCGGCGGTTTACCGTACCCGACCTCGTACCCGGTGCGTCGCTTCGGTTTGATCATTGCAGAGTTCGTCGCGTCCGCCATCACGCAGCCTCCTCGAGCAGGGCAGGGGCCGTACGAGCCGACCGGACCTCGTCCCAAGTCTCGTCCGTACCGTCGAGAATGGCGTCCCGTCCCGTGAAGGCCCTGCCAGCGCCGGATAGCGACATCGACATAGACCGGGTCGAGTTCGAGCACCCGCGCCTCGCGTCCCGTCTTCTCCGCAGCCAGCAAGGTCGTACCGCTGCCGGAGAACGGATCGAGGACGATCGCTCCGCGGCGTGTCACGTCCTTGATCGCATCGACGACCAGGGCCACCGGCTTGACCGTGGGATGCAGCGCCAGATCGCCCGCGCCCTTGAAGGTGTTGACCCCGGAATAGGTCCACACGTTCGAACGGTTGCGGCCGTGCCGGCCGAGCTCGACGTTGTTAGTGTGGCTCGCCGTGCCGACCTTGTAGAGCGCGATCAGCTCGTGCTGCGAGCGGTACAAGGACCCCTGCGCCGGATTGGTCTTGCTCCACACGATGAGGTTCTTCTGCTCGCCGTAGAGCGGTCGGGTCGCGGCATGCAGCTCCGGTAGGTGACGCCAATCCATGCAGACGTAGTGCAGGGCCCCATCACGAGAGACCGAGACGGCATGGCCGAGGCTCTCGGTCAGGAAAGCCGTGAAGGCCTCCTCCGTCATCTCGCCCGAGCCCATGACGAACTCGCGATGCTGGACCCGGCCGCGGCCCATGACGTGGCCATTGACGGGGACGTTGTAGGGCGGATCGGTGAAGACCATGTCGGCCTCTCGTCCACCCATCAGACGCTCGACGTCATCCCGGCTGCAGGCACTGCCACACAGGATCCGGTGCAGGCCGAGCTGCCAGAGGTCGCCGAGCTGCGAGACCGGTGCTTCCGGCTCACCGAGCTCGTCCTCGCGCGAGGCGAGGCGCTCCTCTTCGAGATCCCCCGTCAACAGATCGAGCTCGGCGATCTCGAAACCGGTGACGGAGAGATCCAGCCCGATCCCGGGCAGGTGGATGGCGAGTTCGCCGAGTTCGAGGGCAAGGGTCGCCCGATCCCAGCCGGCCAGGGTCGCGATCTTGTTGTCGGCGATCGCATAGGCGCGCTTCTGCGTGTCGCTCAGGTGATCGAGCCGGACGGTCGGGACCGTGTGAAGGCCGAGCTGCTTGGCCGCCAACAACCGTCCGTGCCCGGCGAGCACGAGCCCGGTTTCGTCGACGACGAGCGGCACGGTGAAGCCGAACGCCCTGATGCTGTCGGCGATCTTGGCGATGTGCTTCTTCGAATGGGTGCGGGCATTGCGTGGGTTGGCGCTGAGGGAGGTCGGAGCTTGGTCAAGGATGGTCAACCCGGCCACGGGGAAGGCAGGCGCGTTCGTCGTCATGATGGGAATGTCCTTGGAAAGCGCGCACGACGACAGGCCCGCGTGCCGGAAGGCAGCAGGGGAAAAGTCGGCGCAGTGGTCTGAGAAAAGGGCCGCTCAGGCCCGGAGACAGAAACGCCCCGGGGCAGGTGCCGCGGGGCGAGGGGACGTGCAATCGCGCATCGAGCTGCTCAGGCGCGCCGTTCGGAAAGGATCACGATTGCGGGTGGGTCCAAGCCGGTCCGCTGCGGACACAGACTTCAAGACATAATAAAAATGCGCAGTTTACCCGTCGGGTGTCAAGACGTTTTCATAACCCGTTCTCGAGCAGCGAAGATGAAGTCACCCAACTAAGAAGGGGCTAATTTCTCCTAGATACAAGCCGGGCCAGTCTACGAGGGAGCGGGGTGAACTCCTGCCTATGAGCTTCGCCGCGCCCGTCACGGTCGCCGTCGCGGGCTGTTCCCCGTCTCGTTCGGGCCGGTGCGCTGGCTGTAGCCCGGCTCCGACACGGGTGCCCGAGGACGGCCTGCGTGCTGAGTTGCCGCGACAGCTTGGCGATATCGTCGGTGCATAGCCTGCTCTGGTCGAACGCTGGGGGCGCAAGAGCGAGAACGAGAAGCGTGGGGGCCGCGCAAGGGGAGCGGGCAGGGTATGCGGCGGCCTTCGAGTTGAATGTGATGCATGTCGCCAACGCGTCGCGAGCGCCGGCGGATCAGGGAGCGAGTCGCCTGCTTTCGCGCTTGCGCGCTACATGAATTGAGGCCGGGCTTGCTTCGGGGACAAGGCAACCTGCAGGCTCATCCTGGTGTTGTCCCGCCGGGTTTGGGCCGCAACGGTGCGGAGGGACACTCCTTGGATCAAGATGATGATGGCGGATCCCTTGGCCCCAAACCCGGGGTCCTTCTTGCCGCGGTCGAGGCTGCCGGCGAGGCCATCCTCATCACCTCCGCCGACCTCGACGCGCCGGGACCCTGCATCGAGTACGTGAACCCGGCCTTTACCCGCATGACCGGATACGAGGCGAACGAGGTGGTCGGCCGGTCGCCGCGCCTGCTCCAGGGACCCGCAACCGACCGCGCCGTGCTCAACAACATGCGCGCGGCACTCGCCGCCGGAGAGCCGTTCCAGGCGGAAGCCCTGAACTATCGCAAGGATAACACGACCTACATGGTCGAATGGCTGATCACGCCGGTGCGGGAGGCGGATGGACGGATCGCGCGCTGGGTCTCGGCGCAGCGCGACGTCAGCGAGCGTCGTGCCGCGGAGGACCACCAGGAACTCTTGGTGCGCGAACTCCACCATCGCGTGAGGAACACACTTTCTACCGTGCGAGCCGTGCTTGACGCCAGCCTGCGCTCGTCGGTGGGGCTGGCCGAGTTTCGGCATGCGTTCGCAGGGCGCATCGCCTCGCTGGCCAAGACCCATACCCTGATCACCGAGGAACGGACGCAAGAGGTGGCGTTCGACGGCCTGCTTCGCACCGAGCTTGAGGCATACGACCAGCCGGGCCGGTCGCGCGTGACGCTTCGGGGCACGCGTGTCCTCCTCGCCTCTGAACAGGCGGTGCCGGTCGGGATGGCGCTGCACGAGCTGACCGTCAACGCGATCCGACACGGCGCTCTGCGTGACCCAGACGGGCGATTGGAGGTATCATGGTCGGTCGAAGAAAGCCCGGCAGGGCTGACGCTGCATTGGACCTGGAACGAGCACGACGGCCCGCCCGTGGCCTTGCCGACGCGGGAGGGATTCGGCACCGAACTGCTCCGGAAGCTACTCACCCTCCAGCTCGGGGCGAAGGTCAACGTGACGTTCGACCCTGACGGCCTGCGGGTCGCCGTCGTCATGCCCCTGCGTGTCGGCACATCCTGACCAGAGGCGGACCGCCGACGGCGTACGGGATCATGCTCTCGTGCAGCGGCGCTCCCTCAACATTCGCAGCGGTCAGGTTCCGACCAGGCGTGCGGACGAAGCAGCTTCGGCCGGTCTACGACAGCTAAGGATTGATCGGCCCCCATGCGGTGGTCCAAGTTGGAAGTTAAGGCGGCCTCGGCATGGAGTTGACCCCGTTTGTGGTCCACGACCTATGCAAGTTCTCGGGCAGTGACAGCTTGGTCGGCGAAGGCTCGGGGCGTCAAGCCGCCCAGGGCCGTGTGGGGTCGATCTTCGTTGTAGTGGCACCTCCAGTCCTCGATGCGCTCGCGGGCATCAGCCAGCGACAGGAACCACGAGGCGTTCAGGCATTCCGCCCGCAGACGGCCGTTGAACGACTCGATGTAGGCGTTGTCGGTCGGCTTGCCCGGTCGGGAGAAGTCGATCTCGACCCCATTCAGGTAGGCCCACTGGTCGAGCATGCGCCCAGCGAACTCCGGTCCGTTGTCCACCCGCAGGCTTTTGGGTCGACCTCGCAGCCGGACCAAGGCGTCCAGGGCCCCGGTCACCTGGTAGGCGCGGAAGTTGGCTCTCGGGGTGAGCGAGAGCGCCTCTCGCGTGTGGCAATCGACGACGGTCAGGATCCGGAACGGACGCCTGTCGAAGAGGCGATCGGACATGAACTCCATCGCCCAGACCTCATTGGGTCCACCGATCGCCGGTCGCCCCTGACGGTAGCGCCAAGCTCGCTTGCGCTTGGGCAGCTTGGACCGGATCGACAGCCCCTCATCCCGGTAGATCCGGTAGGTGCGCTTGTGGTTCACCTCCCAGCCCTCCCGTCGCAACAGGATGTGCAGCCGCCGATAGCCATAGCGCACCCGCGCGGCAGCCAACTCCTTCAGCCGCATACGCAGCGCGACCTGTGGGTCCGACCGCTTCCTATAGCGCTGGGACGAACGACCGAAGCTGGTGGCCAGACAGGCCCGACGCTCGCTGATGCCGTAAGCCACCCGCAGGTGACCGGCGACCTCGCGGCGAGCGGCGGGCCTCACCACTTTCGCTTGAGCACGTCCTGCAGCATGGAGCGGTCCAGCGTCAGGTCGGCCACCAGTCGTTTGAGCTTGCTGTTCTCGTCCTCCAGCTGCTTGAGCCGTCGGATCTCAGGCACGCCCATGCCGACGAACTGCTTCTTCCAGCGGTAGAACGTCGGCTCGGACACACCCATCTTCCGGCAGACCTCGTCCACCGTGGCGCCATTCTCCGTCTGCCGCAGGGCGAAGGCGATCTGTTCGTTCGTGAAGCGTTTGCGAGGCATGGCATCCACCCTCCTTCAAGGTTCAGGATGCCCGAAAAACTTGCACGCAGCGCGGACCAGTTTGATGGGTCAGGGTCAGGTCAGGGTCAGGCACTTTCGTGTTCACCGGCGAAATCAGCGGGAATGCGAAGGCGGTCCGTGCCGCCGTGTGCCGAAGGCTCTCATTCACCGGCCTAGACTTCAGTCCGAGACTCACCCCCATAAGTTGCTGTTTACGAAATCGTGCCAAAAATAAAACTTAGAGTAGATTTCTCTTTTCACGCCGCTGAAGTTTTTGACCAAGTTGTCCGTTAGTAGCGGGGGCTGTTCTTGGTACCCTTAATTCGCTCGCTTTTGCCCGTTCAAGCGATTATGCCGCGGTTCAACCTGAGGCCCAGTTCGGCATTAGCTTAAATCTGATGCCGTCTTGAGGTTGCAGAGTTACGGGGCCGCCAGTCGGATTGTCCGCTTTAAGGCCCTTCCGCCGAAGGTATTGCCGAATGACGCTGACCACGTCGCAGCTCGAGCCGAAACTCCTCCTCAAAAGCCTGCGGGCCTTCCGCAAGGGCGATTTCACAACCCGCCTTCCGCTGGACCTGACTGGCATCGACGGCGAGATCGCGGAGGCCTTCAACGACATTGTCGACTTGAACCAGGGCCTGTCGCGCGAGCTAGACCGGGTCGCACGGGCCGTCGGTAAGGACGGTCGGATCGGGGAACGCGGCAAGCTGCCGGCCGCGACGGGCGGCTGGAACGATTGCGTGGAATCGGTCAACGCGATGATTGGTGACCTCGTCCAGCCCACGACCGAGGTCGCGCGCGTGATCGGTGCCGTAGCCAAAGGCGATCTCAACCAAACCATGCAGCTCGAGATCGAGGGGCGCCCCCTGCGGGGTGAGTTCCTGCGCATCGGCAAGGTGGTCAACACGATGGTCGACCAGCTGAACTCCTTTGCGTCCGAAGTGACCCGCGTCGCGCGCGAGGTCGGCTCGGAGGGCAAGCTCGGCGGACAGGCACAGGTCAAGGGTGTCGGTGGCACCTGGAAGGACCTCACTGACAACGTGAATCTCATGGCGGCCAACCTCACCGGGCAGGTCCGTAACATCGCCGAAGTCACAACCGCGGTGGCAAATGGCGATCTCTCCAAGAAGATCACCGTCGACGTGAAGGGCGAGATCCTCGACCTCAAATCCACCTTTAACACCATGGTGGACCAGCTTAACTCCTTCGCGTCCGAAGTGACCCGGGTCGCTAAGGAGGTCGGCTCGGAGGGCAAGCTCGGCGGTCAGGCCCAGGTCAAGGGTGTCGGTGGTGTCTGGAAGGATCTCACCGATAACGTAAACATGATGGCCGAAAACCTGACCGGCCAGGTCCGCAACATCGCCGAGGTGACTACGGCCGTGGCGCGAGGCGACCTGTCCAAGAAGATCACGGTCGACGTGAAAGGGGAGATTCTCGCCCTGAAGCTGACCATCAACACCATGGTGGACCAGTTGAACTCCTTCGCGTCCGAAGTGACCCGCGTCGCGCGCGAAGTAGGCACAGAAGGCAAGCTCGGCGGTCAGGCGCAGGTCGAAGGAGTCGGCGGCACTTGGAAGGACCTCACTGACAACGTGAATATGATGGCGGCCAACCTCACCGGTCAGGTCCGCAACATCGCCGATGTCACCACCGCGGTGGCGAACGGCGATCTCTCCAAGAAAATCACCGTGGACGTGCGGGGCGAAATCCTGGAGCTGAAGATCACCATCAACACCATGGTGGATCAGTTGAACTCCTTCGCGTCCGAAGTGACCCGCGTCGCGCGCGAGGTGGGCTCCGAGGGCAAGCTCGGGGGCCAGGCTCAGGTTCGTGGCGTGGCCGGCACCTGGGCCGATCTCACCGACAACGTAAACCTCATGGCGGCCAACCTCACGGGCCAAGTCCGCAACATTGCCGACGTTACCACGGCGGTGGCGAATGGCGACCTCTCTAAGAAGATCACCGTGGATGTGCGGGGCGAGATCCTGGAGTTGAAGAATACCATCAACACCATGGTGGACCAGCTCAACTCCTTCGCCTCGGAAGTCACGCGCGTCGCCAAGGAAGTGGGTTCGGAGGGCAAGCTCGGAGGGCAGGCGCGGGTGGAAGGAGTCGCCGGTACCTGGGCTGATCTCACCAACAACGTGAACCTGATGGCGGAGAACCTTACAGGTCAGGTCCGCAATATCGCCGATGTCACGACTGCTGTGGCGAACGGCGATCTATCGAAAAAAATCACCGTCGACGTGAAGGGCGAGATCCTGGAGCTCAAATCCACCATCAACACCATGGTGGACCAGCTGAACTCCTTCGCCTCCGAAGTGACCCGCGTGGCGCGCGAGGTGGGCACCGAGGGCAAGCTCGGGGGCCAAGCCGAGGTGAAGGGCGTCGGTGGTGTTTGGAAGGGGCTGACAGACAACGTGAACATGATGGCGGCCAACCTCACGGGTCAGGTCCGTAACATCGCCGAGGTCACCACCGCGGTAGCAAACGGCGATCTGTCCAAAAAGATTACCGTGGCTGTCGAGGGTGAGATCCTGGAGCTCAAATCCACCATCAACACCATGGTGGACCAGCTGAACTCTTTTGCCTCAGAGGTCGTGCGCGTTGCGCGCGAGGTGGGCATCGAGGGCAAGCTCGGCGGTCAGGCGCAGGTTCGCGGCGTCGGCGGCACCTGGAAGGACCTCACCGACAACGTGAACATGATGGCGGCTAACCTGACGGGTCAGGTCCGCAACATCGCCGATGTCACCACCGCGGTGGCGAACGGCGACCTCTCGAAGAAGATCACCGTGGATGTCAGCGGCGAGATCCTGGAGCTCAAATCCACCATCAACACCATGGTGGACCAACTGAACTCCTTCGCGTCCGAAGTGACCCGCGTGGCGCGCGAGGTGGGCTCCGAGGGCAAGCTCGGGGGCCAAGCGCAGGTTCGCGGCGTCGGCGGCACCTGGAAGGACCTCACCGACAACGTGAACATGATGGCGGCCAACCTCACCGGTCAGGTACGCGGCATCGCTGACGTGGTGACGGCGGTGGCTCAGGGCGATCTTAAGCGCAAGCTTTCGGTCGATGCCAAGGGGGAGATCGCGGCACTCGCGGACACCGTGAACAAGATGATCGAGACCCTGGCCACCTTCGCAGACCAGGTCACCAACGTCGCACGCGAAGTGGGTGTCGAGGGCAAGCTCGGTGGGCAAGCCCGGGTCCCGGGCGCAGCTGGCCTCTGGCGCGACCTGACCGACAACGTGAACCAGCTTGCTGCGAACCTGACGACCCAGGTGCGCGCCATCGCCGAAGTGGCCACCGCGGTGACGAAGGGCGATCTCGCCCGCTCGATCTCAGTGGAAGCCTCGGGCGAAGTGGCCTCCCTGAAGGACAACATCAACGAGATGATCCGCAACCTGCGGGACACGACCCTGAAGAACGCGGAACAGGATTGGCTGAAGACGAACCTAGCGAAGTTCACGCGGATGCTGCAGGGCGAGCGCGACCTCGCCACGGTCTCGAACCTGATCCTGTCCGAGATCGCGTCCCTGGTGAACGCCCAGCGCGGCGTCTTCTACATGGTGGAGAACGACGCCGGAGAGCCCGTCCTCGACCTTATGGCGAGCTACGCCTTCACCGAACGCAAAAATCTCTCGAATCGCTACCGCATGCGGCAGGGCCTCGTCGGGCAATGCGCGTTCGAGAAGAAGCGCATCCTGCTCACCAACGTGCCTGGCGACTACATCACCATTGGCTCCGCCCTCGGCGAGGCCGCGCCCCTCAACATCATCGTGCTACCGGTGCTCTTCGAGCAGGAGGTCAAAGCGGTGATTGAGCTCGCCTCATTCAGCCGCTTCAGCGAGACCCACCAATCCTTCCTCGACCAGCTCACCGAGTCGATCGGCATCGTGTTGAACACGATCGCCGCCAACATGCAGACCGAGGGCCTGCTCAAGCAGTCGCAGCTGCTGACCGGAGAGCTGCAGAGCCGGCAGGACGAGCTCAAGAAGACGAACGACCGGCTCGAACTGCAGGCCGCCTCCCTGCAGCAATCGGAGGACCTGCTCAAGAACCAGCGTGAGCGCCTGCAGACAACGAACGAGGAGTTGGAGGAGAAGGCCCGTCTGCTCGAAATTCAGAAGAAGGAAGTCGAGGGCAAGAACCGCGAGGTTTCCATCGCCAAGACGGCGCTCGAGGAGAAAGCCGAGCAGCTCTCGCTCACGTCGCGCTACAAGTCGCAGTTCCTCGCGAACATGAGCCACGAGCTGCGCACGCCGCTCAACAGCCTGCTGATCCTGTCCAAGCTCCTCTCCGAGAACAAGGGCGGAAATCTGAGCGACAAGCAGCGCGAGTTCGCCAAAACCATCAACGCGGCCGGCGCGGACCTGCTGTCCCTCATCAACGACATCCTCGACCTCTCCAAGATCGAGTCGGGGACCGTATCCCTCGAGCTCGGCAATGTCGCCGTGCAGGACCTCGTCGATCACCTCGACCGCACCTTCCGGCAGGTCGCCGAGGAGCGCGGGCTCGGCTTCACGATTCAGGTCGCGCCGGGCTTGCCGACGGTGGTGCGCACCGATTCCAAGCGGCTGCAGCAGGTGCTGCGCAACCTGCTCTCGAATGCCTTCAAGTTCACCGAGACCGGCAGCGTGACCCTCCAGATCGGATCGGCCGAGGGCTCGCCGCTGCGCGCCGGCAGCCAGTGGATGGCGTTCTCGGTGCGCGATACGGGGATTGGCATCCCGGAGGAGAAGCAGCGCATCGTCTTCGAGGCGTTCCAGCAGGCGGATGGAACCACCAGCCGGAAATACGGCGGGACGGGCCTCGGCCTGGCGATTAGCCGCGAGATCGCCCGGCTGCTGGGGGGCGAAATCGTCCTGGAAAGCCGCCCTGGACAGGGCAGCACGTTCACCCTGTTCCTACCCTTCGAACCCCCGGCTTCTGCCGGCGCGAACGGCCCGGTGGAAGCCGGCGAAGCCAACGCGACGCTGCCTCCGCACAACCGCCAGCCCTCCGCCGCGATGGCGCTGTCGGCCTCGGCTGACGACCGGCACATCATTTACCAGGGGGATCACATCGTCCTGATCGTGGAGGACGACGCGATGTTCGCCTCGGTCCTCCTCGAACTCGCCCGCGAGCGGGGCTTCAAGGGCCTGATCGCCCAGGACGGGGCCGGGGCCCTGGCCCTCGCCCACCGCTACAAGCCACACGCCATCACCCTCGACATCGGACTGCCCGACATGGATGGCTGGGCGCTACTCGACCTTCTCAAGAACGATCCACGCACGCGA
Source organism: Rhodospirillaceae bacterium (assembly GCA_965228575.1). Lineage (GTDB taxonomy): Bacteria > Pseudomonadota > Alphaproteobacteria > Rhodospirillales > Rhodospirillaceae > UBA11612. Next base: position 71,737 of record CBDDHW010000042.1, on the reverse strand, counting down.
CACATTCCGGTCCACGTCATCTCGGTGAACGACGAGAAGAAGCGCGGGCTCAAGGCGGGCGCCTTCGGCTTCCTTGAGAAGCCGGTGGACCGCGAAGGCCTGCTGAAGGCCTTGGAGCGCTCGAAGGAGTTCATCACCCGCCCGGTCCGGAACCTCCTTCTCGTGGAGGACGACGACAACCAGCGCGCCAGCATCACGGCCCTGCTCGGCGTGGAGGATGTGAAGGTTTTCGGGGTCGGCACCGCAGCGGCCGCCCTTGAGGCAGTCAATGGCGGCCGCTTCGATTGCGCGATCGTCGATCTTGGCCTGCCTGACATGAACGGCTCCGATCTCATCCAGCAGATCCGCGGACTGCAGGGAGGCGATGAGCTTCCGATCATCGTCTATACAGGCCGGGAACTGACCTCCGTGGAGGAGCACCAGCTGAAGCAGACCGCCTCAACCATCATCCTCAAGGACACCCTTTCGTCCGAGAGGCTTCTGGACGAGACGGCCCTGTTCCTGCACCGCGCCATCGGCAACGTGCCCGTCCACGACCCCCTCGTTGTGGAGCGGCGCGAGCCGGCCTCGCTTGAACGATGCCGGGTCATCCTCGTCGACGACGACCTACGCAACATCTTCTCGCTGACGAGTGCCCTCGAGGAGTATGGTCTGACCGTCCTGTTCGCGGAGAATGGCCGCGATGGCATCGAACTCCTGAAGGCGCATCCCAACGTCGACGCGATGCTGGTCGACATCATGATGCCGGGCATGGACGGCTACGAGACCATGCGCGCGGTTCGCAGCCACCATGCCTTCCGGGCCCTGCCGCTGATCGCCGTCACTGCGAAGGCCATGAAGGGCGATCGGGAGAAGTGCCTGGAGGCCGGGGCCTCGGACTATGTGTCGAAGCCCATCGACATGGACCAGCTCCTTGCCGTGCTGCGGGTCCAGCTGGAACAGCGCGCCTCTGCGGCTGAGCGGGACGGATCCGGTTTGAACGGGGTGGCGCCGGTGCCGGGCGCCTCGCGATGACGGATTTTTCACAGTATCCTCTGCCGGGCTCCGAGCCCCCGGACGGGATGGCGGAGATCGGGAACCTGCCCCTCATCCGCGCGAAAATCCTTATCGTCGACGATGACCGACGCAACCTGCTCGCTGCCTCGGAGGTGCTCGACGAGGCCGGCCTCGACCTCGTCCTCGTGGATTCGCCGGAGGAGGCCCTCCGGCGGAGCTTGCGCGAAGACTTCGCGCTGATTCTCCTCGACGTGCAAATGCCCCGCATGGACGGTTACGAGGTCGCTGCACTGATCCGGAGCCGCCCGAGGACCTCCGGGGTCCCGATCCTGTTCCTCACCGCCCACTACAAAGAGGACATCCACATCTTCCGTGGCTACTCGGCAGGCGCGGTCGATTATGTCTTCAAGCCAATCCAGCCCCTGATCTTGAAATCGAAGGTCGGCGTCTTCGTCGACCTGTACCGAAAGACTGAGGAGATCCGTCAGAAGGCCGCCGCCGAGAAGCAGCTGCTTCTCGACAATCTGCGGGCGCGCGGCGAAAAGCTCGAGGCCGAGCGGGCCCTGCGCCGGGGCGAACAGCATCAGGCCGCCGTGCTCCGCAGCCTCCCCATCGCGCTCTACACGGCCTCCCTAGATGACATTGACCGAAGCCTGCATTTTACGAGCGACAGCATCGAACGCATCACCGGCTTTCCCCGGCAAGCGTTTCGGGAACCGGGCTTCTGGCAGGCGCAGCTGAATGCGGAAGATCAGGGCCACGTCCTCGACGCGCTCCGCTCGGTCGCCGAGACCGGCACAGCGGCGCTGGAATACCGCTGGCGTCAAGCCGACGGGACCGAGCGGCACATCCTCAATCAGATCGTCGTCAACCGCAGCGACGACGGCACGGCCTCGGAAGTGTTCGGGATGTGGTTTGATGTGACAGAACGCAAGGAGATGGAACTCAGCCTACTTCATGCTTCGAAGCTGGAGGCCGTCGGGCGGCTAACAGGCGGCATCGCGCACGACTTCAACAACATGCTGAGCATCGTCATCGGCAACCTGGATCTGCTGCAAGGCTCGGTTCGTGCTGACGAGAAGGCCCATCGACGCGTCCAGAACGCGATCGAGGGCGCGCAACGCTGCGTCGAACTCACGAGCCGGCTGCTGACTTTCTCGCGGCGTTCGCCCCTGCAGCCCTCCGTCCTGGATTTTACTGTTTTCATGCCGGGGCTGATCAAGCTCCTGAACCGGACGTTGGGCGAGCGTGTCAGCCTGTCCCTGACGATGGACGAGGCGCTCCCGACGATCTGCGTCGACCATGCTCAACTGGAAGCGGCCCTAATCAACCTCGCCGTCAATGCCCGCGATGCCATGCCGGAGGGCGGCAGCTTGACCATATCGGTCCGGCGCCGGGACGACGCCGGAAGCCAGGATGACGCCTCCGGTGAAAGTTCGGAGGGCGGGCTTGTCGCGATTACGGTCTCAGATACTGGAACCGGAATGTTGCCCTCCATCCTGGCTCGGGTCTTCGAGCCCTTCTTCACCACTAAGGAGGCAGGCAAGGGTACGGGGCTCGGCCTCAGCATGGTGCATGGCTTCGTTCAACAAAGCGGAGGCTCGATCGCGGCTGAGAGCGTGATTGGGCAGGGCACCAGCATCACGCTCTCTCTGCCGGCGGCTGACAAGCAAGACCGTGATCGAGGTGAATCGCCGCTAACGGATCCTTTCGAAACCTTGCAGGGGGGTGGCCGGATGGTCCTCGTCGTCGAGGATGACGAACATGTGCGCCGGACCGCGGTCGCGGCCCTGGAAGCCCTCGCCTTCGAAGTTCGCGAAGCTGGGACCGGGGATGAAGCCCTTCGGCTGCTGGAACAGGTCCCGGGGATCAGCCTGTTGTTCAGTGATGTGAACATGCCGGGTTCTCTGAACGGCCTAGATTTAGGGAATCTCGTTAAAAAGAAATGGCCAGAGATTTATGTGCTCCTCACTTCCGGGTATCTCAGTGAGGAGCAGGATGCGAGCGATTTTGATCTTTTGCAAAAAGCCCTATCGTGTTGCGGAACTTGTCTCTAAACTGCGGGAAAAGCTATTTAAGTCAGCTGAAACATAGCGATCGGCCATTCGCCTGTATAGCAAGCAGAAAATTGTACGGCGCCTGCGAATCATGCGGCGCCCGGCGATAGTTACAAAAATATAGTTTGCATCCATGCGCTGCCGATGTTAAATTCTGATAGATGCAGTAAATTGATTTTCGAATTACTTGCCTGATGCCCGACGTCACCTCGCCGGCGCCCTGCGCCGCCTAGCCGACGTTGCGGACGATCCCCTGGGCCGCCGCACCCTGCTGCCCGAAGGCGGTCGAGATGGACCCTGTTGCGGCGTCGATTTCCCCGATGCGTTCCGCGATCTGCGCAATGGTGTCCACCGCCTGCCCCTTCACGACCCGCCTTCATGCATGCAATCTGGCGCTCGCCTCCTCCGTGGCCTTGGAAGTTTGCAGGCGCTACGCTACCGCACTTGACGAACGCAGTTCCGAAACTCGTCGATGGCTTTGGCGGCCGACATCTCGGATCGGAGGGGGTGATCCAGTTTGGCCTGAGTTTTCTGGGATTACCTGCTGCAGAAATGTTTCGAGCTCGGATGTGAATGCCTCTGTGTTGGCTGCGCTCCGTGACGAGCGTCCGATATCTGCTTCGGTCAGCCGAAAACGGACAATCCGCAAAGGGTGGATTTCTGTCAGTCCGGTTTCGAGTTTGGATTTGGAATAGTGGACGCTGGCTCCGCGAGTGATGGGTTTTGGAACCGCTATGGCCCTACGCCGTTCCAGTCTCGCTTTACTCACGCTCTCGTGACGGGAAGGCGATGATGACTTCTGAGCCTCAAACATCGACGAATTCCGAGCCACACGATCCCCGACCTGACGAAGGCTTTGCTTCGAACGTCCGGGGTCAAGCCCAGGATTACGTAGCTCGTCGCAAGCAGGACGTGGTCAGGATGGTCTCGGACGTGGCCGGGGCCATTCGCGGAGCCGGCACGGGCTTCGAGGATGCGCCTAACGTGAAAGCGTTCTTCGACAACGCTGCCGAGGGCGTCGAGGAGCTCTCTGCCGATATCGGACGCCGCACGGTCAGCGAGCTCTACGACGAGCTCGACGCTGCAGCGAGACGTCGGCCTGGGTTGACCCTTGCCCGTGGCGGGTGCTGCCGGCTTCGCGTTGTACCGACTGTTGACGTCGTCCGGTGTCAGGCCGATCCCGCGGTCCCGGTCAGTGGTCCCCGTCGACGTGTTACCTGTCCCCGACATCGACGGCCCTTCATGATCAAGCCTCGGCCCAGGACCGTCCAGAGTCACCTCGGAGATGCGATCCGTGAGACCCGGGAACTCGTCTCGTCGAAGATCGTCCTCTTTCGGGCCGAGATGACCAGTAGCCTTCATCATCTCACCTGGGCGTTGAGCCTGTTCATCGCAGCCGGTGTGTTCGCCATGGCAGGGGTGGCCGTGCTGATCCTGGCGCTGGTAAAGGGCCTAGCGGTCCTCCTTCACTCCGAGGCGCTTTCAGCCTTGGTCATCGGTGGTGTGTTCGCGGCCATCGCTATTAGCTTGGCCCTGTGGGGCCGCAGCAAGGCGTCTCCCTCGGGGCTGGAGCCGATCCGGCCCGAGCAGCAGGTCCGGCAGAACGTCGCCCTCATCACGGAGCGCATCAGCGGATGAGCAAATCTTTCGATGAGTTGGAGCACGACGTCGAGGCGAGCCGCGGAAGGTTGGACGGCACGCTGGCCGAACTCCAATCCCGCCTCAATCCATCGAGCCTCGCCGAGGAACTCACCGGCACCCGCGATCCTGTAGGCGCGACGGCGCTGGAGGCTGGGCGCTTTTCCGACAAAATACGTGCTAACCCGCTTCCCCGTGCTTCTGATCAGTGCCGGCTTCGCGTTCCTTGCCTTCGCAACGATGCGACAGGCGGCCGAGCGTCGGCGCTTGCGCCTCCTCTCGGAGGAGGAGGAGACGCTTAAGCCTCCCTTGGATGCCGCTTTGCCCGGCAACCACCCGTATCGGCTTGAGGAGAAGCTCGGCGAGGCGCTGGAGGAAACCTTCCCGGGCAGCGACCCCGTATCGGTCAGGACCACGAAATAGGTTGCCCTCAATCTCCTGCCGGTACGATCTAGCAAATGTTTCGGGGAGATAGACTTCGTAGCCATCGAAGACCGGGCGACTTCGCGGAGAATTCAAGCAAATCGACCTAGCGCGCGCTTTGGTGACCTGCCTGTCTCCGGAAGCCGAAGTGGTGCGGTTCCCGTCCAAACAGGGGTAAACGGACGCGCTGCACCGTAGGGCAGACGAAGAAGGGGGCGCCTGACGGCGCCCCGGGTAGGATGTGTCGCTTAGACCGCTTTACGGCTGCCTTTGCCCTTCGGCGCGACTACATCTTTGCTCGCGCCTTCAGAGCCGTCTACGTTAATCTTCTCGGCGATCTGCGAGAGCAGCTGATCGGTTTTCTTCTCCTCCTGCAGGGTCTCGTCGAGTAGCTTGGCGGCATCGGCGTAGCCGAGCTGGGTCGCCCAGGTCTTCAGCGTGCCATAGCGCGCAATCTCGTAGTGCTCGACAGCCTGGGCGCAACCGACCAGCACCGCATCAGCGGCCGGGCTGTCGCCAAAATCCTCCAGATCCTCTTCCATCTCTGAGGTAAGGCCCTGCATTGCCTCACAAGTTTTGGCACGAGCGGGCTTGCCGATGATCTCGAACACCTGCTGCAGGCGCTCGACCTGATTGGCACTCTCCTCAGCATGGGTCTCGAAGGCTTGCCGGAGTTCGTCATGCTCCGCCGCTTTCGCGGATTTCTTGAGCGCCTTCACCGACTGCTTCTCGGCGTAGTAGACGTCCTTCAGGGTCTCGTAGAATGCGTCCTGCAAGGTTTTCTGCTTGGTTGCCATGGTTAGCCGTCTCCCGTTCTGATCAAACTAGTCACCGGCAGCCCGGTAGCCGCCGGCGTTCCCGTAAGAACGTAACTTTGGACTGAGAGGTCCGATAATTATCCTGGAAAAACCAGACATTTCCCTGGAACCTGTAACCGTCGCTTAAGCCTTTCGTGCTTCGCACAGTACCTGTTGAACGAGTGCCAACGAGTAGGATTTATCGATGAACCGGGCCTTTGCCGGCAGGTCACCGGCTTCGGGCTTCATCGCGGCAGGCAGCGGGGGTTTCAGCCTGCAGGGGAAATGGGGGATGAGAGAAGAACGATTTCACTCTGATTTGGGGGTAGGTTCCACTGAGGGTGTGGCGGGAACCGGCTGAACGGAAAGCTGCTGACGGATATCCGCTAGCTTGGCTTGGGCAGCAGCAAGTTCCTGACGGGTCGTCCCCGAGCCGGTCTTCAAGGCTGGCCATCTCTTTGTTGCGAGCCGCCATTGTTTCCGTCAGCGAGGCCAATTGTGCCTGTGCATCAGCCTGCCGTTTCTGCAGAGCCTCCGTCGCCCCCATGGCGCTTTCTCGGTCGACAGACAGTTTCTGAACAGTCTGTTCGGCCTGCGTACGTTCCGTTATCACCCGATCCCGCTCAGATTGAGCGTTGGCAAAGTCCTTTCGCGTCGTGGCAAGGCTGTCCTTGGCTTGCTGCAGGTTTTGCTCGACCTGTGCGACCTCGGTCCCGAGTTTTTCACGATTGGCATTCAGGCTGAGGATAGCCTGTTCCAGGTCGGCGCGTTGCTTGATCGTCTCTGCAGCCTGCCTCCGTGCGTCCGAGAGTTCTTTTTGTGCTGCAGCCGAACCCTCCCGGGCTTTCTGCTGGCTCTCCTCCGCCTTGGCGAGGTCCGTGGTCTTGTTTGTAGCCTCCTGCGATAGAGCGGCAATATCAGCCCGAAGCTTGGCTTCCTGCTGACGCGTCTCCTCCAGGCGACGACCGACGTCGGCCAATTCCTTGGTTCGAGCCGTCGCCGCTTGCTCGGCAGCGAGGATAGCGTCACGCATCGGAGCAAGCTTCTGCTCGGCCTGGCTGACTTGAGCTTGCACATCGCCCAGGCGTTTGGCCCCCTCCTCGAAGGCTGTCTTCGCCTCGCTCGTTTTGCGCTCCGCCGCCTGCTGCTCCTCGGCAAGACTTGCAGCGCCTTCGCCCTAGCCTGCTCACCGGCCTGCGTCGCTTGCTGACCCTGCGTCTCGGCCGCATGGATCTTTGTATTCAGTGCCGCCAATGTGCCAGTTGCCTGACGCTGGCTGTCCAGTTCGCCTCGAAGCGAGGTCTGCTGTGTCTCCAGATCCTGGATGCGATGGTCCCGTGCTGTGCGCTGCCGTGCGCCAGCGATAGAGGCGACGACGAGCCAGATCAAAAGTACCGCAGCGATGACCGCTAGGCTGAATGGGAGGGGCCGGCGCAGTTCCGAACGATAGTCGATGGCCATAGCTCACGTCCCTGTGGCGATGATGAGAGGTAAAGATGCGCTTAGATCTTGGAGGCTTCCTCGCCGGGGGTAGGTTCGGCGCCGGCGGCTCCTGGCTCGGGTCCGGCAATGTGCTCCGTCGGTACAGCATGCGCGGATAGGGCTAGTCCCCCAATCATGCCGAGCAGAGCTCGATGTTCGGGGGAGCCAGTCCCCTGGGCAAGAAAATCCGTCAACTCGATGCGGTGGGGCTTCCCACCAGAAGGGTGGTTGGGCTCGTGAAGGACGAACACGTTCGCAACATCGTCGTCCCAGCAGAGGAACCAGCGATCATCGTTGCTGCTCGCGTGAATCAAGGTCCTCATCACGGGCATGGGTGCGTCCCTCGGAGCGTGCCAGCGAACTGTACCATCGTCGCCGTGAGATCGAACACCTGGTCCGAAGTGGTCTGCGAGTTCGGCGGCATCCAAACCTAGCGCTTTGCTCTGATGCCGGAGTGAGCAGACATGGATCCGGGACCGGTTCTGACCGGTCCCGGACGTAATGGAGTTAGACCGGCTTACGCGGGGTCGTCCCAGTCGTGGTGCCCGACGTGTCGGTACGGCTGACAGTTCCACGTCCGTCTTCGACCTCGACCTCGGTGCGACGCACGGTGTCGGAGATGGTTTCAGTGCGCTGCGTCGCGTCCTTGCGGATACCAACTTCGCCCACGACGCGAGCATCCTTCGACACCACTGCCTGCTCCCGCGTCTCGGTCGCTTCGATCACCTTGTCCGCGAAGAGAGCTTCATCCCCCGGTGCCACGGCACGGTCGACGACGCGGCGGTCGACCTGCACAGTCTCGTCATGAAGCGTCACGTTCTCGCTGACAGCCTCCTCGACCGCGTAGGAGCGTACCCGCACCCGGCCGCTATCGACCATGCGCTTGCCGACGTTGAGGCGTTCCTCGACCACCGGGATGTAGTCGGTTTCGCCCATGCCCCGTGCGGATGAAACCCCAGCTGCGGCTCCTGTCCCCGTCGATGCCATCCCGGACGTGGCCGTGCCCGAAGTGGACACATCAGTGGCAGAGGCGGCGCTGTAGCCGCTCCAGCCTTCCTTGCGCCACGTCGCCTCGCGCTCGTCGAGATCGACCGAGCCGTTCTCCTCCAGGATGTCCATGGCGGCGGGGACCCTGCTGTCCTCCACCGTGGCGGTCAGGAGCGTGCCGCCCCGGCTCAGGCCTTCGGTGTAAGCGTAACGGTCCTCCTCGGGCATGAAGAGGTCTTTCAGGCCGGCCCAGAAGTCGCCTTCGTCACGTGTATGATCGTAAGAGCCCGTGCTGCGGGTGGTCGTCGTGGACGAACCGGGCGTCAGCCGGATCGAGCTCTGTGAAAAACCCGCCGCTACGAGCTTGCTCATGGCGGTCTGCGCCTGGGCCTGATCGTCGTAGAGTGCCGTGATGGTCTGGCTCATGGCTTCGTCTCCGTGGTGGTGGGCAAGGGATCGTTCTGTTGGCCGTCCGGGCCGATGCGTTCGACCACGGCGCGCTGCCGGCGCAGCATCACCGGAACCTCGACATCCTCGCCTGACGTCGTCTGGCTGACATGCACCTCCTCTTTGAGGACGAGGCGCTTCTCGACGACGAGGATCTCCTCCAGAACGGGAATGATGGTCACACCATTCTCCGTTCGGATCTGTGGGACGGCCTCGCCCTCGGCGAGCGTCCGATTGAGCGGAACCCGGGTTACTCCGACCATGTCGCTGCGCAGGGTCTCGCGAAGGACCTGATCGATCGTCTCGGTATGGGTCGAGACCCGCACCCGTCCGGTCTCGACTGCGCGCTTATCGATGCGCGCAGTTTCTTCGATCAAGGGGAGGACGACTTCCTCACCCAGGGCGACCTCCGCCACGTCGCCTGGGAGCGTACCGAGACCGTGATCCTCGGGCATGGCGGGGTCGCGGGTGCTCATGACCGACGTGCGCCGAGCGTGTTCGGAGCGGTGCGGGTGATCGTCGGATCCACCGCCGAGCCACGTCCAGCGAAGAAAGAAGCCAGGGCACCGAAGATCAGAGCGAGCGCTCCGAAAAGGGAAGCCTGGGACACACGACGCGCCGTCGCGTCAGCGACCTGCTTGGCCTGCTCCTTGGCCATGGCGACCGTCTCCTTGAACTGCTGGCTGTACTGGGCGACCTGAGTCTTGGCCTGCTCGACCGAGATGTTCTGCGCCTTGGCGAGGGCCTGAGCGGCCTTCTCCTGAGCGGCGGCCTGCTGGGCACCATCACCGGTGACGGCAGCACGCATGGCGGTCACCGCGGCATCCTTCAGCGCAGCCGGATCTGAGCCGGTGCCGTTGCGAAGATTAGCCTCGATGCCGGAGAACGGGTCAGTGATCTTGGTGAGCGACGGCGCGGCCGCCTGAGCGGCAGTCTGAACGGATCCGCCGACAACGTTGCCGACCCCACCGATGGCAGACGAGGCCGTACCGAGCGCACCACCGACGATACCGCTAGCGGCCGAGGAGAGGAGATAGAGGATCACCAGGGTCGATACGGCCCAGGCGATCAGGCCGTGATAGCCGGCCGTCGAGGACGAAGGCTTGCCCGAGAGACGACCCGCCAGAAACCCGCCGGCGATCGCAGCCAGGACCCCGGAGACCACAAACCACAGGCCGGCACCGATGCCGAGGGAGCTCGCCTCCGGCGTTCCGTTGCCCATCGGATCGACGGTGGACAGACCGATGCCGAGGCCGAGCATGTTGAGGATGACCTGGGTGATCAACGAGGCGACCGCCCCGGCGAACACTGCACCCCAGGAGACAGAATGCAGCATCATCGTGCGCATGTCCTCGGCCGGCGTGACGATGCTCGTGTCCGGGAGGTCACGGTTGATCGCAGGTCGGGTGCTGTCAGGTGTCAACGCCATGGTGCTTACTCTTTCTGATCGGTCTTCAAGGCCGGGATTGGCGGAAGCGATGGGGGCAGGCGGGTCAGTGGACCCGGCGACGGCCGATGAGGGTGTGGTAGAGCCACAGCACGACGACAGCCCCGACGATGGCGACGAGCAGGCTGTAGAGATTGAGGCCGGACACGCCGGGCTGGCCGAACTGGTTGAACAGGAAGCCGCCGACCACGGCGCCAACGACGCCGAGCAGGATGTCAACGATCAGCCCCTGACCCGTGTTGTTGACGATCTTGCTGCCAACGAAGCCGGCGATCAGGCCAAGGACGATCCAAGCGAGAAGGGACATGGTGTGTTCCAGTGTTGAGACGAGCGTCAAAGGCTCGACGCAGAGCCTGCGCGAGGGAGAGCGGAGAGACGGTGGATTGTTGATTGCTCACGCCTTTGGAGGACGTGGAGCTTTCACTGATTTGCGACGGGCCGTGGCATGCCTCGACTCGATGGCTGCGATCTCGGTTGTGGCTTCCGCCTCAACCTGCGTGTCCCCAAAGATCATCCCGATGGCCTGTTTGATCAGGGCGCGAGCGTGATCATCCGAAAGAACCTTGCGGCCCTTGCCCATCCCGCACACCTCGCCTCGGTGCTGCGATCACTTGTCGAGACACTCGGTTTGAGCAGAGCTTCTGGCTCATTAAGTCTGTCAAACCACAGATGTTCCGAAGATTTACATGCTAGCTATTTGAACTAATCAGCTTGGTGTTTTTGGCCTAGTTTTTGTGACCGTAGAGGCTTAGCCGGTTTGATGCCGCCAAGCCCTCGCTCTCTGGCCCAAACAACCACGGCGCTACGGCGGTTCACACCGATCTTACGGTAGAGCCGAGTGACGTGGTTACGCACCGTGCTGAGGGATACGCCGAGCTCCGCTGCGATCTCTTCATCGGTGGCACCACGACAGATGCCCTCCAGCATGTCGCTCTCGCGCACTGTGAGCTTCTCGACCGATGTCGGTGCCTTGCCGAGACGGGGAGGATTGCGCAGGAGAGCAAGCTTCTCGATCACCCCGTGGCTGAACCATGATGCGTCCGCCATCACGGCCTCGATGGCAGAGATCAACTCCGCCTCGGTACGCTTTCGGGAGGAAATGTCCTGCACGGCGCAGAGTAGGCCAGAGCTGCCGTTCACCGTGATCGGCTCGGCGGAGACGAGGCAGTCGAGGATGTCGCCCTGCTGGGTCCGCAAACGTCCCTCAAAAGCGCGGACCCTGCCGTAGCGCTGGAGTTCGCGCTTGAAGCGCGTCCGATCAGTTTCCTCGCCCCAGGGTACGGATGTGGCGTCAGCTACGTTACCGAAGGCGGCGACGTAAGCCTCGTTGCTATTGGTCGCCACCTCTGCTTCCGAACTTAAAAGCACGGTCGGAATAGGGCTGAGCTCGAACGCCTTGGCGAACCGCTCCTCGCTCAGGCGCAATTCGGCCTCCGCCTTTCGGCGATCTTCTAAGTCGGCGAAGGTGAACAGCATGCAGCGCTCACCGCCCGGCATCTCGATAGGATGTCCGGCAACGATCACGTACTTCTCGGGGTCGGCTGGAACGCAGAGACAGGCTTCTCCCTGCATGATGGGAGTGCCGGCGTGCAGGTGGGCAACGGCAGCAACGCGGTGTTCGCATTTCCCCAGGAGATCGATCTCCGTGAACGTCCGGCCGAGCACCTGATCGCGCGTGAAGCCGGTCAGGTCGATGAAGCCCTGGTTGACCTTCACGTAGCGGAGGTCGGAGAGCCGGCACACCACGGCAGGGGCTGGGTTTGCCCGAAACATGCTCTCGAATCGCTCCTCCGCCTCGTAGTGATCGCTCACGTCCTGCATGATGAGGGCAAGACCGCTCGGGCGACCATCCGCCTCCGTCAGGACGAGGCTGCGGATGCGGTGCATCCAGACCGTCGCCGGGTCGCGTGCCTGGTGCACCTCGACCACGGCATCACGGAAGGTCTCGCCAGCAAGCACCCGTTCCACTGGATGCTGCAGGGGGCCGATCTCTCGGTGGCTGCGATAGCGCAGCACGAAGTTAGCACGATATTCGGAGATGGTAGCGCCAAGGTCGTCGAGCTCGGCAACACCATGCATCGTGAGTGCTGCTTCATTGGCATAGGACAAAGAGTGATCCGCCTCGATCAGGATCACGCCCTCGCTGAGACCAGCGACGACTTGCGCCAGCTGGGCCTGAGTATGACTGCTACGCATCGGCAAAACCTCCGTCCGATGGTAACGCAGAGCATAGCCAGATTGGCGCTACGATTGCCTTACGGTTTCATCACCCTCGAATTACAACAGCCGATGGTTGTCCGGTAAAGGTTCGGATATCCGACAGGTTGGTGGATTGGACGATCATCACGTTTGGATGGTTTGGCCTCTGTCCAATTTTTTTAGCAGAAGGTCGGCAAAGCAGACCTCTGAGATTGCCCTTATTCGACCGAAGCCCCTTAACTGTCCACTAAACCGGATCAAACCCAACCCAAGTTCCCGGTGCCGAACGGCATGGAATAAGCAGGACGGCTGCAATCGTGGTCAAAATGGAAGCTGCGCTGATGCCCCATTCAAAGCCGGTCAGTGTCATGTGCCCCATCATATTCTTTGGTGGGGGTTTTGTTTCTCTGCGCTTGGATACTTCACGGTGATCGCATCTTTCTGCCGTTCTCCCGCATGGAGCATGCGCTAGCCGATGACGTCGAAGCCAATTGAGATTGTTGCTGTCGGCTCGGTGCAGAGCCAGACGCTCCCACCGCGCACCGCAAGAGCAGCAGTTGCCGCTGACGTTCCTGGGAGGGCTGCTAAACGCATTCCCGTCGAGAAACCAATGCTGAGGTTTTGAGTTCCTGCCGGGACCTGAACGCCAACTCGCCGAACCGCGGGTCTGCTCGTGCTTCAAGGAAAACCTATGCGAACGTGCCTCGCCTCCGTGCTTACAACGATGATCGTGCTTACGAGCACACCTTCTGCGGCCGAGGAGGATTGCGCGAAGCGCTTCGAGAACTACGGCCTCTTTCTGCAGGCGAAGAAATCATGTGCCAGGGACACTGACTATCCGCACATGAAGATTATGAAGGCGTGCGCGAAACAAACATCGCAGGAGACTGCGATATCGCTGATGGATGGGGGGCGTCGCACCTGGGCTCGAGGTGTGATGCGCACAAGCCTCGGGGATATGTGTGAGGAGGTGTTTTCGAAGCTATCTGAGGCAGTGGAACGCCGTAACCGTTAAATTAACAAGAACGCCTACGGCAGCCTGAATTCGAAAGTTGGCGGCGTTTTGCCCCGAATGCCACATGATCCGAAACCGCCAGAGCATCAGCGAAGGCGCTGACGAACCTTATTTCTCAGGGAGGCCATGGGCGACCTATTCCGTGGGTCCTAGGGGCGATTGCCGGTGGTGTTGGAGCTCGGTGGGTCTGGGGATGACCCGTCCGAAGTGCCCCTTCAGGCGACTGTCCAAGTGAAAAGCAGCATCCCACTTAGGAAAATGCCATAGGTGATCGCGACGGCGACGATCTCACGGTGGTCTTGGACGAGGTTGCGGGACACGAGGATCATGACGATGACCGGCTGGGGTTCGATGCCAGCTCTATAATCGAATGATCTCTAACGCGGAGTCGTCGCGAATGGTTAACTTCATCTTAACCATTCGGTGTCGCGCATCGGTCACACTGAAGAAATGCCCTTGGCCTCTGGTACATCCTACAGCAGATAGGGCAATCGTGGCCCGGCTGGGCAGCCACCGCCCCCACCCGAGTTGTACAGGGAGAGGATTCGCCCCCGGGTCAAACGCTAGGGCTTCGAATGCTCCTCACTGAGTGGCGGATGGCGCAGCCTCTGCAATCACCTGCAGCGTGCGAGGCATAATCACTGACTTCGCCGCCACGGTTGGCTGAGGCGTTGTGGTCAGATCACTGACGCTGCGCACCTTCTGAATCTCACGAGCGTGCTCGCGGAAGAGAGGCGGGGTGAGGTGAACTGCCTCACCAGCCATAGCTGCTCCAGATACGAAGGTCGCGGAAGCAAGGATCGCAAGGGTAAGGGCCTGGGCGGTACGCATGGGAATTCTCCAGATTGGTCAGCAAGGAGCGGTCCGTTAGAGAGATTTAACCACGATAATTGTGCGACGCGTCATGTTGATTTTGCATTGCACCATAATGCGACGAGGACAGAAACGAACTAATATATTGCTTTCGCTCGAAGGCCGGAGGATATGTGCGATGTATTTGCGCTATGCCTCAGACGCACAGGATGGAATACTTGAAAGCCGACACATAAATTTCGGTCTATGGTGCCAGACAATAAACTTCAAAAAATGACTTAGGAGAAAGTTAATCATTGACGGTCTCGCGCCGAACCTGTGCGAGATCCTTTTTTAATTTTGGAGCCGATAAGCGCCTGTCGCATTATGAGACCATGCCCCACGGTAAACCCACATCTCTCCAAATTCAGGCCGAAGCCACTGGCGAAAAGCCACTCGAATGGGCGTGGGCCATTTATTGCGGGACCGATCGGTTCCTCATCACTCGCTCACGCGCTGAGTTTTCCAGTCGAGCCGAGGCGCTTGAGGCCGGTGGCACGGCGGCGGTAGACGTGGCTCGAAAGCTGCGCATCCATATCGTTGAGCAAGATGTTGGTTGAGCACCCTCAGCCGCATCTACCCTGCCAGCTCCTACAGCCCCGGAGCTGCGATGGTCCTTATGTGGACGCCCTCCACGGGCCGGGCATTGCAGGCAACCTGAGGGAGAGACACAAAGGGCGCCGCAGATCGGCTCGCAGATGGAAGGGATGAATGCTTCCTGCTCTATGCAAGCTTGGCATACCACCGTGGCCTTTCGGCTCTTGCTTTGTGCAGTGCGACGTCAGACAACGGTGGAGTTGGGTCGCGATGGCGTCGCGGTCCTGCTGCCCTTCTTGGGCGTTTCCTCCCTAGACTTCGGGCCGCTCCCTTATCGGGGCGGCCTTTTTTCTGTCCAGGGCTGGGCTTCTAGCGTGAAGCCTATCTGCAAACAAGCACGATTGTGCGCCACTCGGTTCGTAGAAGAACTTTTCCGCGTGTTTGTCACCCCCGGGTAGGAATACGACGCAGCTTCAGTGATGGGAGTCGTGGTGGCCCTCGGTGAAGGCCGCCAGCCGGGTTCTTTTTCCACGCCGATTCTCACTTTGGGTCCGCCTTCGACCCTTAGCGGAAGCCGGGAACGTCCGCTTGCAGGCCACTCGGTGAGGCAGAGACCTACGACCGGGATGGGTGGTTTTGTGCCCGTCCGCTTCCGGACGCCGGATGCATCGAAGCGGACATAGTTTCGGAGACCGCTCACGGTCCTTCACCGACCCTAGGCTAGTCCGCCCTGCGGCATCTTGGAGGAAGATGACAAAAGTCCGGCTCGGGCGGAAAGCGGAAGCTCGACGGGGCCAGACGAAATGTGTGCGTTAATTGTACTCTTATCTGAACTCACACTTACTGCCGCTCAGCAACTATTCGGCCTCTATAGAACACTTCGCTCCGTTAAATGGTAGTCATTATTTTGCGCGAATTTTAGAAGTGAGTTCGTTGTGTTGAGTAAATCAGTTGGGCGCCCAAATAGGTAACCCTGACCAAGGACGCAGCCGAGATGTTGCAGCGTCAATGCCTGCTTTGTCGTCTCGACACCCTCGGCCACGATTCTCATCCCGAGTCCCTTCGCAATATCGAGTAGACCCTTAACAATCACGCGTCCGGCCTCACGCCCCTCCAAACACTCAACGAAACTTTTGTCGATCTTAATAATATCGACCGGGAAACTGAGGAGATGAGTTAGAGACGCGTACCCCGTGCCGAAGTCATCAAGGGCGACAAGAAGTCCTTCCGAACGCAAGCGGTCGATCGAAGAGACGACGTCGTGATGCCCCCTCTCCATATACACTGACTCAGTAACCTCCAGTATAATGTGCTGTAGTGGAACCCCGTAACGTCCGAATACGGTTGCAATCCGTCGATAGAGGTCGTCTCCCTGGAAGTCAGCCATCGACACGTTCACGCCGACGTGTTGAATTGGAATACCTAGGTTTAACCAATGACGAATGTCCCTCGCAACCTCATCTAGCATCCGGTCCGTGATGAGACGGCCGAGGGAGAGGTCCTGGACTGCTTCAACGAACTGCCCGGCAGTGAGGATGCGCCCGTCGGGCATGCTCAGGCGGCAAAGCGCCTCTAGGCCGACGATCTCGCGGCTGTCGAGCCGAACAATGGGTTGATAGTGCTCCGCAAGTCGATGCTCCGCCAAAGCGCTCGCCACGGTTTGGAACGTCTGAAAACGATGCGTGATGGTGCTAGCGAACGTGTCGTCGAAGAAAACGAAGCCCGCCCGTGCGCTTTCCTTGGCATGATAGAGGGCGAGGTCTGCTTGCTGACGCAAAACCGCCAACTCGCACGGCACCTCTGAACCACAGGTCGACCCGCCGCATGTCACCGTTGCGGTTACTACACGCTCGCCGCAGGCGGTAGGCTCTCGTGTTGCTGTCAGAATGTCATTTACGATCTGGTCCATATCTGACCGGGCGCTCTCACCGGTGATGAGGATGGCGAACTCGTCGCCTCCGATCCGGTAAGCCGTACCCGGTGCGGCATGTGCAGCGATCCGCAGTCCAACCTCACGGAGGAGCGTGTCCCCGGCAGCATGTCCCAGCGTGTCGTTTACTCGCTTGAGGTGGTCCACATCGATGAGGAGAAGACCGAGAGCGCAGTTCTTCCCAGACTGCTCGTCGAAATCAAGATTGAAGCATGCGCGATTGCGCAAGCCGGTCAGCGGGTCAAAGTAGGCGAGTTGGCGAATCTCGGATCGAACCTCGTCGCGCTCAAGCAGGATGGAGCACAAGTGAATGCAGGCGGCGACGATTGCCTTTTCATGATCGCTCGGGCCTCGGCATTTGCCATAATAAAAAGCGAAGGTCCCGAGCACACAGCCATTTCCGCGAAAGATCGGGCTCGACCAGCACGCCTTGAAGCCAAGCGGCTCAGCCAGGGCCTTATACGCCGTCCAGAGAGGATCGGTGCTAATGTCAACGACTGTGACAGGCTCGCCCCGGTAAGCGGCTGTCCCACACGATCCGACGCAAGGCCCAATTTTTAAGCCGTCAAGAGCTGCAGAGTAGTGCAGGGGTAGGCTTGGGCCGGCCAGGGGATGCAGGTGCCCGGTCCGATCAACGCTGAGGATCGAGCACAGCACGCCAGGCGCGCGCTCCTCGGCCCAGCGGCAGATGCAGTCTGCCACTTCGTCAGTTGGCCGACCGCGCGCGGTCATCTCCAGAATGGTGTGTTGAAACTCCTGCAGCACAAAAAATCCCCGCAATACTAAAAATCATAGAGTCTAGAACAATTTAATAATAAGTTACAGCACTGCGTGAAGATAAGATATATTGAGGTCTTCAGGCATCTTTTAGGGATATGGCATGTACGAAATTGGACCAACACGATGTTATTTGACGTCCAACCCGAACAAGACCCCTAGCTATGGCAATAAGGATCGGCAAGTGCAACACGGCTGAGTTGTACCGCGACGTACTTTCTATGTACCCTCCGGCGCGTTGGATAAGCAAGTCTAAATGACCGGATCGAGGCGATACTGGTCGGTACGATCTTGCCCTTGAATTGTCGGCAAGGGAACACCTCGCTGCCTATCAACAACGGGCTTTCAGAAAAATCTGAACCCAATTCCAGCATCGCGTAAGCAATTGAAGATATAAATTGCAATCAAAATACACCAATCAATTTTCCATCATAATGCTCGCGGCCCACATTCCTAAACCAGTCACCGTTATTACGCCAGCAAATGTCATAGACTTGCTCTTCGCAGGACTTTCGTTCGCCCTCCTTGCACGCAAGGCAAGCATTAATCCTCCAACGACTAAGAAAAAGCCGTAGAGAACCAGTGAGTTATGCGAAACTGCCATTGGGCATACTCCATTTAACCGTCAAGCTAAGTTTGCAGATCATTGGGTCAAAAAAGGTTTTGTCAACCGATTCAATAATGCAAAACTTCATAGACTCTACCCGCGCCCGCTCTCCGGCATAGTTCCGTTGCACGTTCAGACGCATCGAATTAATCCAGAATTATAATTCTGATCGCCGCACCAGATTAAAATTATAGCGGAACTATTTCCCTTGCCATACACCATGGTATGCCAAATACTGCATACCGAGTGATGCACGATAGATCCCGAGTCGTAACTTGCGGGGGCCTAAGGCCGTGCTGAGCCCAATCAAAAGACGCCGCACGTTATTCGGAAACGGGAGATCGCCCATGGCTACGTCCAGTGCACCACCGGCAGCCGCAGTACCTGCCAATCGATGGTTGCAACTCGTGTTAGGCGTCGCCTGCATGGTTGCGGCTGCTAACATCCAGTATTCTTGGACTCTTTTCGTCCCGGAGATCCAGAAGACGTTCGGCTGGGATCGCGCCGCAATCCAGGTCGCCTTCACAATCTTCGTCGTGGTCCAGACCTGGCTGACCCCGATTGAAGGATATTTCATCGACAAGTACGGCCCGAGCCGGGTCGTGATGTTTGGCGGCCTGATGACCGGGCTTGCCTGGGTCATCAACTCCTACGCCACCACGCTCACCGGCTTCTATACCGGCTCGGTGGCGGGCGGTATCGGTGTGGGCTGTGTTTACGCCACCTGCATCAACAACGCCCTGAAGTGGTTCCCAGACAAGCGCGGCCTCGCGGTCGGTCTCACGGCGGGTGGCTACGGCGCTGGCTCGGCCCTGACGATCATCCCAATCGCCAACATGATCTCACAGGGCAGCTACGCCCAGGCCTTCTTCGTGTTCGGCCTGATCCAGGGCGCGATCATCATGCTGGCGGCGATCGGCTTGCGTGGGCCTGCGAAGGGCGAGGTTATCTATTCCAGCAAGGTTCTCCAGAGCCGGCGCGACTACACTCTTCGTGAAGCGCTTCGTACGCCAGTCTTCTACGTCATGCTGCTGATGTTCACCTGCACGGTCACCGGCGGACTGATGGCCGTGGCCCAGCTCGGCGTCATCGCGCAGGATCTCGGTGTGAAGGAGTTCAAGGTCAACCTGTACTTCTTTGCCATGGCCGCTTTGCCCTTCGCGCTCATGCTCGACCGAATCCTGAACGGCATCTCGCGTCCGCTATTCGGCTTTATCTCAGACCGCATCGGCCGTGAGAAGACGATGTTCATCGCCTTCACTATGGAGGGCATCGGCATCGTGGCATTGGGGTACTTCGGCACCAACCCGTGGGCCTTCATCATTCTCTCGGGCATCGTGTTCCTCGCCTGGGGTGAGGTCTACTCGCTGTTCAGCGCCACCGCCGCCGATACCTTCGGTTCAGCCCACATCGGTAAGATTTACGGCGTACTCTATTGCGCGAAAGGCTTTGCTGCTCTTTTCGTACCGCTTGGCAACATCCTGATGCAGGCGACCGGCACCTGGGCGACGGTGCTCTACACGGTTGCAGCCATGGATCTCCTCGCTGCCTTCCTCGCCATCGCGGTGCTGCGGCCAATGCTGAAGCGCCACCATGCTGCGAACAATGATGTGGTGATCCCCACTCAGGCCCTGGCGACCGCCTGACGTATCGCTCCCCCGGAGTTCCAGCCGAAGCGGCCAATAAGGCAGACCGCTTTAACGCTGCCTGCAGGGTAGATGAGCCGCCGTCCGCTTGGACGGCGGCTCATTCCTTGCGCTTCCTGAGCAAGGCACAGACCGAACGAGTGGAACACAATCTTATAAGTGCCTGAAGACTGCGGCTTCGGGGGCGCTTCAAAATCCGACCATCGGCCGCTGAGGTCTCTATGATGAATATCGCAGCCGTCCTCGCATTGCAGAGCATACCCTTCGCTGGCTTATTCCTCGCGACAGACGGGGCCAATCGGGACATATTTGCCGTTTTGTACATTACGATATTAGGGCTGACTCTATCTGCAATTGCAGTCACCGAGGGCCACTACGCGCTCCCTTTGATGCCCGTGATGACAGCAGGAAGTCATCCTTGAGTTGGGCGCACTCTTGATTTGCTCAGTACGGAAGTATCGCCACGCGCCCTATATGCCTACAATCCGAGTGGAGCCCGTTAGCAGGAAGCGCCCACCGCCATATACTCAATCCGGATGACGCCGCCTGGACGCTGAACGACTGCTCTCGGCAGCAAGTGTCAAATCGACACCTATGGCAAGACTGGGTTAATTTCTGTCTGTCCGTTCTTGGGAGATGCTCCGATCAAAGCAGACGCTACGGTACGACCGGACTCCACAGTTCAACCGCCTTTCCGTTCGCGATCCGAACCGGACCTGTCAGCCGCCGGCAGGGAGAGCGTGATGCTGGTGCCCTGCCCAATCACGCTCTCAGCCGCGATCGAGCCTCCGCTTTGTTCAACGAAGCCATGCACCATGCTGAGGCCGAGCCCCGTACCGGCCTGATCGAACGATGACCGCGCCGCCCCGCATGACACATGCGGGGCGGCCTCAGGTTTGGGGTCCCTTCGGTTCTCGGCCTGAGAGACCCGATGCCATCTGCCTTCCAGCAAGCTGCCGGTTAGGCGCCATCGTTCCGTGCGGTGCGCAAATGCGTCTTCGAGACCGCCGGCGAGATCCCCATGAATGTCCGGCGGCCTAACTGAGTACGAGCCGTACCATGCACTGTGGCCTGCCCGAAGCGAATGGCGGCAAGAGCTTGTCAGGCCGCCCGCACGGTCGAGAGGAACCGACCGACCTCGGCGTTGAGGTGCTCGGATTGCCGCGACAGCTCGGTGGCGGCGCCGAGCACCTGACTAGCTGCCGCACCGGTTTCCTCGGCCGCACCCGCGACACCGGAGATGTTGCTCGTCACCTCGCTCGTGCCCATCGCGGCCTGGGACACGTTGCGCACGATCTCTTGGGTAGCCGCCCCTTGCTCCTCCACCGCCGCCGCGATGGTGGTGGCGACGCCGCTGATCTCCTGGATGCGAGCGGTAATGCTGCCGATCGCCGCGACGGCCTGGCTAGTCGAGACCTGGATCTCGCTGATATGCCCGCCGATCTCCCCCGTTGCCCGAGCCGTCTGATTGGCGAGTTCCTTGACCTCGGCCGCCACCACGGCAAAGCCCCGGCCGGCCTCGCCGGCCCGCGCCGCCTCGATGGTGGCGTTGAGCGCCAGTAGGTTGGTCTGGCCCGCGATCGAGGTAATTATCGTGACCACGTCGCCGATACGGGCCACGGCCGTGTTCAGCTGCCGTACGAGGCCCGCCGTCTCGGCCGCCTCCTGAACGGCGGCCTGCGCCATGAAGGCCGAGGTGCTGACCTGCCGGCCAATCTCCTGCACGGAGGAGCCGAGTTCCTCGGCGGCCGCCGCCACGGTGTTGACGTTCGAGGCGGCCTCCTCGGCGGCGGCCGCAACGCTGGTGGTCTGGGTAGCGGTCTGGGTAGCGGTGCCTGCCATGCTTTGGGCTGTGGCTTGCAGTTCCGTGGCGGAACTGGTGACCATGGAAATGATGCCCCCTACCGCCGCCTCGAAGCTGTCGGCCATCGTGCGCAATGCGCTCTTGCGCTGTGCCTCCGCACCTGCCCGGGCAAGGGCGGTCTCCTCCTCCAGCGCCCCCATCCGGATCTGGCCGTCCTTGAACACCTGCACGGCCTTCGCCATTTCGCCGACCTCATCGCGGCGGCCGGTTCCGACCACCTGCACGGCAAGGTCGCCGCTAGCCAGCCGGCGCATCACCTCGGTCATGCTGGTGATCGGAGCGGTCACCCGCCACCGCACGATGACGAACCCAGCAAGGGCAAGAACGAGAGCGACAGCGAGCAAGCCGGCTTGGGTGAACAGTCTGGTCAGCGCTGCTCCATGCCGAGCCTGGGCGTGCTCCTGGGCCATACTCATGGCAGCGTTCGAGATGGCTGTGAGGGCGTTCAAACCTTCGCTTCCAAGCCGGTCGAGGTCGTCGTTGCCAACGCTTGGCGCCAGCTTGGCGGCCACATCGTCGTATGCCGCTTTGCGGGCCCGCTCATAGCTCCCAAACGTCACGCTTTTGGCGTTGTTGGTTAGGGTCACCAGCTGAGCGGGGGCGCCCGGCCGCGCGAGAAGCTCGTTAAGCACCGACCAGTTCACCAGCGCCCGGCCACGCAGGTCCGCCAACTTACGGTCCAGCGCCGGCGTGAGCTCGCCCTTGCTGCGGGCTTCGGCCAGGGTCGTGCGTTCCAGCCCGATGCCGTCGCGAGCAAGCCAGGCCGCTTGTTTGATCGCCATCAGCTCGGCCGTCGTTGTGTCGACCATCCGAATCCCTTCGCCGAGCGACACGGACATCTTTTCTAATCGGTCGATCACGTCGGTGGCGGCGGCGTTATACTCGCTGCTAAGACCGGAACGCCGCTGCTCCAGCGGTAGCTTCAGTGCCGCGTCGGCTTCCTTTTGGAGCTCTGCGAAGCGCTCAACGGTCCCGGCTAGGTTGGAGGCGACCTCGCTCCGCCCGCTCGCGCAGTCAACCGCCTTGCAGAGTTCAAGGACGCGAACCGTTGCCGGATCGGCCTTCCGACGCGCGGAGACAAGCATGTTCAGGAAAGCGTCGGTCGCCGGGACCTTGGCTTCCAGTGCCACGCGCGTCGGTCCCCGTTGGATGCGCGTGTTCTGGAGTGCGGCGAAAACCTCTTGGCCAGCTTCCGCAACCTGCGTGACCCTCGCACTCTCGCCAACTTTCTGAACCTCACTGTAGATCGGAGCACCGACGGCAACCACGACAATGGCAGTCATACCCCCCAGAAGCATCTGAAGGGTCGTACCAATCTTCGGAGAAAACCGGCTCACGTTCATCACTCAACTCACGGCAGATCTGGGCTGGACGATCTCAGCTGCGAGCATTCTGCGCGAGAATGTTGAACTAGGACTTACGAGAGTAACACTTTCTCGGTTGCATCGGCGAGGAGCTTCTACTTAGCTGCACTCACAAAACCAGGCTTGCATGGCGTGGTTGCGATCACAGCCTCAGATGGTTGGGAATGCCCTTTACGTCTCCACGAGGGGCGGTCAGCCTAGTGGGTGCATTCGCGAGTTCAGATACAAGCCGGTCGCCGTCGCCCGGCTCGCCTGACCCGAGCCCACTTACCAGCTTGGAAGCCCAGGGTTGCGAAAGCCCGGGTCCGTTCGATGATGGCACCTTGCTCACGGACAACCCTTGGGTGGCCCCGAAGGGATAACGAGCTCAAGGCAACCAGCCCTTTAGCTCCGACCGCGACCCAAACGTACGGAACCAGCAAAGAGAGGAAAATCGTGCAAGCGCTTAGAACGGCGTTCGTAATTCAAGCGTAATGTCGCTATCGGGCTAACATGAGTTAGAAAAATGGCGAGCTTTCAATCTGATGACGCGAGGCTTCATGCTCTCAGGCAACTGAGGCTCCTCGACACACCTCCTGCCGAAAGCTTCGATCGCATCACCCGAATGGCAAGCCAGCTGTTCGATCTACCTATCGCGGCCATCTCCCTGACGGACAGTGATCGGCAATGGTTCAAATCTCGGGTCGGCGTCGAGCACGCAGAGATCCCACGGGATCGAGCGCCCTGCGCTGAGGTGGCGGACACGACGAGGTTCCTGGTAATCCCTGACCTGCTGGAGCATCCCTGCTACCGCAGAAGCCTGTTGGCTCAATCCGGGATACGGTTCTACGCAGGTGCGCCGCTTACCACGCGCGAGGGGTTTTGCCTGGGTGCCATGTGCGTCCTCGGCACGGAGCCGCGCCAGATTTCCGAGCAGGAACAGGCAGCGCTCACCGATTTGGCCGCGATGGTCATGGCTCAGGTCGAACTTCAGCACGCATTCGGGCGTGTCGACGCCGTCACAGGGCTGCCTAATCGTCACCAGCTCCTCGAGGATCTTCATGATCAGGCTTCCGAGGATGACGATGGACCACGTCATCTCGCGCTAGCTGAGGTCATCGATGCCCTCAAGATGTCTGACACAGTCCGAGTCCTCGGCGTGGGGGTCATCGAAGACCTGATGCGAGAGGCAACCCGGGTCATTTCCGTTAATCTTGGACCCGGCACACAGGTCTATCACGTTGGTGCCGCTCAATTTGCATGGGTCACCCCGTTCTCACAGGACGACCGAGCGCTCGAGAGTGAGCTCAATAAACTCATTGTACAACTGAACAATCACTTGAGTTCGGCCCCGGTACGGATCTCACTGAACCCTGTCATTGGCTTCGCGACCCTTGAGGATGGCCAAAATCCCGGTGAGGACGCAATCCGCATGGCTCACAATGCCGCTCAGGAGGCGCGTCTGACAGGCCAATCCGTGAGCACGTACTCAATGGCTGCGGACGATCACCACCAGAGGCGTTTCCGCCTCCTGAGCGACATGCGTACAGCGCTGATCTCCGGCCAAGAGCTCTCCCTTGTCTACCAGCCGCGCATCGATCTGAGTACGGGAGCCTGTATCGGTGCGGAGGCTCTCCTTCGCTGGAAGCACCCTGAACTCGGCGCAGTCTCACCGGGCGAATTCATCCCGCTCGTCGAACAGACCGATCTGGCGGGTCCGCTCACGGCTTGGGTGATTGCCGAAGCCATTCGGCAGATCGTCGCCTGGCGAGCCATGGCAATTGATCTCGCTATCTCAGTTAACGTCTCAGTGGCGAACTTAGATCAGCCGGATTTTGCGACCGACGTCATCGAACAACTACAAAAGGCCGATATCCATCCGTCGGCCTTCGAGGTTGAAGTCACCGAGAGCGCTCTCATCAAGAACCGCGCGCATGTCGAGGAGCAGCTTCGGGCGATCCAAACCGCGGGCATTCGCGTGGCGATCGACGATTTCGGAACAGGGTACAGCAGCCTCTCATACCTGAGGCACTTACCGGCTGACCTCGTGAAGATCGACCAGTCCTTTGTGCATGACCTTGCTGAAGATCCAAAGGGGCAAATGCTCGTTCGACATCTTATCGAGATGTCCCGTGGGCTGGGCTTCCGTGTAGTCGCCGAAGGTGTTGAGGATAGGGAATCTTATGAGATCCTCAGGTCTTGGCGCTGCGAGGAAGCACAGGGCTACTGGATGGCGCGACCACTTGTGCCAATTGATTTACAGAAATGGCTGAAAGAGCGAGCTGCCACGTTGCACGAAGCCGCTTAATCCGAATTTGCGCACCATTCCTACTTTGGGTTGAGTCCAGATCTTAGAGCTTATGATTCCGTCATTACACGACGTTAAGATTCCATGGCCTATGTAAGGAGGTAAAGATAACTTGAGAATGGGGGCGGCGTATGAAGGGCCTAGTATTTACGGAGTTGTTCCGCCACGTCGAGGCCCTGCATGGCGCCAACATGGTGGATGATATCATCGAGGCGGCGCAACTGCCCCATAATGGTGGCTATACCAGCATTGGTAGCTATCCCTTTCAGGAGGCAGTTGCACTGCTGGTGGCACTGACACAAGCTACGGGTAAATCGCTGCCAGACACCCTCGACGGCTTTGGCACGCATTGCTTCAAGCGCTGGGTCAACTACGCGCCTCACTTTTTTACGCAGCAGCGCGGGCTGTTCGACATCCTTGAAGGTATCGACGACTTTCACGAGACTGAAGTTCGCAAGCTATATCCCGACGCTGAGCTTCCGTCATTTCGTTCAGAGCAGCGGACCGCGCGTCGGCTTATCTTGGGCTATTACAGCTGTAAGCCTCTTTCGGCTCTTGCCGTTGGCGTCATCAAGGGCGCTGCTGCTCACGTCAACCAGCCGGTGCACATGGAATGCGAGCCCGCCGCCAACGAGCGTGGCGCCTATACGCGTATTACGATCACACTGCTGGACTCCTGAGATGTCCATGACCACCGACGAGCCGACAGCGGTTCTGCTCGATCAAGTCCAACGCCTGGAGCGGCGACTTGCTCGTCAGACGAGCGCACGGGAGCAAGCCGAGGCCTTGCTGGAGAGTAAGAGCCTTGAGCTTCATGAGCTGAACCGATCCTTAGCGCATCTGAACGCGAACTTGGAGCAGCGTGTCAGGGAGCGGACCCGCGAACTCGACGAGGAGCGCCGGCATGCCTTGTTCCTGGCAGAGCGCGATCTGCTCACCGGACTTCCAAACCGGCTGATGTTTGGCAGGCAGCTCCGGTACATTTTGGAGCGCAGCCAGCAGCCTGGCAGCGTTGCGCTCCTTTACCTCGATCTGGACGGTTTCAAAGCCGTGAACGACACGCTCGGTCATGCATGTGGCGATGAACTGCTCAAGGAGGTTGGAAAAAGACTTTCGACTGCCGCTGGCGAGTCTGTCCTGGCAGCCCGGCTGAGTGGCGATGAGTTTGCCATTATCTTGCGTAGTGGTGAGCAGCCGAAACAAGCCTCAATTCTTGCAGACCAGCTCATCGCGGCCTTGCAGATGCCCTTCGAGCTCGCTGGTCGAATCGTTCGCGTTGGAACGAGCATCGGGATCGCGGTCACGACCGATGCGGCGGAAAGTGCGGAGACGCTCCTCCACAACGCCGACATCGCACTCTACCGCGCCAAGGTGCGGCAGCGTGGAACCTGGGAGCTGTTCAGCCCGGAGATGGATGTTGAGCGCCTGTCACGTCTGGCATTGGAGCGTGACCTTCGAGCGGGGCTCGCCGAGCAGCAGTTCGAGGTTTTCTATCAACCACTCCTTGAAGCGGGCGCGGGCGGACTGGTGGGCTTCGAGGCGCTGTTGCGCTGGAAACATCCCGTGAAGGGGATGGTGTCACCGGCCGAGTTCATACCCATCGCTGAGGAGATCGGGCTCATCCACGAGATTGGCGCTTGGGTGCTCAAACAAGCCTGTACCGACGCCATGGGCTGGGCACCGGAGCTTAGGGTTGCTGTTAATCTTTCGCCGGTTCAATTTAGCAAGAGCACGCTTCTCGACAACGTCTGGAGCGCGCTCGACGGCTCGGGTCTTGCCGCTCAGCGATTAGAGCTCGAAATCACCGAGTCGGCCCTGATGCAGGATGGCCAAGCTACACTCGACACCCTGCACAAGCTGCGCGCCCGGGGTATGCGCATCTCAATGGATGATTTTGGGACGGGGTACTCCTCCCTGAGCTATCTCCGCCTATTCCCTTTTGACAAGATCAAGATCGACCGCTCCTTCATCAAGGCTATGACACAGGACGAGGGTAGCATTGAGATCATCCGCGCAGTTATCGGCCTCGGCAGAGCGCTCAACATCAAAGTTCTCGCTGAAGGTGTCGAGACCAACGAGCAACGAGAGATGCTGCGCCTTGAAGGTTGTGACGAGCTTCAAGGGTATCTTTTCAGCAGGCCTCGGCCTCTTGCTGAGATCGGCAGTTTGCTAGCAAACGTATTACAAGCTGTGCCGACCGGAGAATCAAAACCAGGGAACTTGAGGGGAGTAGCGTAACCATGCTGCAGTTGGCTGCTTAGCGCTTAGTTGTTATTGTCGGCAACCCAGATGATTGGCTCTCAGGTCGTCGCCAACTTGCGGAGCGCAGCCGCGAGGTGCTGACACTATGTCCGCTTTAGAGCTAGGCCCAGCGCGACTGGAACGGCTGGGTAGGGTCGAGACCCGATGGTTTGCTCTACGACCGGGTCGGGTGGCTTTCTGCCCTTCCGCTTCCGGACGGCGGATGCATCGAAGGGGACATAGCCGCGGAGACCGGTCACGACCCCTCGCAGACCCTGGAAAGATCCGCTTATCGGCAGCTTGATGCGCGTCTGATCCAGTGCGCTCTGGCGTTATCCCCAGTTCGGGGCACGTGACGTCGAGGAGGCGGACCGCAGTTCCAGGCGGAATAGAACGGACGTCGCGGATCAATTGCCGGGCTGTCCAATCGCCGGCGCCACCGCAAACGTTGGTACGGATAAGGACCTTCCGTTCGCCGACGCTAGGCGACCTTGCGCTGTGCGATGTTCTACCCTCAGGTACAGGCACGGTAACCGAAACGTGACCCGAACGACCAGCCCATACGACGTTTCGGAACGTCGGCATCCGAGCTTGCTTCTGCCCCATGCCTGAGAACGCTTCCGACGGGTTCCCCTTCTTCCTCGCAGGCGGTGGCAAAATGGGCGCAATCATGCGCTCGCATGAGTGGTCTGGCTCGCCGCTTGGGCGTCCCAATACATGGCCCTCCTGTCTTCGCTGTACGCCTTCGGTGAAGGCCGCGTTCGTGGTCCCGGCGGTGTGTCAGGCGGCGATCTGCCGGCGCTGAGGCTGGGTCCAGTTCCACGGCAGCAGATCGTCGATACGCCTGGCGGGATGGTCGGGTAGCCGCGCGAGCACGTCGGCGAGCCAGGTTTGGGGATCGATGCCGTTGAGCTTGGCGGTCTCGATCAGCGTGTAAAGGGCAGCCGTGCGATGGCCGCCCGCATCCGATCCGGCGAAGGTCCAGTTGCGGCGGCCCACCGCGATGGGCCGGATCGCCCGTTCGGCGGCATTGTTCGACAGGCAGATCCGTCCGTCATTGAGGAACCGGGTGAAGGCGGTCCAGCGCTTGAGCAGGTAATCGATCGCCGCTGCCGTGGGAGCCTTGGCCGAGAGCCTGGCACGGCTCTCCCGCAGCCACGCCTCCAGGTCGGCGACGAGGGCAGCCGAGCGGGCTTGGCGGTGCGCACGGCGTTCATCCGGCTCAAGACCGTTGGCGGCGCGCTCGATGGCGAAGATCGCATCGATCCGCGTCACCGCCTCGATCGCGATCGGAGCCTTCCTGAGGTCGGCCAGCTCGAAGAACTTGCGTCTTGCATGGGCCCAGCACGCTGCCTCGCGGATAGGACCCGGCTTGCGGCCGGGCTCGTACAGCCGGCCGAACCCCGAGAAGGCGTCCGCCTGCACGATGCCATGGAAATCGCCGAGCCAGGTCTCGGCATGCGCGCCGGAGCGGTCGGGGGAGTAGAAGTAGGCTGCGGCCGGCGGCTCGGGTCCGCCGAAGGGGCGGTCGTCGCGCACCACCGTCCAGAGCCGGCCGGTGCGGGTCTTCCCCTTGGCCAGGACCGGCACCGGCGTATCGTCGAGATGGAGGCGGTCGGCTTCCCGGACATGGGCCTCGATCCGGGCCACCAGCGGCGACAGGGCGGTGGTGACGGCCCCGACCCAGCCGGCCAACGTCGAGACGTCGATCGGCACGCCTTCGTGGGCGAAGCGCTGGCTCTGGCGATGCAGCGGTAGGTGGAGGCCGAACTTGGCCATCATCACTTCGGCCAGGAGGTTCGGCCCGGCCCGACCCCGCGGGATCGGGTGGAAGGGGGCCGGATTCTGGGCGATGGACTCGCAGTCGGCGCAGGAGACGCGCTCGCGCACGTGCTGGATCACGACCCAGCGCGCCGGGATCCGCTCCAGGGTCTCGGTGACGTCCTCGCCGAGGTGGCGTAGGCGTGCCCCGCCGCAACAGGCGCAGGTCGTCGGACCGGGATGGACGACGCGCTCGCGCGGCAGATGCTCGGGGAGAGGCCGACGAGCGGGCTTGCGCCGGGAGGACGTCGGGGTGGTGCGCGCCTCAGGCTCGGCCGCTTGCGCCTCCGTTTCGGCCAGCGTCTCCTCCAGATCCTCCAGGACGAGTTCGAGCTGGTCGATCCGGGTGCTGCGTTCCGAGGAGGCCCCGAAGCGCTCCCGTCGCAGCCGGGCGACCTCCAGCTTGAGCCGTTCGACCGCGATCTCGGAGGCGAGCCGCGCCGCCCGCTCGGCCAGGATCATGGCGTGAGCGGCAGCGAGATCGGTGGGAAGCGGCGGGGGCTCAGGCGCGTTCGGCACACACTGAGAAGAGCATATTGCTCAGCCTTTGTAACGCGTTATCCTCACCCGAGAGCGCCAGGACGCCAGCTCTCCTGCGGCATCCGCCAGTCTATGCCCGAGAGCAGGTAACCGAGCTGCGCCGTCGAGATCGTCACGGCTCCGTCCGCCACTGACGGCCACAGGAAACGGCCGCGGTCGAGCCGCTTGGTGTACAGGCACGCGCCCTGGCCATCGTGCCAGATCACCTTGATCAGGTCGCCGCGCCGGCCGCGGAAGACGAACAGGTGTCCGGAGTGGGGATCGCGCCGCAGCGTCTCCTGGACGATCATCCCCAAGCTGGAGAAGCCCTTGCGCATATCGGTGTGGCCGGTGGCCAGCCAGACCCGAACGTTGGCCGGCAGCGGGATCATCGGCCCTCCAGGGCATCGAGCACCCGACGCAGTGCCGCCGCATCGACGTCCCGGTCGACCTTGAGACGCCGACCGCCACCGAGATCGATCTCCATGACGCCGGTCTTGCGCGCTCGACGGGGCTGGGCCGCAGCATCATGATCATCCGACCGCAGAACTGGAACCGCCGGCGACGGCCCCGGGGTGATCGCGACGGGCACGAAGACCGGGGCCTGCTCGTCCCCGCCCAAACGGCCTTCCCGAGCCTGGCGTCGCCACGTGAACAGCAGGCCCTGGGCGATCCCGTGCCGGCGCGCCACCGAACACACCGACACGCCCGCCTCGTACGAGGCTTCGACGATCCGCACCTTGTCCTCGAACGACCAGCGCCGCCGTCGTTCGGCCCCCTCCAGTACCTCGACCCGCATCGCCTCGACCCGCTGACCTTAACGCCAGCATTAAGGTCAGGCTTCAGCCGAGTGCGCGATGCCGTCCAGCGCGGCCATCACCGGACGCGTACTCTTCGCTCAACTGTGAGCCTGATGCTGGGATCGCGGTTCCCGATGTTCGTGGCCTTCGGGCCAGAACTCGGCTTCCTTTACAACGATCCCTATGCGGAGATCCTCGGCGACAAGCATCCGGCTGCACTCGGAAATCGCTTCCATGACATCTGGCCGGAGATCTGGCCTGACATCGCTCCTCTGATCAAACAGGCAATGTCGGGCGAAGCGACATGGTCCGAGAACATGCCACTGACCATGAACCGGCATGGCTACGACGAGGCGACTTGGTTCACGTTTTCCTACTCACCGGTGCGCGACGAGCGGGGTACGGTCGCAGGCATGTTCTGCACCTGCGCCGAGACGACTGGGCGGGTCCAGGCCGAAGCTGCTCTCCGCGAGAACGAGGCACGACTCAGGTTTCTCGACCGTCTGGGAAAGGAAGCTGCCAACAGCACCGATGCCGACGACATTCTCGCGACGACCACACGCATGGTGGCCGAGCATCTTGGATTGTCCAACTGCGCCTATGCGGACATGGACCCGGACGAGGATGGCTTCACCATCCGGGGGGATTGGGCAGCCGAAGGGGCCCTGAGTATTGTCGGGCATTACAGCCTCGCGGACTTCGGGCGGCGGGCCGTCGAGGACCTAGGGGCGGGCAGGCCGCTGGTCATTCACGACAACTTGGATGAGTTGGCCCCCGGGGAGGCAGCCACGTTCCAGGCTATCGGCATCGCAGCCACGATCTGCATGCCCTTGGTCAGGGACGGCCGACTGATCGCGCTGATGGCCATCCATGATCGTGTGCCACGCATGTGGACGGACTACGAGCTTGCACTGATCAGCGAGGTAACGGAGCGTTCCTGGGCGCACATCGAGCGTGTCCGGGCTGTGGCGGCGCTGCGCGAGGCGGTTGATGACCTCGAAGCCTTGAACACAACGCTTGAGCAGCGAGTGGAGGAGCGCACCTCGCGGCTCTTCGAGACGGAAGAGGTTTTGAGGCAATCACAGAAGCTGGAGGCCGTCGGACAGCTCACAGGTGGGGTAGCGCATGACTTCAACAACTTGCTGACCATCATCCGCTCATCTGTAGATTTCCTGCTTCGCCCCAACCTGCCTGAAGAGCGTAGGAACCGTTATCTGAACGCCGTCTCCGACACGGTCGAGCGCGCGTCCAAGCTGACAAGTCAGCTTCTCGCGTTCGCCCGTCGCCAGACGCTCAAACCCGTGACGGTCAACGTCGGTGCACGGCTGCATGCCCTGGCTGATCTGATTGGGACGATTACGGGCGCCCGCATCCGCGTCGTGACCGAACTGCCGGTACGGCCCTGCTTCATTGAGGTCGATGTCAGCCAGTTTGAAACCGCCCTGGTGAACATGGCGGTGAACGCGCGAGATGCAATGGATGGTGAAGGAACCCTGACGCTACGGCTGGCGTGCGGCTCGCCCCTGCCGCCGATCCGGGGCCATGCTGGTTCACCAGGTCCGTTCGCCGCGATATCGCTTCAGGATACCGGCTGCGGCATTGCTCAAGAAGTTCAGGCTCGGGTGTTCGAGCCATTTTTCACAACCAAGGACGTCGGCAAGGGCACAGGCCTTGGGCTGTCCCAAGTCTTTGGCTTCTCCAAGCAGTCGGGCGGGGACGTCACCTTCGAGAGCTCTCCCGGTTACGGCACGACCTTCACGCTCTATCTGCCGCAAGTCGCTGCTATGGCTTCTTCAGAAGAGCAGGAAGTCGAGACTGTCTCATTTGAACCGGGTGGTGCCGGCCAGCGGGTGTTAGTGGTGGAGGACAACATAGAGGTTGGACGTTTCGCGACGCAGATCCTGCAGGATCTGGGCTACCAAACGACCTGGGCAACCAACGCTGAGGATGCTCTCGACAGACTCGGACCTAACGGGGCCGACTTCGACGTCGTGTTCTCGGACGTCGTGATGCCTGGCATGGGTGGCATCGAACTCGCTAAGGTTCTGCGGAGCAAACTGCCTGACCTGCCGGTGATCCTAGCCTCGGGTTATAGTCACGTCCTCGCGCGCGACGGAACGTACGGCTTCGATCTATTAAGCAAACCTTACTCTGCAGATCAGGTCTCACGCGTGCTTCGCCGCGTCGTCCAAGGCAAGCGGCGGATGTCTACCAAATCAACCTGAGAGATGTGGCCTTCCCGGACGCCATGCGATGACGCGTACTAGGTAACTGAACTCATAAGACCGTGAACCGCCTCTTTCCCCATGCCTGCCGCAAAGATGCGAGGTGCCGATAAAGGCAGAACGGTTCTCGGCATCGCTTCGGTTGATTTTCGGTTCTGGCAGCCTCGCGGACTAGCTTGTCCAGTGAAGCTGGTCGCAGGCAGAACGTCCGCTTCGGGTGGAATGGCCAACGTCTGGTCACCACCCCGAGCCGAAGTTGCCGGAAGGCTGACGAATGGCCGCTTCGGAGAAGCGTCCAAGGCTGTTCGGGTGGCTGGGTCGGGTCGCATGCGGAACGTCTGCTTCCGGGCAGGCGGTAAACTTCCGCTACTGGCGCATTACTTCCGCAGCAATATGACAACGAGCGTCTGACTGCCAGTATGACCATGCGCTGCCAGTCAATCGCAGCACGTGCTCCTTCACGCTGCATTGCCGCCGCAAGCGTCAGGATATTCGCTCCAGGCTATTGGCGCATTCATGAGCGCGGAGATACCGGCCCCTTCCGGCAAGATGCCAGCGATCGCCGCCTGGATGACGGACGGGGCGAGGAAGGCAAGGTTGAGGGTCATGCGCACCGAGCGCTCGCTGCAGCCTTCCGCCACGGCGATGGCATGGGTGTCGGCGACACGGCCGCTGACAAGATCGTCGAGCCAGAAGCGCGCCTTGGCGATCCCGTCTACGAGACGGGCTCGGGTCTCGACCCGCATCGGCCGCGGCGGCGCTGGCCCTTCGTCGCCTTCAGCGCGGATGACCTCGCACCGACGACGGCTCGGTCGGGCTGACCAGGGCACTTGACTTGCGGAGTAGGATCGACGCTAATCTTCGTCGTCGTGGATTTCGCGGTGGTGCTTCTGCCGGTGACCTCGCATGTCCACTTGTAGCAGCGTCATGTGAGGTCTGCATATAGCTGCATAGCTGCAACACCAGCCACTAACTAGTAGCACCCTGAAAATGAAGAACATGTGGTCTTTGCTCCACTTGCAGTAGAAGCCTGAGTAATTACCAGCATTATTCCTTAGGGTTCCTTATTATAACCATACACTATAATCCTAATTTGTCAAGACCCCCTATATTGAGTGATTTTCTGCGGAGGTCCAGATTCCAAGAGTTGCAGTGTGGCGTCTGCATCAAGAAAAGACCAATGCAGAGCCTCCTTTTGCGCAACCCCTGCTGACATACTTCTATACTAACTTAATTATATTATAAATTATAACTATTACTACTACTATTATCTATCCTTTTCATTGGTTCCTGGATCTCTTAGCCGACGCAGATCTCGCCGGGTTTGCCAAATTTGCGAGGGTCGAAACCCGAAGAAAAGTTCAGGTTGTGAGCCCGTCTTCAAGCGACGACTGCGGCTGCAGCTGGCAAAGGAGAAGAGTGGTGATAGTGCTACGTTCGGGAGCCGCGCGCAGATCCACCCGATATTTCCGTAATGAGCTTGAGTATGTGAAATTTGACCAGTTACCGATTTTTAAAGCTGACTTCACATCAGCCCCGGCAGCCATTACAAGAGCACGCTTCGAGATTTTTACTCCCTCTGACAGCCCTCCTTCGCATCTTAAAATTTCTTGCAAATCCGGGCCTTGAACCCCAAAACCCTCAACCCCTAAACCCTAAAGCCCTAAACACTAAACCCCTAAACCCCTAAACCTGTAAACCCAAAACGGCCCTAAACCCCCAAAACGTCGGGGAACCCCTAAGGCCCCAAACAAAAAAAGCACAAGAAGACTCCTTGCGAACTCGGCGAGGAGGGTGAGCAGAAGCCAGACAGCGCACAGAGGAAGACGAAGCCACGGCCGAGGACACCGGCAATTTCCGTCTTTAGAGCGTCTCAGGGGTGTTTAGGGTTTGGATTTGT
Source organism: Rhodospirillaceae bacterium (assembly GCA_965228575.1). Classification (GTDB taxonomy): domain Bacteria; phylum Pseudomonadota; class Alphaproteobacteria; order Rhodospirillales; family Rhodospirillaceae; genus UBA11612. Next base: position 36,879 of record CBDDHW010000042.1, on the reverse strand, counting down.
TCACGGGGAAGGAGCTTTATTTGCCAAAGTCTCGAAGAAAAGGTCTACAGGGTGCAGGCATAACATCAGTTTGCAAGGGTTTGTGTTAATTGCGTTCATGATTTGAGATATGGGGTTTTGGTTGGAAGGCGGGTTCAGAGCCGGAGAAAAGAGGCCCAGACGTACACCATATAGTGAGATTTCAACATCGAGGGTCTCTCCTGTCGGGTCGTTTGCAGTCATTTCATAGAAGGCATTCCTGAGGCATGGCACCGCACGCTTGAAGCCTTGCTCTTGGTTTCCATCTCTCCAGCAGAGGCAGTAGTAGCAGGCTGGATGCAAACCGGGTTGAGGCTTAGGGGTTGCGAGCACGCATGTGAATTTTAAATGACGCGATCATCCCTCCGGCTTCAGTTGCTCTTTGCCTTGAGTTACCCCTCTTTTTACTCGCTCGAATCGCCCCTGCTCCACGTGCGAACGCTCATTGATGCGTGCTGAGGGTTCGCCTGTAGGGTCACATCCGGCGAGTGCACAAGCCCCCCCCCCCCCCCCCATGTAGGGGTGTGGGTATACAGGTTTCAGGTTTTGGGGTTGTGACGGGCTCGGGGTGGTAGGTTTGACTTCTAAAGTTATGAAAGGTTTAACTTCTAAATTCTGAGCTCTAAACCGCTTCAAGGAAGAAACGTGGAAAGCGCCGAAACCTTAAACAAAGCCCTAGTTAAGCCCTATACGATTAGGCTTCGCCGAAGGACTGTCATGGGCCAGCCAAGCTCGGACGGGGCTCGCTGGCAGGTTCAGGCTGAGCGGGGGGCCAAAAGATGGGATGCAGGCAGTGGTACGGTTGATGATATAAATCTTGCATTGCCCATAATAAGGAATATACCATAATTCCCATAGTTTAGGGTCCTTAAGGTAATGGGGGATTACCCCACCTGCCTTCATCCCACTCTGAGATTCTGGCACTGGCGTACCAGCTCGGAACACCACATCCCAGCGTTTGGGGTTTAAGGCTCAGGATGTAGGGTTTCGGGTATGCGGAGAAAGTGGGTATTTTTGTATGCAGCAGTTTCAGGCCTGCCACTCCCATCAGCTAGACGGCCGATCGAAGCTGTGAAGTCTTCGTCCGTGCACGGTGATGTAGTGTCGTAGCAGCCTGAAGCTGGGTTTATCAGGGTTTAAGGTGTAGGGTTCAGGGTTTAGGGTGTATGGTTCAGGGTGTAGGGTTTAGGGTGGTATATGATTGTAATGCTATGTTATTATGTAGAATCGGCAGCTGCAGCTGTTAACGAACACCGATGCCAGCATGCCAGCCCATTCCGCCATAACGGGCACTGAGCGAAGATGCCGTAGCATCTTCTTCCTGGAAACCCCAAGCCCTTCCACTATGCCGAAATAATTAATAAGGGGCCTTATCAGTGGATAAGGGTTGTGGATTATAGGACAGACAGTACAAGTAGACAGGGACTATAAAGGGAGACTTCTAGGTATTCTCGCCCGACCTCTAGATCATCCGTTCGGCCGACTCTGCTTTGCCGCCGAATCCTTCCATCCCTCTCAAATTCCGGTTGAACACTTTTGATGAAGACTGGCTATGGTTTGACACGGCTTCATATTCCGCGCCGAAGATTTTGAATCCCCATTTGGGTACCTAACCTATTTCGAGCGATGCTTCGCACCACGAGGAGAAGGAGGACGCAGAGGAGGAGTAGGAGTAGGAGTGTAGGAGCAGCAGGGGGAAGAGGAGTAGTAGTACTTAGTGAGCAGTGGGGCTGCAGCCCCTTGGTGGGATTCGTCCGGAAAATCTTCACATGATACAGGATCGGGCACAAACAGTCAACAACAAAGGAACAGACCCTTAAACCCTTATAAGCCCTAACTAATCTTTAAAGCCTCAAGCCCGAGTCGCCTCAAAAGCCTGCGAGGCTGCCGGATGTCTCTTCGAGACTCCCGGGCTCCGCATGCTCGCTGAGAAGCCCCCGGCGCAGAGGCTGCCTGCCCATCGGGTTGCCAGGTTTAGTAGCTGAAGGCTGTAGCAATTGACTAGGATGTTTGGTTTGGGGGTTACGGCTTCGGTTTCTGTTGGGTTCAGGGATCAGGGACATGCTGTTGCGAGTGCGGTCGGTGTCGTTTTGATTATCCGGCTGTCATTAACTCATTTGTCAATTCGTTCATGATCTGCTTCCTGTTGTCATGGTTATCGCCAGTATGAGTTACCTTGGATGTGGTGCATAGTATTAGGGCTGTCGGCACCAATGCTTCGTTTGTTACCACGCTAGTTGGTCTGCTATCCAAACAAACATGTTCTTCTTGATTGTAGCTGCAATATCAACAGTCACAATGCTGTGCCGGCTGCTGCTACCTGGCATCAATGCTCAGCTCATGGCATGAGTATTGGGCAACGCTTGCAACGGTATTTATCCACCGCCGGTTTACCACATGGAATGGAACCGCCTGAATCCGCAGCATCTTCTCCTTTGTCCTGTGTATCTTGACTACGATGGGTGGCTATGTGCTGATGATGTGGAGGGCCACATAAATAGTTCCCGGCAAACTCGGAACACTCTGCGGACGCCTGGTCGAGGCCTGACCACCCCAGCCCTTGGCACCGCGGAGTGGCAGCGGCTAGCTAGCCCTGTACGCAGGGTTCCTCCACACCCTTTTTTCCTGAACCCTTTAACAACTAGGCAACTAAAACCCTAATGCTCTACGTAGAATCCCCAAAGCAGCTACATAGTGAACCTCAACCCTAAAGTATAGCTTTAGCGTTGAGGGTGGAGCTTTGGTAGACCAGGTACTACATTGCCGTGCCGCCGGAGATGGAGAAGAAGGTCAGCGGGGCTGCATAAGAGTTCATGGTCTATTGCAAGGGTTTTTGGTTTTGAAGATGGGGTCTATCGGGATAGTCTATTCCAGGTGCCCCTTCCCCTCTCTACCGCAGTGCCCGTGAAGCGTAGGATCACAGCAGCACCGTCAAAATCCGCACCAACATCGCCGAAGTTGGGACTTCAAGAGCTTCCAAAACACAGAAACCCCCAAGCCTGAACCCTAAACTCCAAACTTTGGCTACGGCTCAAGCTCCTGGCCTTAGCAGTCCCGTGTCGCCGAAGTAGAGTTTGCCTCCTCTTGTGCCATGTCTCGCAAGATCATCGCGGCTCTTGCCTTTGCCCCGGCTGTGGTGGCCAACAGCTGTCCGGGCTCGGCATCCTTCATCCATGCCAGCTGCCAGGTCTCCGTGACCGCGGATGCCACTTGCTTGGAGGTCATGTCCGAGATGGAGGCACGTGTGGCCGGCATCAGCACCGGCGCATGGCATGACCCGCACAACAACGGCACCTACTCGCAGCAGGAGCAAGGTGCGGCCGAGCTTGCATTCCATCGCACAACAGGCAACAAGAAGTACACGGACAAGCTGAAGTTTACTTTCGAGGATGCTCCTGCTGGCACCTGCAAAATCCAGGGCTGCAGCGCAAGTCAAGTCTTCTCCGTTGCCGACTTCTCCACCAACTACTGCAATCTGCGCATGCTCTACTGCGGCTCTCAAGAGGGGTGCAAGCCGGTGCAAAAGGACTTCGCCATCACTGAGACCTCGGTGAGTCCGTCCTTAGGGGCTTCGAAAAAACCCGCAGATTGCCTGAAGACCATGACTACGAGTCAGCACTTCCTGTCAGTTCAGGCGCAATCCCAGTGCCCACCTTCGGGCTTCGAAACGGTGAAGGACTTCGACCTGGACAGTTTCATCTCCAAGCGCTGGTACATCCAGCAACAGATGGAGACAAAGTACCTGCCGAAGTCCCAGAACCGCTGCGTCTATGCTGAGTACAAGCTTGAGCCCAAGAAGACTCTCTTGGGCTACGACGTGGCTGTGCACAACCATGCAGAGGAAGTCGCACCGCCGCACACCGTCCATGACTCCGGCAGCAAGATTTGCGCCAAGGTCGTCGACAAGGCCCATGGGAAATTGGAGGTGGCACCCTGCTTCCTGCCAAGTGCCCTCGCGGGCCCTTACTGGGTCGTAGACTACGACGAGGGAGCAGGTTATGCCTTGATCTCTGGTGGTGCACCGACTGTGCCTGCAGAGGAGGGCTGCAAGACCGGATCGGGAACCAATGACTCCGGGCTGTGGATCTTCACGCGCGAGCAGAAGCGGGACGAGGCTCTGGTGCAGAAGGTGAGGGCGATCGCAGCCCAGAAGGGCTTCGACCTCTCCGTCCTCAACGATGTGGACCAGAGTGACTGCGGAAGTCTCGCACAGGTTGTGGTGTGAGAACGCCCTCTACCAGTAGAAATCCTTCAGCTTTGGCTTACAGCTATGGCCCTTGTACAGCTTGCAGACCGTCGGAAGCCATGCAAGGAATAGACTGCATGGTTCGACTTGTCAGCAACCGACTCAAATTTTCAGAGTTGCCACTTGGGCAATCTTTTGCACTGAACAGAATGCATGTGGCAACTGCCCGCAGACATGTGAAACAGACGGAGAAGTAAAGAGACTGCGAACTTCAGTCCAATTCGTAATTCTGGATGCACTCACCGCATGTCACTGCATCAGCTGCTGCTCCAGCTTTAGTTCTGAATTCTGTTCTTGGCTTCTTGATGTGCCGTGATTTCGGATTCTAGAGTTGAGTGGGGTTTTGGACCATGGCCTCGGCATTTTGCTGCACAGTGTGAGCCCTAGGAAAAACCAGACTCAGACGAGTCCCGCCTCTTCCTGTACTACTGAGCCTTGAGGAGACGTGTCGCCGTAGTGCCACTACTTTCTACAGGGGTGTTCGCTGTGACAGTGTATGCCCGGTGTACTGCTTTAATTAGGATGCTTGAGCAGCCTTAGCCGAAACCTGGATTGATGCCGGCTTGCATCCTGTGGTCGACCATCTGTTCTGCCATACTTACCCTGCAATGCGGGCTCGTCCCTGCTATGTACTTGGAGGATCATGGGACTTAGTAAGTAAGGTTATAAGTCCCTTAATAGGGGTCATAAGTATTTATAAGTTTATATGTATAGTTACCCTATATATAACCCAAGTTACTAACTCCCATGATCCTTTAAGTAGGAGGGAAAAGACTCCAAACTCCGAATCTTCAGGTGCTGGCAGAGGGCTACCAGCCCCAAAAGCGCAGCTCCATCCCCTGCTCGTCTTCTCCTCAAGAGGCAGGTGAGGGTTTCAGGGTTCAGGGTTTAGAACCGTTTACTTAAAGGATCATGGGAGTTAGTAACTTGGGCTATATATAGGGTAACTATACTTATAAACTTATGAATACTTATAACCCCTGTTAAGGGACTTATAACCTTACTTACTAAGTCCCATGATCCTCCAAGTAGGGTTTATGGTTTCGGGTTCAGGCCAAGGATGCAGGTCCCAAGTTCCCAATCATGCGTGGTGCATCTAACAAGTGCTTTGGGGGATTTCTGCTTAGGTTTAGGGTTTAGGCTTTGGGCCATGGCTTTGGGGATTTCTGGTTAGGTTTAGGGTTTAGGCTTTGGCCATTGGGTGTAGCGCTGGCTTCAGCAAATGGACAGTGTCCATTTGTGTTCATTCTGCCAAGTAACACACGCACACACACACACACTAAAGCTGAAGCTATTAGCGAGTGTGTGTCTATGTTGTGTGTAAAGGTGAGTATGTGTAGGTGTATTTGGTTTATACACATAAACACTCATATTCACTTGTACACACAACAGTACGCACCCACGAATTATATGTATATATATATACACACATGCATGCATGGATGTATGGATATATGCATGGACGTATGTATGTATGTATGTATGTATGTATGTATTTTTTATGTATGATTATGTATGTATGTATGTATGTATGTATGCATGCATAGATGCATAGATGCATAGACGCATATGCACACACACACAAGCAAACAGACGCATGGACAGATAGACATACATACATACGTGCACAGTGTATGTATATGTATGTATGTTTGTATATATATATATATATATATATCTGTATGTGTGTATATATGTATATATATATACATAGAGGTAGGTATACACAAACATGCGTGCACAACCATGTGATGTACAGAAATTAAATTACCAGACAGACTTGAAGGCGTAGGTTTTCGGCTCCGTGAGATGACAAACATGCTGCTCCGACACCCGAGAGCACTGGACCTTCTGTGTTTTTTTGTCAAACCTGCGAGGATTCAATGTTCCAGTGATTCAGGCGGATGTTCTTTGATAATCGGGGGGGTCAAGGGAGGGTTCATATTAAGGGCAAAAACAAATAAAAGGGAGACTAACAATAAATTCTGACACCCTAGTTCATGTGTTCTTCGTATGGTCATTTGTCGTTTGTCTATTCTGGTGGCACGAAGTGGTTCCAGAACTCGCGGAATCAAGACTTGCAGTATGGTTTGCGAAAGCTGGCCTGATACCAATCGTGCCATCACTGCGGTTGAGGAACCGGTTGAAGCAGAGGGTTGCCTCCATTTCGGCTTGACATCATTTGAGGAGGCAAGCTTTCGGCTTTCCCTTGTGGTTGCAAGATGCAGAACTGCACAGCATGCTGAGTGAATGCACCTTCCGAGCCTGCTCGACATCAGGCTCTGGCGGCCTTCATGAAGGTCACGAAGAGAATGAAGGAAGAGCGTGAACAGTTGCTCGGATGAGCTCTGAGAAGAAGAATGGGCAGTTCAAGCAAAGGGGTAGCCTAGGGTTCTTTCTCGCCGAAAGGTCCTGAAACGGCCCCGGTCCTAGCTGCAGGTTCCACCATAAACCCTAAACTCTAGACCGTTTCTGAAGCCCACAGAGCAGCGGCATCATTTTTCAGTTCTTTTAAATTTTAAATGCGTTGATCTGATCCGACCCGAGGGTGGACAAGAGGAAGAAGGAGAGCGAGAGCCTCGATATCTTTCTTCCTTGGTGTTAAGACTGGGTCCTTGTTGGATGCATTTTTTACAGTCTTGGTATAGCAAAACCCAATACGTATTAAACATGATCAGTTTTTATATATCCCCAACAGGGAACCAGAAGGGTTTGAGGGGCTAGAAATTCGGGTTTTGGGGTGTGGGCTTTAGGGTCGAAGGGGTTTCTCTTTAGGGGTTCCAGGAAGTCTCTCTTTGCTTCAGGATCTACGAAGAGTTCTCTTCTCAAGGTTCTATTGCTAGATCCTCCATCTTGCCCTTTTTTCATGCTAGATTAATAGGGCCCATAGGAAGAAGGGTTCAGGCCAGTCGATTTAGGGATTTCAGATTCGGCTTAAGTAAGGGATTGGGGGGTAGCTACTCATGCAATGACACGTAAGCGAGGGTGTGTTGTAACAAAGTCCGTTCAAATGTTTCGTGCCACACCGAGTTGATTAGACATTAAGATTAACGCCTGACCGTGCAGGGGTTTTCCATGTGTATCCATCCCATCCCTCAATTTAGATGGCAACGCCACCTAAACCTGTCCCTGTCAATTTTTGATTATACATGTTCGCTAGTCTACATAGTAAGGCCAGGGTCTTGCGGACGAGCAGTAGTCACGAGTCCACCCTGTAGCTGTACAAGACTCAACTCTATATCTCAAGTAGGCACACCAACCCCACCTCGCATGTACCCTTGGGCAAAGGCCAAGTGCTGCAGCAGGGTGAAGACAGCCGGAAGCCCAGACTATCCCTGCTTTCAGGACCTGGGTGCCCAATCTGTATTATCTGGCCAGCTGGTTCTTGATGCTCTTCTGGTCTCACAGCGGTTGGCTCGAACAAGCTGTGTAGCCTATAGCTGCTGCTCCTGCGAAGCATGGCTTCATCCGACGTTTTCCGCAGCAAGATCGGCAGCAAGTACAATGGCTAAAACGTTTGGGTTTTAGCTTACAGGGCTTAGGGACGTTGGCGACATCACTGACATACTGTGGACCCCGAGCCTGCGGTAAATCCCCTCCACCAGGCTATATGGCTTGAGCGTTTTAGGGTTTACGTATTTCGCGTAAGAGTTTACACGGATGATTCCTTAGGTAGCGTAGGCGACCGAAGGATTAGTAATACGTTTGTCGTGTATGCTATGGGATCTTGGTGTTTGGGTTCAAGACCTTGCGTGTACATCCCTACAACCATTCTCTCGCATCATTCTACACACGCACATACGCCCGCCCGCGCGCCCGCCCGCCCGCCCGCCCGCACACATGTATGTATGTATGTATGTAATGTAAAGTAATGTAATGTAATGTAATGTAACGTAACGTAACGTAACGTAATGTAATGTAATGTAATGTATTGTATTGTATTGTATTGTATTGTATTGTATGTATGTATGTATGTATGTATGTATTAGGTTTATGTATGTATGTATGTATGTATGTATGTATGTATGTATGTATGTATGCATGCATGTATGTATGTATGTATGTATTAGGTTTATGTATGTATGTATGTATGTATGTATGTATGTGTGTATGTATGTATGTATGCATGCATGCATGCATGCATGCATGCATGCATGTATGTATTATGTAGGTATGTATGCATTAATGTATGTATTAAGTTGATGTATGTATGTATGTATGTATGTATGTATGTATGTATGTATGTATGTATTAATGTATGTATTAGGTTTATGTATGTATGTATTAGGTTTATGTATGTATGTATGTATGAATGTATGTATGTATGTATGTATGTCTGTATGTATTAATGTATGTATTAGGTTTATGTATGTATGTATTAGGTTTATGTATGTATGTATGTATGTATGTATGTATGTATGTATGTGTGAATGTATGTATGTATGTATGTATGTATGTATGTATGTATGTATTAATGTATGTATTAGGTTCATGTATGTATGTATGTATGTATGTATGTATGTATGTATGTATTAATGTATGTAGTAAGTTAATGTATGTATGTATGTATGTATGTATGTATGTATGTATGTATGTATGTATGTATGTATTAAGTTTATGTATGTATGTATGTATGTATGTATTTATGTATGTATGTATGTATGTATGCATGCATGTGTGCATGTGTGTATATGTGTGTGTGTGTATGTGTGTATGTGTGTACGTATGTGTATGTATGTGTACGTCTGTATGTATGTGTATGTGTATGTGAACTGTACCAAGATCCGTAAGCAACCCGAAATCCTAAACCCTCCCTGGACTTCAAACTCTATGAACCAAAACCCTACACGGCAAACCCTATAAACCTCAAACCCTAAAAACCCTGAAGCCTCCTTACGTCCTAAGCCGCGCGGCCTCCCCAAGACCCGAAGGTATCCGAAGCAGGAGATCGAGGATCGGCAGCTGCAGCTGAAAGCGGAGCTCACTTCCTTGAAGAGGAGGGTTTAGGGTGTTGGCTCTTGAAAGCGAGTTTTATGGCGGGTTCAGGGTATAAGGTTTAGGGTGAAGAAGCTGTTGCAACGGTTTCTTCGTGTTTTTTCAAAGTCTTTGTAAGGTGGCTCCTTGACCGGCACCTGTTTGGGGGAGTCTTCAAGATTAAGAAGAGCTCAGTATGCAAGTTAGGGCACCTGGGTATGCTCCTGCTTCAGAGAGAGTGGGGTTAGGGTCGGTTAGGGTCTTGGGTCACCCTCAACCCTAAAACCCAAAACCCAAAACCGACTCATGGCTTCGGGTATGGCGGGTTTCGGACGGAGCTTCGATATCCATTACCCTCGAAGCGAAAAGGTGCACCCGAAGCCCACACCGCCAAACACTGGGTGAAGAGAGTCAATCAGGGTTCAGGGTTTAGGGTTTTGAAAGCTGTAGGATGCCATGGCAGGAAGGGAGGAAACACGCAGTGCTTCGACTGTGGCGTTGCGGACGTGACTCGCCTGAATCCTCCAGCAAGGTCGACGGGAAGCCTTCTACCTGGCCTGAGCCTTGACAGGGCCATGAACTCGCTGCGTCGGCTGCCACTCTTCCTGCTCATGACTATAATAGTCCCCAAGGAGCGACCGTGCCCATGGTCTGGTAACAGTTGTATGAGCTGTCACAACGAGGCGTGATGCGTTGATCGCAGTCTTGCTCAGGCCATGTGCAGTCCTGTCTAGGCCAAAGAGGCTAGAAGTGGAAACCATGTCGATTAAAGGCCCCCGACTGAAACTCCAAACTGGACTGTCGCAGCATGATGAGACTGAAAAAGTCATGAGCTTGAGCACTGACTTAAGGAGGGACAACCAGGCCCAAATTCGACAGGAAAGGAGCCCTTGCAGCTCATTAAATCCGAACCCCGGAGATTCACCAGAGTCAAGATCGCGGAAAAGGGTGCGAACTCCTAAAGCCCACCGCCTATAAAGCGACAAGGTGACATGGGCCTCACCCAAACTGGGCACGTTCCTCTGCGTGACTTGCTCGGACATCCACCGGGCAGCGGGCGCCCACATCACCTGCGCGACCAGGGCTGAAATCGGAGTAGACGAGCCTCAACCTTTAAATTGTCCTTAATTTAGTACCCCTTAGTAGTTATAGTATAGTATAGCAATTATCCCTTATTTAGTAGCCCTGAATCTAGCAAATTATGGTAATTCAATTAACCCTTGTCGTAGCTGTCATAGGCCCCTGTAGGGCGGTCGGGACCGGAAGTTCGAGAGTTTAGGGTTCAGGGCCTGGGGCTTATCGGTATGGATGGTTTGGGTTTAGGAGGTCTGTTGTGTGGGGCCATGGATGCCGATGTTTTCATTGTTTTCCTGGCCTGCAGGCCTGTCCATGTTGCTGTTTTTGGGTGCCCTAAACCCTAAACCGTGTAGGTTTTAGGGATTACGGTTTAGGGTGCACATAGCATGCCTTGGCAACAACGTCATGCTGCTAGTAGCAGTGGGGCTACCATCACCTCGACGACTATTGCTACAGCATGTAGCACGGTCTAGTGCTGTGAGCTGTTTCGATGCCGTGACTATAAGCCTTCTTGGAGTTAGAGTGGAGCCTTCTCTCGGTTTCAAGGTTGCCCAAAGCCCCGGAAAGTCGTGCCCTTTTTGCATCTGAGTTGGACGTCGTCGCTCGGACAGGAAAGCTGAGGATTCAAGTCTCGCTATGCTGTGCACTGTGGACCCCTCGCGGACAGACCGCCCTCCCTTAAGAAGGACCCTACTTGTCGTCTTACTATGATTGGCCATGGAAAAGATTAGGTGCGACACGAGGATCTACATTCGATGTCCCTAGGCCCTATACCCCAAACGGTAAACCCTGAACCTGTAGCGGGCCCAGGGCATCCAGTTCAGGGACAGACCAGGTGAAGAACTTCAGCACCTACCTTTGGTCTCCAGACGAGGCAAGCGGCAGCCCTAAGCCCACAACACGATCTAAGGTTTAGGGGAAGCCCTAAACCCCAAACCCTCCTTTATCGATGGCTTCGGGTTTAGATCACGCTTCCATTATTGCCCTCGTGTTATTCTATGCCTTCTATGGTGTTGACACCATAGGGCCAATGCTGCCGGCAGCCGGTCCCCGTGCTTCTTGCAACGGCGATGTTATTACAGATCATGTTTGGCACATCGAGCCCCCCGAATCCCGAATTTTACTAGACACCTCGGGGCCCGAGCCCGAGTTCTGGATGTCTGGCAATCTCGCAGGTGGCCATGATGCGCCTGGTGGGCAACGACCGGGCCAAGGAGCGCTTCTTACCGAATAGTTCTGGCTCTGATAGGGGGTTTATAGGGTTGAGGTAAATTATGTGGAGTTGGGGGATCCTTGGGTTCGACTGAAACGTATTTGACACAGAATTTCTCTTTAAAAAAATCGACAGAACTGGTATGGGGGCCTGGGCTCAGCTGCTTGGGGTTGGCTTGGGCTTGGAACCTTTGACCGGGACTGAAGTTGGACGAAGCTGGGTTTGGGGTTTTCGGGCCGGGCGCCAAGCCTGTGTAAAGGGGGGGTATAGGGCTAGGTACGTAAGACCTTTATGTATTATTTGACGGGTCTGTTTCCTCTTCCAATATTTTCAGGAATTTAAGGACCCTTTCCAAAGAAAGTCCCTTTCAAATTTTGAAAAGGCCTTTTTAAATTCTAAAGGGTCTTTTCAAATTTAAAGGGTCTTTCAAAGTTTAAAAAGCCCTTTAAATTTTTAAAAGGCCTTTCATCTTTTTAAAACGCTTTTCAAAATTTGAAAGGCCTTTTAAATTTTGAAAAGGCCATTCCATTCCTTAAAATTAAATTTTTTGGGGAGAAGCACGGCCCATTTAAAATTTTAAAAATCCTTAAAATCCTTAAAATTTTGAAAGGCCGGTCTCTGGCTTTCAAAATTTTAAGGATTTTAAGGATTTTAAAAGCCTTTAAAATTTGAAAAGGCCCTTTAAATTTTTAAACGGCCTTTTAAATTTTAAAAGGCCTTTTATCTTTTTAAAAGGCTTTTTAAATGTTGAAAGGCCTTTTAAATTTTGAAAAGGCCATTCCATTCCTTAAAATTAAATATTTTGGGGAGAAGCACGGCCCATTTAAAATTTTAAAAATCCTTAAAATCCTTAAAATCCTTAAAATTTTGAAAGGCCGGTCTCTGGCTTTCAAAATTTTAAGGATTTTAAGGATTTTAAAAGCCTTTAAAATTTGAAAAGGCCCTTTAAATTTTTAAACGGCCTTTTAAATTTTAAAAGGCCTTTTATCTTTTTAAAAGGCTTTTCAAATGTTGAAAGGCCTTTTAATTTTGAAAAGGCCATTTCATTCCTTAAAATTAAATATTTTGGGGAGAAGCACGGCCCATTTAAAATTTTAAAAATCCTTAAAATCCTTAAAATTTTGAAAGGCCGGTCTCTGGCTTTCAAAATTTTAAGGATTTTAAGGATTTTACGGATTGAAAAAGCTGTTAAAACTATAAAAGGCCCTTTAAATTTTGAAAGGCCTTTCATCTTTTTAAAAGGCTTTTCAAATTTTGAGCGGCCTCTTAAATTTTGAAAAGGCCGTTCCATTCCTTAAAAATAAATACTTTGGGGAGAAGCACGGCCCGTTTAAAATTTTAAAAATCCTTAAAATCCTTAAAATTTTGAAAGGCCGGTCTCTGGCTTTCAAAATTTTAATTTTAAGGATTTTAATTGAAAAAGCTTTTAAAATTTTAAAAGGCCCTTTAAATTTTAAAAAAAGGCCTTTCATCTTTTTAAACGGCTTTTCAAATTTTGAAAGGCCTTTTAAATTTTGAAAAGGCCGTTCCATTCCTTAAAATTAAATATTTTGGCCGGCCCATTTAAAATTTTAAAAATCCTTAAAATCCTTAAAATCCTTAAAATTTTGAAAGGCCGGTCTCTGGCTTTCAAAATTTTAAGGATTTTAAGGATTTTAAAAGCCTTTAAAATTTGAAAAGGCCCTTTAAATTTTTAACCGGCCTTTTAAATTTTTGAAAGGCCTTAAAATCTTTAAAATCCTTAAAATTTTGAAAGCCAGAGACCGGCCTTTCAAAGTTTTAAGGATTTTAAGATTTTAAAGGCCGTTTCTCAAAAATTTTTTGAAAAGCCGTTTAAAAAGATGAAAGGCCTTTTAAAAATTTAAAGGGCCTTTTAAAATTTTGAAAGCTTTTTCAATCCGTAAAATCCTTAAAATCCTTGAAATTTTGAAAGCCAGAGACCGGCCTTTCAAAATTTTAAGGATTTTAAGGATTTTAAGGATTTTTAAAATTTTAAATGGGCCGTGCTTCTCCCCAAAATATTTAATTTTAAGGAATGGAATGGCCTTTTCAAAATTTAAAAGGCCTTTCAACATTTGAAAAGCCTTTTAAAAAGACAAAAGGCCTTTTAAAATTTAAAAGGCCGTTTAAAAAATTAAAGGACCGGCTTTTAAAATCCTTAAAATCCTTAAAATTTTGAAAGCCAGAGACCGGCCTTTCAAAATTTTAAGGATTTTTAAAATTTTAAATGGGCCGTGCTTCTCCCCAAAATATTTAATTTTAAGGAATGGAACGGCCTTTTCAAAATTTAAAAGGCCTTTCAACATTTGAAAAGCCTTTTAAAAAGATGAAAGCCTTGTAAAATTTAAAGGGCCTTTTAAAATTTTAACAGCTTTTTCAATCCGTAAAATCCTTAAAATCTTCAAAATTTTGAAAGCCAGAGACCGGCCTTTCAAAATTTTAAGGATTTTAAGGATTTTTAAAATTTTAAATGGGCCGTGCTTCTCCCCAAAGTATTTAATTTTAAGGGATGGAATGGCCTTTTCAAAATTTAGAAAGCCATTTTTTTTAAAAGCCTTTAAAAGCTGAAAGGCTTTGGCCGTTTCAAATTTTTTGAAGGCCTTCAAAATCCGTAAAATCCTTAAAAACCTTAAAATTTTGAAAGCCAGACACCGGCCTTTCAACATTTTGAGGATTTTAAGGGTTTTTTACAATTTTAGAAGGGCCTTTAAAGATTTTTACAAGGCATTTTAGATATTTAAAGAGCGTTTCAAAATTTTCATTGTCCTTGAAACCCTTCAAGTTTGAAAATCTCACATTTTTCCGCTTCATTTTGAAGGCTGGGCTGAGGATGACATTTCTCTTGCTGAAGGTTGGAGTGAGCTCTTCCATCAATTGAAAAGGCAAAAGGGGATAGTCAGGATCTCTTTCCCTTACTTCGAGCAAGGAGGTTTCTTGCCGGCCGAGGGGTAAACGGGGATCTCTTCTTTCTCGACGGTTTGGCGGGGCCTGTCTGCTTTTGTGATGGAGTTCTCTCCTTTCTCATGAACTTGGAGGAAGCTCTCTGTTTTGTAGGCAGGAGGAGAGATGCCCTTTCGTGCTAGGAGTGGGATCCACTCATTCCTCTTCAGATGAATTGAAGACTTAGCAAGAAGTAAAGGAAGTCTTTTTGCCAAACGTAGCTCGGAGGGGGCTCTGTTGTTGTTTCAGAGGACGAGAACCGGGCTGCTCATGTCTTGTTGACGGCTGAGGGGAGGACCAGTCTCTTCTTTTGACGGTTAAAGGAGCTCTGTTCTCTCTCTTGAAGAGGAAACGGGGACGACCAGGAGCTCTTCTCTCTCTTATTGTCGACCAAGAGGCAGACGGAGCTAACTTTTTTTGGTCGTGGAGTTGCAAGGGGCTCTCTGCTTCTTTGAGATGCTGCGGTAGAGGACCTGCCAGGGGATCTCTTCCCTTACCCATACAGGGCAAAGAAGCCCATTTCTTGCCGATGACGAGGTAGAGGAGCTCTCTTCTCTCTCGTTCGTCTATTTTGGGACTGGAGGAGCTTTGTCTCGTTTTGACTAGGAGCGAGCTCCCCTCACTTCTCTTCAGAGGAGATGGAGACCTAATTAGGGGCTCTTTTTTCTTACCATTTGTGCTTGTTGGAGCATGAGGTAGAGTTATTTTTCTGTTCTACAGGCTGGCGGACAGGACCAGAAGTCTTTGTTTAATGCTTGGGAGGAGCTCCACCCTTCTTCTCTAACGCAAGCTCTCTTCCATCTTTTGAGGAGGTAAAGGGGATAGTCACGATCCTTGTTCCTTACCTAGAGAGAAAGGAGGTCTCTTCTTGCCGACTGAGGGGTAAACGGAGCTTTCTTGTTTCTCGTGAAGTTGGAGAGGCCTGTCCGTCTGTTTTTGAGATGGAGCTCTTGTTTGTCTCCTTGGATTGGGGGAAGCTCTCAGTTTCTTCTTGTAGACGATGAGGTAAAGGACAGCTCTCTCCTCCCTTGCTAGCGCTTCATTTTGAAGGCTGGGCTGAGGATGACATTTCTCTTGCTGAAGGTTGGAGTGAGCTCTTCCATCAATTGAAAAGGCAAAAGGGGATAGTCAGGATCTCTTTCCCTTACTTCGAGCAAGGAGGTTTCTTGCCGGCCGAGGGGTAAACGGGGATCTCTTCTTTCTCGACGGTTTGGCGGGGCCTGTCTGCTTTTGTGATGGAGTTCTCCCCTTTCTCATGAACTTGGAGGAAGCTCTCTGTTTTGTAGGCTGGAGGAGATATGCCCTTTCGTGCTAGGAGTGGGATCCACTCGTTCCTCTTCAGATGAAATGAAGACTTAGCAAGAAGTAAAGGAAGTCTTTTTGCCAAACGTAGCTCGGAGGGGGCTCTGTTGTTGTTTCAGAGGACGAGAACCGGGCTGCTCATGTCTTGTTGACGGCTGAGGGGAGGACCAGTCTCTTCTTTTGACGGTTAAAGGAGCTCTGTTCTATTTCTTGGAGGAAACGGGGACGACCAGGAGCTCTTCTCTCTCCTATTGTCGACCAAGAGGCAGACGGAGCTAGCTTTTTTTGGTCGTGGAGTTGGAAGGGGCTCTCTGCTTCTTTGAGATGCTGCGGTAGAGGACCTGCCAGGGGATCTCTTCCCTTACCCATACAGGGCAAAGAAGCCCATTTCTTGCCGATGACGAGGTAGAGGAGCTCTCTTCTCTCTCGTTCGTCTATTTTGGGACTGGAGGAGCTTTGTCTCGTTTTGACTAGGAGCGAGCTCCCCTCACTTCTCTTCAGAGGTGATGGAGACCTAATTAGGGACTCTTTTTTCTTACCAGAAGTAAGTTGGAGGGACATGTCGTGTCGTGTTGGAGCATGATTTCTGTTCTACAGGCTGGCGGACAGGACCAGAAGTCTTTGTTTGATGCTTGGGAGGAGCTACACCCTTCTTCTCTAACGCAAGCTTTCTTCCATTTTTTGAGGAGGTAAAGGGGAGAGTCACGATCCTTGTCCCTTACCTAGAGAGAAAGGAGGTCTCTTCTTGCCGACTGAGGGGTAAACGGAGATTCTTGTTTCTCGTGAAGTTGGAGAGGCCTGTCCGTCTGTTTTTGAGATGGAGCTCTTGTCTGTCTCCTTGGATTGGGGGAAACTCTCAGTTTCTTCTTGTAGACGATGAGGTAAAGGACAGCTCTCTCCTCCCTTGCTAGGAGCAAGATCTCTTCAATCTTCTCACGACCAAAACGCGACTTACCAAGAGGTAAAGGAGCTCTCTGCTACAAAGAGGCTCTCTTCTTTTTCTTCGACTAATTTGGGGGAGGGGGACTCTCTTCTTGCTGTGGAGCATGAGGTGGGGGACTTACAACTTCTTTTTAAAGGCTGGGGGGGATCAGATGTCTCTTTCTAAAAGTTGGAGTGAGCTCCATCTGTCTTCTTGAGCGTACGCTTTCTTCCATCTTTTGAAAAGGCAAAGGGTATAGTCAGGGTCTCCTTCCCTTACTTATAGAGAGAAAGGAGGTCTCTTCTTGCCGATGGAAGGGCAACTGCCTTGTGTACTCGGTCCATCAGTGCGCCATCGCTATGTTTACACGTAAATGAAAGTTTGTCGTGCTTCTCAAACTGCATCAAACATACACACAATGTGATCGGTCGATCAGTATACGAGCACGCAGTCTGTGCACAAGTGACCACTTTCTGTTTGCGTTGATACAAAGCTGAGAAAAAGCCTGGCATAGGGAAAACATAGTTCCAGCTGGCAAATAGACCGGCCTAAGGGAGCTGCCCCCCTTTCTAACAAGATTCATCCATATCCGAAAGAACAACCTCGTTTTCCGTTGCTGGCTTCCGAAGCTTGGAACTCGTCTGACGGCAGTGAAGGCCTCTCTAGGTGCAAGTAGGGATTAATCATATACAACTGCAGAACATCAGACTCGTCCAAGGCTTCTGTAGAGCTGCCCTCGCCATCTGTCGCGGTCCATAGTTCGATTATAGTGGAAAACAAGAACACGTTCGCATGCGTCCTATTGCGTGCTCAGAATGCTCGTACATGGAGACATGACTCTAAAATCCACGATCCCGGCTACAAAATACACCCCCTAAATACACGGGTTTGGAGCTTTCGGCGCCTGTGCGGAGGTCCCTATTCCACAGAGGAAGGGGCTAGGGAAACTAAACTAAATGTTTTCCTTCTTACTTGGAGTCTGTTGTATCCAAGGGTGGTCTCCCCTTGCCAGCCGTACGACTAATTTTCCAGCAATGCGCGCAAGAATTTTGCACGGGCTTTAAATTTTGGGTTGATCTGGGATTATGGCTTATTTTGTTTTATTGGTTGGGAGTTGGGAGCCAAGGTTTCAGGTTTAGGCGGGTTTCACGCTTATGGTACTGTAGAAGTGGAGGATGCGAGTTAAAGTTTACTAGCCGAGAGCTGCCCGTTTGCTGAGTCGCTTATTCATTTAGGTAGTATTCTTGTTTTGCAATGAATGAGCGCCTGACTTGCTCATACTTCCGGTTCCTGTGCTCTTTCTTTGGATGAGCACCTGACTTGTTCGGACTTCTTCGTTCAGTCACCACCTGAGTGGTAAGAAGTGAATGGTTGTGGCTTCGAACCTCCAAAGACATGGAACCCTATCACCACTGTTTTTGCATTACCGGTTGTCCTCCAATCTCTTCGTGCCGTGCTTGAGGTGTTGACGAGCACTAACAGTAATTTAGACCCTACATAGTACGGTTTTCTAGCAATTTCATAGTATCAGCAAAGCAATACGTCAAATAGAACATAAAGGTCCTTGCCACATAGGGCTAGAGTGGGTTGGCTGATGGGTGACTGGGTGGAAAGTTTAGGGTCTCAGGGTTTTGGGTTTAGCCTTGGGGTAAGTCTTCATTCCACAACCCCGAAACAAGACCACTAGACCCTAAACCAAGGCCTTCCATCCTGAATCCAACCCCCGAAGCCTGAACCCGTCTTAAGGGAGCAGCCATAATACCATTAACAGACCTCCTAAACCCCAACCAAGCCCTTAAAGGAGCGAACATGTATAGAACCCTGACAGGAATCCGCCCTGAACCCAAACCCCAAACCCTAAACCCCTCCTGTAAACCCCCCCACACAGGAACCAGCAAAGAACCTCCTGAGCAGGATCTCTACCGATCCTCCGCTCCGCTCTCCTGGTCCCCTCATGACTCCAAAGAACGGAAGGACGGGTTTAGGGTTTGGAGGGTTTAGCTAGGGTTTCGCAGGTTTGAGTTAGGGCTTCTCGGGTTTAATGAGGGCTTAGGGTCTGGACGGGTACAGCGTATTTGCAGGGTTCAGGAGCAGGCTTAGAGCGTGGAGGCACTTCAGAGAAAAAAATGGTTCAGGATCCAACGTGTGTAAGGCTTAGCATGCGGGGGTTGTTTAGGTTTCAGGGCTTGTCGGGTTTAGGGTTCAGGACTCATGTAAGGCATGGATCCTCATTCTTATTTTTTATTTTGCAGGACCCAGGTTAGTTGTGTGGTATTGTGGCAGCTATGGAAACCTCAGAGATAGCTGTGTTTGGCAATGTTGGGTTGAGGGTTCGAGTTTAAGACTGCGGAGTTGTTCATGAATTGTGCACGTTGTGACCGTACAACGAAGAGGGCTTAAACCTTGTTTCTAAGCTGAACAAGTGACGTTCCCACTGGTTGGCACTATAGTTTTTTGTCGCTGCAGTGGTCGTTAGTAGGTATGTTAAGCCGCTTGATATCTGGATCCACCTGTTACAAGACATCAAGCAATGCACGATTGCAAACATGTAGCTGTTTCTCATCGTTCTGCTCTTGAATTCCATGCACTGTTTTACATGGAGTCCTTTGGAATGATTGTGTGGGCTTCATTCTTGCTGCTGCTGCTGCTGCTGCTGCTGCTGCTGCTGCTGGTGCTGCTGCTGCTCGCTTTCTAACCATGTTGTGATGTTTCAGACTGAGCAGGTGCAGCTGTGCACACAGCTTTACGGTAACGCTACTGCCCAGAGAGCGTCTGCAGAGATGATCACTGCAGCCACAGCAGCGCCACTCTTTTGATCCTGGTAAACGCATACTAGCAGGCGTTTCGCGTCGTTGGTTTGTAACTCAGATGCTGCGCAGCCTGAGGTCAGCATCGCCTGCGCCCAATCCTTCGCAGGGTTTCAAAGCACCAGCTGGAAAGTCGCCGGCGGGAGCACCTAACTGGTTTGAAGACTGGTCTTCTCCACGCGACGAAGATCCCAAGGTTGCCCAGAAAAGCGTGGACCTATTGGGAGACCTGCTTGATCTTCAGCCAGTGCTTCAGAAAGCCGGTGCGGTGGAGGCAGACGTGTTCTTGCAGCAAGGCTATGTAGACGTTGTCAAAGCTCCTGCCGTCGAGCGACTTGGTCCAGAAATGCTTGTTTGACTGATGTTAGCTGTTAGCCGACTGCCATTAGGTGGCAGATTTTCTGTAGATGCTCTTCAGGAGGTCATCGTAGCAGCCGCAATGATGACCAACGCCTCTGCTGGGAAAGACTTGAGGGCAGGTAGGTTCACAGACACTGGTTTGCATCTCAGGAAGTTCCACAATGAGTTGGCGGGCGTCTTTGACAACAAGTGCCAACAGACCGTAGCCCAACCGGCCAGATGCGCCATGCAAATGGCGAACAAGGAAGATAATGATTTTTGGACTTCGGTGAACTGGGACGACCTCATGAAGTGAGCTAGGGTACTGATCTAGTGCCTGCTCCAGTTTCACGCTCAGCCAGTTGACAGCAGTCGCATGCATGAGACTGTGCATGCGTACTATGCTTGCTGACGGCCTGCTGATGTACAGTTTCAGCACGACTCTCCAAGCCGTGGCATCTATAAGCGACTTCACCCACCAATGCATCGGCCTGCTCAGTTGGGCTGTGCGACCAACTTTGCTGCTCCAGCGGCTGCAGCGTTGTGTCATTGTGTCAAGCATCCAGAACTACTGTAAGGGTCTCCGTCCAGTAAGCGTGACAGCCAGCGGAATGAGCATAGCCTAGCTGCATAGCTTCCGTCATCAACACGACCGTAACTGCCATAACCTTCAGCATGACTTTCATCACCGTCATCATCATCATCATCAGCCGCAAAATCATCACCACCATCATCCCCGGCAGTAGCTGTCATAGTCATCAGCAACCCTGCGCGCTTGTTCATCTTCACGTCATTAATCGTTACCGCTGCGAGTAAGATCCCCGCTTACCGCCGAATCTTGAGCTGGTCTTGTCGCCGAGAAATTTGGGGCTCCAGGGTGTAGGAATGTTTAAGATTCTTAGGGTATCGGGGTTCATCTTTTGAGGGTCTGGGACGGGCTGGGCTTCAGCGCCAAGGCCCTCGAGCCGACGTAGGGCTGGTTTCAATCCCTGTGGGCCGTCTTCGGCAATGTCGTTATATATATATATATATATATATGTATGTATATTTCTCTGTCTCTCTCTCTCTCTCTCCCTCTCTCTCTCTCCCTCTCTCTCTCACACTCTCTCTCTCTCTCTCTCTTCACATAGGAGAGACCCCCATCTGAACAAGCTTTGCAGAAGAGCCCTCAGATCTCACCGGAAGTCAGATTTGGCAAGTGGCCGGAAATACGGAAATAGTGATCCCGAGTAAAGATCCTATACAGCACGATCCGTATCAGAAAGACCCCCACTTTGAACAAGCAGGTACCGTCAGTGTTGCGAAACTCTAAACCCAAAGGTCCAAGCCCTATGAAACCCTTACAGTTGCAAATGCCGCACTAAGCCAGCCGAGGCTTGGACGACAGAGTGTGGCGTCATTTGGAATGGACGGCTCCAGCCTCATTTCATTTGGGGGTCAGAACAATTAGTAACTTCTTTCCCTACAAGTCCGAGCTATAAAATGTCACAACATTCCGCAAAGCTCTGCTCCAATTTTCAGGCCCCCCCCCCCCCCAACATTTGAATGATTGAGTTCGTAGGATTTCGGGTTTAGTGTTGGAATGTGAATGTGAAGTGGCCAATCTCGCATCGCAGTCATGAGTACTGTTTTGTGGGTCAAGCTGGGCAGTAAGGGCAGCAGTCGAGTCCCTTGGGAAAAAGTGTTGGAATGTGACACAGCTAGACCATGTCCATCCTTGCCACGGCTCATCGGAAATATCAGGGTTCTTATTATGTAAGTAAGAAGCGGCTTGCACGCACTTTACTGTGCTATAAACATTGCTCGTGGATCCGCACCGCTTTTTTGCATGCACACTCATTGTGTACATTATTCCTGAGTACCCTTATTGCCAGAATACCATAGGAAGGACGAGCGACGCCCTGGCAACCGATCCCCCCCTCGAGCTTTACAGGCTTTGGGGCTTCGAGGTTCGGGGTACACGCTTGAGGCTTGGGAGGAGGTAGGAACCTAGACCCGAAACCACCTACACAACACCGTATACCTCTATACCCAAGCACATGCTATCTTTCTGCGGTGGAAAGCTCAAGAATTGATCGCTGGACCCAAAGGGCCCAATACCCCTTAATTAGCGAATGTACCTTAAAATATAAGGGGCTGAATATTATGGATTTAAGGTATATTTCTCAATAGGAGTATTGGGCTCTTACGCTCGACCTGTCAGCATGGCTCCTGGACCCCAGGGTTGCATCGGTTCTTTGTCCCGCCCCCCCCCCCCGCCGCCCCCCCCGCCCCCCCCGCACCATTTCTCGCTTTTCATTTTGCGGCAGGCGGCTTCAGAACTCTACCCCGTTCTCAGCCGGGGGCTTGGGTCTTGCTAGTGGCTGATTTGCGCTGGAGGCAGCTGAGTATGCATGCAGTGATACTGGTACTGCAGGTTGATTTAGACAGCGGCACATGAAGCAAAACCAGAAGAGTCCGTATTTTGGGGAATACTGCGCCCCTGCCAACTCCATTATGCTTGCATCTCGCACTTTATCTTTCTAATTCTCTCCCTCCCTCTCTCTCTCTCTCTCTCTCTCTCTTTAACTCTATCTCTTCTCCCGCCCGGTGTATGCACGCATTCTCAGACGTGGCCAGCACCGCAGAAGCAAGAGACACGGAAGCACCGCGCAGGCGAGGACCTGCGAGGCCAGGTCCGAATTGCAGGGGACCTTCCCTCGTCCAGAGCTTCGGAAGGTTTGGGGTTTAGGGGTTTAGGGGTTCAGGGGTTCAGGGTTTAGGGGTTTAGAGTTTAGGGGTTTAGGGGTTTAGAGGTTTAGGGGTTTAGGGTTTAGGGATTCAGGGCTTGGGGGTTAGGGGTTTAGGGTTTAGGGGTTCGGGGTTTAAGTTTAGGGGTTAGGGGTTTAGGGGAAAGCCTGTTGCAAAAAGGGGTTGGGTTTAAGGGTAGGGGTTCAGGGGTTTAGGGGTTCAGGGTTTGGGGTTTTGGGTTTAGGGTCTAATGTAGAGAACTACCCATGCAGAAGCCTGAATAGTTACCAATATTAACCAGTAGTAATTACTATTCCTTAGAGTTCCGTCATGTTCCGTCTTGCATTTAGACTATGATCTTCTCTTGAATGGTGGCCGTTGTTCATCCTTGTCTCTGATTCCGTGTCTTTTGATTTGCAAACAGGATTCGGGCTGTGCTCATTAAGCTTACTGATGTTGTGATTTCTTCCAGCTGCCGCTTGCCAGTCATGCTCTCTGTATTTGGCAGCCACCGTACAGCCATCACACCGATGTCTTGTTAGTGGCGGCGATAATGCTGGCTACTCTGACTGCCATGATATTGTCATGCCTTGATGTTTGGCTCATGCGTTTCGCACGAGGCACAAGACAGAAGAGTACGACGTACGACCCCGTCCACGAAGTGTTTGCGAAGCCCTTGTAAGCCATCATTGCACCAACCGGGAGAGAGCAAGCCTGCCAGATGTGCGAGTCTGCCCTCGTTACTTCGCGGTTTCCTTACGAAACGAACCGAAACCCTATAAAGCCCAAACTCATCTGAGCTGGAAGATGACTGGCCCCGACGACTCGGTTACGAGTCTGTGGATGTTCTAACTCAACCTGTCGACCTAAACCCTAAACCCCTAAACCCCGGCAGTTAATGTACTGTCATCCGCCAATGTGCGATCTGATCTCGCCTAGGCATGTCCGAGTGTGAGTGCTGAAACCCCAACCCCTAAACCCCCAAATCCTAAACCCTAAACCCCTAAACCCTAAACCCCAAATCCTAAACCCCCAAACCCCGAAACCCTAAACCAGCAGATGCCAGGGGTCAGGGCCACCGTTCTTGCCGCTGTTGTTCCCCCAGAGCTCGGCTACATCCCCAGGAGTTGGGGAAGGAGCTGTATAGGGTTTACCTAAACCCCCCAAAAGGCAGGGAAAATAATGGCCCAAAACCCAAAACCTATAAAAAGGCTATTATTCTACATACGCTTTGGGGGTATAGGCAGGGTTTCTTGTAGCTTTGTGTCAGCTGGCGGGGTTCGGTAGGCAGGGCGCGGCCGGGAGTCGGAAATCTTTGGGGCGCATGGTTGTGAAGCATGCTTGTCCCGCTGGTTGGGGTTAAGGCAATGCTTTCCGTGTTCCAGGCTACCAGACAAGTCCTTCACTCTGGGAAGCGGCCGGAAGTAAGTATTTGCACATAGAAGTCTCGGCAAGCGAAGGCCCTTGAAGACCGTACCCAGAGGGTTCACAATGACGCCCCCTGAATCCTGGAGCCCTGAACTTGACGCCGGTGACAGCCACACTCCAACATACGCAGGCAGATCGATAAAAGCCACCGCAGCCCGACCACAAACACCAGCGGACGGACAGCAACAGACCCTCCCCACTACCCAGTAAAGTTGCCAGGCAGCGGCACCATCCCACAGCCACGGTCCAGTATTCTGCGTTGATTGAGGTTATATAGTTTTGAAGCTTAAGTGGTTAGCCATATTTTTCCTTGGAATTTCCTTACTGTAAATGCATTTAAAAGGAACTCAAAACCCCCTTCTAATTATGAAGGCCCCTACATATTAGGCATCCGAATTCCTGCCTCCTCACAGCTTCACAGCCCCTACGCTTCAGAGGCTTCGACATCGTTGCGTGTCAGAGCGGCGGCTTCATCATCCGGACGAAAGGACCCTCATACAGGGTTTAGGGTTTAGGGCTTTAGGGTTTAGGGTTTTCCAGCTTGATAACCCGGACGAGAAGACCCTTCGCAACATCATGTTTGTTTTTGCATAGGATCATATAGATCGACTATCGATCAGCAGAGCTCAAAGCCCAAAGCTTGAAGAACTGAACTTCAACATACAGAAAGAAACAAAACAGCAAGCGCCTCAAAGCCCAGATCCAAGAAACCCTGAAACCCCAAGCCTTTAAACCAACAAGCCCAGAGCTGCATTGTCGCTAACACTACAGTGCATGTTCTTTCTGAATGACCCCTGCAAAGCGGGCTTGTCCTAGCCAGGCGGGAGGCAAAAAAAAAACAAGCAATTAAAGCTGCAGGAAGGGCCTTACCTGGCAGCTGCTTCTCGCGGCTGAAGAGACCCGGGGGCGACAGCTACCAAACTTAGCGCTCGCTCGCACCGGGCTTGACCCCTTAACCAGATTATAACACGTTACAAGATAGTTTTCATTGTATTCTACTACAGTAAGTCATACTATGATATATACTATACTAAAATTACAAGTTTAGGGGTTGGCGGCTCCAGGGGCTTCTTCGGGATCTTAGTTTTGAGACCTCGGTGCCGAACCTACCTCCCAAATCCAAGCGGAAGACGTAAACCCTAGACCCAAAACCCGAAACCCAAAAAAAAACCTAAACCGTAATAGGGGCCCCTCGAAGAGGGCAGAAAGAACTCAAGAAGTAGACTCTGGCTGGCCCTCGAAGAGCGAGGGCCAGTGCTGCTCGGACGAATGCACCGGGGGCCCGGTTGTGAAGGATTCCACAAGGCTAGCAAAACAGGGCTCTATTTTGGGTTTAGGGTTTGGGGTCTAAGGATTTCATAGGGGCTCTGTGAATAACGGCTCCAAGACGGGGTAGGGATTGTAGGGCCTAGAGGTTCTAGCATCTAGGAATCCAGGGTTAATTCGTGCACTCAGCCCCTGTCCAAAAAAGGGTGCTACAGGCAGTCCAGGCTGTAGAGTGGTCTTAATTTTCGTGCGCTGCCGTCTATGGGATTCTAGACTTGCAAGCCTGGCAATCCTCAAAGCGCCGGCGAAGCCCGAAAAGAAGCGTAAACTGCGACGGCGTGAACTCTAAGACCCGAGCTGACGGCTCTACCGATAGCTCGAAGGGTACATGAAACCGGACTCTTGGCTCCCGTCTCGCAGTGATTTAAGGCAGAGTCTCGGGTCTTGCGGAAGAAGAGAAAAGCATTCTTCCATGCTGAGTCCCGGCTGTTTGGATGAGCGAGGTCCTCCTGTTTAGCAGCCCGTTGATGTGCCTTCAACCCACATCTATCGACCAAGCCACCAAAACCTGCAGCTTACCTGGCCCGAGCCGAGCCGACACAGCAAGGGGTATAGTTCTACACACTTCCAGCCCAAGCACCAAAACCGACGTCAGTCTCAGTCAAGAAGCGCGAGCCTCGATGCCCAAGCCAAGTCTGAGATGAAATGCTCCCCTGGATGCACCCTACAACTCAGCCGCTAGCCGCCTCTTTGAGTGTTCGTCCCAAGGGAGTTCCAAGTTCAGACTCCCGGGTTTTGAAAGCCATGGCTGACTGGGATCCTTTCGCGGATCCGGGCGATGACTCGAGCCAAGCTCCCGCTTCGCCTCCGAAGCCAAAGCCCGTTATTGAACCGAGCAAGGCGAAGAAAGGAGCGGACGATATCTTCGCGGCCCTGCGATTTTTGGAAGAAGGGGCTCAGCAGCCCCCTCCGACGGATGTCGACGAGTTCAAGTCCAAGCTGGACGTGCTTTTCAGTACACCAGATGGAGAGATAGACTCGGTGAAAAGCGCCTATGCAGAAGTGGCACGACTGTCGGCAGGAGATGGCTCTCGCACTATCTCCACCTGGCAGCGGGCATTGGGCATGTTGGAGGCCAAAGAGTGCAGCAATTTACTTGGGCTTTTGATTGATGATTCTGTGGGGCTCAATTCCGACCCCTCCAAAACCGGAATCAGCGCCATACACCTGGATGTTCCAGAAGAAGACAGCGGAGAAGTGGTCTTCCTACTCTCATGGGGAGGTGGAACGTTGCAAGACATGGAAGATGTTGCGAAAATGTATCGCGAACTGCTTCCGGGATGTACAATCTTCATCTCAACCAGCAATCGCAAGCAAAGCTTCGGTTTGCGATGCCAGTGTGCTTTCGGAATCAAATCAGCTGCAGAGGCGTGGTCAAGAAGCAAACGTCCGCCTAAACTCCTGGTGCACATGTTCAGCAATTCCGGCATCCAGGTTCTTAGCCACATCTGTTTCCTATAGACCCCATTATGGCAAATTAAGTTTTAGATTGTTTGGCTCCTTATCATATCATCAAGAGCCGAGGCATGCATGCATGGACTGAAATTCTACAGGCTTGGGGCGCAATCCGGAGCTCCGAGGAGCACTTGGGGGTGTTGGACGACCTGCCGCCCCTCGAAGATGTGCTACGTGGCATTGTGATGGACTCCGCTTGCGACAGTGCTGTTCCCCTTGACTCTTGCATACAAAGCTTTGTCCAATCTATGGCCGGCACCGTGGCATTTGCTGCATCTTCGGATCACGACGGCTCGGAGGATGGCAAGCGCGCGGCGGAGGTGGCAGGCAAGCGAGCTGTGGCTTCCTTGATCGGCTCGGCTTCAGTAGCAAAGTCCCACCTCTACAGCAAGCCGCCCAAGACACTCACAAAGCTGGCCGATGCAGACACCGCGATTGTGCATCGGCTGGAGCCTCCCGTTCCCATGCAGTTCATCTACTCCAAGGATGACAACATCATCGTTCCCCAGGGCGTGGAGAGATACCTACAAGAAGTAAAAGATCGGCCCAGCCGCAAGGGGCTCTCTCAACCCAGGGTCTGGTGCCTCGAGAAATCCAGGCACTGCTTTCACAAGCTCACCGACCCTGTGGAGTACAGGAATTGCATCGCCCTCTTCGCTTCGAGTACTATGTCGTGACCTTTTCTGCTGGCTGTTTTTTCAAAGGGTCCTAAGTGCCTATATCTGGGGGAAAGTTTAACAAGTAACCCTGCTTTCTACTATGTGGGTGCTTATCGGTCCCTTCAAGATTGCATGTCGCAGAACGTCGCCAGCGCCGGGGAATGTTGTGGGTGGATATAGCTAATGTAGCTTTTATTCTAAGTTCTAAATCTTGCGGGCCTCCATGTTTAGCGGATTTTAGCATGTTCGTGTTTTGTTTGGTTGTAGAACTGTAAACAACCAAACGCTGTCGCATGACATTTTCGCTCGCTGCAACAATAGCCATCACATTTTCCGCTGTCTTCCACCTTTGGCGTGCAAAAGAAATACGGCCGACCGATGCCCGGACTTCTTGATGTAACTTCATCCTGCCAAAGTAACACAGCCCCTTAGTGCACCTTCCCTGCGGTGTTGCTGCCTGACTTGTGATACGAGGGACTGGTGAAATATGGTGAAATCACGAAGGGGCAGCACGCAGATGACAAGCGCATGTGCAGTGCGATCCTGCTGGTGAGCCTGATCACATTCCCTAAGGCAGAGGTGATCCTGGACTGTGTCGTGGCCTCACAGGGAATTCGGCAAATCTTCTTGACTTCTTGAAGACCAGCACCCTCGTTTCTTGCGTAGACGTCTACTCTTGGAAGCTCAATTTGGATGTAAAACTGCTTAAGGAGCCCAGAGCTGCTTCCATGTCAATGGGATCCCGGGTCTTGCGATGTCTTCTGCCATGGTCCAAACAAGAACCCTGCAGAAAGCTCGGGCATCTGATGCAAGCAAGTAGTCGCGATGTCTAATACAAGACGTTTCTGGCACGCGCCTTCTTTCGGTCCGTCACTTCCGTATGGCACGGTCTCTGTCGGCTCGGCACTTCCTCGCCACTGAGCTTGCCATGGAGCCCGCAAAGACGAAGCTGCAACCAGCATGACCAGCACGGGCGATAAGATAGCTGCCCTCGCTGGAAGAGCAGGTACTGCTGGGATAAGCGAGAGTGTCGTAGTCGGTCACCGTCCGCAGAGCACTTGCCCTCACTAGGTCACATTGGAATCTGGGGGTTGAGGAAGTAGGGGGCGCTGCCTGTAGTATAAATCTTAAGTCTAAGTACAGGTAGATCCTTGGCAATTACAGAGATCCCCAAGAGAGAACCCACAACCTTCAAGAAATTCCACCATTTCGATTTATTTGTCAGCAGTGTTTGTCATGGGCGCTTTCCGCCTGGGCAGCCGCTACGTCGTGCACATCTGGCTTCCTGGCTGTTACTGCTGCAGATCTGAATAGGGTTCCCATTATAGAGAGTTTGACGACTATAGGGGGAAACGAAACATGCGTAGCGCGGTGCCTTGTAGTTCCTAAATAGTTGTGGCAACTTCCCCTGTAGCTGCCACGGTAAATAACACTTGTCTTGTAACCTATTTTTTCTCGCTGGCGACTTTCTTAAGGAGCGGCGCCCAGAGAGCCCACTGCCCCTGAATTCAGGAGTATAGCTCAAACTAAGGTATATTCCTTAACTAAGGGGTATTGGGCTCTCTGAGAGTCTGGGTCTGTTGGGCCCATTCCTTGATGTAGCTCGGCTACATTGTGCAGCTTGTGCTTATCTTCCAAGGCCAAGGACATAACCTTGACACAGGGTGTTATATTTAATATTGACAGAAAGAGAATTCCCGTATTAGTTCCTAAATCTATATGTTATCAATTATTGTGATAACATCCATATGCACCACTTATGCACCAATTGCCTCTTGATCTTGTCGGTGCTTCTGCATGTTACGCCCTAGGCCCTGGCTGCCAGCTCTTTTCTCCGAGCCGAATCTAGGACCAATGTAGGCGCCTGATATAATCACAAACATCCCTTAGGGTTTTTGCAGTTTTCCACTATGAAATACATTAAACTACCCTCAGGGTCCGTGTACTTAAAGTACCTGATATAAGACAAATCCTTGTTGTAATGACAAGGTCCCTGTAATTCGTAAAGGCTCATGGGACTTAGTAAGTAAGGTTATAAGATATACGTGAAATTATTATTATTATTATTATTATTATTAGCATAACCCTTCTTCGGTTACTTATACCCTTGTACACCTGCCTCAGGTTAGCTCTGGCCATCGTTCCGCAGGTTTGTGTGTTGGGCAGGCCCCTCTGGCATTGTTTGTGGCCTGAAGTCTCAGCAGTTGAGTGTGTAGCCTTTCGCCGTCTTTTTAGTAGCAGCAGTAGCTATGGTGGTGATGGTGGTGGTGGTAGTAGTAGTTGTTGTAGTTGTAGTAGTCGTAGTCGTCGTCGTCGTAGTCGTAGTCGTAGTCGTAGTCGTAGTCGTAGTCGTAGTCGTAGTCGTAGTCGTAGTCGTAGTAGTCGTCGTCGTCGTCGTCGTCGTCGTCGTCGTGGCAGTCGTCGTCGTGATCATCGTCGTGGTGGTGGTGGCGGCGGCGGCGGTGGTGGTGGTAGAGTCGTAGCAGGAGAAGTAGCAGGTGCACGAAAACTACACCAAAAGGTCAACCGTTGTTGCCTTTACTGGAAAGTGGGCAAGTAACCTCATCCCTCTTCCCTTATTCACGCAAACCACATCTGTCGAGGATTCTGAACCGGTACCCACCAGCACCCATGAACCTCAAAGTCCTTCAAGTGAAGATTCCTGAAGCCTAAAGTGAGTTGGCACCAGAAGTAGAGTAGGTAGTTAGCTCGGCTGGAAGTGCCCAAGCCATTTGGAGTTGTTCAGTGCGGTTTTGAAGCAAGATGAAGCCAGATCTGATACCAGGCCAGAGATTACAATGCCGAAGCTTTCCTGAGCCCTGAACCCCCTCCGAGGTATGAAAAGCCTCCGTGCTCGGATGGCGAGCACCTTGCATGCAAACTGGCCGGTCTGTTGTTTCCGAGCAGCACAACAGCTCTAGAAGAATTCTTGGCGGTAAGGCGAAGGCTTCAGGGGTCGCAGGCAAGGGATCGGGTCTTACGATCCTTTGTGCATAGGAGGAGCCCTCAATAATAGCATCAAAAAGCTCCGTACGTAGCTGCAACCATGCCTGCGGATCCGGATCCCGTGGCCTTTCTTTAGGTCTACTGTAGCCCGGTAGTGGCCTAAACCCTGAACTCGAAGTCTGTTCAATCTGAACGCCAGCCGCCAGACCAAACCTGGGGCGTCCTAGGCCCACTTCTATAGTCCTCAGATTGGTAGACTTCTTAGGGGCAACCGTCAAATTAAACTCCTGAGGAGAAACAAGTAAACCTTACAGTGCCAAAGCCTAATTAGCCTCACGTTGTGCAGCATCGGGTCGCGGCCGGACATGGCCTAGACTCTAGACCTGGATCACTGAAGTTTGGGCCTTTTGTCCTGGCAGCCCAGGACTCAACCCTTAACCACTAACCCCTAAAGCCCTAAACCCTATACCCTAAACCCCTAAACCCTGCCAGGACACTTGCCACTTTCCGTGGAAGGTCGCTGTGCGTCAGCGGCCCTTTGGCTGCGTCTGAGACGACACATGTGTCTGCCCTGCGCCCTAATGTCAGCCCGCTCACCGGTGAGGGAATTCCGAATGTGCTGGGTCTATCGTTTGACTGCTGTAGAGAGATGTCCCCCCAAAAGCTCCACCATGCAGGTTTGTTATTGGAAGAATGTCAACGCCGACAGTTGGAGCGAAAGAGCTGTGCAGAGTCAGTTGTATCATGCACCTGAGCATGGTCAGCACGTACCAGTACCATGTCGGATCATTCCTTCAACATATTTCCACTCAAGGGTTGCAGGGATGACGTTCCGCCCAGCGGCGGCAATCATCATAGGGCAAGTCAACCAGTCTGCCGCCTGCTGAGACTGCACCGGCGAAGCCGCTGATGCATCTGCCGAGTGCCCCCAAGAGAAGCCGAAGGCCACGCAAGGGGGTGGCTTGTGCTTCGGACATTGCCGCAACGGTGAAGCTTGCCAACAAAGAAATGTAGCTAGGAGGCATTATCGCGAAGTAGCATAAGTAGCAGAGCGAATTGGAAAAAGGAAGGACGCTTAAACCAAAACCTGCCTTCGTGAACAGAAGCAGGTTTTAGTGTATTTATTCAGCAAAACATAGTCGGGGCGTCTTGCTCTCGACGTGTGAAGTCCGAGCCGCTGTTCAAGTTGATCACGACTTTACACAAGTGGGAGGTTCCCGAAAAGTACTAGTAGTGTAAATTCGCGTGCGGCATTTTACGGCCTTCGCACGCCCAGAATCAGACCATTCATGATTCGTTCACTGGCATCTAGCTGTTCAGCCAGCGTTTGTGAAGCCGAGCGAGGACACCCGACAAATGAAAGAATGCACTCAAAGTCAGATGGACCTAACTTCACTGACCTATCGTAGTCATGTATGCCTTCTCAAGCTAATTGCGAAAGAGCATTGCAGTAGCCACCTCGCCTACCATTGCTGTTGGCAGTGTTGCAACCGGGTTTCCATGACATCAATCAGTCTGTTGCTGCCGTCGTGCCATTTTTCCCGGATGGCGGTACTATCCGTCACTATACGTACTACGTGTTCAAGCCTGGGGCCCTAGGCCCTAGATCTCGTTGCGACCTCATCTGGCACGTCGTGTTTGTAAGTGAGTGCGCCCATCTATTGAATCTATTGCAGCATAAAGTTGCAAAGCAACAGCAGTAGGACATCCTGTTTGTCGAAAATCGCGCGTGTGTGTTAGCATGTAGTATCATGTAACCAAGGCATTGTATATTTCCATGCTCCATGCCATACCGGTACTACATGTGTTGGGTTGCTGCGTGGCAACAACACTAAAACCCTCGCTTTTCCACCCTGGACGTTTGCTGGTTGCAGCGCAGTCCTGCTGCTACGCTTTTTGCTTACATGATCAATGTCGCACCTTGCCAATGCGCTGTCTTTCAATCTTTCGGGGCACGATGCGTGCCCTGACTTCGACGGTTTTCCCACGAGACCTAACCCAAACAGAGATGTGAGGATACCTTTGGCAAGCCGGCCTGCTTCATGGTCCCTGCACCGAAAGGAGACACCAGTCATCCCAGCATGCAGCCTGGCCGAAGCAAAGCTCCGATTTCCGCAGCCACAACCCTGAGCCAGCAGGCAACGTAACTTTGAAGCCCCTTCACAAACCCAAGGCCCAAGGCCCTAAAGAAACCCTACAGCCCCTCAAAGCCCTTATTTACTGTAGCTCCACGAGCTTCACTTCTGCAAGTCTTGGGAGGCTTCAAGCCGTGAAACTTCAAAAGTTGCAGCCATAAAGCCATAAACCACAGGAGCTCTAACATAGAGCCACAAAAGACCCAAACTACGCCAAACTCCGACTAAGGACTACGGGGCCCCTCCCTGAGTTACTCATCCCTCCTTATGCCGCCGCATGCTTTTGGGGCATGGAAGCCTTGAGCCCTAAGCTCAGGATCCCAGAAGTCTTCGCCCGAAAACGCCTAGAATGACAAGTTTGTGTGTGTATGTATATATATATATGTATATATATATACGATTCCATTCGTTGGGTACATGTGGCTTGGGAGAGAGAGACCTGTGCAAATTTTGTTGCGAGTAGTTTGTACTTCGACACGGCTGGAAGACTGCAGTTCGTACTGGTTGGCTGTTGGTGGTATATGTGCACATGAACGTGCTGCGAAGCTGTAGCTGCTACCCACTGCCGGATCTGAGCCTGCTTGTGTAACATGGTTTTAGAATCTTATAGGCTTTATGCGTGGCATGTTCGCACTGCGGGTTCATGGTGGCAGTGCCGTGTTGGCTGGTTTGGCAGAGTTCGCACAGGGACACGAGAACAGAGGGTTCCGCTTAGTATGGGGTATGGTGATGGTGGTGCCTTCCCCTGGTACAGTTCTCAGGCCCCGTGCCTGAGTCTAATAGGCTTTCAGAGGAAAATCCTAAACTACGAACTAGATCCCGAAGCCAGAAACCCTAGGTAAGCATTTGATACCACCACCTTACTCTAAAGATCCCACGTCCCTAAACTTCTGAATCCTACTCTGGCCCATAGAACTTAGAGGCGACAGCGATATTGCGGCCTCGAGTGCCGAGGCGACAGCTACTGCACCGGCCTGAGATCAGCCTCTAAGGGTAATACATACACACACACACATATACACATATATATATATATATATATATATATATATATATATGTCAAGTAGGTCTTGAAGGGTGTTTAAGGACCTTTGTGTGCGTTGCTAGTTGTTCGAGGTGGTGGTTGGAAGTTGTTTACTTGTTTCAAAGGGGTCTGTAGGGTTTTATTACGTGCTCTGTTCAATAGGGGTTTAACCTTCTTGTTTTGCATGTTGTGTTATGGGGTTTAAGAGCTTTCTAAGTTTTAAAATAGGACCGTTGATACCGTGATTTCGTACCTTCTGTATCAGTTGCCTTACAGGGGCTAGGGAATTTGAAAACGGTTTCACACAGAGATTTTCTGGCTCCAGCTTCCTTTGCGCCAATGGGTATTTGGAGAGGCTACTACAGGCCTTCCAGAAGGAATTCATTGATGAAAAGATCCTTTAATCTATTGAAGCGCCCCTGAAGAGGGATAGTTGCTGTACATTTTCGGCTAGATTCCTTACTGCGCCCCTGAAGAGGGATAGTTGCTGTACATTTTCGGCTAGATTCCTTACTTGATTTGAGGGCTATTGGACCTTCGGGTTATTTAGGGTTGAGGTTGCGATCCAAGACTTTCAGCGCCGTTTGGGAGGTGTTGCTTTGCAGGTTTCGGGATATCTGCGGCTGAAAGCTTTCAATGCGGGACCCCGGGGTTGAGGAGTCGATTCAGTGCCAGAAGTTGGTGTTGAGGGTTTGCATAGGATTCTCTAACTTGAGAAACCCTAAAAAGCCCTAAACCTTTCGAGGGTAGGTGGGAGGCACAAAAAAACCTTTCGAGTGGCCTGTCTCGTCAGATACGATGCTTCGGCCTCAGGCCCCTCGGCCGGGGCTGTTCGGTGTTGCCTTTTAGAAGCTGAGTACCGAGCTGTAGAACTTAGGAGCTTAGTCTTGTCGGGGTTCGGGAACTCGGAAACTAGATTAATTTCTGCACAGTCGTTGGCTTTGGAGGATCTTCGAGGCTTTGTAGTAGGACCTGCTCATTTCTCAAAGGCTGGGACTAAGCTTCACGTCCACTCACGGTACGAGGTCCCCGTGGAAGCAAATGCACGTTCATAGACGTGCCGCTTGTTAGCAGCGATGGGAAGAATTAAGAAGGGGTTCAAGCGGTTTACGGTTTAGGGTTGCGGGTTTAGGGTTCAAGCGGTTTCGTCTTTGGGGCCTCACAATTCTGGCACATCAGAGAGATCCCACCAGGCGTTCAGGTTTTGTTCGGTTTCATGGTTGATCGTCCTCGTGAAGAGGAACTTACCCTAAGTGCCCATGTACCCATATAGTATATGCTTTGGCCTTTAAGTAGTCCCTATATAGTTGCTTTGGGGCCAATGTGTATACTATATGAGTACATGGACCCTAAGGGTTAGTCACCGGACAGAATATGTGGACAAAATGAAGATCTTGTGGGCACAAGGTTGCAAAAAATGCTTGACTTCCCACAACTTCAGTTCATGTCAGTTTCATGTGTAATCAAGTCCAGTAGTCAAGTCTCGCAAGTAATTTCTCAAGCCCGCCGTCAATCTGCGTGACCAAAAAATATGTACATATTGTGCACGTGTGCTGCTTATGTACAGTTTTCATGCGATTATATAGAACGTATATGCGTGTATGTATGTACACATAGCCTTTCCCTATAAAACGAAATGCAAGTTACGGGATTCGCTAAGCCAATGTCTAATTACCCACACTTCGCACTAACTATGCGTCACTGAGGAGTGCGGAAATCGACGAGTATGGTGATGTGAATCCCCTGGCGCGGAATTACCCGCACCTGATCTCGGCCAACCTGCTGCAATAGGTTTCAGATCCGCTGCCCAGATGTTCGGGGCAGGAATAAGAATTAACGGTCAGATTCTGGTCACAAGTACTGATGAGTAATGTGTTGATTTGCGCATGGTGCGACTTGCTATCATGTTTGAGTGAAGCTTGAAGCAGCGACCCGCCTTGCCGACTAAGGACGACTTGCTGACTGGAGCATCTTGAATGCGTTCCTTCATCCCCTGTCGACCATGTTACCTTTATTTGACCGAAGTGCTTTCGTGGTTGCCCGCCTCCACATTCCGAGCATGCAGCAGCAGAGCGGCTAATATAGGGGCCTTAATTAATTGGAGTAGGGCTTGGGCTTGGGTATACTATATAGTTACAGTAGGGAGCCCCCAAATTCCTGTTCCAAATTAATAAAGCGACAAATTACATTATTGGATTCAGGGACCGGCCATACCCTGGAATATTGGCAGCAGATTTGCACCCTGCATTCTACCAGAAAACATACCGACACCTGGACATAGAGATCTGATGGCTGACGCACACAACGAAAATCGCACATGTGTATACACACATGTGTAGTGCAATATATCGTGTTGGACATGCAGAATATGTGAGAGTGCTGGTTTGACAAGCAGCTGTCACACTCACCCACGCTTCCGTGGTGCCGAAGCCGAGGATGCACATTCGTGTGCTGAAATTGGTTGACAATTGACCCTTAATCAGTACTGTGATTTTTGGCGTGCTAAGTGTTACAATTGCAGTCGCTAAAATAGTGACTGACAGTAGGCCCAAACATCCAACAGGGGCGATCGAAGCCGGTCACAATGCAGTTGCAACCAGACTTCTGCAGTGGAGTTGGCGATTTGCTAAGGTGCTGTTGCTGTAACAACTGTTGCTTTTTTGGACGGGGGAGTCCTCAGGATCTATATAAATCATCAGCCCAGGTCGTTTTGGATAGAACAGGTAGCAGAAGAGCCGTGCTTGGATCTTGCCGACCATCACCCATGACATGCATGTGGGCTTGGCTCACCTGAGAGGGGCGGCGGTCTCAAACTGGAGCGCATCATGAGAGGAGTAGGCTTCTGTGTTCCTAAAGAAGAGCAGCAGAGACAGTCCTGCTGGCAGCGGTCGTAGCAGCAGCAGTAGTAGTTGTTGATTTGTAGTTGTAGAACAAAGCGGAACAGAAGGCCCAGCGGTAGTCTTAACCTAGTAACAGTACTGTTGCGTTTTTCTTATGGCTAGGCACGGCTAGTGACATCCGCAGGCTTCTAGGACCTTATCGTGATTTTGTAGTGCCATGGCGATGAGCAGAAGAAGATACCCGGAGACTTTGGCTGCAGCAAATACATTCTGCTTGAACACTTTGTCGCTCGTCCTTTGCAGAGGAGGGCTCCTACGGTAGCCTACATCCCCGAAGCCGGCACCCTTGCATACCCAAGGCCTAGAGGGTTTAGTGCCCAGGCTGCTTTTTCGGACCCTACGGCTTGAAGCTGGTCTGTTATAGGACTGAGGGTTTTAGGGTTTAGGGTTGTAGCAGGTTTTTTCGGCGTCTTGGGTGCATACGACAGTTTTGAAACA
>CBDDHW010000041.1:0-52167 GCA_965228575.1 Rhodospirillaceae bacterium | reverse complement strand
CCGGGCACATCGGAGAGAGTCCCTTCATTCGGAGCGCACGAGCGTGGGGAAATTACCGCACGAGTTACCGCCCACTTGTAGAATACGCGAAAGACCATGGACTGCCTGTCCTAGCCGCCAATGCACCTGGAGACCTGGTGCGGTGTGTGGGCATCGAGGGAGAGAGCTTTTTTGAGCGTTTGAATCCAGAGCAAAAAAAATGGATCGCGAAGTCCCTGGATCTAGGTGCGGGTGCGTACCGGGATAAATTTATGGGCTTTGTTCGGGAAAGCCAGTCGCACGGCGGAGAAGACGATGGCGAGGACAGCGATGATCCGGAAGATCTGAGTGAGAGCGCGCTCAACACCTACGCGGCGCAGGTGACCCGGGACGAAACCATGGCCGAGTCCATCGTCCGTCACATGGAAACGCACCCGGGCAGAAAAATCGTACACCTGAATGGTTCATTTCATAGCGATTCGTTCCTCGGGACCGTGGAGCGGGTCATAGCGCGCCGACCGGAGGCGAAAATCGCCGTTATCAGCCCCATGACTGTGGAGAACGATGTAGAACTCGCACTCTCCAGCGATGAGCTTGCGGCGGGAACATTTGTTTTGCTTCTTCGTCCATTTCCTGACGCCTACGCCTCCGAAGAAGAAATGAATGCGGTGATGAAGAAACAATCGACCGCGCGCGGCGAACGTGTATGCGAGCTCTAGCCGATATGGCGCTGGCGAATATAATCCTCAGCCTGCATCTCAATGAGACGTGAGACCGTGCGCTGAAATTCAAACCCACCTTCCTGACCACTATAGAGTTGGTCCGGCGGCGCATCGGCGGAACACACAAGGGCCGTGCGATGCTCGTAAAGCGCATCGATAAGAGTGACAAACCGGCGCGCTTTGTCCTTGGTGTCCTCGGTCATGACCGGAATACCTTGGACAATGAGCGTCGAAAATTGGCTAGCGATCGCTAAGTAATCGCTTGGGCCAAGGGGCTGCCCACAGAGATCATCAAAGGTAAATCGGGCGACCTGATGTGCTGCTGCGGGCACAGTGATACGGCGCCCTTGAACTGAGACATGATCGGGGGTGTGCGGCGCGTTGTCGGTCAGGCGCACCCAGGCGGCATCCAATGCCTCATCTGCCTTTGGTCCGGCTGGCGTGTGGTACACAGCCGCACCGACAAGCCGGTCTAGACGATAGTCGCGCTCGGCTTCCAACTCCAAAAGATCGAGTTTGTCTTTGATGAGTTCGATAAACGGGACAAAGCGTTCGCGCTGCAATCCATGTTTATATAAATCATCGGGGTGCCGGTTGGATGTGGCGACCACAACCACGCCGCGCTCAAAAAGTTTTTCGAAGAGGCGGCCGACAATCATCGCATCAGCGATGTCGCGCACTTCAAGTTCATCTAGACATAACAGCGTCGTATTGTCGGCGATTCCATCTGCCATGCCAGGAATGGGATCTCCGTCGTCTTCATACATCGGCAATTGTCGGCGGCGATGAACCTCAGCATGGATGTCGCGAAGGAAGGCGTGGAAATGAACTCGTTCCTTAGCGTCTATGGGCGCGGTTTCAAAAAACAAATTCATCAACATCGACTTGCCGCGGCCGACACCGCCATAAAGGTATAAACCTTGCGGCGGCGATGTATCATTTCGAACGCCGCTTAATCCGAACCTCGCCATCCAGCCTTTTACACCGCTGGTCGGCGCATAGGACTTCAGCGCATGAGCTAAACTCGCAAACTTTTCCGCGGCAAGTTCTTGAACGGGGTCAAACGTAATCTCCCCCTGCTCAATAAGAGCGCGGTATCGATGCAATGGGCCTTCGGTCATGGTGAACCGGTCATATCAAGTTCAACGGGGCCTGAAAATGCGTGATTAAAACGCTAAAAACGAAATGCCGCCCCCGATGAGGAGCGGCATACGTTGCAATGGTTGCACTAAAACGGGATCAGCCGTCGCTATTAATCTTCTCGATAAGAGCCTGCAGCGTGGCTTCGGATTGGTCGTTGGGAACCTGACACGTTCCCGCAGCCTGGTGGCCGCCGCCGCCGTACTTCAGACACAGCTCGCCGACGTTTGTCTTCGACGAGCGATCAAAGATCGACTTACCGATCGCGAAGACCGTGTTTTGTTTTTTGAGGCCCCACATCACGTGGATCGAAATATTTTGATCGGGGAAAAGCGCATAAATGAGAAAACGGTTACAGGCCCAAATGGTTTCTTCGTCCCGCAAATCGAGAACGATAAGATTCTTGTGGGTGGTCGCACATCGGCGAATTTGCTCGCGGGCTTTGTTTTCATGTTCAACGTAGAGATCAACGCGCTCAACCACGTCGGGCAGCATGAGAATGTCTTCCACCGACATCTCTACGCACTTGTCGATCAGCTCCATCATGAGTTGATAGTTGGAGATGGTGAACTCGCGAAAGCGACCAAGACCGGTTCGTGCGTCCATGATGAAGTTCATAAGGTCCCATCCCTGGGCGTTTAGAACTTCGTCTTTATTGAACTGAGCCGCGTCGCCTTTATCGACAGCTTCCATAAGGTCGTCGGGGATGCGCGGCATTTTTTCTTTGCCGCCGTAATAGTCGTAAACAACGCGTGCCGCCGAGGGCGCTTTGGGGTCAATAATATGATTGTCTTTTTCGCCGACGCGGATGGTTTCGCTCTCGTGGTGGTCAAACGCCAGATGAACACCTTCCACATACGGAAGGTTGGTGGTTATATCGCGGCCGGTGATTTCGATCACGCCGTCTTGCATGTCCTTCGGATGGACAAACTTGATCTCGTCAATCATGCCGAGCTCCTTAAGAACTGCGGCACAGACCAGGCCATCAAAATCGCTACGTGTGACCAAACGGTATTTTTCTGAGGACATTCAAAACTCCCCTCGACAAATGTGCATCCCGTCGAAAAGATAAACAGGACGGGGGGCTAACACAACGCCCGATCATAGATGAAAAATTTGAGGCTCACCGCCGAGTCGCGCCGAAATACTGGAAGTTATGATGAGAAAGAATGCGATAGCCTGGGCCGCCGGTCCGGTCGCGAGCCGAACAAGCCGGGCGTTTTTATGCGCTGGTGTCCTGGTTTTACAGGCCTGCGGTGGAGCGCCGTATGTGGATAGCCGCCGGGAGGCCGGACAAACCGCCATGGTCGGCGCCTCAACGGCGGACAGAGTCGCGATCTGCTACTCGAGCCAGAGCACCACGCCCGAAGAAATATTAGATCTCGCCAATTCCGAGTGCGGGAAAACCGGGCGCATAGCTCGGTTCAGTCACCAGGACGTTGCGGCCTGCAACCTTTCCACCCCAAGCCGGGCCTTCTTCAATTGTATCGCGAACCCTTAAAGCAAATGGGTTAGCCAGCGCGCTCCACCATCTTCATTTTGATGTCGGCGATGGCCTTTGCGGGGTTGAGACCCTTTGGACACGTCTGGGTGCAATTCATGATGGTGTGGCAGCGATAGAGGCGGAACGGGTCGTCCAATGCATCCAAACGTTCGCCGGTTGCTTCATCCCGGCTGTCATTGATCCAGCGCGCGGCTTGCAAAAGGATCGCCGGACCTAAATAGCGGTCACCATTCCACCAGTAGCTAGGACAACTGGTCGTACAACAAAAACACAAGATGCACTCCCACAAACCATCGAGCTTCTCGCGCTCTTCAGGCGATTGAAGTCTCTCGCCACTCGCCGGCGGCGGCGTCTCCGCTTTCATCCACGGTTCAATTGCCGTGTATTGCGCGTAGATATGGGTGAGGTCTGGCACCAAGTCTTTCACCACCGGCATGTGCGGCAGGGGATACACCTTCACGGTTCCCTTTACATCGGCGATGGGCTTCAGGCATGCCAGAGTGTTTCCGCCGTCAATGTTCATTGAGCACGATCCGCAAATGCCCTCGCGGCACGAGCGGCGCAGTGTGAGTGTTTGATCAACCTCGTCTTTTATTTTCAACAGCGCATCGAGCACCATCGGCCCGCAATTATCCATATCCACATCGTATGAATCGATTCGTGGATTGGCATCTGTGTCCGGGTCATAGCGGTAAATGTCAAACCGCTTCACGTTCTTCGCACCTTCAGGCGCGGCATGCACTTTACCCTTAGTGGGGCGGGAATTTTTGGGAAGTGAAAACTCAACCATGTGCAATCTTTCGTCTTGTGGTTATGCGTTCTCGCAAATTAGCGCCGGCTAATACACCCGAGCCTTCGGTTCGATGTATTTCACATCATCGGTCAGCGTATAGGTGTGAACGGGACGATAATCCAATTTGACTTTCCAATCGTCGCCAACCCACGCCAATGTGTGCTTCATCCAATTCTCATCATCGCGATCGGGATAATCCTCATGAGCGTGAGCCCCGCGACTTTCATGACGGCCTTCGGCGCCCGTAATTGTGGTCAACGCGCACGCCATAAGGTTTTCCAACTCGAGCGCCTCGATGAGGTCTGTATTGAAAATCAACGAGCGATCAGAAACCTTTAGGTCACCGAGCGATTGCGCTACCCCGGCCATTTTGTCGCAACCTTCTTTCAAGGTTTTCGACGTTCTAAAGACAGCCGCATCGTTTTGCATATTCCGCTGCATCTCTGCACGTATCTGCGATGTGGTGCGTGATCCGTTTGCATTTCGCAACCGCTCGAGACGGGACAGCGCGAGGTCCGCTGAATCTTTTGGAAGGTCAGCCTGTCGCGATCCCTTTTTAATGATGTCTTTCGCGCGCAATGCCGCCGCACGGCCGAATACAACAATATCAAGCAAGGAATTTGTCCCAAGGCGATTGGCGCCATGGACGGACACACTCGCAGCTTCACCGATCGCCATAAGACCGGGCACCACTGCATCGGGATTGTCCGCCGTCGGGTTGATCACTTCGGCCATGTAATTGGTCGGTATCCCGCCCATGTTGTAATGGACCGTGGGCAGGACTGGGATGGGTTCTTTAGTCGCATCCACCCCGGAGAAAATCTTGGACGTTTCCGTGATGCCCGGCAGGCGCTGCCAAAGCACGTCAGCGCCAAGATGCTCAAGATGCAGAAGAATGTGATCGCTGTCCGCGCCAACGCCGCGCCCTTCGCGTATTTCCATGGTCATGGCGCGGCTCACCACGTCCCGGGAGGCAAGGTCTTTTGCCGTGGGCGCATAGCGCTCCATGAAGCGCTCACCTTCGCTATTGGTGAGATACCCGCCCTCACCGCGCGCACCTTCAGTAATCAACACACCGGCGCCGTAAACACCGGTGGGGTGAAACTGAACGAACTCCATATCTTGGAGCGGGAGACCCGCCCGCGCGACCATCGCGTTACCATCACCCGTACAGGTGTGCGCGGACGTACAGGAGAAATATGCGCGGCCATATCCACCTGTCGCCATCACGGTCATCTGAGCCTTAAATCTGTGTATCGTTCCCGTCGCCATATCGAGCGCAACGACACCACGGCACGACCCGTCACTATCCATGATCAGATCGATGGCGAAGTATTCAACAAAAAATTCGGCTTTATGCTTCAAGCTCTGTTGGTAGAGCGTGTGCAAAATAGCGTGGCCCGTGCGGTCCGCTGCGGCGCATGCGCGCTGAACCGGCGCTTCACCGAAATTGCGCATATGCCCGCCAAAAGGACGTTGATAAATCTTACCATCCGGTGTGCGCGAAAACGGCACACCGTAGTGCTCGAGTTCTTGAACAGCCGGAATCGCCTCGCGGCACATGTATTCAATGGCGTCTTGGTCTCCGAGCCAGTCGGACCCTTTGACGGTGTCGTACATGTGCCAGACCCAGTTGTCCTCGGCCATGTTGCCAAGCGCCGCGCCGACGCCGCCTTGCGCAGCGACGGTATGACTGCGGGTCGGAAATACTTTGGTGATACACGCGGTTTTCAGTCCGGCTTGCACCATGCCGAAGGTTGCGCGTAGTCCGGCACCGCCGGCGCCGACAACAACCACATCGTATTCGTGGTCAATAATTTCGTAAGCGGCCATGCAATCAGACTCCAAACGCAACAATAAGAGTGGACACAATGCTAAAGGCCGCGAGGCCAGCACATAAAAATTTCACAAGAATAATTCCCGTCGTACGG
Organism: Rhodospirillaceae bacterium; assembly: GCA_965228575.1. Classification (GTDB taxonomy): domain Bacteria; phylum Pseudomonadota; class Alphaproteobacteria; order Rhodospirillales; family Rhodospirillaceae; genus UBA11612. The sequence goes on along the minus strand of CBDDHW010000041.1, from coordinate 46,098 downwards.
AGTGCATGACTGCTCACATAATCTTCAAACACAACTTGCATACCCAACTGCGCGTGATGAAATGCGATCGCCAAAAACAAGATCATCGCGGTCGTATTTATGGGATTCGCCAGCCAGAGAACAAACTCGCCGTGAGAAGCGCCGATCAATCCAACAATCGAAATCACCAACCATACGGTTAAGGGAATAAGCGCCAGCGCCGTTAAACGCTGAACCCACCAGTGATGCATGCCCTCTTTGGCTGAGCCGAGACCGCGTGCACGCCCGAGCGCGGAGCGGAGGTTACTTGATGCAAACATCCGGCCGCCCCCCTAATTCAACGCAAAAAACCAAGTCGCGGCGGTCAACGCAATCGTCGCGAGTATGACGATCACATTGGCGCGCTTGGTTTGCGCAATTTCAAAATTCATGCCTACGTCCCAGAACAAATGGCGGATGCCATTGCAAAAATGAAAAAACAACGCCGCTGAAAAGCCGATCAATAAGACGTACCCGATCGGAGACGCCATAAATCCACTCACAGCCGCGTAGGCAGACGGTCCGTAGGCCGCACTTGCGACCCAACACACAAGAAGCGCCATTCCGAGGGTTAATCCAACCCCGGTAATCCGGTGGAAAATTGACGTCAAAGCGGCCAAGGGCAGCCGATACACTTGTAAGTGTGGTGAGAGAGGCCGAGAGGGTTTCGCAGCTTGGGTCATGGTATATCCAATAAGCGATTAAACCGAAATCTGCGGCGCTATTCCAGGGCGAACACGGGCTCTAGAGCGGCGTCGTTTCGCCACAGTACTACTCACCCCCCTGGTTTAAGTCAACGAAGGGCGCCATCACCCAACAGGCTGTATTCCTATTTGTCTTTGGCTCGCCAATCGACAGAGTAAAGGTCGAATCTGCGGTTCTTTAGATTTTGCACCGTTCCCGCGTTGCGGGCCGCCGCGAGGTCGTCCAATCGCAAATCCGCGATTGCAACCATTTCTGTGTTCGGAGTTGTGTCGGCCGCAACACCATCGCGCGCAAAAGGAAAATCACACGGGGTAAGAATGCAGCTTTCGGCATATTGAATATCCATGTTTTCAACACCTGGCAGATTGCCAACGTTCCCGGCCATGGCGACATAAATCTGGTTCTCAACCGCGCGCGCGGCCGCGCAATATCGAACGCGCAAATACGCTTCGCGCGTATCGGTACAAAATGGAATGAATAAAATTTGCGCGCCCTGGTCTGTGAGATGGCGCGCAAGTTCGGGAAATTCAGAATCATAACAGATCATCACACCGATATTGCCGCAATCGGTCATAATGACGCTGCACCCTTCTCCACCTTTTATATTCCACCACCTCTTTTCATTTGGTGTCGGGTGCAACTTTTCTTGAGTGTACACCGCACCATCGCGCAAAAAGACATAGGCGACATTGTGAATATCACCGTCCGGCTGCAAGGAGGGATGACTACCACCGATGATGTTGACGTTATAGCGAATGGCAAGGTCATTCATCATCTCTTTAAATGGTTCGGTAAACTTTGTGAGTTCGGCGATGGATTGCTCGGCCGTCAAGCGCTGGTCAACGATCGAAAGAAGCTGAAGAGAAAACATCTCAGGGAATATCGCGAAATCTGCACCGTAATCCGCGACCACATCGACGAAATACTCAACGTGGTGACAAAACTCCTCAAACGATTTCACCTGTCGCTGCATATATTGAACAGCAGCCACACGAACCGTGGTTTTTCGTTGAAGTCTTTCTTTACGTTCAGCAACAGCAACGTCCGGCGCATACCTTGGATTGCGCCACTGCATATGGGTCGCATATCCCATCGAGGCTCGATCTGAGGGGAGGTAATCGGGAAGAACACCGATCACCTCGAATCCATTGCGAAGCTGGAATGACAACACGGTATCGCGGATTTTGCGCGCTTGGACTCGCCGAACATATTCTTCCGGCGTTTCAACCTCCTTGATGCGGCGCGCGAAGCCCGGCAAGCGTCCCGCAAATACGATACCTTTTAAATGCGAGCGTTCGCACAATGCTTTGCGCTCGTTGTAAAATCTTTGGCCAATACGCAGGCCGCGGTACTCCGGATCGACGCACACTTCCATGCCATAGAGCATGTCGCCAACCGGATCATGACGAGATGCAAACCCGCCGCCGGTGATTTCCACCCAGGTGTGAGGCGCAAGGGCAATAGATTCGTCTATACGAAAGGTTCCGCAATAGCCGATGACTTTGTCGTCATAGAGCGCGATAAACTGTCCCTCGGTGTAGTTGGCGATTTGTCCCCGCAACATGTCCGCCGAATAGGGCGGCATATTGGGGTAAACAGTTTTCATGAGGGTTCGAATGCCCTCAATGTCGCCCACGCGCGCGTTGCGAATGGTTAACTTTGCTTTTTCGAGCGTCGCCATAACCGACCTTTTTGTGTTGTAAGCGCTTTGTTTCTCGAACGTACAGTGCCGAGTTCTAGTTTCAAGTCCGACTTAAGCTGACTTATTGCTCTAAGTTAGAAATCATCTGCGCGGCCGCGAGGAGTCGTTCTGCTTCACGTACATGTAGCGCTTCTACCAGCCGACCATCAACGACCGTTATACCCTTGCCTGCGGCCAGCGCCTCCTTGTGTGCTTCCACCAACCTATGGGCCCGCTCCACCTCGGCCGCGGATGGGGCGAAAATCGTATTTGCGACGGGAATCTGTTTGGGATGAATAAGGGATTTCCCATCAAATCCTAAGTCCTTGCCCTGGCGGCATGCCAGTTCCAAACCCGCTTCGTCTGCGAGATCAACGTGAATGCCATCTAAAGCCACAAGTCCATTTGCGCGCGCGGCCATAACGCACATTTGCAGCGCGGTGAGCATAGGCCAGCGATCTGTGGGGTGCGCACAATGAAGATCTTTGGCCAAATCAGCGGTTCCAACAATAAAGCCTATGAGTCGTGGACTCGCCTTTGCAATATTTGCGGCGGCCAAAACACCTTGTGGTGATTCAATCATTGCCCACAAACCAAAAGTATCCGGCGCACCGGCGGCTCTCAACGCCTCGTCGGCGCGCGAAATATCGGCCGCGTCATTAACCTTCGGAAATACGATGCCATTTGCACCCGAGCCCGCCACAGCCTCGATATCCCCCGCACCCCACGGTGTATCTAGGCCGTTCACGCGAATGAGAACTTCGCGTGCGCCATATGCTTTTGAACGCGCGGCTTCAACTGCGGAGGCACGCGCCTCTAATTTAGCATCGGGTGCGACCGCATCTTCTAAATCAAATATAAGCCCATCAGCAGGCAGTGATTTTGCTTTTTCCAAAGCGCGGGCGTTCGACGCCGGCATATAGATCATGCTGCGACGCGGGCGCATGTGAGTTGAATCATTTGGAGTGGTCACGATCTTTTCTCCGATAAGGCGTGAGCCGTGATAGCGAATGTATAAGTCCGGGTCCAGACCGGGACGGCGAGCTTGCGATCACGATTGCGACCGTGTAGGAGGCAAAGTCGCGCATCCCAAATCTTTCTGAACCCGTACTGAGGGTTTTAACTTCAGGTCATGATCGCATCGCTTTTCGATTTCGCGTTTATTCGAGGTCTCATTGCTGGGTTTGCGCTCGCCGCGCCCGTGGGACCCGTTGCTGTCCTATGTATCCGTCGCGCACTTTCCACAGGCCGCTTGCACGCATTTCTCGCCGGTTTGGGAGCCGCGCTTGCCGATATGATTTTTGGCGCGGCTGCGGGATTGGGAATCAGCGTGATCACCACCTTCGTGCTCGATCATGAACAGACCATTGGTATCATCGGCGGGCTCATTGTTTTCATGGTCGGCGTTATTACCTTCCGCACGCCTGTGCAACAAACAGAACAGAGCGCAAACGCTGCGACCGTTGGCCGGGATATCACAACAACTTTTAGCCTGGCGATCACAAACCCAGCGACCATGATCGCGGCCGCGGGATTGTTTGCCGCATTTACGCCGGTCGACATGTATAAAGCCCCAGCGACCGCCGCCTTGCTCGTCTCTGGGGTCTTTTTGGGATCAGCATTGTGGTGGCTGATCTTATCTGGTGTTGCCGGTACGTTTCGCGATGCATTCGTCAACCGCGGTCTGCCGCACCTCAATCACATCGCCGGGGCGATTATCGGTCTTTCCGGAGTAGGCGTCTTGATCGCCACCGCGCTTAGATTTTCATGAGACACAGTTGCGCCGGTCCGTGGCACCGGACAGAGCAAAAACTACCAGCTACACCTTAAGGTGTTCACGCACCACTGCCTCTGCGATTTGCACGGCATTTAAAGCCGCGCCTTTGCGCAAATTGTCGGACACACACCAGAAGGACAATCCGTTCTCAACGGTTTTATCTTTTCTGATGCGAGACACGAACACATCATCCTCGCCGGCGCATTCGGCCGGGGTAACGTACCCCTCGTCCGCCTGGTGATCGACCACAGTGACCCCCTCGGCTTTCTGCAAAGCCGCACGCGCGGCTTTCTCCGAAATCGGCTTTTCTGTCTCGATATTGACGTATTCGGCATGACCGATGAACACTGGTATGCGCGCGCAGTTCGCATGCACCTTGATGTCCGGATCCAAGATCTTGCAGGTCTCCACCGTCATCTTCCATTCTTCTTTGGTCGCGCCGTCATCAACGAAAACGTCGATGTGAGGAATGGCGTTAAAGGCGATCTGCTTTGTGAATTTGGATTTGGTTTCAATTGGAGGCTGGTTCGCATAAACACCCTTCGTCTGATTGAACAGCTCGTCCATACCGTCTTTACCCGCACCCGATGTCGATTGATACGTGGACACAACGACACGTTTGATATTGAACGCGTCATGCAAGGGCTTGAGCGCCACAACCATTTGGATGGTCGAACAATTGGGATTAGCGATAATGCCCTTCTTTTTGTATCGCGCAATCGCGTCCGGGTTCACCTCAGGTACGACCAAGGGAACATCCGGGTCCATCCGAAAATGAGACGTATTGTCGATCACCACACAGCCAGCCGCCGCCGCGCGCGGCGCATGCACGGCCGAGACCTTCGCGCCCGGCGAGGAGAGCACGATATCGACGCCTTTGAAATCAAAGGTTTCGAGATCTTGAACTTTGAGCGTCTCGTCGGCACCGTAAGACACTTCTTTTCCGACCGAGCGTGAGGACGCGAGCGCAACGACCTTGGACGCCGGGAAGTTCCGATCCCACAAAATTTGCAGAATCTCGCGGCCGACGTTGCCCGTCGCGCCGACGACCGCGACAACGTAACCATCTTTGCGCGAGGGATTTTGAGACGTATCTGGCATCGCTTTTATCCGTTTGTATTCACTTTATCGCCGCCACAAGCTGGCAAACGCTCATTTTCTATTTTGTGCATAGCGAAGGTGCGGCAAACTACGCTTCGGCTTCCTGGAACGCAAGGTTGCGCACTTTCAGCACTCAGTAGATAGGGACCATAATTTTATGACCAAACGGCTAACTACATACGCCGAGTTTTGGCCCTACTACCTGCGGGAACATAAACGTCCCGCAACGCGCGGGCTGCACTACCTGGGAACAATTCTCGCAATTCTTCTACTTTTATTGGCATTGATAGCAGAAGAGTTTCGATTGCTGCCCGCCGTCCTCTTGGTGGGTTACGGATTTGCGTGGTTGGCTCATGCCTTCATCGAGCGCAACAAACCGGCAACCTTCGCCTATCCGATATGGTCGTTTATCAGCGACTTCCGCATGCTCGGACTATGGATGAGCGGGCGACTGAGACCACACCTAGAACGGGCAGGAATTTCCTAAGCAGCGGGTGCCGCCGAAAATTCCCTATTTGTCGCCGTCCGTCGCCTTCGACTGGGTTGCCGACGTGTCTTCGGCAATACGCGCAGACCGGCCGCGGCGCTCACGAAGATAGTAGAGTTTTGCGCGGCGGACTTTACCACGGCGAACAACATCGATTTTATCGATGATCGGTGCGTGCAGCGGGAATACGCGCTCAACGCCTTCACCGAAGGAAATCTTACGTACGGTGAACGACGAATTGATGCCGGCATTCTTGCGTGCAATGCACACGCCTTCATATGCCTGAATACGCTCGCGCTGCCCTTCAGACACTTTCACGTGTACGCGCACCGTATCGCCAGGGGTGAAGTCCGGGACTTCCCGTTTGGCTTCCAATTCAGCGGCATATTCTTTTTCAAACTGCTGCAACGTGTTCATTGCCGTCGTCCTTCTTACTTACTTTTTAGTTCCGTTCGTCTTTGCCTCGTACTGCGCCCATAGATCAGGACGGCGTACGCGGGTCATCTCTTCTGCTTTCTCCCGGCGCCACGCTTTGACCTTCGCGTGGTGGCCAGACTTCAAAACCTCCGGCACATCGCGTCCATTCCAAGGATCTGGCCGCGTGTAGTGCGGGTACTCCAACAAGCCCGCTTCAAAACTCTCGTCTTCCAGCGATTCTGTTTTACCGACAACCCCCGGCAATAATCGCACCACAGCATCAAGAAGCACGATGGCCGCGGGTTCACCGCCAGAGAGAACAAAATCGCCGAGACTTATCTCCTCAACATCTCTCGCTTCAAGAAAGCGTTCATCCACACCTTCATAGCGACCGCAAATTACGCTCAACCCCGGTCCCGCCGCGAGGTCCCGAACACGGAACTGATCCAGCACCCGGCCCCTCGGGGTCAAGTAGATCAGGGGGGTCCCTGGAGGATGAGCCGCGGCAACGGCAGCGTCCAAAACATCGGGCCGCATCACCATTCCCGCACCGCCTCCAAAGGGACTGTCATCCACGGTGCGGTGCTTATCGCTCGCAAATCCGCGAATGTCCACCGTTTCTAGCGTCCAAACCCCCTCTTGAAGGGCCTTGCCGGCCAATGAAACCCCCAAAGGCCCGGGAAACATCTCGGGAAACAGGGTCAACGCCACGGCTTTGAAGGGCGAGGCGGCCGCCATGTCAGTTTACCTCACCCGATTCGCTCGCCTCTTCGTCGTCAAAAAGACCGGGAAGCGGTGTGATCAAGACCTGCCGACCGTCCATGTCCACCTTAGCGATGGCCGCGTCCGTGAAGGGAATAAGGATGGTATCTCCACCGTTTTTTTGCACTTCCATCACATCTCCAGCGCCAAAATTGTGAAACGTTAAAACCGTTCCGACGATTTCACCGTCGGTGCGCACCGCCTGTAATCCAACAAGATCAGCTTGGTAGTGCGAGTCCGCATCGGGCGGCGGCAAGGCACTACGCGGGACGTACAGATTTAAACCCCTCAATCCTTCCGCTTCTTCTTGCGTATCGACGCCTTTGATCTTTCCAATCACCACGCCCTTCCCTGCGCCAGTAATGGCGAGATCCAGCTCACGGCCGTCATCGGTAAACACCGGGCCATACGCGGCGATGTCTCTGGGGTTCTCGGTATGGCTCTTGATCTTCACTTCACCGCGCAACCCCTTCGACGCAACGATAACGCCAAGACATATTTGCGCGGGATCGCGTTTCACAATCGCCCTCCGATGACGTGCCCGGCTCTAGCCGTCTGCCTTTTCTTCGGCGGGAGCTTCTTCGGCCGGCGCCTCTTCTGCCGGCGCGGCTTCAGGTTCTGCCGCTTCTGCCGCAGCTTTCGCCGCCTCTTCGGCTTCCTTCATACGCTCAAGGGTTTTCGCCCGGGGTTTGTTTTTCTTGGTTTGCTCGCGAATAACCGGCATCTCTGTCAAACCAACCTTGGACAAAAGTCGCTGAACGCGATCGGTCGGAAGCGCACCAACACTCATCCAGTGCTTGATGCGATCTTCCTTAACAATCAAACGCTCGGGATGATCGTGGGGCAAACGCGGATTGTGCGTCCCCACGCGCTCAACAAACCGTCCATCGCGCGGCGCACGAGAGTCCGCCACAACCAAACGATAAAACGGCGCTTTCTTCGCGCCACCACGCGACAATCTAATTTTTAAAGCCATATGAACCTAATCTCCTTTGATTGATATCTATCTGTAAAATTCCACTGAGTTATCGACGTCCAAAAGGCGGACCACCGGGACGCGGCATCATACCGCTCCCCAAAGGTCCGGCAGCTGCGCCCGGACCACCAGACATAAGACCCGCAAGCGCGCCAGGCCCGCCCATTTTTTTCATGCGCTTCATCATGGTTTCCATCTGCTGATGCTGCTTGAGCAACTTGTTCACATCGGCGACGGAGACGCCCGAGCCCGCCGCAATTCTTTGCTTGCGCGAGGCCTTGATGACTTTGGGAATACTGCGTTCTTTGGGCGTCATGGATTGGATAATCGCCTCTTGTCGCTTGAACGCTTTGGGGTCCAGGTTTGCGTCTTTCACCTGCTTTATCGCTTTTCCCAAACCAGGAATGAGTCCCATGATGCTTTTCATGTCACCCATGCGTTGCACTTGCTGCAACTGAGTCAACATGTCGTTCAAATCAAAACGCCCTTCCGCCATCCGAGCGGCAAGCTTCTCAGCTTTATCTTTGTCGATAGTCTCAGCCGCCTTTTCAACGAGGCTGACGACATCCCCCATTCCAAGAATGCGGCTGGCGATGCGGCCTGGATGAAACACATCCAGAGCATCCACTTTCTCGCCGACACCAATATATTTGATCGGACTGCCGGTCACCGCGCGCATTGATAGCGCCGCGCCGCCGCGCGCATCACCATCGACGCGCGTGAGCGCGATACCGGTGACGCCAATTTTGTCATTGAACGCTTGCGCGGTAACGACCGCGTCCTGACCAATCATGGCGTCGGTCACAAGAATGGTTTCGTGCGGGCTGACAGCATCGCGCACCGCTGAAACCTCAGCCATCATATCCTCGTCGATGGTAAGGCGCCCGGCCGTGTCGAAAATGACGACGTCAAACACACCCTTGCGCGCTTCGGCCAATCCCCGTTTTGCAATGTCGAGCGGTTTTTCTCCTGCGACGATGGGCAATGTAATCACACCCACTTGTTTGCCGAGAATTGCGAGCTGCTCTCGCGCGGCGGGTCTGTAGGTATCCAGCGAGACCATCAGAACACGCTTCTTGTCTTTGTTTTGTATCCGGCTTGCGATCTTCGCGGTCGTTGTTGTTTTACCCGATCCTTGCAAGCCGACCATCAAAACGCCAACGGGCGCAGGCGCGTTAAAGTCTATGCCTTGCGGGGCATCTTCACCGCCGAGCATCTCAACGAGTTCATCATTGACGATCTTGACGACCATCTGCCCGGGCGTGACGGACTTGATAACTTTTTCACCGACCGCCTGCGCGCTGACTTTGGCGATAAAATCTTTAACGACCGGGAGCGCAACGTCGGCTTCAAGCAATGCGATGCGAACCTCGCGCATGGCCGCGGAAACGTCAGCCTCGGATAGTGCGCCGCGATTTGTGAGCTTGCCTAGAGCAGCGCCAAGTTTGTCGGTAAGAGTTTCAAACATTTCTACTTTTTCGGGTCGCCAAATTTTTCCTACACCAAACGCCATTCGCGCCAGTGCGCGTAAATTCGCGGACTGGCGGACTCCCGTAGGAGCAAGTGACTTAAGGCTGTCAAAAATTTCGCTCGGAGCTGAAAAAACGGCTTGTACGGCTCAAAGCGCGCTGTTGGTACGCTCCGCGCCAGATAGAGTCAAGGAAAAGGCAATTAATTTATAAAATTCAATCAATTAGTGAGCACTCTGGTTTCTGTGTCCGGGTACCCTGTCCCTAGACAGTTCTGGGCCCCGCCCATATAAGGCCCTCATGACCACAACCGATGAAACAGGCTCTGGCGTCTTTTTTCGCAAAATGCACGGCCTTGGCAACGACTTCGTTGTCCTGGACGCCCGTTCGGCTGGCCTCTCACTGACATCGGACACCGCGAAAGCCATCGCCAACCGCAGAACCGGGATCGGCTGCGACCAGATTTTGATCCTTGAGTCCGCACGCAGTGGCGGGGATATATTCATGGCAATCCGCAACGCAGACGGCGGAGAAGTCGCCAGCTGCGGGAATGGAAGCCGATGTGTTGCCCGTCTCCTACTCGGCGAAACCGGCAAGGATGAAGTTGTCATCGAAACCCTTGCCGGGCCGGTTACGGCCAAGCGCGCAGCCAATGACCTGATTGCCGTAGACATGGGCTCGGCACGCACAGACTGGCAGGATATTCCGCTCACAGAAGCGGTGGATACAGCGCACCTTAATGTGAGCGAAGGTCCACTGAACGATCCGATCGCGGTGAGTATGGGCAATCCTCATATGGTATTTTTTGTGTCTAATGCGAATGAGATCGACCTTGCGGCTCTTGGCCCCAAGTTGGAACACCACCCGCTTTTTCCCGAACGGACCAACGTCGAAGCGGTTCAGGTTCTGAGCAAGACACATTTACGCATGCGCGTGTGGGAACGCGGCGCAGGCATAACCCAGGCGTGCGGGACCGGTGCGTGCGCAACATTGGTCGCCGCAGTTCGGCGAAATATTTCTGAACGCAAAGCAACCGTTTCTTTGGACGGGGGCGATCTTGAAATCGAATGGCGAGAAGACAACCACGTCATTATGTCCGGTCCGGTCGCGGAAACCTTTACCGGCACCTTAAACCCGAGCCTTCTGTCATGACGGTGGTTAAACCTTCCGACCGGGGTCCACGGGTGGTGAGCCTCGGGTGCCGCTTAAATACGTATGAGTCTGAAGTTATGCGCGGTCATGCCCGCACAACCGGGCTCAATAACGCAATCATCGTTAATACGTGCGCGGTGACGAGAGAAGCAGAACGTCAGGGGCGCCAAACTTTACGCCGATTGCGCCGCGAAAACCCGAACGCGCATATCATTGCAGCCGGCTGCGCTGTGCAACTTAACCCAGATCGCTATTCCGCGATGGGTGAAGTCGACCGCGTTCTGGGTAACGAGCACAAAATGAAGGCGGAAAGTTTCCTGCCCGATTTAGAAAGCCGCAGCCTTGTCAGTGACATCATGAGCGTGCGGGAGACAAGCGCGCACCTCGTAGAAGGCTTCGATGAACGAACACGCGCCTTCGTACAAGTTCAGCAGGGCTGCGATCATCGGTGTACGTTTTGTATTATCCCCTTCGCACGCGGAAATAACCGAAGCGTGCCCATCGGACGCATTGCACAGGAAATCCGCGGGCTAGTCGACGCAGGCTATAAAGAGGTCGTGATCACCGGTGTGGATATTACGGGATATGGAACGGACCTTCCCGGCGCGCCGACTTTAGGACAAATGACCCGGCGCGTGCTTGCTGCGGTTCCGGATTTACCGCGCCTAAGACTCTCGTCTTTGGATCCAGCGGAAGTAGACGATGACCTTTTTCACGTGATCGCCAACGAGTCACGGATTCTTCCGCATTTTCATATTTCGGCGCAGGCTGGAGATGATTTGATTCTCAAGCGCATGAAGCGGCGACATTTGCGCGATGATATTCTTTCTTTTTGTGAGCGCATTCGGTCGTTACGCCCCGATGCTGTGTTCGGCGCAGATCTTATTGCAGGCTTTCCCACCGAAACCGAAACTATGTTTCAAAATACACTGCGCCTCGTTGACGACGCAGATCTCACGTATCTTCACGTTTTTCCCTATTCCATTCGGCCTGGAACGCCAGCGGCATCGATGCCTCAGGTGAATGGCACTGCCATCAAGGACAGAGCTGCACGGCTTCGGGAAAAAGGTGACGCGGCTCTAACCGCATTCTTGAAGTCGTGTGTCGGCTCACTTTGCAACGTCTTGGTGGAGCGTCCACAAATGGGACGGGGTGAGAATTTTGCACCCGTTGGTTTTGACGCGGCTCATGAAATTGGCTCCATCGTAAAAACGCGCATTGTCGGGGTGGAGAACAAAACTCTGAAAGGCGAAGTTGTCGCCTGATGTCGACGCTACGAGACCAATTACCTCAGCGCGAAGTTGAGCCTCAGTCCGGGTGGCTGACGCGGTTAACCAAAGGGTTAAGCAAGTCCTCCTCTCGCCTGGTGACGGGCATTGCAGATATCGTCAGCAAACGAAAATTAGATGATGACGCACTCACCGACCTAGAAGACCTGCTCATTACTGCCGACATTGGCAGTGCAACGGCCGCGAAGCTGACAGGTGCTTTGGCCGAAGCACGATTTGGTAAAGAAGTGTCCGACGTTGAGGTTCGAGAAACCTTAGCCGCTGAAATTGCGAAAATTCTGGAGTCATCAACAAGACCTTTGGCGATCGACCCCGCCCAGAAACCATTCATCATCCTCATGGTCGGCGTAAATGGCGCTGGCAAGACGACCACGATCGGGAAGCTCGCCCATCACTTCCGAGGCGAAGGCCGAAGTGTATCGATGGCTGCGGGCGATACATTTAGAGCCGCGGCCGTCGATCAACTGAAAGTTTGGGGAGAACGAACCGGAAGCCCGGTAATGGCGCGCGATACGGGTGCCGATGCCGCAAGCCTTGCATTTGAGGCGATACATGAGGCGCGCAAACGTGGAGACGACATTCTTCTCATCGACACGGCCGGGCGATTGCAAAACAAAGACGCCCTTATGGAAGAACTTCAGAAAATAGTCCGCGTCATAAAAAAAGTGGACGACAGCGCGCCCCATGCGACCTTGCTGGTTCTCGACGCAACCGTGGGGCAGAACGCACACGCGCAAGTCGACGTCTTTCAAAAAACGGCCGGGGTAACGGGTTTGGTGTTAACCAAACTCGACGGCACGGCGAAAGGCGGCGTTGTTGTGGCGCTAGCGGAAAAATTCGATTTACCGGTTCATTTTGTCGGCGTTGGTGAAAGCGCGGATGACTTGAAAGCGTTCACTGCGCGAAGTTTTGCGCGCAGCCTTATGGGCTTGGAAAATTAAGTCCCGACCGTTTAGAAGTTTACCTGATCCAACCACTCTTCAAAACACGCGCGGCCGGCGCGTTCGAGATCTGCACCATATCGTACTGTATCGCTGCGCAACTGCGCGATATTCGTGCCTCTTGTCGCGCTCACTTCGACCGCATGACCAACAAACCATTTCTCCAAGTCCTGCGCGCGCACCTCGGGGTGACATTGAAATGCGAGCGCAGAGTTACGCCATTGAAACGCTTGATGTAAGCACGCTTCCGTTCCGGCAAGGAGCGTTGCGTCTTTGGGGAGGTCGAACGTTTCGCCATGCCAATGAAACATGAAACAGTGTTCGGCGCTGAGGTGGCGCACCGGAGACGTTTTGCCATCCGCAGACAGCAACAAAGGTTTCCATCCAATTTCTGTTTCGCGGCCCTGGTAAACCTTTGCGCCCAACGCACGCGCGATCAATTGTGCGCCCAAGCAAATACCCAGCGTTGGCCGACTGCTTGCAAGACGTTTTTGCAGCGCTGAAATTTCAGACGTTAAGAATGGATAGGTCTTCTCATCATTCGCGCTAATCGGCCCGCCGAGGATAACGAGGAGGCCGGGGGCAAGCGGATCAAACTGCGCCCAGTCAACGGTGGGGGCTTCTAGATACTCAACCGACCAGCCCCGATCCTTGAGCACGTTTTCAAATGTACCGAGATCTTCGAACGCAACGTGGCGAAGGGCCGTAACAGATGTCATTTGGTGTCGCTGCTGCCGCTTGAGTGTTTAAGCAACCTCTTCGACCGCGCCGTGGCAGTGTTTGTATTTTTTGCCGGACCCACACGGACAAGGTTCATTGCGGGCAACCTTGCCCCATGAAGACGGATCTTTGGGATTGCGCGCGTTCGGGTCGACACGCGGCAACGTGCGCTGAGAGGAAGACTTTGGCGCCGGCCCACCGCCAACGCCTGGCTTTGCGTCTTCCTTGACGTTTTGCATTTGCGAGGGCGTTTTCGGCCGCAAGTCTTCAGGCGCAGGTTCGCGGCGCAATTCGACGCGCGAGATCACACCGGTCACCCGCTCGCGAAGCCCGGTAAGAAGTTCTTCAAACATATCGAAAGACTCGCGCTGGTATTCGAGCAGCGGTGTTTTTTGCCCAAACGCGCGAAGATTCACAGCCTGGCGCAACATATCGAGCTGAGCCAAGTGATCACGCCATCCCTGGTCGATCATTTGCAAGACAAGGCTCTTTTCGACCCGCAGCATGACGTCCTCGCCAATGGCCGATTTTTTGTTTTCGATCTTCTTGTCCGAAGCCTCAAGGATGCGATCGCGAATTTCTTCGTCGGCTATACCTTCTTCCGCCGCCCACTGGGCTAGGGGAAGGTCGAGATCTAACAGGCGCATGCATTCTTCGTGGAGGCCGGAAATATCCCACTGCTCATGCATGGCATCTTCTGGAATAAATTTTGCAACCAGATCGTGAATGACATCGTGACGCATGTCAGTGACAAGTTGTGAAACGTCGTCCGACTGCATGACCTCGCGGCGTTGGTCAAAGATCACGCGGCGCTGATCGTTCATCACATCGTCATATTGCAGCAACGTTTTGCGAATATCGAAGTTTCGCGCTTCGACTTTTTGTTGCGCTTTGGCGATGGCCTTGTTCACCCAGGGATGGCTAATTGGTTCGCCGGGCTGAAGACCTAGGCGTTGGAGAACCGAGTCCATGCGATCTGAGCCAAAAATACGCATAAGATCGTCTTGCAATGACAGGTAAAACTTTGAAGCGCCCGGATCGCCTTGTCGGCCTGAACGGCCGCGCAACTGATTGTCGATGCGCCGGCTTTCATGTCGTTCGGTGGCGATGACGTATAGCCCGCCCGCCTCCAACGCGAGCTGTTTTTTCTTCTCAACATCATCGTTGATTGCTGCTTTCTCATCGTCTGAAAGCGCTCTGCCTTTTGTTGTTTCTTCTTGAGTGATGCGGTAATCGGCATTGCCGCCCAACTGAATATCCGTGCCGCGCCCAGCCATGTTTGTGGCAATGGTGATTGCGCCGGGCACACCGGCCTGCGCAATGATGAACGCTTCCTGCTCGTGGTATTTTGCGTTCAATACTTGCGGTTTTATTTTTTTCTTCTTCAGAAGCCGGGCCAGAGTTTCAGATTTTTCAATCGAAACAGTTCCAACAAGCACCGGCTGACCGCGTTCATGACATTCGTCAATGAGCTGGGCAATCGCATCATATTTCTCGTCAGCGGTGCGATAAACCTCGTCGTGTTCATCGATGCGAACGCGCGGAACGTTCGGCGGTACTTCGATAACTTCGAGACCGTATATTTGCCCGAACTCTTCTTCCTCGGTCATAGCCGTTCCGGTCATGCCGGCGAGCTTGGGATACATGCGGAAATAATTTTGGAAGGTGATCGAGGCGAGAGTCTGGTTTTCATTTTGAACCTCAACGCCTTCCTTGGCTTCAATGGCTTGGTGTAAGCCTTCAGAAAGACGGCGGCCTTCCATCACCCGGCCGGTAAATTCATCGATAAGCTGGACTCTGCCGTCTTTGACCAAATATTGAACATCGCGCGTAAACAACTGATGGGCCCGCAGCGCTTGGTTCAGGTGATGCACTAAAGTGATGTTCTGAAGATCGTAGAGCCCGCCGTCTTCGAGAATTCCGTGTTCCTTTAAAAGTTGTTCGGCGTATTCGGTTCCAGCATCGGTAAATGTAATGGACCGTTGCTTCTCGTCTTTCTCGAAGTGCTCTTCCGACAAATGCGGGATGATCTTGTCGACGCGATCATAGAGATCGGTACGATCTTGGCCTTGGCCGGAAATAATGAGTGGTGTTCTGGCTTCGTCGATAAGAATTGAGTCTACTTCATCGACAATCGCGTAATTGAAATCGCGATGAACCATATCCTCCATCGCATATTTCATGTTGTCGCGAAGATAGTCGAAGCCGAATTCATTGTTGGTGCCGTAGGTGACGTCGCAGGCGTAGGCCGCGCGCCGGTCTACGTCACTTAAGCCGCCTTGAATGCACCCAACGGTGAGACCAAGAAATCGGTAAATCTGGCCCATCCATTCAGCGTCGCGTTTAGCAAGATAGTCGTTGACGGTCACCACGTGTACGCCCTTGCCCGCCAGAGCGTTCAAATAAACCGGGAGCGTTGCAACGAGGGTTTTCCCTTCGCCGGTTCCCATCTCCGAGATCATGCCTCGATGCAAAACAATGCCGCCCATGAGCTGTACGTCAAAATGGCGTTGCTTGAGGGTTCGTTTCGCCGCCTCACGAACCGTCGCGAAGGCGTCGACCAAAACATCGTCTAAGGTCTCACCACCTTTAAGCCTCTCGCGGAGCCATGCGGTCCGGTCCCGCAGCGCTGAGTCTTCAAGCTCCTGAACCTCGGCTTCCTTCGCGTTGATCGCGCTGACAATAGGCCTAAGCGATTTGATGAAACGGTCGTTGCGCGACCCAAAAAGGCGTTTGGCGATGGCGCCGATCATCGAGACCTCAATGGAAGTTAGGGGGCGCGCCTTAGCCATGCGCCCATCGGGGTGGTGTTTATGTTCAAACAGATAGAAGTCCGCTCGGGCGAAGTCAACGATAGGGCCCGAAAATCGTTGAATTATATGGATATTTCTTCGTCAGCCGGCGAGGACGACAACCCTGAAACCGATCCATCTTAGGGGTAAAAACGTGCCCAGCGGCCGCGGGACGACGCTTGTTCCCAATAATTTGGTATGTCATTGAAGTCTGAATACTTTTTTGAATTCTCAGTTTGAGGTTGCCATCGAATGGCCACTCAGGTTTCTCCGCTCGCGCCCGACGCTCAACCGACCCTGCCTCCGATCAAAGGGGTAAAGGTTGCCGCGTATGCCGCCGGAATCCGCTATCAGGACCGAACGGATGTATTTATAGCCGAGCTCGCGCCGTCGACCGCGGTCGGCGGGGTCTTGACCCAATCTTTGACCGCCAGCGCTCCGGTTGAGTCGTGCCGGTCACACCTCAAAAAGGGGAAGGCACGGGTTCTTGTGGTCAACTCGGGGAACTCGAACACATTCACCGGGCGAAAAGGTGTTGCGGTCATCGATGCGACATTAAATGCGGCAGCGAATGCCTTCGGCTGCGAGCGGCACGAGGTGTTCGTATCGTCAACCGGCGTCATCGGTGAACCGCCGCCTGCCGATAAACTCGCAGACGCCATTCCCGAGGCACAGGCTCTTCTTGACGAGGCAAGCTGGGCGGAGGCCGCAGCGGCGATTATGACCACAGATACTTTTCCCAAGGTCGCAACGCGCACCGCAAAGATTGACGGCGTAACCGTGACCATTAACGGGATTTGCAAGGGCTCTGGAATGATCGCGCCAAATATGGCGACCATGCTCGCATACGTTTTCACCGACGCGCGGCTCACAGCGCCGGTGGTCCAGTCCCTAATCTCCGCCGGGGCGGACAAAAGCTTCAATTGCGTGACCGTAGACGGCGACACGTCCACATCAGATACAACGCTCATGTTCGCGACAGGCCAAGCCGGACATGTGTTGATTGCAGCGCCAAATGATCCGCGCCTGCGGGATTTCGCCGAGAAACTCGATGAGCTTTTAATCGATCTCGCTCAGCAACTCGCAAGAGATGGAGAGGGCGCAACCAAGTTTGTTGAAATTCGCCTGCAAGGTGCGGCAGACAAAAAAGCTGCGCGCGCGATCGCCATGTCTATCGCCAACTCACCGCTCGTCAAAACAGCGATTGCCGGCGAAGACGCAAATTGGGGCCGCATCGTTATGGCGGTGGGCAAAGCTGGAGAGCGAGCTAATCGGGACAAACTCTCCATCTCTATTGGAGGTACGCTCATCGCCAAGAATGGAGAACCCGTCGAGGGCTACGATGAGACTCCTGTGGCGGAGCATATGAAGGGACAGGAGATTCTCATTGAGGTCGATGTTGGCGTGGGAGTAGGCGCCGCGACGGTTTGGACCTGCGATCTCACACACGGCTATATCGACATCAATGCCGATTACAGAAGCTAAATCTTCATCGCACGCGAACTCTCTCGGAACTCCGCCGCACGAAGAGGATGGGTGTTGGTCGAGTGGTTTACCGGCTCCCCCTGTCGGACTTCCCATTATTACGGTCGTCGCGGTGGCGTTGCTGGACGCCGACAATCGCGTTTTGCTCGCACAGCGGCCAACGGGAAAAAAGATGGCTGGGTTATGGGAATTTCCCGGCGGGAAAATCGAAGAAGGAGAAACGCCTGAAAGTGCGTTGGTACGAGAACTGCAAGAAGAGCTTGGGGTTGATATCCGGGCAAGTTGCCTCGCCCCATTAGCGTTCGCATCTCATTCCTACGACGATTTTCACCTCCTCATGCCTCTTTATGTATGTCGGCAGTGGCGCGGAAAATTAACCGCCAAAGAAGGGCAAGAGCTGGCCTGGGTGAAAGCGAGTGCCCTTCGGGAGTACCCTATGCCCCCTGCGGATGAGCCTCTAATTCCGATACTTCGAGATTGGCTTTAACACCTTTCGCTTGGTCGTTGATCGGACTGATCGCGCCTCCTAAAGTTGACCGCTAAATTGAAAGAGCAAAATACCTATGACCGGCGCACCAACAGCCTGCCTTCTAATTATTGGCGATGAGATTCTGTCCGGACGAACGCAGGATGCGAACCTAAAATTTATTGGTCAACGTCTCGCAGAGATGGGAATTCTCTTGCAGGAAGCGCGCGTAATTCCCGACGTTCCGGACGTCATTGTCGAAACTCTGAACGCATGCCGTGCCAGGTATACATATGTGTTTACGACCGGTGGAATCGGCCCAACCCACGACGATATTACAACAGCGTGCGTCGCGCGGGCTTTTGGCCGAGAGGTCGTTCGCAACCCTGAGGCCGTTGCTATTTTGAAAGAGTATTACGGCGAGCGCGTCAACGACGCGCGGCTAAAAATGACTGAAGTGCCAGATGGGCCAGACGTGGAGTTAATCAACAACCGCGTAACAGCGGCTCCAGGATATCGGATCGAAAACGTATACGTCTTGGCGGGAATTCCGAAAATCGCCCAAGCCATGTTTGAAGCGTTTGCCCCAACTCTTAAAGGCGGAGACCCGGTTCATTCAGGTCACGTGGATGCCCTGGTGCGAGAAAGTGAAATCGCGGCAGCGCTGTCGGACATCCAAATTAAATATCCGCATGTCAGCATCGGCAGCTACCCATCCATGCGCAATGATCAATTTTGCACCAGCGTGGTCGCCCGATCGACCGATCAGGATGCTGTCTCTGCTGTACTTGCGGAAGTGACGGATGCAATTCGCGCCATGGGTATTGATCCGATTAAAAATTGAGAGCCGGTACGCCTAAGTTTTAAAATCGTCTTCCACAAAACCGCACGCTTTGAGTGCTCTAAGCATGTGTTCGGGCGGCGGCGCGACAACGTCGATGGATTGGCGCTTTGGATAAAGTGGAAGCGAAAGAGCGCGCGCATGGAGCATCAACGCCTCAGAATCCTCTTTTTCATCTGCGCCGTACACGTCGTCACCAACGATCGGACAACCCAAAGCTGCGGTATGAACACGCAATTGGTGTGTACGGCCCGTATGCGGCTTGAGCTCAAGCCATGTTCGAAGACCTCCTGAATCGTTGAAACTGCCGCGCACCTCGTACTCGGTGGTCGCGGGAAGACCCGAACGATCCCCTTTCATTTTCCACCCGGGGCCACGTCCCACTTTTTGAAGCGGGAGGTCGATACGGCCCGCATCGCGCTTCGGCGCGCCGTTCACAACCGCCCAATAAGTCTTACGGACCCGCCCGCTCGCAAACAGCTTGCTGAGTTTTTGAAGCGCTTTGCGATGGCGGCCGAGCACTAAACACCCGGATGTGCCGCGATCAAGCCTGTGACCAAGAGACGGCGCGCGGGGCAGTCCGTATGTTAGGTGAACAAATGAGTCTTCTAGATTCGGACCACCGCCGAACCCCGCGTGGACCGGCAAACCACTCGGTTTATTAAGCACAATGATGAGACCATCGCGAAAGAGCACTCTCGCTTGAATTTCTTCAGCTGTAAGACTTGATATTGGTGTTTGTGACACGGCAATCAGCGTTGTTTATGGTTGTCTCGAATTAGAACAGACGCAATTCATGGATATGTTTTTGACTTTATCTGGAGAGTTCACACTAGCGTCTCGTCTATAGACTCACTATAGCTGAGAACGCTATCTATCTGACGAATGACGCGCACATTACTTGACGTGTCCATGAACGTGCTGGGGGCATGGCGGAACTGGTAGACGCACAGGACTTAAAATCCTGAGGCCGTTTAGGCCGTATGAGTTCGAGTCTCATTGCCCCCACCACGATCTAAATTGCGGTTCGCTCTCATGAAAAATTTTGCTCTCGTTTTAGGCGTGATTCTTATTTCACTGCTCTGTTTCGAGTTCGGGCTCCGGCAATTTGGGTTTTCACCGCGCACGCCGCACGTGAATTCATTTTTCGTCGAGGGAGCCGATACAACATGGTCCGAGCCAGACCCGGAATTGGGATGGACGAACAAAGAGGGCACAGCGCATGCGATCGGGCTCGACCCGGCGCCCATGACGTTTTGGAGTTTTGCCCGGCGCGCTTCGCGCCCTACGCCTGACATTCCGCCCGCCCAGATACCTGTCATGATTGTCGGCGGAAGCGTCGCGCAGTCCTACGGCGTGCGAGACGAATATTCCTTTCCCTATCTTCTTGCGGAAAGGTTTTCAGATCTATGGATCGAAAATTTCGGGAACGGCGGTTACGGCACCGTACAATCGAGGCTTCTTGCCGAGCGCGCCTACGATCAATTTTATGACGCAGAGTTGAAGCCCGCGCTTCTGATCGCAACATTTGCTGACTCACATATGCTGCGTAACGTTTCAGATCAGTCATGGGTGTATTCGATTTCCGATCCACAGGGACGGTATGTGTCTCCACCCCATTTTAGAATGAACGGCGACGACTTAACTTTTCATCCGTTTCATACAGTTGAGTTTTGGCCGTTGGAAACCAATCTGGCGAGCGTAACGCTGCTTCACGATATTTGGCTTCGCAACGTCCGGTATAATACTGCATCCCAGAGCACCACCGTATCAGAGCGCATCTTGCGCGAATTTTCGGAATTTGCGGAAAACCACAATATGAAACTCGCGTTTGTCGTCGTGTCAGATGATACGCATTCAACTTACGAGGTTCTCGAACGTCAGCCCGCGCCATATATCGATTGCAGCGCGCCTGGCCGCGCAAATCCGAAAAAACTGCTTCTCCCTGGAAACGGTCACCCGAACGCAGAACTCCACACAATTCTTGCGGCGTGTGTCGGGGATTGGCTTGAAACAGATATCCTCCCCGAGCTTTTGGGCAGTTCGGATACGCCGTAACGTCGACGTTATACTTAACGTATAGGCTCAGAGAGCTCGGAGGGAATTGCATTCAAGCGGTCAGAAAAACGTGAGCGCGCGGCCGCAATAAACTCTGGAGAACAATCATCTTCAAAAACATCATCGCTCCACCCGGCGTGCGCAATGAGACCCGGTACGATCGCATCTGTTCGGCCCATAAACTCAAACGGTGTCTTGTATTCGAGATAGGCGTTGTCGTCCGTCACGATTTGATCGTCGTCATTTCGTTCTAAATATTGCGCGATATGAACGCGATCCATGAGCAAGAATCCCGCTAGGTCTTCAGGCGAACGCACATCTATGGACGCGAGATCGGACGCAACCGCGGGAACATCAAATGCACTTTGCGTTCGGTTGCAGCTAAATTTTACCGGGTTTTCTCCTGCCACAAACAATCCGTGGCCGCGAACGTACCAAAAGGAGGCATTCGGAAAGACTTGGGCAAAAGTACGGAACGCGGCATCAAAGGATTTAGGCGAGATGTTGTACATCGGCATCCACTGAGCAACGACACCACCGGGACGCAACCGGGACTTAATCGTTTCATAGTACTCGCGTGTATAAAGATACCCGACGCCAGAAATTCGCGGATGGACCGGGTCAGCGGTCACCACATCGAAGGATTCATCGGTCATAGCCATAAAATTGCGGCCATCATCAATGCGAAGATGAATTTTGGGATTGTTCAACACACTACCGGTTAGCTCGCGAAGATACTCGTGAGCCCGCACCATTTCAGGGCTTAATTCCACAAGCCGAATCTTTTCAACACTGGGAACATGTGTTGTCGATGACAGAGTAACGCCGAGGCCCAGGCCGATAATTGCAACGTCCGTTGGGTCTGGATGGAGCAACAAGGGAATATGAGCTTTGAGAACGAAATGGCGTCTTTGGAGGTATGTTGTATCCGCCTCAACGTTTCCGTTTATCATCATAATTGTGTTGCCCTCATCGTTCTTCACGATATCGACGGAATTCGAAACTCCATCTCCGTGGTAGATGAGCTCAGGCGCGGAAGAGCGTTGAAGGCCATAGTTCGCGACCGTTTGTCGCGGCAAAACCATTGCCGCGCTCATACTTGCGACTGTCAACGTCAGCATTGAAATATAGGCTGGCTTACGCCAGGCACGCATCGTCGTCCGCTTAAAATCGGAAGCGGTGAGAATTAGAGCATTTAGAATGAATACAAGCCCAACGACGACGAGCCCGCCGCGTGTACCGACAAGTGGAAGAATCATAAATCCACCTGCCAAAGACCCAATGACCGAACCAGCGGTGTTGGCCGCAAGAACCCGCCCGGTTCCTAGCGCCTGTCCGCTCACGTGCCCCGTGTACACACGAACAGCGTAAGGAAAAGTCGCGCCCAAAAGAATGGTGGGTATTAAAATAAGAATTCCGGCAACAATAAATTGCGCGGCAATACTTACGGGGCCGAATGCTCCGCCGCTCAGGGTTGTTCCGCCCCAGACAAGAATGCTGAACACCGTCGGCACCGTGTAGACAGCAACAGCCAAAGCCGCGACAGATACACCTAGACCAAGCTGCAAGAGGGTCAGCATTTCAGACGGGTTTTTATGCTTATCCACCGATTTGGAAACCAGAAGACTCCCGAAGTAAATCCCAAATAAAAAACTCGCGAGCATGATGGAAAATGCATAGACCGTGCCGGAAAACGACTGCACCAGGACTCGCATCCAAATCACTTCGAGAGCCAGTGCTCCCGCCCCTGATAGGGCAATTATTAAAAGAACAATCGGGCGCCGGGAGTGGCCCCCCGTCTCGCGTGATGGAGCGGGGTCCATTGATGGCCGGGCGCTTTCCAGTACCAAATAGCGATCGATCAATATGGAAATAAATCCCACTAACAATCCGACCACAACGGCAACATCAACCGTAGACGCGGTGCCGAGATATGGGAGCATGACAAAGCCAGCGGCTAAGGTTCCCGCGAACGCCCCAAAGGTGTTGAACGCATAAAACCGGCCGGCCTGATATCCCACACTGTGTATGGTTCGCGCGAATGCGCGGACAACCAAAGGCAGGGTCGCACCCATCAAGGTGGTCGGCACCAAAAGAACGGCCGCCGCTGTTACGATCTTAAAAAGATATGCGGCGCCCTCACTCCCCTCGAAGGATCCAAGGTAAACGGATTGGTAGGGTCCTTGGAGCGCATCCAAAATAACCGGCACGGAGTATGCTGACAAAGCAATGAGAACTTCACATACGCCGTATATGAACAACGGCCGCCGTGTGGTTTCAGAAAAACGGCTCGATGCCCAGCTTCCGAGAGCTAATCCACCCATAAAAACGCTGAGGGTAATTGCTGCAGAGCGCGCATCGCTGCCAAAGAACAGGGATAAATGCTTTACCCAGGCAACTTGAAGGACCAGCGATACTGCACCGGATAAGAAAAACAGGACATAAACAAGAACTTGAATACGAGTGACCGTGAAATTCTGTGGGTCGTTGCTGGTGGTTGCTTGAAACGATTTCTCCATACGAACTCGTTAAATGAAACGCTCCTTACTTGCGCACCGCCAACTCGCAATAGCACGAAGAAAAACAGATGGGTCACCATCCTCGCGGCTTAGCGTACCTAACACAAGGTAATGCACGCGACTACCGAATGATGGAGAACCCAAACCTCACTCGCGTATCTTTGCGGTTATAATTGAGGAGACTTTCTCCGTAACCCGTAAACATCTGTCCGGTGAGGTAAAGATCGAGACCGATGAGATCGCTAAGGGCGTAGGTTAAATCGACCTGCACGTTTCCTTTTCCTGTTCCAGGGTTTCCGCCTACATGTGCGGCCAATCCCAAACCGTAGGTTTGCACAACACCAACGCCAATCCTTGCGTTTCCGCGAAAATCTTGAATGTCGGGGTTGTCCTTCACGCTTCCCCCGTAGACCCAAGCGCGAGTGTTTAAAACGATGTGCCAATCATCGCCAACTCCGAAAACGATGTTTGGCTCAACGTAAAGCGTGTTCAAGCTTCGAGTATTGAGGCCATCTTTGCCGTTTGATTCATGCTCGGCCGCAAGGCGCACATACGAAACGGGTTCGCCCGGAACCTGAGAAAATTTCCTCAATCCAAACTCGTAAATCAGCGCGGGGCGGAAACTAGAATCCCTAAATGGTGACGATGGCGCCGCCAGGTCCCAAAATGAGGTTTGCGTGTAGCCGAGATGAAATCCGTTCAGCCACGTCCATTCGGCTGCGCGCTCGTCCCCAGATCCAAACAGACGATACTTGAAGCTAAATTGAAATTTAGCGTTCGCGGGGTTTGACCCGGCAATAAAATAAATGGGTTCGAGCTGAGAGAAATTTTCGACGAATTCGTCGACGAACGACTCCTGTTCAGCGGCATGAGCCCAGCTGCTTGTGAACAGAAAAAAACAAATCGTGAAGAGGAGAAAAAGTGAACGGCGATGCTTCTTGGGGTTGCCGATCATGGCGATTTGACCTGGTCGTTAAAATTATCTTGGACCTGCGGTACCACATAGCTGATCGGCAAAACAAGAAACCGCGCTGCGCATGTGAGAGGAAAGGGGTGGTCCTCTAGGCGCAGCGCGGTCTGATTACGAGTTAAAAGAGACTAAGACGCGCCGTTTATGCAGCGTGCGCGATGGTTTTGGCAGCGCCGCCAGTCCCAATCTCTATCTTCCGCGGTTTCAAGGCTTCGGGAATTTCCCGTTTCATCTCGATATGCAGAAGACCGTTTTCCATGCGCGCACCGGCGACCTGGATATGGTCGGCAAGCTCGAACTTGCGCTCAAACGAGCGGCCCGCAATACCACGATGCAAGTACTTGCCGTCTTCGTTGTCTTGGGACGCCTTTCCGCGGACGGTTAGGGTGTTGTTCTCGACTTGGACATCGAGGTCATCTTCCCCAAAACCTGCAACCGCAAACGTAATGCGATAGGCGTCCTCATCAGCCTTCACGATGTTGTAGGGCGGGTAGGCGAAGTGCGAATCGTCTAAACGCGTTGTCGCGTCCAAGACACGGGCGAGATTGTCGAAACCGACAGAGGCACGAAAAAGAGGTGAAAGATCGAATGTACGCATTGATATTCTCCATTGAGCAATACCGTCGGCGCATTTTATGCGGCTGTGTCACGCATCCCCGATGGCCGGAGATATCGGGACGCTCCGCATTGGGCAGCGCCGGTTAACCACTTCAACGGACCCTTCAGAGGCATCCGTCTTCCCTGATTTAGGACGCATTTCGCTAGGGTCAAGACCCATGCGAAAAATTTTAAGTTATTGATATTAAATAGCTAATTTACGTCTAGTGGCCTAATCCGAGACCGGAATATCAGCCTCGTTCGGCACCGCGTCTTCTCGCCGGTCTTCACCGCGATGTGCCATCGCTACACGCCGAAGGTCCTTTATGGCTTCATCAAGGCTCTTCAAGTTGGCACCGAGTTCGGCTCGGACATCGTCGGGAACATCACCTTGCAAAAACCGGGTAACGGTATCGCACTGGCGGTGCAGGCCGTTGACGGCATCGACAAAACTTCTGGATTTCGGGGTATGAGAATCATGAACGCCACGAAGGTTGTTCATGAGCATATGAATCATTGCTTTAATGAAAGGATCCGTCTTCTTCATTTTCTCGATCATCACATCGATCGAGATCATCATGAGGGTGGTATCTTCAAGGGTAAACGCCGTCGCCAGGCGGGGGCTTTTATCAATCGCCGCCATTTCACCGAACAACTCACCGCGCCGAACCGTCGCCAGTGGAATCTTCCGACCATGGGCCTCCCGGTACATACCCACTGCGCCAGAGTTCACAATGTAAAGAGCATCGGCCGCGGCTCCTTGTTTAAAGAGAACCTTACCTTTCGGGATTTTGACTACGTCAATAGCTGAATCGTCTAGCCCAGTAACCATTTTGGACCCTACTTGCCCCCTTGTGAGCTTCACACGCTTTACTCGAAAACGGCGTCCTGCCCCTAGGTCCAGCTTACATCTCTAAAACCTCAAAGAGAGAGCATTTTTCGATGCTTTCTTGGGCAATGTCAAAATATTACGGGACATCGAGAAGGTCTTTCCTCTTGGTAGCGCATCTGTTTAAGTATCCCCACCAGCGTTCAGGGAGGATGGCTGGTTCAAATCCAGTGGATTGGGGGAAATTTGGCGATGCTAGAACGGTTTGTGCGCGGCTTTGATGCAGTCAACCAGCACGTCGGAAACGCGGTCGCGTGGCTGACGCTGGGCTGCGTGTTGACATGCTTTACGGTCGTGGTCATGCGCTATGCGTTCAACGTCGGATACACATGGATGCAGGAATTATATGTTTGGCAACATGCCATCGTCTTTATGATTGGCGCAGGGTACACAGCTTTGATGCGCGGCCACGTGTCTGTCGATGTACTTTACGTCAAAATGAGCCCGCGGAAAAAAGCTTGGGTCGATATACTCGGCACGATCGTCTTCATGATCCCCTGGCTTATTGCGCTGGCATATACATCCGCTCCTCTTATTCTTTCCTCTTGGGCCATTCAGGAAGTTTCAGCGCAGCCAGGCGGCATGCCTGCAGTCTACATTTTAAAATCAGTCATATGGGTGTTTTGTTTTGTTGTTGGCATTCAGGGTCTCGCTCTTATTGCACGGCGCATTTTATTTTTGCGCGGACATGACATTGATGCGGGCACACCGCACATGTTGACCACCGATAATTCACCAGACGCGGGGCGCTCATAATGTCACCAGCAGAAATTGGGGAGATCCTCGCGGTCTTAATGTTCGCCGCCACACTGTTTGGCGTGCTGTTCGGATATTCGGTGGCCTTCACATTGGCCGGTATGGGTTTGATCTTCGCGGGCCTTGGTATTTGGGCTGGCGTATACGACCCGGCCATGATGTCGGCGCTTGGCAATCAATACCTCGGCACAATGGTGAATGAGACGCTTGTTGCGGTTCCCTTGTTTGTCTTTATGGGCGTAACACTCGAGCGTTCAAAAATCGCCGAGTCCCTTCTCACGACGATGGGCGAGCTTTTTGGAACGCTCCGCGGCGGATTGGGATATTCGGTCGTCATTGTTGGAGCTTTGCTCGCAGCCTCAACAGGTATCGTTGGTGCCACCGTTGTGACGATGGGCCTTTTATCACTGCCTGCCATGACCCGGGCGGGATACGATCCCAAACTGTCGACCGGGGCGATCGCGGCCTGCGGAACGCTCGGCCAAATCATTCCACCTTCTACGGTGCTTATTTTCGTGGGCGATATGCTCCAAGGCGCCAATCAACAAGCACAAATGGCGATGGGGAACCTGTCGCCCGATCCGGTATCAGTGGGTCAACTTTTTGCGGGTGCGATGCTTCCGGGTTTGATGCTCGTCGGCCTTTATATGGCGTGGATCTTTTTTAAATCGATTGTGGAGCCAGAGTCGTGCCCGCCACTTGAGATGACACCGGAGCAACGTGCTGGCCTGGGCCGGCGCGTATTGTCAGCATTGGTGCCGCCGCTTTTGCTTATTGTCGCCGTTCTGGGCTCGATTCTCGCGGGGATCGCAACACCTACAGAGTCTGCGTCGGTCGGAGCCGTGGGCGCACTCGCACTGTCTCTGGCAAAAGGACGGCTTAACTTAGATACACTCCAACAGATTATGCGCTCAACCATGACCGTCACGTCCATGGTGTTCGTCATTCTGTTGGGTGCGACCGTCTTCAGTCTGACCTTTAGGGGCCTCGGCGGTGAAAGCCTGGTGTATCAGGTCCTCGCCGACATTCCCGGCGGCGCAACAGGAGCCATTTTGGTTGTGATGCTGCTGATATTCTTCCTGGGCTTCTTTTTGGATACGTTCCAAATCATTTTCGTGGTCGTACCAATTGCCGCGCCCGTTCTTATCCAACTTGGCGTCGATCCGATTTGGCTCGGCGTGATGGTCGGGATGAATCTGCAGACCAGCTTCCTAACGCCGCCATTCGGCTTTGCCCTGTTTTACCTGCGCGGCGCCGCGGAAGCGTCTATCAAAACAGCGGATATTTATCGTGGGGCGATTCCGTTCGTTGCTCTGCAAGCCGCCGGTTTGGTTATTCTGTGGTTCTTCCCCGGCATCGCGACAAAGCTTCCGGAAGTCATCTACCGGGCAGAGGCCAGCCCCGCGCCAATCTCAGCGCCCATGAACACCGGGCCACGCGCACCTCGCCCAGAGAACATGGGTGCTGGAGACGATTTCACCGACCTGTTTGGACCGCGAAACGAAGACAACAAAATTCCGCAGGACGACTTTATCGATCTGTTTCCCGACGGATAACAGCGATCAGAGCACGCCTGGAATTTTAAACGGATCGGGAATGCTCCGCGCATTGAGATATGCTTGTGCGCTTACCCGCGACCAAGGCATCACCGCTTTGCGGAACGTGAAGAAGTCTTCGATGACTTTGCGTTCAATCGCATCGCCCGCTTCGTAGATTTCGTTGACCACCTCATTGGTCTTCTCGCCAACGGCCTTGATCACGTCTTCCGGCAAGCCCCTAACGATAACGCCGTGATCCTGCACCAAGGTCCGCAGCGCCGGCCCCGAGCCGGCCGTATATTCCGCGGTGATATCAGTATTGGCCTGGGCCGCCGCAGCTTGAAGGACGGCTTTCAAATCTTCCGGGAGAGTGGACCACGCCTTCTCATTGACCGTGAGCTGCAGCGCGGGGCCGGGTTCGTGGTACCCATGAGAATAGTAATACCGGCAGACCTGGTAAAATCCGAGGGATAGGTCGTTGTAGGGGCCAATCCAATCGGCAGCGTCGATCGCCCCCGACTGCAGAGCCTGGAACACTTCGCCGCCCGCAAGCTGAACCGCAACGCCGCCAAGTTTCTGGAGAACTTTTGCCTGGTTCCCTGGCGCCCGGAATTTCAATCCCTGAAAATCATCAACGCTGTTAATTTCTTTCTTAAACCAGCCCAGCATTTGGGTGCAGGTGTTCCCGGCCAAGAACGCGCGCATGCCAAAGGGTGCGTAAAGTTCATCCCATAACTTTTGGCCATTGCCATGCAAAATCCATGCGTTCATTTCATCGGCGGTAAATCCCCATGGAAATGCGCTAAAAAATGCACAGGCTTCGGATTTATTGAGGTGATAGTAGGCTGGGTCGTGTCCGATCTGCGCGGTTCCGCTCGAGACCGCATCAAACACCCCTAATGCTGGGACCAATTCCCCTGCCGCATAAACCTTTATGCGCAAGCGACCGCCACTCAATCTTTCAATATTTCTCGCCATCCGCTCCGCGCCGGTCCCAACGCCTGGCAAGCCCTTGGGCCATGACGTCACCATGCGCCATTCGCGAATACCTTGAGAGATCGCTGGAGCGGCAATTGTCGACGCCGCGGCAGCCGAGCCGGCCACGGCAGCTTTTTTAATGAATGAACGACGCTTCATAATGTTCCACCTTGTTTCGCCTGAGGTCAAAAATTCGCGGCACCAGATTCACCAACCGCTCCCATCTCTACTCTACCGACCATGTGTTGCCGGCCCGCATAAGTTTATCGATATCTCCTGAACCGTCAGCCTTCGCTTTTTCAGTCTGCGCGGCGACAGCCGTTTCGTAAGATTGAGCCGGATCGCAATAAATTACACCTAAAATTTCCGGAAAGAGTGGTGGACGGACAGCGGCCAACAATCCTGCCAAAACGCGATTTGTCTCATCGTGAACCAATATATCTGCCTCTGTCACGCCATTCTCTCCAACGACAACGGTCTCAAGGGCCAAGGTCTTGGTATTTAACCGCAAACCCTTGTTCTTTTCCTTCCCATATAGAAGAGGCTGTCCGTGAACTGCATGCAGCTGCATTTCGGCGGCAACCGCCTTTTCGGTGAATTCACTGAAAACGGCATCATTGTAAACGATGCAATTTTGAATGAGCTCTATAAAGGACGCGCCCTTGTGATCGCGCGCCCGCGCAAAAAGCTCACCTAATTGTTTTGCTTGAATATCGATCCCGCGCGCGACAAATCTTGCGTTAGATCCCAAGGCGAATGTACACGCATCAGCGGGACTATCGATGCTCCCGGTCGGAGTCGACGGTGATTTCTGACCGATACGCGATGTTGGCGAAAACTGACCCTTCGTCAGACCGTAGACCTCGTTATTGAACAAGAGAATGTTTACATCGACGTTGCGGCGCAAAACGTGGAAGAGATGATTGCCCCCAATCGAAAGCGCATCGCCATCCCCGGTCACAACCCAAACGTCGAGTTCAGGGCGCGCAAGTTTGAGTCCGGTCGCAATAGCCGGGGCCCGGCCATGAATGGTGTGGAAGCCATAAGTTGCCATGTAATAGGGAAACCGCGACGAGCAGCCTATGCCGGAGACAAACACCGTTTTTTCCGGCCGCGCGCCCATCTCTGCGAGCGCTTTGTGCATGGCTTTTAAGATCGCGTAATCACCACATCCAGGACACCAACGTACATCTTGGTCCGATGCGAAATCTTTGGGCGTTAGTTTTTCGGGCTGCACTGAAACGTTCATCGCTTAAGCCTTTAATTGGGCAAGAATTGTATCTTCAATTTCCTCGATCCTGAACGGCTGTCCAGACACTTTGAGCAATCCTTTTGCATCGACGAGGTATTGCCCTTTGAGCAACGTCAGCATTTGCCCGTTATTCAATTCGGCGACCAATACTTTATCAAAACTTTTCAGGAGAGCCTCGAGGTTACGGGGCAACGGCCAAACATGACGAATATGGATATGAGACACCTTATGTCCTTTGTCGCGCATATTCAGGACTGCGCGGTTGATCGGCCCAAAAGTCGATCCCCACCCCACAACTGCAAGTTCGCCTTTCGTATCTCCCACTTCGACACCTTGCTCGGGCATGTCATTGGCTATGTTGTCGATCTTCGCGGCGCGCACGTCCGTCATCTTTTGGTGATTCGCGGGATCGTAAGAAATGTTCCCTGAATTGTAGTC
The DNA here is from genome assembly GCA_965228575.1 of Rhodospirillaceae bacterium. Classification (GTDB taxonomy): domain Bacteria; phylum Pseudomonadota; class Alphaproteobacteria; order Rhodospirillales; family Rhodospirillaceae; genus UBA11612. The sequence continues at coordinate 15,024 of CBDDHW010000041.1, read as the reverse complement.
CTTCTCAATGCCGCCGATGCGATGGGTCAGGCCCGGTGTCCCCGGCACCGCCCACGGGCGGGCTAGCGTGTCAGGGTCGCGTGCAAAAGGATGAAAGCCTTCCGGATTTTCCCTGAACTGGACCTTAAAAGGCGCGTAATCGCCGAGTGATGGAATGCGCCACGGCTCGGCTGCGTTGGCAATATATCCGTCGGACAGCAACATCACTGGCGTCATATACTTTGTTGCAAGGCGCACAGCTTCGATCGCCAGCTCAAAACAATCGCCCGCCGATTGCGCAGCAAGAACTGGAATGGGGGCATCCCCATTACGCCCGAATACCGCGATATTGAGATCGGATTGTTCTGTTTTAGTCGGCAGACCTGTCGACGGACCGGCGCGCTGCGTATCGACAATAACCAACGGCAGTTCCGTAGAAATCGCAAGGCCAATGGCTTCTGTTTTCAAAGCAATGCCTGGTCCGGACGACGCTGTGACGCCGAGCTTGCCGCCATAAGATGCCCCTATCGCCGCACAGCACGCAGAAATCTCGTCCTCCGCCTGAAATGCAGTAATGCCAAATTGTTTCATACGCGCAAGGTTGTGAAGTATGGGGGACGACGGCGTAATCGGATAAGACGCGAGCACCATCTCCAATCCCGCCAATTGGGCGCCAGCCGCCAGACCCCATGACAGTGCCTCGGCGCCGGTCACCAATCTGTAAGTACCGGGTTCAAACTTCACCGGAGCAAGCCGCACCGGTACGACGTCGCCGGAGAGCTCATGGGTTTCACCGTACGCGTGGCCGGCTCTTAAAGCTGCGATATTGGCCTTCGCGATCGGATTGTCTTCACCAAATTTGCGCGTGATGTATCCCATTGTTGATGTTGTTTCGCGGTCGTACATCCACGACACCAAGCCGAGGACCCACAAATTTTTTGTGCGCAAGGCATCTTTTTGGGAAAGACCAAACGGTTTTGCCGTCTCCAACGCTTGAGCGGAAATATCGATTTCAATAACGCGGAACGCCTTCAACGTTCCGTCAGTACGCGGATCATCTGAAAAGCCCGCGCGTTTAATATCTTTGTCCTTAAACGCGCCGGAATCTAAAATGACGATACCGCCCTTACGCAAGTTATTATAATTGACTTGCAGCGCGGCGGGGTTCAACGCCACCAAGACATCGGGTTGATCTCCGGATGTCTTGACAGTCCTTGAGCCAAAATTAATTTGAAAAGCAGAAACACCGTAAGTGGTTCCGGTGGGTGCACGAATTTCAGCAGGAAAATCAGGAAACGTTGCTAACGAGTTTCCGGCAAGCGCCGTTTCTTGCGAAAACTGGCTCCCCAGCAATTGCACGCCATCACCAGAATCTCCGGCAAACCGTACGACGATGGACTCGTGATCTGACATAGACATGGACGAGCCTTGCACTTTGCTCGTGCGACTTTCGTCGGCTTCAAGATTCATGACCCAGGTTTCTCCGATATCGCCATCTGGGAAGTTTACAGCCGCCCCTCAAGACTCACTTTGTACCTGCAATATTAATCAAGCAAGTCCCTATAACATAATCAAAAATGGCTATTGGTCGTAAAGCGGCCCTTGGACTTGTCGATGGCGCTGATCATTGAGTTAGTCTTCAGTATCTAGTGGGTCAACGCTATCCCAAAACCACGCTCCAATTTCCTACGATACGAATGCAAATCTTCTTTGCACACCCCTTCCGGGAAATAAATCACCCCAAGGACGTCGCTAAGCCTTGCCAGACGCGAGTTCGGCTCCCACGCGGTCCATTACCGCAGCCCAGTCTCCCGGGTCCTTTTGCGGAAATAATCGCATACTCGGGTACCAGGGGCTGTCATCGTGACCATCAAACCAATACCAAAGCCGTCCCGCACCCGTGGGCACCACGGTCCAAACCGGGACATTCAGAGCTCCTGCAAGATGAACCGTGGTATTGGATACGGAAATAACGAGATCCATAGCTGCAATCTGAGCCGACAGCGCATCGATATCTTGCGATGCATCAATTTCCGGATCTTTGTAAATCTGCACGCCATGCCGCTTGGCCGCACGCGACAGCGCTTCGTCGACGGGTCCGTATTGAAGACAGACAAATGCGGCGTTGGGGGTCGCCAGTATCGGGCCCCAGTCTTCTGCTAAATCCGTAGACTTTAGCGCCCCAAAACGTTTGCGTGGGCTCCGCCAGGAAATCCCGATGAGTCTCTTTCCTTGGGCGTGCTCCTGGTATCGGGCCCTCAAAGCAGCTGTTTTGGCCTCGTCACTCACTAGGTAACCGTCATGAGGCTTAAATGTACTTGAGGTTGGTCTCAAATACAGACCCAGATCACCTATTGGACACTGCACATCAATTTGAGCATCTGACAGTGCAGTGGGTATAGGCCGTGTGCGCGCGACAACTGTTATCTGCGGCATCGATCTCTTGAAGAGATAAACCAACCGCGGTTCGCATTCGACATAAATGCGTGCACCGCTTTCTGAAAGCTCCGGGATCAATCCCGCGAACAGAATTTGATCGCCTAGACCTTGCTCGCCCCAAAGGAAAATCGTTTTCTGCTCTAAACTCTCACCCCTCCATCGGGGCTGAGAAAACGGATGCGCACCGCCTGACTGCGGATCGAAACTCGATGGATCAGCGCTCGCGCGCCAACTAAATTCAGGCCAGCCTCTCTCAAAATCTTTGGCCGCAAGCCTTAACGTCGACAAATTATAATGGGCTTCCGCAAAGTCCGGTTGAATGTCTATGGCCTTGTCCCATGCCACATCGGCATCATCTCGCTTCCCCTGGTGGCGAAGGGCGAGCCCGAGACCACTCCATGCGGGCGCACTTCCCGGTTCAATATTTAACGCGTCACGAAAAGATTTTTCTGCAGCAGCCGGACGCCCCTGCCAAAGCAACGCAATGCCAAGGTTGCAGTGCGCGGCTGCATAATCTGGCTTAAGAGCAAGAGCGACTAAATTTGCGTCGGCAGAGTCTGTCCAGCGTTCCTGCGCCGCTCTGACCTTACCGAGATTGTATGCGAACTCTGCTTGACGGGGCTTTATTGCAATTGCCCGTTCTATAAGGGCGGCCGCCGCGACGTTGTCTTCTTTTTGGTAGTGGATCAATCCGAGCAGATGCAATGCGTCAGCGTTGTTGCTGTCGCGCTTTACAACATCCTGATAAATTTTTTCGGCCGCCTGAAGATTCCCGGCTTGATGTTCAGAAACCGCTGCGCGCAACCGCGATGCAATCGACTCTTCATTTCGCGTATCTTGAGATTTGGGTGTCGGTTTGCGCGCCAAATTTAATCTCGAGACTTATTTCAAAGCTTTGCGAAACCGGGTTAATCCTTCATCCAGGTCCGCGATAAGGTCGTCGACATCTTCAAGCCCGACATGAAGGCGAATACCTGGTTCCGGCTCAGTCCATTTGGTGGCGGTGCGCGATGAAGACGGGGTTGAGGGAACGATCAAGCTTTCGAATCCTCCCCACGAATAGCCGATCACAAAAAGCTTCATACCATCGATTAAAGCCGTAGTGGCCTCCGTGGTCGACCGATCAAAAACAATACTCATCAGGCCCGACCCGCCGGAAAAGTCCCGCGCCCAAAGATCGTGGCCCGGATCATCTCTTAGAGGTGGATACAATACGCGCTTGATATCGGGTTGAGCTTGAAGCCACTCGGCAACCTTCAAGGCGTTTTTCTCATGCTGACGCAAACGTACGGACAACGTGCGAAGGCCGCGGGTTGCAAGATAAATTTCATCCGTGGCGATGGCCAACCCAAGCGAGCTATACGCTCGTTGCATTCTTGGCAACACCTCGTCGGTGCACGTGACCGCACCTACCCCAGCATCCGAATGACCAACGATGTATTTTGTCGCGGCCTCGATTGAAATGTCCGCACCAAGAGAGATCGGTTGGCAAAAGAATGGGCTGGCCCAAGTATTGTCTACCGCCACTTTCGCACCGCGCGTATGAGCTGCATCCGCGATAGCCGGCAGATCTTGAACTTCAAAGGTATGGGTTCCGGGAGACTCGCAATACACCAAAGTTGTATTGGGTTTCATGAGGTCAGAGATACCAGCGCCGATGAGCGGGTCATAAAACGTTGTCTCAACACCGAAACTCTTAAGAAACCCAGTACAAGAACTTCGCGTTGGACTGTAGACGGAGTCCGCGACAAGAATGTGATCACCCGCCTTCACGCTGCCTAAAATCGCAAGGACGCAGGCGCCAAGACCTGACGGCGCCAGCACCGTCCCCGCACCGCCGGCCAGGTCCGTGATCGCTTCTTCCAGCGTCCAATGAGTTGGCGTGCCGCAGCGCCCATAGTACATGACGTTTTCGCGGCGCTTAAATCCGCGCTCATCGGCATCATTCATCGCCTCCACATTTTCAAAGACGACCGTGGACGCATGGTAGACTGGGGTGTTTACGATGCCGGCGTTGCGCGTTTTATCGTAACCGGCGCGAATGACTTTGGTGTCTTTTTTCATCTGACTGAATTTGACAATTACAAACAGCCCCTACCCTAACGCTGCAAGGGTTAGCGTGGCGAGAAAGAAAAATCTCGTGGTCCGCACGGACGCCCATCCGCGTCAATGAGTCGTCTCGCCCGCAATGCATTTAATGTCTGGATAAAATGGTGTTGGGTCCCAGGCCGGTCATAGAGTTCCAGCCAATTTTGCTCCGCGAACGCGAGCAACGCGGGCTCACCAAATTCGACTTCCCAGAGGATACCTAGGAGCGAAGCCAAATTTTCCTCGTCTTCCCGGGTTGCTGCGTCAACGCACGCGGCCGCATTTGCATCGTCGATACGTCCCGTCTCAGGACCGGCCCCCAAACCAAAGTCGTAGATCGAACGCCGTATCGTGGGAGCGATTTGCCAATGCGCAATTTCATGAAAAATGACACTGGTTTCAGACCCTGTCCGAATGGCGTATCCATCCCAAGAAAATGAAACCGCAGGGTCTTCATCAATCGTCGGAATGCCAATCGCGTTCGCCAAGGCAACGGCTTTCGATCGGCCAGCGAATAGATCCGCGGAGAAATCGGGACACAGCTCGCGAGTTGCGGCAATGCGGCGAAAAGCCATTCGCTCGCGGGAGCCCTCTCGCAAAGCAGAGTCAAAAACGTCGAGTATGCCTCGCGCATCGTCTGCGCGGATTGGCGTAAGAATCATGGCTTATCTTTGCGGCTGGATATCGATCTGTTCGGGGTGGGTTAGGTCGATGACAGGACCATTGTAGTCACGAAGATAACCGCGGACACGAACAACTTTTCCTTCTAGTTCTAGTGGGTCGAACCCGGCGCCGCGAAAAACCGATGCGGCGTCGGGCGGAATGGTCGCCGTAAAATCGGATCGGTAATCTTCGCCGAAGTTTAGGTACACCCGCCCGCGAACTCTCGCCGCACTCACGATACGACCTTCCACCACCTGAAACGTTCCAATGTCTTTCGCGAGGGCGCCGGGATTTGCCGAACGGATGGCGTAGTACGACTCAGCCCATATCCCGCGTTCGGCCGCGCGTGCAGATTGCTCTGACGCATAGAGGTCAGGGGCAAAACGACGGTTGTCTGCAAATGTGTAGACACGGGCCCAGCCTAGCCGCAGCAATTCGCTTTGAACCCAGAGCCCATCGCTCCGCACAACGTGCGCAAGAATTCGGCCGTTGCGGTCACGCGGCGTGGTCCCTGCATGAAGCGCGACGTTATGGCCGAGAACCAGATCGGCGAGGGCTTCTCGCGCTTCATTGGCAAGAGGCCAGGGCGTAAACCCAACGCGCCCTTTTGGTAGCTTTGGCGCTTGAATGGAGACAAGACGAACGTCAACGTTCACGCCCTCGATCCGTACAACGGCTCCATCAACAACTTCGGTGACCTCGCCGCGCGCAATAACTGGTAGGGATTGCGGGCCTTCTCCAATGGCTGTGACCGGCCAACCTATACCGGTGAGAATAAAAATGACTGTGAGGAAACGAGGAAATTTCATCGATACCGCGCGTGAGGAGTGCCGCTTGATTTTGTTTTTCGCATATAGAAAAACGGCTCCGCACATTTTGTCCGGAGCCGTTCAATGTCTTGATACGTGTTCCCGCGTTAAGCGGCGTTGAGCAATCGCTCTAATTTCGCCGTCGCGGCTTCGGGTTTGATTTTTTCCACCGCAGCAACCTCATGCGCTAACCGCTCGAGAGCCTGCTCATAGATTTGCCGTTCACTGTAGGATTGCTCCGGCTGACTCGCACCGCGATGCAAATCGCGTACAACTTCCGCAATAGAAACAGGGTCGCCAGAGTTGATTTTTGCCTCATACTCTTGGGCGCGACGGCTCCACATCGCTCGTTTCACCCGGGCGCGCCCTTTTAGCGTAGTGAGCGCGGTATCCATTACCTTACGCGTGGAGAGTTTGCGAAGGCCTGAATTCTCTACCTTGCCGACGGGCACGCGCAACGTCATGCGGTCCCGCTCGAAGCTAATTACAAAAAGCTCGACTTTTTGACCGCCGATGGTTTGCGACTCAATGCTGGTGACTTTGCCAACGCCGTGGGCTGGATAAACAACAAAATCCCCCGCCGAGAAGGGCATGTTGTTTTTGGCATCTTTTGCGTTTTTTGCTGTTCTGGGCATGCTCGGTTTTTCACTCCAAATCATTTGATGTTGGGTTGTTCCGCACCGCGTGCCTCCCCGAACGCTCAAGCTCGAAATCGCGAGCCGGCGTAAATTTTGCACCGCAGCAGCCCACCCTGCGCGGGCAAATCACCTACACGGCTAAGACCGGAACGAACCTTTCTCCTCAGACGCCCAAAAAGCATTTAATATCAATGCTTTATATGTCGTTCTGTACAGAGCGACTGTAGGAGAAAAAATAATCCGCCGGTCCCCCGGCGGATTGATTGTTCATACCATAAACAGGCCGAAAAATACAGGTGAAAGGCGTTCACCGCCCCTTACGGGGCATACTTAAAGTCAAATATTAACTTTAAGCGTTAGTTCCGGGATTTTCGCTAAGCAGTTGTTTTTTATCGGGTTTATCTTTCCACTCGTCGGCGTCCGGGGGGCTTTCACCCTTGGCTGTAATATTGGGCCATTTCTCCGCGTACTGAGTGTTAATTTCCAGCCATTCTTCGCCGGATTCGTCCGAATCGGGAACGATCGCCTCTGCCGGGCATTCAGGTTCGCAAACGCCACAATCGATGCATTCATCAGGATGAATAACGAGCATATTCTCGCCTTCGTAAAAGCAATCGACCGGACAGACCTCGACGCAGTCCATATATTTGCATTTGATGCAGTTCTCGGTAACCACATAGGTCATATTTGCGACTCCCCTGCGCCCAAAAAGATCTCGGGCAATTGGTTGAACGCTTCTGCCTATTCGATTTCCAAGAGCGGCGTCAAGAACCCGTTCCATTCTTGATGGCTCATACGCCATTTGAAAGGTCTTTATTCTCCCTGAAAGTCATTTGGCTCTGTTCGCCGTATTAAAAGGTTAAATATGCCTGAGTCCTCATCTGCCTCACTTAAACGCTCGCCGCCCGCTGCAATGCGAAATGCCGCTCCGATTACAGACGTCTTAATGCGTGTTTTCGATGACACTTTGCGTGAACGGGACGTGGTGCTGGAGATTGCGGCAGGCTCGGGGTATCACGCCGCCGCATTTGCCCAGGCCATGCCCTGCTTCACGTGGCAACCAAGCGAACCCGACGCTGAAGCGCGGGTGAGTATAACTGCACATGTAGAAGACCTAGGCTTGGCAAACTTGTTACCACCGCTGGACATAAATGTGTGCGCCGAAACCTGGCCAGCAATAAATGCAGACGCTGTTTTGTGCATCAATATGATCCACATCTCGCCCTGGGAGGCGACCCTTGGACTGCTCAAAGGTGCAGGACGCCTTCTAAAAAAGGGTGCGCCGCTTGTCACTTACGGCCCGTACGCAATCGATGGCGACTTCGGCGCAGAAAGCAATGCTGCTTTCGACCTCTCACTAAAAGACCGCAATCCGTTGTGGGGTATAAGAGATGTGAAAGATATCGAAGCCGCGGCCCAACAACAGGGATTTCAATTGCAAGAAACGGTTCCGATGCCAGCGAACAACTTTACTCTGATATTCCAAAAGACCGAATAAATTTGGCGCGAACGTCTACCACTCACCGGTATATTTGGCGATGGATCTCCGATCCTTCTTAGTTGGGCGGCCCGCTCCTCGCGGCCGGTGTGCGGGAATCCTGTGGATCGGCAGCCCCTTATCGAGGCCGTGCAATTTCTCTACGGGAGTTGTTTCAGCGTAGAGCTCGCGGGCTTCAGATGCCGGCCCCCGGCGTTCGGCCATTGCCTGCACCGTTACCGTCCTTTTCACCGGACCTATTACGACTTTCAATGAGTCGCCGACGCGAACAATCGCGCTGACTTTGCGTATCTTCTCGCCGTTCACCGTAACATGGCCGCTTGAGATCAATTTTTGCGCGAGAGCTCGCGTCTTGCAAAATCGCGCAAACCAAAGCCATTTGTCGAGACGCAAGCGCTGGAGAGACTCGTTATCGTCCGTCACGAGAGTTTGAGATCCATAAGTTTTGCGAACGGTGAATCTGGTTTTGGTGTGGTTTGTTTGCGCTTTTTGTTTCGAATTTGACGTTTTTTGCGTGGTGAGAACTCTATTTTGTCGTCTTTAAGCACGGCTTTAAACCCAATCGCACCTAAAACCTCCACTCCAGCCTTAGAATCGATACCGAGCAATGAAAGATGCTCTGGCGGAAAAATTTTATTTTTCTCCCGGCTTAACTTGCGCGCCTCTGCGGCAAACCTCTCAAGCATGTCGATGCGATATCCAGCGCCTCTAATGGGCCGGTATCCGCATGCGTGGTAAAAATCTCGGGAGATTGATGAGTCAAGCTTGATAGACACGCGGCCTGGTTCTGGTAGGGACGGGGCCTCACAATCACGGTGTGATGCAATCCACAACAAAGCGCGCAGCCGAAGGGGCGCGGCCTTGAGGAGGGCGGGAAAAAATACGTATTCCACTCCAAACCGAATCCCGAGCTGGGCCAGAAGTTTTCTGTGCTCATCGCTCAATGATGAAAGCTGCTCGTCAACCGCAATGCGCAAGATTGCGCCCAAGCCCTCCGATAATTGAAATACGATGGCTCGCACAGGCCCTGGCACATCGGCCTTTAATGCTTTTGCAAGCGGCCCCAAGACTGTTTCGATATGCCCACTGACCCACAATCTTAGGCGTGCCTCGATACGCTCGCGCGACGCGGCCTCCATCAAATCGTCCGTCACGGCTAGGAGTTTTGGCTGCAGGGGTTCAGTGCCGGGCATCAAAGACCCGATCGGTACGTCCTCCCAAAGAATCTGAGCGCTATCATTGAGGCTAAACGCATCATCTGTCGCAGCGTCTATGGCATCAATGCGTTCAGAAATTATTGGGCGGAGCGAGGCGAGAGCCGCGTTGCGGACAGCACGATCAGCGGTTCGCGTCTCGCCGCGCTCGGCCTTAAAGCGCAGTCCATCAAGCTGACCTAACTTGTGCCCATCAACAGCTACACCGCCGTCTTCATCAATATCTGCAGCCATGACATCATTGGTCTTTAAGCGTTTCACGAGATGCGCCGTGCGGCTATCTACAAATTGTGAGGTTAACCTATCGTGCAAAGCGTCGGACAGACGATCTTCTACCTCACGCGTTTTATTTTGCCACTCCATTGCATTTTTTAGCCAGGCGCTACGATGGGAAATGTACGTCCAGATGCGAATGGCGGCAATCCGGTCCATAAGAACATGCATATCGCCGTCGGTCCGGCTCACCCGTTTAACCTGTTTAGCAAACCAATCCTCTGGAATGGCGTCGGTCTTGATCAGGTGATCGAAAAGTTGGGTGAGAAGCTGCGCGTGGATATCCGGGCGGGCTTTGCGGAAGTCAGGAACCTGGGCCACATCCCAGAGCAGTTTTAAACTTTGCGGTCCTTTCGCTTTGGATCGCACTGCTTCATCTTTCGCCATGACCTCTAGGACCAACTGATCTTCCGCTGGCGGCGCGCGCATAAGCCCACGCGTAGGCGGCGCTAATTTGAGCGATGAAATAAGAGCATCCAGAGACGAAAAGCGTAATTCTGTGTTCCGCCAGTACAATGATTTCAATTTCGGGAATTCGTGGGTCTCGACGCGCGCGATTATGTCCGGGTCAAAGGCCGGGGCGTCGGCTGAAACACCGAACGTCCCGTCATTCATATGCCGGCCAGCGCGGCCCGCTATTTGCGCGACCTCCGTCGCGGCAAGCGGCCGTGGAGCACGACCGTCAAACTTCTTTAAGGATGCGAACGCGACGTGATCGACATCCATGTTCAGGCCCATGCCGATGGCATCGGTCGCAACCAGATAGTCAACGTCTCCGCCCTGATATAAATCGACCTGCGCATTGCGTGTGCGCGGCGACAGCGCGCCCATAACAACGGCCGCGCCCCCACGATGACGGCGGATCAACTCGGCGATGCCGTATACTTCGGACACCGAAAACGCGACAACGGCCGAGCGGCGCGGCAAGCGGGTAAGTTTCTTTGCACCCGAATAGGTTAATTTAGAAAAGCGAGGACGCGCGACAAATTGAATGCCGGGCACCAAACGCCGCAAAAGCGGTTTGATGGTCTCGGCACCAAGAAACATAGTCTCAACCGTACCGCGAGCCTCTAGGAGCCTTTGGGTAAATATATGCCCCCGTTCCGGATCAGCGGCGAGCTGAATTTCGTCGACCGCCAAAAACGCCACCTGACGATCAAGGGGCATGCTCTCAACGGTACAGACAAAATAGCGGGGATTGGCGGGAACAATTCTCTCCTCCCCGGTGATTAATGCGACCGATCCCTTGCCTCGCGCGTGAACCACGCGGTCATAATTTTCCCGCGCAAGAAGCCGGAGAGGAAATCCGATCATACCGGACGCGTGACCGAGCATGCGATCCATAGCCAGATACGTCTTGCCCGTATTCGTGGGCCCGAGCACAGCTGTGATTTCGCCAACGTCCGGGACCCGTACGGAATGTCCGTCAGTACCCATCTCTGGCAATCCGCTTTCTATAAAGAAAGAGCGAGCGACTTATGTCTTATGACGCATGCCGAGCGTCACGCCATCGCCGCTGGACATAATCCTTTAACCGGCGCTCCATCGTGCCAAATGCATCTCGGATCGCATTGTAGACGTCTTCGTGATTCTTCAGCGCCGTTGGGTCTTTAGGATCCCTTTTGACCACCAACTCTTCGCCTGGAACTTCCAGCACAATAGAAATATGAAACGGCTGGTCCTTGGCGTTGAGGTTGGAGTGACTTTTATGGTGGCGTTCAACCACCACACGACATGCCGTAATTCGGTCGAAGTAGCGTTCTAACTTCGCGACTCTTTCATGGATACGCTCTTCAACCGCATCTGATTTATCAGTTCCATGAAACGCGATTTTAACAGGAATTTGCATACTAGGCTCCGCTGTGTTGCACGGGCACCCGGAAGACAATCACGATAGAAATCCGCGCCATCTTTCCGTTGCGCTCCAATGATGGGCCGAGTCCAGGTCTCAGGGCAATGATTTTGCGTAAAAATTTGAACGCTGGTACACCCGCCCGATTCCGAGGCCCCCCTTGTCAGGAGACAGCTTTCATCACATATCTGCACCCGCAGGCCGCACTGCGGCAAGTAAACGTCTCACGCATTAGAGAATCTGAGGATTTGAGGTATGGCCAAGACAAAGTCAAAAAAGGAAGAAAAGCGAGAATTTCAAGCCGAGGTCGCGAAGCTTTTAGATATCGTTGTTCACTCGCTTTACTCCAACCGGGAAATTTTTCTCCGCGAGTTGGTGTCAAATGCCTCAGACGCATGTGATAAATTACGCTACGCCGCCCTCACAGAGCCAAAACTTCTGGATGACGGCGGCAGTGACTTCGCAATTCATGTAAAAATCGATAAGGACGCCAAGACGCTAACGATCAGCGATAACGGCATTGGCATGGACCACGACGAGCTGATCGCTAATCTTGGGACCATCGCCAAGTCCGGAACCTCTGAATTTCTAAAAGCCGCGTCCAGCGCGAAATCCAACGCCGTTAATCTGATCGGCCAGTTTGGCGTGGGATTTTATTCCGCCTTCATGGTTGCTGATTCAGTCGATGTCATCTCGCGTAAAGCCGGCGATACCACCGGCTGGGTCTGGAGCAGTGATGGCAAAGGCGCCTTTACAATCAAGGAAGACGAAAACGCCGAACGCGGCGCTAGAATTATTTTGCACCTCAAGAAGGACTCTGAGGAGTTTTTGGAGCCGGCGCGGTTGCGCACCATTGTTAAGACCTACTCCGATCACATTGCACTCCCCGTCATTCTAGATCCAATTCCTGGAGAAAAGGACGCTGAAGCAGAAACATTAAATTCAGCCTCCGCGCTATGGATGCGTCCCAAGAACGATATCACCGACGAGCAATACAAAGAATTCTATCACCACGTCGGACACAGCTTTGACGAACCCTGGCACACACTGCACTACCGCGCCGAGGGCGCCATCGAATATTCCGCATTGTTGTTCGTACCGAGCACAAAACCATTTGACCTGTTCAGTCCGGAGCGCAAGGGCCATGTCAAACTTTACGTAAACCGAGTCTTTATCTCTGACGGGCTTGAAGGTCTTATGCCCCAGTACCTGCGTTTTGTGCGCGGGGTGGTGGATTCCAACGACCTTCCACTCAACGTCAGCCGCGAAATGCTGCAGAACAATCCGGTCTTAAGAAAAATACAAACCGGGATTGTCAAACGCCTCCTCAAAGACTTGAAGGATCGCGCAAAAAATACTGAGGACTACGAAAAATTCTGGACCGTCTTTGGCGCGGTGTTCAAAGAAGGTCTCTACGAAGATTTCGAACGCCGCGACGATCTTCTAGAACTCGCGCGATTCAAATCAACGGCAGGCGACGGCATTATCAGCCTAAAAGATTACGTTGGCCGCATGAAAGACGGTCAGGACGCCATTTATTATATCACTGGGGAAAACGCGACCGTCCTGAAAAACAGCCCTCAACTAGAAGGCTTTGTCGCCAAAGGTATTGAAGTATTGCTTTTGACAGATCCAATTGACGAGTTCTGGGTGCCCAGCGTCGGGACGTACGAAAAAATGTCTTTGAAATCGGTCGCAGAGGCCGGTGCGGATCTCTCAAAAATCGCAGGCGATGAAAAGTCGGACAAAGCAAAAGACGATGCGGCGCCCGATGAAACCATCAACGCTTTGATTGAGAACTTGAAGAAAACATTGGGCGATGCTGTTGCCGATGTTCGGTCATCGGACCGGCTCACGGACAGCCCGGTTTGTCTCGTATCAGAAGCCGGGGGAATGAGTCTTCATCTCGCCCGCATGCTCAAGCAACATGGCGAGGGCCCCGGGTCCATTCCCAAGGTTTTGGAGATCAACCCCAGCCATGGCCTGATTAAACGCATGACCGACTTGCCCGACGATACGTTAAACGATGTGGCCCATCTGTTGCTGGATCAAGCGCGTATTGTTGAAGGCGAACCGGTTCCTGATCCCGCGGCCTTTGCCCGGCGATTGTCGCTGATGGTCGAGAAGGGGCTGGCTTAACGTCAGCCCAGGCACATCCCAAAGGTAAGGGCCTTGCCGACGCATATGCCGGCAAGGCCAAGCCTTTGTCTTAAGCGGCAAGTCCGCGAAGAACGTAGTGTAGAACGCCGCCGTTCTTGTAGTAGTCCATCTCTCCTGCCGTATCGATCCGACAAAGGGCTGTGATGGTTTCGCTGCTACCGTCGGCCCGCGTGATTTTAACGGACACATCACCTTGCGGCTTGATCGCATTAAGACCGGTAATATCGAAGGTCTCGGTTCCGTTCAATTTCAGGCTCTTTCTCGTCACGCCATCTTTAAATTGGAGCGGCAGAACGCCCATGCCAACAAGATTGGAGCGGTGGATGCGTTCAAAGCTTTCAACAATGACGGCTTTAACGCCGAGTAAATTTGTTCCCTTCGCCGCCCAATCACGGGACGACCCAGTTCCATACTCTTTCCCGCCGACGACAACGAGCGGCACGCCTTCGGATTTGTACTTCATCGCTGCATCGTAAATGGCGAGTTGCTCACCGGACGGCTGATGCACCGTCACACCACCTTCGACGCCCGGAACCATTTCGTTCTTGATGCGAATGTTGGCGAAGGTTCCGCGCATCATGACATCATGATTACCGCGGCGCGCACCGTAGGAGTTAAAGTCCTTTGGCGCGACCCCGTTGTCCGTAAGGTACTTGCCTGCCGGGCTGTCTTTCTTGATGGACCCAGCGGGAGAAATATGGTCGGTGGTGACCGAGTCTCCCAGAATTGCCAGCGGCCGCGCACCAACAACGTCTTGGATCGCCTCGGGTGTTTTACCCATACCTTCGAAGTACGGCGGGTTGGCGACATACGTCGACTTCGGATCCCAATTATAGGTTTCACTCTCCTCGGCTTTAACCGCTTGCCATTCGGGCGGGCCCTTAAACACATCAGAATAACGTGAAGAGAACATTTCTTGAGTTAAGAAACGCGTGATGAAATCGGCGACTTCTTTCGGGCTGGGCCAAATGTCTTTGAGGTAGACAGGATTGCCATCCTTGTCCGTGCCAATCGCATCCTTAGTGATATCCACCGACATTGTGCCGAGCAACGCATATGCCACGACCAAAGGCGGAGAGGCGAGATAGTTTGCCTTAACGTGCGGGCTGATGCGCCCTTCGAAATTGCGGTTGCCGGACAACACTGAGGTAACGACGAGGTCACCTTCCTCAATGGATTTCGCAATGTTGTCATCGAGAGGACCAGAGTTACCAATACACGTTGTGCACCCGTAGCCCACAGTATTGAAGCCAAGGGCATCCAAATCTTCTTGCAAACCGGCTTTGGTCAAATAATCAGTGACGACTTGCGATCCGGGCGCGAGGGAAGTTTTGACCCACGGCTTGCGGGTCAGACCTTTCTCGCGCGCCTTGCGCGCTAACAGTCCTGCAGCAAAGAGTACTGATGGATT